>NZ_FQYX01000065.1 GCF_900141935.1 Arenibacter nanhaiticus | reverse complement strand
GTGGCATTCTGTCCCTTTATTATGTCAACAATATTGCGCCAAACGGCGCGGTGAGCAGGGTCCGATAGGACAGCGCACCAAAGATTTTAGGTGGCCATGGCGACGGGGCCCACCCCTTACCATTCCGAACAGGGAAGTTAAGCCCGTCTGCGCCGATGGTACTGCTACACCAAGTGGGAGAGTAGGCCGCCGCCTTTTTTTAAGAGTCCCTTCATGAAAATGAAGGGACTTTTTTTTTGCCCCTGTGCGAGCGCAGCGAAGCAACCGCCCGCTCCGCAAAGTCTTCCGACCTTGAGGGAAATTCTATACCAAAATCACAATACAGCTAGTACATTCTTTGTAGCGTCATCCTTTCCATCTATCCCATTAAATGCTGTGTTTAGAATGGTAGGCGAATTTCGGTTCATTAAGGGAATGGTGTTTTGTTTTTTGAAAGCTCTTTTGCTCCCCAAACCTCCACTGTTAGAACCGATTGATAGGTCCAAAAATTCGGCATACCCTCTAGAAGGATGGTGACAACTCGCATACGATATATCCTTATCTCCTGAGAGGATGGGCTCGTAAAACAATTGTATTCCTAATATTTCCTTCTTTTTGGAGTTGGGATTGTTTTTGGGTACTTTTATGTCGTTTGGCAAGGTGGCTAACTTAGCAATTTCCCGTGGCTGGGGGGTAGGTGTTAACGTTCCTTTTTTCGAATTTCTTCAGCTAGTGAACAAGGTGAAGAATGATGGAAAAATCAATATTATAAAAGGATTGTTTTTCATTGTTGTTATTTTCTAAATAATGTTTATGGGTTAATATGTTCAATTACAATATATAAGCGCTAATTAAGATTTTGTCCGATTTATAAGCATTGCCTATTCTATTTATCTTCCTTATCCATTTTCTGCTAAAATTATGATTTAGTTAGTTGGGAAAAAAAGGTTGGGAGTACTTTCTTGATGTATGTTTAGAATGATAAAATGTTCTTGTACAGTATCGGTAGCATCCGATGAGCTATATCGAACTGTTCATGTTCTCGAAAAACCCGGATTCCATATGGGGGAGTGATGTTTTTGGAGTTATTTTTTATTAATATATATCAATTCAAATGAATCTGGATTTACTATGCTCAATGATTTTTTATAGTAAAAATCTATGAGCTGTATTTCTATATGTTGCTCCAATGCTTCTACATCCTGCATTTTGTCGTACACCTTAAAACAACTAGTGCTTTGCTGGGCTTTAAATTCCTTTAAAAAACCATCAGCTTGTTTAATGTCTTCCACAGAAGTAAAAGCAGCGAATTCTTTTTCCATCCAGCGATGGCCAACTAATTTTTCTAAACGTTCCTCCCTTTCCACAACTAGTGCATCGTATTGGGGGCGTAATGTGAAATCTTCTTCCTTATAATCCGATAATTGTTTCTGGTGCAAGGGGTGCTTATCAACTTCTAATTTTTTAATTACAAATAAATTTTCTAGTGCCATATCTACTTTCTGCATATCGCTTTTTATTTTTTCTATTACAGTGTAAATAGCTTCATTATAAATTTTCTGAAAGTCAACATAGGCGTATAGGGCATGTAAAAAAGCTAATGCATGTAGGGTGTAGAGGGGGACTTTTTTTTGTGATTTTGCAGTCGCCAGTAATTTGGAAAGTTCGTCTTTTTTAAAAAGAGGTATATTTTCAAAAGGTGGGCTCTGGAATACGTTGGTTAATTGGCGATTGATTTCGGGGATTGTTCCCGTGTAAGAGACGTTTCGATATCTGAATTTTACCAATTTCTCACTGGGGTTCGGTTTTTGGTTGCCTTGGCCTATTGCGATGTTAATTTTAAAATTGTCAAAGGTATATCGGTACCCTAAGGTGGCAGTTAGGTCGCTAGAACTGGCCAAAGAAGTTTTCCTGGACAGCCTTAAAAAATTTAAGGAAAAATGGTGTTTTTGTTTCCAAAGGTAATTACCGCCTAGCCGAATGTTAAAAACCTGATTTTGATTTGTTCCGTTACTATAAGATCTATTGTACGAACTAGAAAGATTGGTGCGCAATTTTTTATTAAAAAACTGCTTTCCTATAGTAAATGTGGGTCCCGCGGTAAAGCTATTATCGGTGTCCCCTATGGTATTGTAAGAAGTGTTGGCTGCAAGAGAAATCTGCAGTGCTTCTTCAGGATACGTCATGGTGAATGAGGCGGTTCCATTATAGAAGGCATTTTTTCCACCCGGAATACTGTTTCCTTCTTGTTGGTTGTCAGAATTCTGGTAGACCAGGTTAAAATTTACGCCTTGTTGTTTGTGAGCTGTTTTTTTAAAGAGGTAATTAATTCCAAGATTTGCCGTTTGAGAAACTTGTCTGTAATTCAGGGTGTCTAAATTGTCAAAATCACTGATCTGGTTGATATAATTAAATTGGTCTTTTATGTTGGTATAGGATTGGAAATTAGAATAGGAAGCATTGATGCCTATGCGTTCCGAAGCGTTATAATTTAGATTTATAGCGCTGACGATACGTTGTTGGTCAGATGATTTTTCATTGTTCAGATTATCTTGTTGCAATCCAGCATTTATCGCAAGGTTTAGCTTTTCATTAAATAAATTCTGATTGGCATTTATGGTAATATTTTCCAAATCATTGTTAAAATAATAAGCTCCCAGGGTTTTATAATCCGGATCAATACGTTCATAACCTACGCCCATACTTCCTTTCCCGACAGGATAATCAAAGGAGGCATTGATGGCGTTGTAATACTTGGTGCTAATGTTTTCATCCAAGAGAAAAGCTAAGATTCCCTTTTTTGGCGCTTGATCTGTAAGCCGACTGTCTTCGGTCATACCTGAAATGGCATATTCTAAACGAATTTGTGCTTTGTCAAACACCTTAAAAGTAGACTCAAAAGACAGCACTGCATTGTCTTTTGGTGAGAGGCCAAGACTCGTGGGGTATGGATTTTCTAAAGAATTAATATCATCCTTGGCCTTAAATAGAATAACACCAAGGCTTAGGAAATCAAAATCGTAGGTCGTTTTTAATCCAACTCCCTTTCTTTGGTAGGCTGCTAGAGCATTGGGTGTGTCCTCATTGTATTCCGTGGCCTTTAATAGACGACCGTACATTCCGCTAATCTTAAACTTCCCTTCTGGAGCAATCTCAAAACCAGCACCGGTGAACTGATGTCCGCTTAAAGAATAGGGCGAAAACGACATACTGACATCGCCGATATGGGCGGTAGCCCATTTGTAGGAAGGATGTAGGCTTAGCCTATTGTAATTAAATGGATTGGGAAAATTAAAATCTTGATTAGAATAGGTAAAGGAAAGTGGAATTTGGTATAATCCGGCTATATTAAAATTCAAATTTCCCGTAAGGTAGTAGGTAAGATCTTGTCGGTTGGCCAAACCATCGTAATACACAACATTAGAGGAAATCCCACCATTATATCGGAGCCATTTTTCTTTGCCGAGTTTATCGAAATTGATATTTTGGGAAAAGCAAAAGGCACAATATATAAAAAGGCAAGGTGCTAATAACTTGTTCAATTATAAATGGTTAGGATACTAAAAATGTATATAATTATTTAGAGATGTGATAATATTTTCGATGTATTACCATAAAACATGTAATAAATAGAGTATTAGTAGTTAAGAAAATTCTTAATTTAAATGGAAGAGTATAATTTTATGTACGAAAAGACAATGTGTTAACTAGCTTTTAGTTCGTAAGAAAAGGAGGATTTCTCATAATTTCGATTTCTTAAAGGAGACTTGATCGGCTATAATTTATTAATAAAGAAGATAATACAAACTTTAGGGCTATTCTTGGTATTTTTTATTTGGGCGTTTCCCTAACGGGTCGCGCTTTCCGCTATATCTTTTTTAGGGGCTGTGCCCTCTAAAAAAGGATGCCGCTGCAATCCCTAACGCAGATTTCAATGAACAATTAGCAGGAAAC
>NZ_FQYX01000044.1 GCF_900141935.1 Arenibacter nanhaiticus | reverse complement strand
ATATCCCTGCATCAGCATAAATACGCGTTGCTTTAAAAGTTTCTCTATCGTATGGGTGACTAAGATGGGATTGCGACTATCTGGAATAAATTTACTGAAATACCTGATTAACTTGTGTTCCCGCTCTATTTTCTCCAGTAAAACCAGAGAACCATCAGAACTTATTTCTTCTGCAGAAAAATCTACGGAAATTGATTTTTTACCTCGGTAGAAAACTGTATTTTTAGTACTCAAAATTGGGTGATTTTAGTGTTGGTAAAGATGTCTGTAAGCTCTTTAAATATAACACTTTACACCCAATTTTACTATATACCCATGAATTATCCGGGTTAATAAAAGATTTACGAGATCACCATGCTACAAGACAAGGTTGTTATTATCTCCGGTGCTGCCGCAGGTATCGGCAAGGCTGCTGCCGAACTATTTTTACGGGAAGGCGCCCAATTGATGTTGGTCGATATAGATGGGAAGGCACTACAAGCAACTGCCGCATCCCTACAATCTACCCGAGTATCTTTTTGTGTTGCCGATGTAAGCAAAGCGACGGACGTTCAACAATACCTGCAAAAAAAACCTGAATACTTTTGGCACAGTCGACCTCTTTTTTTGCAATGCCGGAATTGAGGGCCTGGTAAGGCCTATGGCCGAATACCCCGAAGAAATGTTCGATAAGGTCATTGCCGTAAACCTAAAAAGTGTTTGGTTGGGCTGTAATATATACCGCCAGCAATGAGCGATGGCGGTAGTGTGATTATTACCTCTTCGGTAGCGGGACTAAAGGGTTTTGAAGGTTTGGGGGCCTATGTAGCCATAGATTTCTAGCCCATCATACAGGGAGACCTCTACTTTTTGCAATATTCATGGCTCCTTTTCTTTTTTAAGCGGCAGTTATAAGAAAGGTGGTAGGCAAGAAACATCATTGATTAAAGCAATGTCCCAGACTGACGATAATCATTTCTTTTCAGATGGGACTCTACTACCTTTATAAGGTGTTTGATACCGCCTAGACCTCCCACCCTTTGGCTAGAGTCAACTTTAAAATGGACAGAAATGAAGCATCTAAAAACAATGGTTATTATATGCCTATGTCTAAACACATTCGTTTCTTGTAAAGTAAAAACAACTCTTCCCCAAGAAACCACAAGTGTTGTCGTAGAAAAAAAGCCCCTTCCTTTAGAGGTAGTTCCCCTCCCTGAGGTAAAGCCACCTCTTTCCCTATGGACCACAATTCCCCGAAATATTAGTATCAATGACTATTTTGACTATTTGTCTGGGGTGGTTGCCCAATACGATTCCCTAGTCCCCTACCCCTTGTCCGAACATATATTGGTACACGCCAATCCTTGGATCATCGATACCTTGGCCAATACCGATTACTATCGACTTATGGCGCGGGATTCTTTTGTATACGATCAGAAAAAATTAATAGTGCTACGCCCAGGAGATTCCCTATTGGTACCCGATTCCTTACAAGCAGCTAGCTTACAAAAATCCTTGGACCATATATTGATCGATATCAACATCCCCGAATTTAAACTCCGCATATATCAGGACAGTGTCCTGCTTTATAGTTTTCCCGTGCGGGTGGGGCAGAATAGAAGGCGGTATTTGGCCATGGCAGGGGACACCTTAAATATAAGGACCAGAACCGGAAAAGGAACTATCGTCCGGGTCGAAACGAATCCCAGATTTTACAATCCGGTTAATGGCAAACGATTTTATACCACCCGCCGCGATGATCAAAAGCGGACCCTTATGCCAAGGATCCCTTGGATAGAAACGGAAATCAACGGTATACGGAACGGACAATTAATTCACCCTACCACTAACCCAAAATCCTTAGGCAAAGCCTATTCTAACGGCTGTATCGGCACCAAGGAGGCCGATGCCTGGTTTATTTATTATTATGCCCCCTTGGGTACTCCCGTACAAATTCGCTACGATTTAATCGTAAGGGACTCCCTAGGAAAAGAAGTCTTATTGAAGGATATTTATAGAAGAGGGATCCGAAAAAATCAGCTCAATCTATTGAAAGGATGATGAGTAAGAAGAATCTGAGGTTGGTTAATTTTTTAATGTAACAATGTATTAATGGTGATTGTGGTAACGGAGGAGCTTTTAGCTGGTTAATATAGCAATGAATCAATGTGAAAATGCACCAATTAAACAAAGTAACAATTGGTTTTTTTTAATTGCTGGGATATTTATAGCTCCCATTTTGTAGCCTTATTGGCGACGTTTAGTCCTGCGTACTGATACTATCAGTTATTTCGACAGAGTTCCTATGTAGGGGCGAGGAAAAATGGGGTTGCTATATTTTTTTCTGATTCTGCTTATTGGCTACCATTTACTTTTTTCTGTCATTGCGCAGTGAAGCAATATTACAAGGTATCTTAACCCCACGGGTAAGGGCTCACGGAACTGAATTGTTACTTGCAAAATGGCAGCAGCCAAGGCCATCGCTACAGCTGGCTTCTCAAATCGACGAAGGAGATTCACGAAAACCTATAAAAACCACTTGAACTAAACCGTCATGGACGGTTCACGAATACCGCTTTACGACAATAAAAACCACATGAGCTAAAATGAAAAGCACCGAGAAGGAAATGCAACGACTTGCATTTACGCCAAGGGGCCAGCTGGCGCGTTGGAGAAGATTTAAGCTATCAAGAACTGTCCTTAAAAAGAAAACACCTTCTTTTATCAACTAATCCCTCCAAATCTAAATCACCTCTATATCAGTACTATAGCACCTTATATTTATTGGTTTCTCACCCTTTTCTAGCTATTTCTATCGTATATTTAAGTAGCCTCTTCGATTTACTTAAATCGTATGTTATGAAAGTAATTATACTATTCTTGATGGTTTTAATAGGGTTTCCTAATGATATTCTTGCTCAAAAAAGGGATAAAATCAAGGGAGATAAAGAAGTGATTAGCATTTCTGAAGAAATCAAAGATCAATTTGAAAAAATTGAAGTTGCAGATAATATTACGGTCATCCTGCAACATGGCTCCCGAAATTCATACATTTTAACGACTGATCAGAATTTGGTTGCAGAAGTCGACGTTCGTGTTGAGGGTGATGTCCTAAAGATTTTTACAAAAAGTAAAATCGTCAACAGTAAAAAACTGGAAATTTACCTTAGCGTAAAAAATTTGAATTTTCTAATTGTCAAGGATAATGCCTTTGTTAAGAATTCAAAAAAAATAGCCTTGGAAAATTTACATATCAGCCTGAGGAACTCCAGTAAGGTCGATTTAAAACTAGAGGTAAAACACAATACAGAAATCAATATGTCCGATAATACAGGAGGAAAACTTAGTTTTAGCTCACATGATGTATTGATAAACATGAAAAATAGAACTGACCTAAAGGCAAAATTAAACTGTAAAAAATTAGCCGTTACCTTGGAGAAATCTGCAGGTTTGAAACTAAACGGGGATGCAGATAATGCTACCTATACTATAGAGGGGTCTTCAAATTTAGATGCGAAGAAAATGAAAACCCGTTATGCTTCCTTAGATAGTAAAAACAGAACCGATATTTACATTAATGCTTCAAAAAACATTGAAATAACCGCCGCAGGAAAAAGCACCATCTTTGTATATGGCAATCCGAATATTAAAATAGTTGGATTTACGGATAGTTCTAAAATCATAAAAAAATAAACACATAATCCTTAAACATTTATTAAACACACAAACAAGAGTCCTGGATAAATCCACGGGGCTAACCAGCCAGCCGGTGCTCGATACTTTTTTCCTCGCTGTGCTGCGAAAAATCACTCTAGGGGACGTAGGTGGTTTTCTCAGACAAACTATTTAAATTTCTGTTTTTCTCCTATATTTTTTCTTTATACAAGACAGATTTCTTACTATAGTTCCTCATTACCTCCCTATAAATAAACGCTTATTAAGCTGATATTTAAACGTTTATTAAACACATAAACAAGGCCTGCACCGGATAAATCCAGGGGCCAGTCAATCCATTACTCACTATATCTCCTGATCCCCCGGATAAATCCAGGGGGCTAGTCAATCCATTATTCACTATACTTCATGATGACCACCCTATAAATAAACGTTTATTAAACTGATATTTAAACGTTTATTAAACACATAAACAAGGCCCGCACCGGTTAAATACAGGGGCCAGTCAATCCATTACTTACTATATTTCCTGATAACTTGATAACTTTTTGCTAAATGTTCATTGCAAGAATTAATCCTCCGTCACCTTGCTCCCCCACCAATCGGCATTGGGCATAAAATCTGGCGACAATATTTCTTGCCGTTCCTTTTCTAAATAAGGCAAAGTTTTTTCTACGGTCCGCTTAAAGCGTTCTTGCGCCAAGGTTTCGTTGTATTCCGGATCTGTTTCCGCCTTATTGGCATTTACGGCCGCTAGCCAGCTCAGTAGTTTTTCACTTAATTGGGCCGCCAGTGCCGCTTCTTCCTCTACAAGATTATGCTGTTCCCCTATGTCCGATGGCAAATGGTACAGCTCTTCCTTACCATCTTCCCAGTAGTGAATAAGCTTCCATCCATTTTCCTGGATAATAGACGATGGATTCCCCCCTTGATTCCCATAATGCGGATAATGCCAAAACAAGGGCCTATCGGCAATGCGTTTCCCTTCCATTAAAGGTTTTAAGCTCACCCCATCTATATGCTGTTCGGGCAGCAGCTTTATATTGGCCAAGTCTAGGATAGTAGGATAAAAATCGGTTCCGCTTACCGGAGTATCCAGTATCGCCCCTTCCTGTGCCAACCATGGGACTTTTATGACATAAGGCTCCCGTATGCCCCCTTCCCATTGGTAGCCCTTCCCACCTCTAAGCGGTAGGTTGGCCGTAGAAAAATTATCTCCAGAGGCCACTCCCCCGTTGTCGGAAGTAAAAACAACGATCGTATTCTTATCCAATCCCAGTTCTTTTAAGGAATTCAGCAGCTCCCCTACGGCATCGTCCATACTTTCTACCAAGCCGGCATAAATAGGGTTGTCTTGCTCCTGGCGAATGGGCAATACCCGTTCCATAACATATCCAGTGTTGGCCAACCCTTGCGCAACCGCCTTTTCCCTATATTTTTCCCATTTCTGCTGCGTTGTTTGTATGGGGGCATGCACCGCATAGAAGGAAAGAAAAGCAAAGAAATTCTCCTCCTTATGGTCCCTTATAAAATTCACGGTTTCCTTTGCCAAACGCATCGACAGGTTTTCACCATTCTCCTTGTCCTCCAAAGCAGGGTTGTTAAAAGGCGCAAAAAAGCCTCCTAGCGGACTCCCGGAGTGAAAGCCGCCCTTGTTGATATCGAAACTATGGTCAGCGGGCAAATTCCCTTCCCCGCCCAAATGCCATTTCCCGGCATAAAAAGTTTTATAGCCAGCATTTTTCATGGCCTCGGCAAGGGTCACCTCCTCTTTGGCCAAGCTGTGCTTATAGGCGGCAGGTAGCAATTTATCGTGTCTGTTCAGCTTGTGCCAATCAGTGCCCGACGGAGCCCCTATCCAATCCGTAATCCCATGTCTGGCCGTAAATTTCCCGGTCATGATACTGGCCCTGGACGGACTACAAACGCGACTGGCCGCATAACCCTGGGTAAAAACCATGCCCTCTTTGGCCAAACGATCAATATTAGGCGTCTCGTAATAGGTGCTGCCAGTAAACCCAAGATCCATAAGCCCAAGGTCATCGACCAGAATAAAAACCACATTAGGTTTTTTCGGCGGGCTCACAACATTCGTTTTACACCCTAAAAAGATAGGTAGTACAGCTAGTAAAAAGGTAAAATTCTTTAAGGTCATATGTGGCTATTTATTGTTTTTTAACGGTCATACTTCAACTGCGCTACTTTAAAAGCTTATATAAAAAACTAAAGGGCTCCTAAAAATCGGTTTTCTTATAAAATCAATCTGCAATCTATTCTATTTTATCCAAAAATCACCTATAAGATTTGTTCCCCTCCACTGGACAGCTATTTAAAGAAAGATTGTTTCAATTATCGTACAAAAAGTTATAAATACAACAACACATATAATAATATAATCCCACGGCCAAATTTCTCTGAACAAGCATTAATTTTTTATGAAGGGCGTTTCCCTATCGGGCCGGGCTTTCCGCTATATCTTTTTTAGGGCCTATGCCCCTAAAAAAGGATGCCGCTGCAATCCCTAACGCGCATACAAGGATCAATAAACGCTCAACACTAATCAGGGAAGTTCAGAACACTATCGTTTTTTAATACCATAACATTTTCCTGTGGTGGAATATGGTAAAATGGTGGCCATCCCAAAATCACCTACAGGCTGTCAGTATCATTCATAAAACCGATGATGAAATTGATGCCAAAAATGCCAAAAGATCCGACAGATATCCACGGTAGCGACGCCCAATTTGGGGGTCGCTACGAACGAATCCGTTAATAAAGTCAACTCCGATAATTCCCCTATTCATCCCGATACCATTAATATGTCTCCCCGATAATGATATATCGCCCTGCTACCAATATGTTGCCCCTCTGGGGTTTTGATTGTCGCAAATTGAATTCCAAAAACTTCAAATTACCCAAAACCCAATTGTTACATTGGTACATTATTTAATTGGTACATTAAAAAGCTATTCCTGTAATATATTGGTATAATTCAGCTTTCCAAACCTCGGATATAACATTGGCTCTTCCTTTGACAAAAAGAACGATATGAAAATAAATTTGGGTATAGGTGTTTGCCATTTTTTAAATATTTTACGTTCCTATTAATATGTCGCCCCGCTGGGGCTATGATTGTTGGGAATTGAATCCCAAAATCCTCAAGGTATCAAAAAGCCAATTTTCAAATTCCCACACCTACAAATTCTCAAATTATTTAATCCCCAATTGTTACATTGGTTCATTAAACAATTGTTACCCTAAAAAGCAAGCATTACCGACCAAGGGAGGAGCACCCAAACTCGACCAATAACAAGGTGAATTCTAAGACAATTGAAAAAAAACAGAGAAGATAAAAGATGTCAAAACGCAAAAATGGTCTTCAAAATAAAACCATTTTTCGATAAAAGGAGCTAACACTGCCCGTAGAACGGCATAAAACCTGCAATTTCCCATACAAAAGGGTGTTAAAGCAATTTGTAAGGACACTGTAATTCCATTAAATTATGACATTCTAGATTTAAGCCCGATTTTTATTGTATTTTTTCGTTAAACGGTATGATTTTTCTGTTATTACGCATATTTACCGTTTAACGAAACCTTTATTTATGGTTAATAAAACTTTAACTTATTGTTTTTCATTATGTTAATAAAAAACATACGGCAATCTCAATAAAATATTTTAACAAGCTCTTAATCCCTTCTATATTTGTCCCAACCAAATGAAAGAAATTAACAAAAACTTATAACCCCCATTATGAAATCACTTAAACTACTTACTGCTTTTTTTGCGATTACATCTTTAACTGCTCTTAACGCACAGGATACCAATGAAGCAGGACATGCCATGGAGATTAATATTTCTGAAGTTGCCTTGTTGGATATTTATGATGAAAATGAAGGTTCTGAAGCGGGAACGATTACATTCGAATTGGATAACAGTAGTATTACCGAGGCTGGACTTTATGATATGTCTGGGGCTACCTACACTGGGTTATGGCTTAACTACACCAGTCTTCTGAACGAAGATGCAGATAATGATGACTCGCGAAATATCAGCGTACAGATGGAAGAAGATAGTGAATTTCCTGAAGGATTGGATTTAGTAATCACTTCTTCACAAAGTTCTTTTGTATCTAACGGAGGTAGTGAAGATTCTCGAGGGGAGTTTGTCTCTGGAGGAGTTGCTTTAGGAGCTACGACTCAAATTGGTGATAATGTAGCATTAATCCAAGGAATAAAAAGTGTCTACACTGGTGATGGTGCAAAAGGATTTCAATTGACTTACACCCTAAATCAGACGGATAACTTCTCTTTAGTAAAGGCCGGAAATTATACTGCGACTTTAAAATATACCTTATCCGAACTATAATATCCTTACAACATATCATAAAAATTCCCAACCCAAGCGTTGGGAATTTTTGTTTTATATCATTTCTTCTAAAGCCATTCCCCTAGGGTTTAAAATTTAGGCAGCTTCGTTGTCTATTAATCAAAGGCTTTTCTTTACACTCATCAGATCTATTGTGTCGTAGAAAAAGCCACCGTACTCCCAACATCCTATTCGGTTGCCTCTTGCGCTGTGTTCTCCGCTTACTTTTTTTATGCTAATTGATTATTGATTTTAGATAACTCCCTAACAAGATAAGCTAGAAAATTGTTTACCGTTTACTGCTTTCCCTGCTGGTTGTTTTTATTTATAACACTGTTACTTCATAACTCCATAACAAGATAACTCGGTAACTATTTATGAAATTAACAGGGAAATTTGAATAAAATAATAGAGAAAAAAAAGGAAACTGAAAAACCAAAAAAACTTGGCCACAAAACCATTTTCGATAAAAGTACCTACGGCCACCAATAAAACTCTATAAAAGTTAGTATTTCCCCTACAAAAGTACTTTTAAGCACCTCTTACCCTTAGTGTAACTTTATCTAAATAAAACTTTTAAGGTATTAACGCGATTTTCAATGGTTTTTATCGTTAAACGGTACATTTTCTACGTTTATGTGTGCTTATACCGTTTATCGAAACATAAACATATGGTTAAGAGAATTTTATGCCATTGATTTTCAATATATTATATCAACAAAACAGGAAGTAGTTAAAAATATTTTAACTACTTCCATATCCCTTCTACCTTTATCCCAAGCAAAGGAAAAAAATTTAACAAAACAATATTTACAATTCAATTATGAAATCACTTAAATTACTTACTGCTCTTTTTGCCATTACATCTTTAACTGCTCTTCACGCACAGGATACCAACGAAGCAGGGCATGCCATGGAGATTAATATTTCTGAAGTTGCCTTGTTGGATATTTATGATGAAAATGAAGGTTCTGAAGCGGGAACGATTACATTCGAATTGGATAACAGTAGTATTACCGAGGCTGGACTTTATGATATGTCTGGGGCCACCTACACTGGATTATGGCTTAACTACACCAGTCTTATCGCCGAAGGAAAAGGCAACAACAGCAACAATGGGAATGGAAAAGGGAAAGGAAAAGGAAAAGGGAAAGGCGGATCGAGCAAAGATTCGAGAAATATCAGTGTACAAATGGAAAAAAACAGTGAATTTCCAGAAGGACTGGATTTAGTGATCACTTCTTCTCAAAGTTCTTTTGTACCTAACGGAGGTGATGCAGATTCTCGTGGAGAGTTTGTCTCTGGAGGAGTTGCTTTAGGAGCTACTACTAAAATCGGTAAGAATATTACATTGATCGAAGGAATAAAAAGTGTCTACACTGGTGATGGTGCAAAAGGATTTCAATTGACCTATACTTTAAATCAGACGGATAACTTCTCTTTAGTAAAGGCCGGAAATTATACTGCGACCTTAAAATATACCTTATCCGAACTATAATATCTTAACGACACAGCATAAAAATCCCGATCCAAGCATTGGGATTTTTTGTTTCTGATAATCTCTTCATAAGCCGGTCTCCGTGTAAAAAATTAGTACCTTCGTTGCCTATTTTAAAAAGGCTTTTCTTTATATTGGTCGGGACTATAGTTTCATACCATAGGTCACCGTATTGCGGACACCCCTTACGGTTACCTGCTGTGCTGCTATACACCGCCACTTTATTTTAAGAAAGCACCATAAAAATTAAGGTATATCCAAATGAAGACAACAACATCTACTCAACTGTTAAAAAGTACTCAAAACCACCAAGCTTTACCCGGGAAAGAGTGTTCTTTCGCTTTAAAACCGTCGAATCCTCCATATTTAAGAGGCTCTTTTAATCCGTATGTCTTATAGCAACCCTATAAAAGCATACCACCAGTGCCCAACTATTTTTTACCTTATTCAATTATCAAAAACAGCATAAATTCCTCCGCATGAAAATAAGATATTTTAGCTTTTTCATCTGCATCTTCCTTAGTAACCTAGTATTTTCTAATATCACCGTACTAAATGGGTTAACCCATACTTATAACGGCCGATCTGGCCAAGTAATTTCTGGCGAAGTCATCCTTATCAATAGTTCCTCCGAAGAAGAACGGGTTACTTTTGAGTTGAACGATGCTATTTTTTATTGCGATGCCCCTAGGGTTTTTACCAATGAAGAAACACACAATAGATCGTCCAATGATTGGTTCAAAGCCGAATTGATGGATGTAGTGCTAAATCCCAAGGAAAAGTTTGTTTACCGTTTTACCATTTCTATCCCCCACGACCAGGAATTAAGAGGTTCTTATTGGACGGTTTTAATGGTGAATGCCGAAAAACCGATCAAAGAAGAGGCCTTGACAGAAAACATAGGCCTAAATACGAAAATGAGATATGCGGTCGGACTATTGACCCACGTAAATGATTTTGATGCCGTCAACCTAGAATTTAACGACTTGCAATTGGGTGCAAAAACAGCAGACACCAATGCCAACCTCGATATAACACTACAGAACCATAGTTTGTTTATAGAAGAAGTGCTCTTATCCCTAGAAGTATACGACCAAAACGGAGTGAAGGTTTATGAAGGAAAATCGACCAGAAAGAAAATTTTCCCAGGGGTGTGTGCCAGTTTCAAGCTCGATATTTCCATGGTACCAGAAGGGGATTATGAATGTGTGCTCATAGCCGATGCCCGGGAGGAATACATTGGTACCAATATTAGTTTACAACTGTAGTTTGTATCGATTACCGTGTCTTTATTAGCCCCTTATTCTTGTGAAATCCATTATTTCCTTTCTTTTCCCACTCCTTTTAGGCTGCATGGCATCGTTTGTGCAGGCGGCTCCTTATGGCCTTTATAAAAGTAACGGGGATACTCATGGAAAGGTCTTTTGGGTACCATCATCAATGAAAGGGGGCCATAATGGCAATAGTACCCTCTCCCCCACTACCGTGGTTTTTAAGGAGAGGGTACCTAAAATTGAAAACAACACCCCTAAAGACAGTACCATCGTTTTTAGGGTAATCAACAAACAACCCACCTATATCCCTAATAAAAGGCATACCCTATTGGTAGAAATAAACAATTTCGGGGAAGCGCTTTTGATTCCACAACTCAACTTACAACTGCCAGAAGATTGGCAGCTGATTTCCCTCGATAACATTAAAGTCATCAAGAAAAATGAAAAAAAGCGGGTTTCCTTTAGTTTTTTCATCCCTTCCGATGCCTCGGCCGGGGAAGCCATAGCCAACTTCACCCTTAAAAACAATATTGGCGTTCCCCTAGAATCGATGGAGATCCCCTTAGAAATTACCACTTCGGAAGCTCCCAAGGAGCAGGTTCTAAGAACTGAAGGCAATAGTTCCGACGGCAGGGAGCTCCTTTTTAAGATAATAAACAAGAAGTCCACCTATATCCCTAATAAAAGGCATACCCTATTGGTAGAAATAAACAATTTAGGGGAAGCGCTTTTGATTCCACAACTCCACTTACAACTGCCAGAAGATTGGCAGCTTATTTCCATCGATAACATTAAAGTCATCAAGAAAAACGAAAAAAAGCGAGTATCCTTTAGCTTTTTCATCCCTTCCAATGTCCCTGCTAAGGAGGATATCGTCAACTTGACCTTAAAAAGCAATATTGGCGTCCCCCTAGAATCGATAAAAATTCCCCTGGTAATTGCCCCCACAGAGAAGGCCTTCAAAAACAAAGACACCCTATCCCCTATCACCACTACGGTAGCCCCCAAAGAGCAGGTCCTAAGGCCTGAAGGCAATAGTTCCGATGGCAGGGAGCTCCTTTTTAAGATTATAGACAAGAAGTCTACCTATATCCCCAATAAAAGACATACCCTATTGGTAGAAATAAACAATTTCGGGGAAGCGCTTTTGATTCCACAACTCGACTTACAACTGCCAAAAGATTGGCAGCTGCTATCGATCGATAACATTAAAGTCATCAAGAAAAATGAAAAAAAGCGGGTTTCCTTTAGTTTTTTCATCCCTTCCAATGCCTCGGCCGGGGAAGCCATAGCCATCTTCACCCTTAAAAACAATATTGGCGTTCCCTTGGAATCGATGAAGATCCCCTTAGAAATTTCCGCTCCTATCCCCTCCCTTTCCCCTGAGCCTAGCATGGGGGTTTCTATGGAGCAGGCGCCAAAAACTGAAAACAATAGTGCCGTCGACAGTGAGATCGTTTTTAGACTTGTCAATAAACAACCAGAATATACCACTAGTAAAAGGCATACCCTTTTGGTAGAAATAAACAATCGCGGCAACGAACTAGTGACCCCTACCTTAAGTATGGCACTCCCAGATCGTTGGCAATTGGTTTCCATCAACAACATTAATACCATCAAGAAAAATGAAAAAAAACTGGTGTTCATCAGCTTTTTCATCCCCTCCAATGCCCCTGCTGGGGAAGCCATCGCCAATTTGACCTTAAAAAACAATAGTGGCAATCCCTTGAAATCGGTGAAGATTCCCCTAGAAGTTGCCCCTAATTACGACCTCGAGGTCTTTAATGTAGGGTTTCCGGAAAGTGTCGAAGCAGGAGAAACTATAAAAATGACCTATGCCGTCAAAAACATAGGGAATATTGATCAGGAAATTTTGTTGACCTCCAAAAATGAGATTAAAGGCCCTCTACGAATGGTATTGGTACCAGATACGACCGTAATCATACCCCTGCACCAAAATACTGACAAGAAAATCAACGCCATCCGAACCGTTTACACCAAATTAGAAGTGTATGGGGTGCAGTCTAACAACACCTATAGTGCGGTTAAAAATGTAGAGGTATTTCCACTGAAAATAACAAAAGAAGATCCCTTTTTTAGGTTTCCCATTAAAACAGCCATCTTTTACAATAGTTATACCAATAAAGAAGAACATTATTCTACCATGTCCTTGGAAATTTCGGGCAGCGGGTATTTGGACCTGGCCAAAAATCACCATCTCGATTTTACCTTTAGGGGCCCCAGACAGGAAAAAATAAGACGTTTTGGGAACACGGACTACTACGGGCTTACTTATAAGTACAAACAAGACACCAAGGTATTTTTGGGCGACCATAGCCATAGTTTTAATAGGCTAGGGCTCAACGGAAAATACGGAATGGGTTTTGTCTTCGATCAGCAATGGGAAAAATGGTCGCTCTCGGCCTTTTACACCAAGCCCAGGCTTAACAGTTTTGATACCGATGCCCTTAGCGGAATCAAAACCTCGTTTTTTTGGAATGAATTCACCACTAGTGGTATTGCCCTCCAAAGGACCATTAGATCGGAAATAGACCTTAGCTCCCCGGATAAGACGAGCGTAAGGGAAAAAGGATTTGTACTGACCTTTGATATGGAGTACGATAAAAACAATACCAATATTGCGCTGGAATCTTCCGTCAGTACCACCAATAGGTTTATGGATGTCGCCAATTATTTTAATGTAGGACAACGCATAGGCCGTTTTTCCTACACAGGGAATATTACCCGTACCGGTATGCACTATTTTGGTACCATGAACAATAGTACCCGATACTACAACTCCTTGAGTTATGATTCCCAAAATTGGATTTTTAGGATTGGCCATGGCCTCTCTCAAGTAAACCAAAAGCTCGACCCCTTATATTATGCCTCGGAGCCTTATTACGAAAATTATTTTGCGGATGTTCGCTATAGGCGCAATAAGCGTCACCAAATAAACTTAGGGGTTTCTAGCCGTCTCAAAGAAGACCGCTTAGAGCCAAAAAACTACCACTATCGCGAGCACGGGCTTAATTATGGGTATACCTATACCCATCAAACGTTCAATGCCAATGTTGGGGGTACCCTAGGGCGCACCCAAAACCTCCTTAGTGAGGATACCGATTATAGAACCACCTACAACCATAATGTAGGGCTTGGCCTTAGAATGTTTCATCATTTTGGTCTCAGGGGAAAATTAAGCCATAATTACAGTAACCGCTACGGCTACGACAACACCACTAATAATTACTATCGTTATAGCCTAGGAGTCAATGGTAAGATAGGTAGAAGAGTGAATTTTTCGGCCAATTTCAACTCCGGCTTCTCTCCGGAAGAGACCTATTTAAAAAGAGACTATATCAACCTCAGTCTTATGGCTCATTTGCATAAAAACCACCAGATCGAAATCCTGACAAATTATTTCGAGAATCCGGGGATTGTAGGGAATGCCGAAATTCTGGCCTATGCAAAATATAGCCTGACCCTTGGCGCCCCCTTAAAAAGAGTGCTGCAGCAAGGTGGTATAACAGGTACGATCACCGCCTCTACCCCCGCTATTAGTACTAGAGGCATC
Organism: Arenibacter nanhaiticus; assembly: GCF_900141935.1. Taxonomy (GTDB): domain Bacteria; phylum Bacteroidota; class Bacteroidia; order Flavobacteriales; family Flavobacteriaceae; genus Arenibacter; species Arenibacter nanhaiticus. Next base: position 6,922 of record NZ_FQYX01000044.1, on the reverse strand, counting down.
AAAATCATAGCCACGGGAAAAAGCTTGTTGACCGATAAGAACGGGCATTTTGAAATCAACAATTTGCCCTTGGGAAAGAATTTTATAGTAGTCGACCAGTCTACCCTGCCACAAAATGTGATCACCCTTTCCAAAAACCCTCATGAGGTCTTTATAGAGAAAAGCAAAAAGATCCATTTAAACATTCAGCTGATACAGTCGGCCAGTATTCGTGGACTTTTGTATCTTCCTCCTTCAGAGGGTACAGCCAGTGATTTTGTATTAAATGGGTATGTAAAACTAGAAAACGACCAACAGACCCTGTATACGGAAACCGATAAGAACGGAAATTTTGAGTTTCACCGTTTGACCCCGGGAACTTATACGGTGTCTTTATTACGCCTAAAAGAACGGGACAATGAGTTTTCGTCCAATAGGAGCATACAAGTCACCTTGGCAGAGGGCGAAACCCTAGATGCCAAGATCGATTTAAATTTGAAAGAACGAAAAGTTAAGTTTCAAAACAAAAAATTTAATTTAAAAAGGCAATGAGAAATTACAGTTCCTTACAGCTTTGGCTTTTGGGTCTTTGGAGTGTCCTAGGGTACGGCCAGGAAACCCTAGACACCTATAACCCTAATAATTATACCAATGGGGGCGATAAAAAGTATACCACCGCTCAAATTTCCCTCCAGCCCATTGCCTTGATAGATGTGGAACCCGATATGGACAATACCGTTAATTTTGGGATTCCAGAAGGCGGAATGGAAGCCGGACTCCCAGTAAGCTTTAATAGTGTGTTCGAGGAAGCTACCAATAATAGACTATGGCTGAATTTTACCTATCGCGCCATTAACAATTCCAATGCTAGCATCATCGTACGCACCAATCAACCCGTGCCCAAACACATCAAGATCGATGTAGAAATCATCAATACCTCCGATACCGGGGATTTCCCCAAAAACCCTAGGCGCAATAAGTTTAAGATCGATGAAAAAAGCCAGACCATCGTATGGGATTTTGGCAATGGGTATACCGGTGATGGCGTCAATAACGGCTATCAATTAGAATATACCCTTCACAACAAAAAGGGAAAGTCCCTACCACAAGATTTTAGGATTATCTATGAAATTATTACCGACAAAAATGGCAAAAAAAATAAGCACTAAGCTCGTATTCGCTTCTCTATTATTGTTGGCATGCAATAGCTACGGCCAGTTGCTACCAGGCACCTTAGATGTGAGCGGCATGCCCAATTTTATACAATCCGTCCATGATGTCATCCAGGAGGCCGGTATTGATGATAAAACGCTGGGTTTCGAAACCGAAATGGACGCCACCGAAATCAGTTTTACCATCAATGCCGCAGGCAGCCAGTCTGCCTCCGAGCAATGCGCAGAAAATATATACCGCTATTCCGTGTATATGCACCGAAGCTATAGCCATGATTTTGAAAAAACGGTGATACAGGCAAAAACCTATACCAATAGCGGCAACCGATTTCCAAAATCAATCCCCTATGACAATCAGCCGGCACAAGCAATGGGCCCCCGAAATTTAAGTCCAGAACAAGGCGGACAGTATATTACCATCCCAGACGACCCCTCGCGGGCCATTAAGGTAATGGAATTTAAAGGCTGCCGCACCGATATCCCCATACAGTATAGGATACTCCCCAGCACCCACTCCCCTGAAGGCCTTTCTTCTATAGACATTCATTTCACCGTGGTAGCCAGTAGCCAGTAAGCGGTAGGTCAGTATTCAGTCGCCAGTGAGCAGTAATCAGTTCTCAGTAAAATAATTATCATTAATATTGAGAATCTATTTGACCAATTAGCTCCGATATACGAATGTATTTTGCTACAATTACTAATGTAAAAAACCACGTCATTTCGAGTGATTTTCCGTAGCAAAGCGAGGAAAATTGTATCGAGAACCGGCTGACTAAAAACATTAAAAGCAAGATACTTAATACTCAGAAAACTTCAGTAAAAGTTACAGCATGAACCTGTTGTCATTATGAAGTTATAATTTAAGGAAAATACATTCGTAATAAACTAATTAGGCGCATGGTGCTTTTCTTTTCCCCGTTCCTAAAGAGTAAGGGGCCAGCTGGCGCGTTGGCCTTAGCTGCTGTCATTTTCAAGAAACAATTCAGTCTAAGAGGCAATAATGTGAACAGAAAAAAAAGTGAGCAGTAACCAGTTCTCAGTAAAATAATTATCATTAATATTGAGAATCTATTTGACCAATTAGCTCCGATATACGAATGTATTTTGCTACAATTACTAATGTAAAAAACCACGTCATTTCGAGTGATTTTCCGTGGCAAAGCAAGGAAAATAGTATCGAGAACCGGCTGGTTAAAAACATTTTAAAACACTGAAAAACAAGACACTTAAGTCTTCAGTAGAAGTTACCGAGTTATCTTGTTATGAAGTTATGTGTTTTAAATACGTCCCTGATATAGGCAGACCACAATAACAAGAAGGCTCTACCAATTTACAGTATGATTCCTCCTTTCAAGGGCCAGTTTTGGCAGTATTGTAATTGTAGATAAAATGCACCTCTAAGTCGGGAGACTTTGCGGAACGTGGATGCCGTTGATTTTAAAACCAGCTACTGGGAACATACGGCACTGCTTCAATGTAACAATTAATTAATCAAAAAAGGAATTCACCGCTAGTGCGAGCGTCACGCTCGTACCGGTAAGAGTAAGCAGCTTAGAATTTATAAGATGAAGTTGCCGAAAATAGAAACGGTTATGTTCAGTGACTCTTTAATCTCCTTAGTACCAAAATAATCTTTTAAAAGAAAGAAGAATTATAACGGAATGAAGAATAGCCCTTTAAAATGACGAAAGAACCATGTTGATGAGACTACTTTGTCATTCTGAAAAAAGAACTCCTCGGAGTGACGAGAAAAAAGCCCTATGTGTAAACATTCCCTCCCAGATCACAAACCGCTACATATCATAATCCATTTGAGAAGAGTTAATTGAAATACTATAGTTTTCAAGGAACCGACTACCTAATTGTATGATTCCTACATCCCCCTTACTCCCCCTTCGAAAGGGGGATTTAGATAGGAATAACCTTTATTACAGTAGTAATAAATTAAAAGGTATTACCAAAAGGAGAAAGCTCCATCTGTCTACAATCCCACCTAGTTCATAAACCCTAATCCTTTAGCAAAAAGTTAACTGAAACACTATAGTTTTCAAGGAACCGATTACCTAATTGTATAATACCGACATCCCCTTATTTCCTAACCCTTCCTAATTAGACCGGAGTAGAAAAAATTTAACCCTAATTCCTTTAAGAGACATGTCGCAGCTGGCTCTCGATACAATTTTCCTCGTTGCACTCCAGAAAATTACTCGAGGTGCGTAGGGTTTATAGCAGGCTTAATGAGAGATTAAAAGTCTCTTAACCAACAACAAGCCTCATTAATAATAATTCCTTATATACTAATTATTAAGTTTTATTTTTTTGGCCTACCGAAAATTTATCGTAAAATTTGAGTGAGGATCAAACGTTAAGAAATAGTCCTGTGGACTATTTTAGTGAAGAGGCCAGCCTGCCGCGTTGGCAATTTTAGGCTGTCTGAGCTATAGGTATTTTAATTTTAACTGTATTTCTACAGCGAGTTCCTAAAATTTAGGTGCTAACAAAAAAAATATTCTGAATGAATCATTTAGCAAGTTAGGCCATCGCTACACCTGGCTCCTCCATCCAAAGGTACACCGTACCTTTGTCTCTCGGCCCTGGTTCGTTTTTTATTCATGGCTTGTCTATTGTTTTTTAAAGGAATTCATGAATGCTCCGCATTTCATCAATGGAAAAAATGAACAGGACCGAGATGGAAATGCAACGACTTCCATTTGGAGAAAAAGGCCAGGTGGCGAATTGGCCATCGCTACAGCTGGCTCCTCTAACCAAAGGTACACTGTACCTTCGGTTCTCGGCCCTGGTTCGTTTTTTATTCATGGCTTGTCTATTGTTTTTTAAAGGAATTCATGAATGCTCCGCATTTCATCAATGGAAAAAATGAACAGGACCGAGAAGGAAATGCAACGACTTGCATTTACAGCGAGGGGCCAGATGGCGCGTTGGAGAATGCTGAGGCTATCAAGAACCGTCCTTAAAAAAGGATAAAGAACCATGGTAATGAGACTCCTTCGTCGTCCTAAAAAAGGACTCCTCGGAGTGACGACGCTGCAAGGGGATTCTGTCCAAGTGATAGGAAAAAATAAATCGGAAGACAATTCGCATTCAATTAGTTATGATGTTGTGAAACCGTGTTTTACATTACCACCATCATGAAAAAAACCACCTACATTTGGTCATTATTATTAATAAAACCGATGATGGGATTGATGGAAGAAATGCTAAAAGATCCGACTGATATCCACGGTAGAGACGCCCAAATTGGGCGTCTCTACGAACGAATCCGTTAATAAGGTCAACTCCGATACCCCCCCCTATTCATCCCGATCCCATTAATAGGTCGCCCGGCTGGGGCTCAGACTAGGGGTAATTGTTACGCCTTCTATTAATATGTCGCCCGCTAGGGCTATGGTTGTTCTGAAAGGAATCCTTATCAATATGTCGCTCTTTCGGAGCTTGTATCATCCATTTTTAATTTGACGTCCCTACGCGGTTTAATGTATCATTAGTACATTAAATAATTGGTACATTAATTAATTGTTTCATTAAATAACCCATCAGCCCCTCAGTTACCACAATCCCCAATTTTCAAATTCCCTAATCTTCAAATTCTCAAATTAAACAACCCCATTGTTACATTAAAAACCCATCAGCCCCTCAACTACCACAATCCCAATTTTCAAATTTTCAAATTCTCTCATTTTCAAATTTTTGCATTGTTACATTAACCAATTGCTACATTAAATCATCAACCAATCCCATTGAAAAGTTGAAATTTTCACCTAAAACACGTATTTCATCGAATAATTAACACCTTTAAACGATGTTGTTACATTTTTATATACTTTTACCCCGCCGCTCCAAGGACCTCACTGCCCATTATAGGGCACAAAGTTTTTAGAGCCCCCAAAGATCACAACATGAAAAAGTCAGTCTTTATATTTTTTTTAGTTTGTTACCTGCCTTTTCTAAACGCCCAGGACGATCGTTCCTCGGCTTCCCATAATATCAATATATCCATTCCGGAAATCGCCCTGCTCGATATCTATAACGGACAAACAGCTGGCAATGTCGATGTGGTGAACCTAAATGTAAGCAACGACAACAATTCGGAAGCCGGACAATACAAGCTGTCCAATGTCAGTTATGGCGATTTATGGCTTAACTATACCAGCGTGGTAGGCGACGAAGCCTATGGCCACAAGCCTTCTCGAGAAATCACCGTGCAGCTAGAACCAGAAAGCACCTTCCCGGCGGGACTCGATTTACGGATTACGGCCGAAGCCCCTAAGGTTGTAGCAGGAGGCGGAAACGAATCGTCCCAAGGAACAGTAGTGGCTGGTGGCGTAGCATTAGGTAGCAGTACCGAGGCGGGAGTGCAAGTAAGCTTGGTAAAAGATATCAAAAGCGTGTATACCGGGGATGGTGCCAATGGGGTCCGACTCACCTATACCTTGGAACAAAAAGATAATTTTTCTTTGGTACAAGCAGGCAACTACCAGGCAGTGATTAGGTTTATGCTTACGGATTTATAGGGGCATGGTAAAGGCAGAAGGTGTAACACACTAATATCCATAGGCCTTTCAAAAAAAACATATTTGTTTGGACAGCCCTCAAAACCTACTAAACAACTAATTTTTAATCACTTAGAAACAACAAAACAATACCCCTACAGATACTGTCATAAAAATCTTATATTTTATAGAATTGTATATTTTTTTTATGAAAGCATCAATCTTATATTTGCAATTTTGAAAACACCCTATAAATCAACCTATCTAAACAATAACCTATCATTACTATGAAGGAAGTAGACCCCACTACAACCCATAACAACGGAAGCGGCAACAACGTTCTTATTTTCGATTCCATGGTAGGCCATGCCGCCTACAGCAAAAAATACTTTGAGACTATTAGCAAGGTAGACTGGAATGTCCTGATGCTGAAACGATTTTCGGAAGTCCATGATGTTTTAATGAATACCGACATACAAGCAGCCGTACTCTTTATCTACGATAAAAAAGGCCTATATCAGCTATTGCCATTCCTAAACAGGGACATACACCTTATTCTATGTACCGACAAAAGCGAGGTTTGGTGGCTACAATACAACCTTTCAAACGTAGAAATACTCCTTATAGATATGCCCAAGGACGAATTGTATGAAAAGATAGAAACCATCCTCTTTGGTTGGCTAGAACCACACAGATTAGAAGCCGCCAAGGCAACTGCCAGTAGATAATTAATTCAGTTACCCAGGTACGGAGTCCTTTTGTTATAGGGCAATAAGGTGGTAGCGCTAACACCTCCCCGAATTCTACCGTGATTATTTTGGGCGTTCCCCTATCGGGTCGCTCTTTCCGCTATATCTTTTTTTGCCGGCCAATGCCGCCCAAAAAAGGATGCCGCTGCAATAGCTAACGCTTTACAATTTACAATTAGCAGTAAACAATAAACAATGGGAAAAGAGAAAAGAAAATAGAGGGCCGAGAAGGAAATGCAACGATTTGCATTTTCCTCGAGGGGGCATTTCAATTATCAATTTCACAATAACCAATTAACAATGAGTTATGAGGTTTTGCGTGTGAACTGCTAGTGATAAAAAGAGGATCTATTCTATGAACTAATAGGTTGAATATCGCGGATTCCCCCTTAGAATGGGGATTGAGGGGGATGTAGGGATGATTAAGGCCTGTTTAAAAGCCTCTCTATAGTGCCTTCTATTTTCAACATTACACTGAACATTTCTTTTTTTACTTCAATATCCGTTAATC
>NZ_FQYX01000006.1 GCF_900141935.1 Arenibacter nanhaiticus | reverse complement strand
TACAAGGCAGATTCTATACGCGTTACGCACCCGTGCGCCGGTCGCCGGCAGATAAGCAAGCTTATCCCCGCTGCCCCTCGACTTGCATGTGTTAGGCCTGCCGCTAGCGTTCATCCTGAGCCAGGATCAAACTCTTCATCGTTGATTTTTATATAACTTGATCAACCATTAATAGCTAATTGCCCGGCCCGTGTTTTCGATTTTTATTCAATATTCCCGATCTGTCGCCAGAACGGAAATACGCTGTCTTTACAATATGTCTATGAACTTTTTATTCTTTTCTTCTTCGCCCTGTCTCCCAAAGCGGCTGCAAATGTACAGCTTCTTTTTTATCCGGCAAGCTTTTTCGAAAAAATTAAATTCTTTCTTTTTGGCTTGACAGATTAGAGACACAACACTCAATGAACATGGCACTCTTAACGCCTTTTCGCTTGCTCGGCATTGCCTCGCTAGCGGAGGGCAAAGATACATCTCTTTTTAAAACCGACAAGAATTTTTTTAGGTGTTTTTAAAATTATTTTCACAACACACAATTAACCTCTTAAAAATAAGAAGGTTGAACAACAAAGCTTCTTTAAAAAGGCGAATGAATATAGCAAATATTATTGAATTGACCAAATATTTTTTACACCACCTCCTATAGTGGAGTTTCTTTAGACCTTCTATAGCGATATTCACAATATTGTTATACCCTTGCCATGTTATGAGTTTTACCTCGATAAACTAAGTCCCCCACTTCACAGAACAAACCACCCTATATATAATGATAGCATTGAATGATTCTAAAATATGACCGCAACGCTATTCCTATTCTTTACAGGCACGAGCGCGACCCTCGCGCCAGCCATTCATTAGAGCATTGTAGGCTATAATTTTTTTAAAAGCTACATTACTAATTGCTACTTTAAACAATTGTTGAATTTTCACATTAATTAATTGAACTTTCCTGATTAATGTTGACCGCTAATTGTTTATTGATTTCCGCGTTAGGGATTGCAGCGGCATCCTTTTTTAGCGGCTGGGCCGACTAAAAAAGATACAGCGGAAAGCCCGCCCCGCCAGGGGAACGCCCAAAACAACACCTTCAAAAAATACCAGCTATTTCTTAGATTGGGATTTTTCCTTCCAAATATCGGTCAGGGTAGCATAATCAAACTCGAGCACCGAAGGTTGTTTTTCAAGACTAAATTCGGCAAAGGCTCGCTGCAATATATCTTCTATAAGGTAGTCTTCGTGCACCTTATCTGGATGAAACTCTTCTTTGATACTTATCTTAAACATTTTAGCGGTGGTATTATACCAAAATGCCCGCCATCCGTTTCGTAATTCCTTCACCAGATCGAAGGCCGTATTCCCAGTTTGGCGATAGATAAGCTTTACCAATATCTGACCTTCGGTACGTGTAAGCTTTTTAAGCTCCTCGGAAAACTCGTCTTCTACATACCTATGTATCTCCCTGGTATACTTCCTTTTTTTAGATTTCGATTTTATATTCTCCAAACTATCGTTCAAGGCAACCAGTCTTTCGGCAGCCAATTTCGCATAAGGATACACCTTCATGGTTTTGCGCCTCAATATATAATACCTCAACTTTTCATTGTACGAGGAAAAATTAAGCTTTCCAAAAACGTACACTTCATTTAAAGCTATGGAACTTTGAAGGATAGAATCGCCCTCCATAATTATATACTGCTGCGAAAGGGAATCTAAAGGCTCTTCCTTTACCTGGGACCAACCGATAAAACCCATTATCATAATAATTATTACTACTAGCTTATTTTTCATTGAATTTTAAAATGCATGCCAAGTCAAAATTAAACATAAACCCGACATCTTATTATTAATTAAAAGTGAATATTACTAAGTTTGTATTTAAAATATACGTAAATGAGCGCAAAGAAGATTCTTAACAAAAAATCTATTGATTTTTTAGAGCAATATTTGAACAATGCCTCCCCTACCGGATACGAGTGGGAAGGACAGAAATTATGGATGAATTACTTAAAGCCTTATGTAGATACTTTTATTACAGACACCTACGGTACGGCTGTGGGCGTTATAAATCCCGAGGCAAAATACAAGGTTGTTATTGAAGGACATTCTGACGAAATCTCCTGGTATGTAAATTACATTACCGATGACGGACTTATTTACGTAATCCGAAATGGCGGTAGCGACCATCAGATTGCCCCTTCCAAATGGGTTAATATACACACCAAAAACGGTATCGTAAAAGGTATTTTTGGTTGGCCAGCTATACACACCAGAGACAGCAGCAAGGAAGAATCCCCTAAATTAGACAACATCTTTATTGATATAGGCGCCAAAGATAAGAAAGAAGTAGAAAAAATGGGGGTACACGTTGGCTGTGTGATTACCTATCCGGACACATTTCGGGTTTTAAATGGCAATAAGTTTGTCTGTAGAGCCATTGACAATAGGGCTGGAGGATTTATGATTGCGGAAGTAGCGCGTCTTTTGCACGAAAACAAGGTAAAACTTCCTTTTGGTCTTTACATCACTAATTCTGTTCAGGAAGAAATTGGGTTGCGCGGGGCCGAAATGATCACCCAAACTATAAAGCCCAATGTTGCGATTGTCACCGATGTTTGCCATGACACTACTACGCCGATGATAGAAAAGAAAAAAGAAGGCCACACGGCAATAGGTGCTGGACCGGTTATTTCTTATGCTCCTGCGGTACAAAATAAATTACGCGAACGCATCATAGAGACTGCCGAAAGCAAGAAAATACCATTTCAGAGAATGGCAGCATCCAAACACACAGGTACAGATACCGATGCCTTTGCTTATAGTAATGGCGGGGTAGCATCGGCCTTGATATCTCTTCCCTTGCGATATATGCATACTACCGTGGAAACGGTACACCAGGATGATGTAGAAAACGTCATCAGGCTTATTTATGAAACTTTGCTAACGATTAAGGAGGGCGAGACTTTCAGTTATTTTGATTAACACTACACCAACCCTCCCTTTGCGGAGGGTTTTTTATACCCTAATTTAGACCTATGGACGAGTTGATCGATATTTTGGATTCGGAGGGAAATTTTACTGGAAAAACCATGATGAAATCCGAGGCCCACAAGAAGGGCTATTTTCACCCCACGGTAACTATTTGGTGCTACAATAAGAAAGGTGAAGTCCTAATTCAGCAACGGGCACACAACAAGGACACTCACCCTTTGCTTTGGGATGCCTCGGTAGCCGGACACATTGGCGCAGGGGAAGATAAGCTCCGATCTGCCGTCAGGGAGGTTGAAGAAGAAATAGGTTTAAAAATTTCTGAAAAGGATTTGATAAAAATAGGTGTCTTTAAATCTGTTCACCGCCATCACCCTACTTTAATAGACTGTGAGTTTAGACATACCTTCTTATGCGAACTAAAGACCGATTTAGAAAACCTAACAAAACAAGAAAGCGAAGTAAAAGCCTTGGCCCTTATTCCGCTTTCTAAATTTATCGAGGAACTACATGAGAATAGCAGCTCTAAAAAGTACGTTCCCCATGACCACGGGTATTATGAAACCATCATCAAGGCCATTGAAAAAAGGTTATAATTCATTAATAAACTCCTCTGGACTGTTTAGGGAGTAGGTTTTCTGGTCGCCTATGAGCATATTCTTCACTACAAAAGTATTGTTTTCCAATTCTTCTTCCCCTATCAACACCACATAAGGAACATTTCTATTATTGGCATACTTCATTTGTTTTTGCATTTTGGCTGCCGAAGGATATAGGTCCGATTTTACACCCATTTTCCTAAGCCGGCTCACTAGTTTTAGCGCTGCAAGGCCTTCTTTTTCACCAAAATTAACACAAAGGACTTCTAAGGATTGATCTATAGCCTCTGGAAAAAGGTTCAGTTCTTCCAAAACCAAATAAATACGATCCAATCCAAATGAAATTCCGACGCCACTCACATTTTTCATACCAAAAATCCCGGTCAGGTCATCATAACGGCCTCCACCGCCAATAGACCCCATTTGAACACCTTCTGGCGCCCCTACTTCAAAAATAGCTCCGGTATAGTAGTTAAGGCCACGGGCTAGGGTAACATCAATTGTTAGCTTTGCCGTTTGCAACCCTAAGGAAGCTATCGTTTCTATAATAAAAGTCAACTCCGACACACCCTTGCTTCCTTCCTCAGAATCTTTAAGCAAGTCTTTTAACACCGCCAACTGCTCTAAATTACTTCCGCTTAGTGAAAATAAAGGTGCAGCGGCTTCAATAGCTTTTTCCGAAATACCCTTTTCGCGCATTTCTTTGGTAATTCCGTCTATACCAATTTTATCTAGCTTATCTAAAGCTACCGTAAAATCTATCAATTTATCGCGCTCGCCGATCACTTCGGCTATACCCGCCAATATCTTTCTATTATTAAGCTTGATGTTTACTCCTTGCAGTCCCAATTCCGTAAACACAGCATCGTACAACTGCACAAATTCCACTTCCTGAAGCAAAGAGTCCGAACCTACCACATCGGCATCACATTGAAAAAACTCTCTAAACCTACCTTTTTGAGGTCTATCGGCTCTCCATACCGGTTGAATCTGATATCTTTTAAAAGGAAAATCTATTTCATTCTGATGCATTACCACGTAACGAGCAAAAGGAACCGTAAGATCGTAACGAAGGGCTTTTTCCGAAATTTTAGCGGTCATGGCAGTCGCATCCTTACTTTCATAGGTTTTATCATCTACTTTTCTCAGATAATCTCCAGAGTTTAGAATCTTAAAAATAAGCCTATCGCCTTCATCTCCGTATTTCCCCATTAGGGTTTCGGAATTCTCGAAGGACGGTGTTTCTATTGGCTGAAAACCATAGGTTTTAAAATGTTTCTTTACAATATCAAAAATATAATTCCGCTTATTGACTTCTGAAGGGGAAAAATCTCTTGTTCCCTTAGCAATGGATGGTTTCTGTGCCATATAAATTTATTGTGGTATAATACTATTGGATATAACTTATGGATTTAAAGCAGGCCCCTAGACGGCAATCTTATTTAAAGAAGAGACATCTTTTGAACTGTACATGCTTTTTACTGCATTAGGTCGTCAAACCATTTATACAATTCTCCCTTGGTTATAACCGCCCCTTGTTTGATTAAATTAAACTTGTCTAGATTCTTATCTTCGGTATACGCTTTAGATGCGGTTAAATACTCCACAAAATCTGACTGGTAATTCTTTTTAAACCACCCAAACCCTAGCTCGGTACGGAGGTCGATTTCTGGATTCATTACCTTCACCGAAATGAGTTTCATCTCCTTTTCTGCCAAATGAAATAAATGCATCTGTTGGGCCGATATATTTTCTAGATAACCAACCTTAGACAATACGCCTTCCCAAATTAAGTCGCTAAAGACATCTATCTCCTCTTCGGCCACTTCGGGTTTTTCTTTCTTTATAGTTTCCCATTCCGCTCCCGTAATTGATTGGGTAGCCAAAAAATTAATAAATTCCTGATGTAATTCCTCGAGCTGTTGCCTGGTGAGTCTGGTGTATTTCATTTGTATAAATCTTACTTACATGGCTTGGTTCATTTTCACTGCCACGATGAATGCCTTCACAACAATTTAAAGTGTTGTTTTTACTTTGCTGCAAAAATAACAAGGCTAGGCGATTTGCCCAGCCTTTTAAAAATTAAATTCACAATAATTCTAAAATTTATATCTCAAACCGAATTGTGCCTGCCACCTAGACAACAGACTGGCATCATAACCATTTGTTTTTGTTTGGTTAGGATTAAAGCTATAGGTAGCTGTTTGGGTATCGGGATCTACATTTACCCCAAGCGGACTTGTATTGTTTGGTTGCTGTACTACGCCCCAATTGGAATTTATGAGGTTTCCAAAATTAAGAACATCTACACTAAACTGAATTGTATGGGTTTTATCTCCATCAAGACTGAATTTATAATCCTGCAGCACCTTTACATCCCAGCGTCCTCTCCAGGGGGTCAAAGCCCCATAGCGATCCATATACTCTCCTCTATGCTTACTCAAATAATTATCTTGCTGAATATAAGCTTCAAAGGCCTGGGCTTGTGAATTGTCCGGAAACGCCATTTGCGCTACTTCACTGGCTGTAGGGATATATAAGAGATCGTTGTTTTGACCAGAACTATCCCCATTAATATTTCCTGCATAGGTGTAGTTATACCTATTCCCTTGTGCGTATTCAAAAAATGCAGAAACCGTAGTAGCCCATTGATCATTTCCATACACAAACTGTTTGGAAGCTACCCCAATAAACCTATGGGTATCGCCATATTTGGAATAACTTAAAACATCCAAATTAGAATTCCCTACAACAGGGTTAAAATCGAAGGCATCACCCGTAATTTCTGCTTCGATGGAATTTACATCCTTGGCATTTAAAAAGCTATAGGCCAGACTAGCATACAATCCATTCTGGAAATTCTTTTGAGTTTTCATAGATAAGCTCCACACCCTTCCTTTATCGGAATTGGTAAAGACATAGGCATTATTTCCTTTATCGGAAGCCGCGTAATACGCTCTATTATCCCCAGGACTATTTAAGGTTAAGGATGGATTTCGCTGCCCCCAGTTCTGCACATGAGCCCCATTAATATCTTTGGTATAGGATACGTCTACCGTTGCTATGATTCCGTTTTCAAACCTTTTATCCAACCCTAAATTTGTTCTCCATACTTGTGGAAATTTAAAATCGGGATCTACTAATTGAAAAAAACCATCATCGGCACCACTCACCTGATTTCCTATCCAAACAAATGGCAATCTGCCGGTAAAAACACCCGATCCTCCTCTAAATTGATTTTCACGGTTTCCGTTCACATCCCAATTAAACCCTACTCTAGGAGACACCAACCAATCTGAGGAGGGCATAGTGGTAGAGTTCAAGAATACTTCTTCTCCCGTATTGGGATTAAAATACGGGATACTGGTATCCCTTACAGCGCCATTATCTGTATCGATATACTTTTGAATTAAACGGGCCGTATTAAAATAAAGGGGTTTATCTACCCTAACCCCATAGGTAAGCTTAAAGTCTTGTGTAGCATTCCATTCATCTTGAAGATAAAATGCCAACTGTCCCACATTGAGCTCCGAGAGCCTCCATCCCCCGTCATTTCCTGCCCCTGCCGCATTTCGAGAGTTATAGGAATTTTGGGTTGCCGCCAAATACTTTTCCACGACCCCACCGGGCTGTGCATTATCCAAGAACTCCTGTACACTTGAATAAGGCGCGAACATTCCGAAATACGGAAAAATACCGAAATTAAAGGACTCGTAATTAATTAAATTAAAGGAGTTTTTAAACTGAAACTTCTCAAAAGAAAAGCCAACGGTATAGGTGTGGTTCCCTTTAAAAAAACTAAGATTGTTACTCAATTGAAACACTCTTTGATCCAGGGTATTATTGATAGAAAAGGGCTCATGACCAGCGATAATGTAATTAGAACCATTACCGTCCTGAATGGTAATTATGGGAGCTGGAGCAGAAAAAGGATTTCTAAAATCGTCAAAATAAGAATACCCTAGCTGCAATTTGTTTGTTGCCTCATCGGATAGTGTGGAATTTAGTTCTAACTGAAAGGACTGCAGTTTATTGTTAATTTCATATCCTGAATTCCTAAACTGCAAAGTAGTAAAATTAGGACCCCTAGAGGCTATTGCTGTTGGATGTGCCGATTTTTCCTTGGAGGCATCCAAAAAATTATAGATCAAAGCCAATCGGTTATTATCATTGACGTTCCAATCTAATTTAAAAATTCCTTTTAGGGATTTTGCCCCAAAAGTAAATCCTTGATAAGCTCCTGTATCATACCCAAAGACAGACAAGGCATTTTGAACCGCTACCAGATCACTCTCTAGCACTCTGGATTCGTTTACAGCTCCAGACCCTGTATTTGGAATCCATCCATTGGTACCCAAATCGTCCCTAATATCCTGCTCAAAATTAGCAAAAAAGAACAATTTGTCCTTTACAATGGGGCCACCTAGACTTATCCCGTATTGGTTTTGGGACAAGGCCGGTTTTACAACCTTTTCTCCCTTAACCCTACCTCCAGTGAGATCTTCGTTTCTAAAAAACCCATAAACGGTACCGTGTAATTCGTTGGTACCACTTTTAGTCACCGCATTGACAGAGGCTCCTGTAAATCCGGATTGTGTGACATCGTAAGGAGCTGTACTTACTTGTATTTGCTCTATTGCATCCAAAGAAATGGGTTGAGAATCGGTTTGTCCACCAGGGGTGGGAGCATCTAATCCAAACGGATTATTAAAAATTGCGCCATCCAGGGAAAAGTTATTGTACTGATCGTTTCTACCACCGAAGGAATTTCCACTCGCGGTAGGTTCTAAACGGGTAAAATCTGCTGCAGAACGCGAAATGGTGGGCAACCGGGTCAATTCCCGACTCCCTACACTGGTTTCCGCCCCTGTCCTATCGCTTCCAAAAGTACCTGAACCGCGACCAGAAACAACCACTACCTCTTCCAGGGCCTGGGAATCTGACACCAATTGTACTTCGAAGTTTTGGGTTTTTCCTAGACTTAGAAAAACATTCGTTTCAGTTCTACTTTTAAACCCAATATAAGAAATAGTAATTTCGTAAGGACCACCAACCCTAAGGTTTAATAAATTAAATCGTCCGTCTTCATTGGTAATTGCTCCATACTTGGTTCCTGTAGGCGTATGAATTGCAACAATATTAGCACCTAATAAGGAAATGCCTTCCTCATCTAAAACAACGCCTCTGATATTGGCGGTAGTAACTTGAGCCCGAAGTAATTGGCCAAAACACAACAATGTAAGAACCAGAAATAGCTTTTTTTTCATGTGTACTTGATTTTAGAATTAACATTTGGTCAGTTTCTATAAAAGTAACACAAAAAAAGGCCACATTTCTGTGGCCTTTAAAATTACTATGTAATTAAGTCTTAAGCTTTTGCTTCTGCAACTACTTCGAAAGCAAGATCAAAGATAACTTCTCTATGCAATCTGATTTGTGCATTGTAAGGACCAGTCCTTTTTACTGCACCACCTTGAATAGCGATATATTTTTTATCAATTGACTGTCCTTCTTTTTCTAGGGCTGCTGCCAAATCAATATTTGTAATTGATCCAAACAATTTATCCCCAGCACCAGATTTTGCTGCAATCTTAATTTCCAATTGTTTAACAGCTTCCGCAACTTTCTTGGCTGCATCAACAATTTTCTTTTCTTTATGAGCTCTTTGTTTTAAATTTTCAGCTAATACTTTCTTTGCTGAAGATGTAGCTAAAGCGGCCAATCCTTGTGGGATAAGGTAGTTTCTACCAAAGCCATTTTTAACAGTCACTAAATCATCTTTAAAACCTAAGTTCTGTACGTCTTCCTTTAATATAAGTTCCATCGTCCGTTTCTTTTTATTTTAATAAATCGCCAACATAAGGCATTAAAGCTAAATGACGTGCTCTTTTAACTGCAACGGCCACTTTACGCTGATATTTTAAGGAAGTACCAGTAAGTCTTCTTGGCAACAATTTACCTTGCTCATTTACTAATTTAATTAAGAAATCAGGATCTTTGTAATCTACATATTTAATACCAGATTTCTTGAAACGACAATACTTCTTTTGAGTATTAGTCTCTATATTTAACGGGGTAAGATACCTGATCTCTCCGTCTTTTTTTCCTTTAGCTTGTTGTTCTATAGATGCCATATTCCTTACGCTTTAGTCTTTAACTTTGTTCTTCTTCTTTCTGCCCATGATACGGCGTGCTTGTCTAATTTTACAGTTAGAAAACGCATCACTCGCTCATCTCTTCTGAACTCTAGTTCATAAGGAGAAACAACATCGCCTTCAGCTGTAAACTCGAACAAATGGTAAAAACCACTTTTCTTGTGTTGGATTGGGTACGCTAATTTTTTTAGTCCCCAGTTTTCTTTGGCTACCATTTTAGCTCCTTTGTTAATTAAGAAATCCTCAAATTTCTTAACTGTTTCCTCTATCTGAGTCTCAGACAGAACGGGATTTAAAATGAAAACAGTTTCGTAATTGCTCATATGTTTATATTTTTAAGTCTGCAAAAGTAACAATTAATTGTTCTAATCACAAGAAAATAAAGAAATCTTCGTTATAGATAGGACAACACCTTACTATAATCTAAAATATCAAATAAACCAATGTCATCGCCATCTACACAACAATTTCGACCATGTTCACAACTTTTATTGTTTGACACCCATATTTTTATGTACTTTGTCGATGATTTAACCCCACAAATCAACCATTTATGAAGTTAAGATGTATAATTGTGGACGATTCGTCCATGCAGCGGATGGCGGTCGCCAAACTTGTAAACAATCATCCAAGTTTGGCATTGGTAGCGGAATACAGCAATGCCATAGAAGCCAAGAACGGGATTAAGAACAATGAGATTGATTTAATTTTTCTAGATGTTGAAATGCCTATTATTACAGGTTTTGATCTTTTGGAATCTTTAGACAACAGCCCACAAGTAATTCTTATTACAGGGAAGCCGGACTATGCCTTAAAAGCATTTGAATACGATGTAACGGATTATCTTCATAAACCTATAACCTTATCGCGTTTTGATGCCTCTGTAAAGAGAGCTGTTTTAAAATACGAACAAATCAATAAGGTGAGTGAAGACGAAGAGCACATTTTCGTGAAAAGCAACCTAAAGAAAAGAAAGGTTATCCTTAACGAAATTAAATGGATAGAGGCTTTGGGGGATTATATCAAATTAGTCACCGATGATGCGAATATCGTCATATTATCGACCATGAAATCTTTTGAAAAACAATTACCGGAAGACAAATTCTTAAGGATTCACAAATCCTATATCGTAAACCTAGAAAAGGTAGAGAAGTTTAACAGCAAAAACGTAGAAGTTAGCGGAAAACAAATACCTTTAAGTAGAAACAAAAAAACCGAACTTGCCGAAGCTCTGAACAATTTTTAATTAAATGTGATCTACATTATAAATTATACGAACGCCTCTAAATTGGGCGATAGCATTAAATGAATGCTCTATTTTTTTAATGCTATTTTTTGTTCTGCCCAAGGAATAATCCTTGTGTATTTTCAACATGGCATTTTTAAGGTATAGGTTTCTAATCCTGGACACCGGCGGATATTCTGGACCTAGCACGTTGTCTCCAAATACGTTTCTCAACGATTGAGTAAACCACTCGGCAGCCTCATTGAGTTTATTATAATCTCTATGTTTAAAGGTTATCTTTATAATCCTGTTAATTGGCGGATACTTAAATTGCTCCCTTTCATATAATTGCTCTTGAAACATCCCCTTAAAGTCACTAGTAGTCACTTGTTGTAAAATCTGGTGATAAGGATTATAACTTTGAATAATCACTTTCCCCCTTTTCTGTGTTCTCCCAGCCCTTCCTGCCACCTGGGTAAGGAGCTGAAAACTTCTTTCATGAGCCCTAAAATCAGGGAAATTCAACAAGGTATCGGCATTCATGATCCCTACTAATCCGACATTCCGAAAATCGAGTCCTTTGGTAAGCATCTGGGTTCCCACCAAGATATCGATCTCTTGTCTTTCAAAGGAAGTAATAATTCTCTCATACCCATGCTTGCCTCTAGTGGTATCCAAATCCATTCGCCCGACGGTAGCATTTGGAAACAAGCCATGCAATTCTTGCTCTACTTGTTCGGTACCAAAACCTTTGGTATCTATCGTAGCGCTTCCACAGGCCAAGCATGCTTTCTGCAAAGCCATATGATAACTGCAATAATGACAACGCAATTGTTTTCTATGCTGGTGAAAGGTTAAACTAACATCGCAATTTGGACATTGAGGAGAATGGCCACAGGTAGAACATTCCGTTATAGGAGCATACCCTCTTCGGTTTTGAAAAAGAATAATTTGTTCTCCAAGTTCTAGAGCCTCGGTAATTTCTTCGATCAGTCGCTCCGAAAAATGTCCTTTGATACGTTTTTTACGAGTTTGTTCCTTGATATCGACAATTTCCATTTCGGGCATCAGCACGTCTCCATACCTCCTATCTATCCGCGCATACCCGTATTTTGAGGTCTTAACGTTATAAAAACTCTCCATACTAGGTGTCGCAGACCCTAATAGAATTTTACTACCATGCAAACTGGCCAGTACAATTGCCGCATCCCTAGCGTGGTATCGCGGTGCAGGATCGTACTGCTTAAAAGAACTTTCGTGTTCTTCATCAACAATAATGAGCCCTAACTCATAAAAGGGTAGAAACAAGGCCGAACGGGCACCTATAACAATTTGAGCCTTTGGCTTGTTTCCCAGCACATTGTTCCACACCTCTACTCTTTCCTGTACGTTGTATTTAGAATGAAAAACAGCGACCTTATCGCCAAAATAATTCTGCAGTCTTGAAATTAATTGGGTAGTAAGAGCTATTTCCGGCAATAGATAAAGGACTTGTTTTCCCTGCTGGATATATGCGTCGATTAATTTTACGTAAACCTCCGTTTTTCCGGAAGAGGTCACTCCGTGTAAAAGGGTTGTTTTATTTTCCTGAAATGAAATTTTAATATCCTTTAGCGCTTTTTCCTGATAAGGATTAAGGGATTTGAGGTCGGAATTTTCTTTTTCCCCCTCATACACCACTCGATCTGTCTGAATGAGATATTCCTCCAAGATTTCCTTATCGATCAAACTTCTTATACTGGCAGCCGAGCAGTTTGCTGCCTTTTCCAAATCGGATACTTTAATTGGTTTTTTACTTACTGCCTGAAGCTGAAATAGCGCTAGCACCACCTGACTTTGCTTAGGTGCTCTTGTCAAGGAATTCAACAACTCAGCCAAGTCTTCCTCGGAGCTGTATGCTTTTCCCAATTTCACGTAACGCACCAACTTAGGCTTGTACTGCTCAAACACCTCTTCCTTGAGTACAATAACTTTCTTCTGCAGCAACCTATCCAATAAAGGAAGTACATTTTTTTTATTGAGGATCTGACTGATCTCCTGAACCCTTAAAATAGATTGATGCTGAAGCGCTTCGAACACCAAATACTCGTCGTCTTTTAGTGCATTTTCATCTACAATCCCCTCTTCATTTCTCAGGATAAGCGTTTCACTTTCTAGCAACAGTGCTCCAGGAACGGCAGCCCTAAACACCTCCCCTACCGAACAAAGATAGTATTGCGCAATCCATTTCCAGAACTTGAGCTGTATCTCTGTAATGACCGGATAGTCGTCCAATATATGCTCTATATCCTTCGCTTGGTAAGCTTCGGGCGGAGTCTGGTGCAATTCGGCTACTACTGCCGTATATATTTTTGATTTCCCAAAGGGGACGGCTACCCTCATTCCCGGCTTTATAATTTCTGCCTCGGCAGCAGAAATACTATAGGTAAAAAGCTTCTCAATAGGAACCGGCAAAACAACGTTGATGAAATACTGCATAATCTTTTTTCTTCTATCCGCCGACTCTAATCCAGGTTTGGGTACGATACATAAATGCCAAATAGCCTCTTACTTTAAGTTCGTCGGGATTCTCGGGATTCAACCATATCTTACATCTAAAGGTCATCGCTTGTTCCGGATCAAACAAAGTCGCCCCTTTCCATTCTCCCTTTTCGTTCTTCTCCAGTCCCTCGATAATTTTCATGCCCAATATAGGCTCTCCCTGCCTTTCTCCTTCACATTTCGTGCATACGGCACCTTCTCTTCCCTCTTCCAAAATTTCAACAACCTGACCATGCATAAGTCCGTCTTCCTTATAAATATTTATAATTGCCTTAGGGTTCCCCGTTCTATCGTCTATAGTCTTCCAAGTCCCAAAAACATTTTGAGCATAGGAAGGCCACGCCAATAAAACCATCAATCCATATAAAATCAACCTACTCTTTTCCATTGTAATTTTTTAAATTTTTTCTCAGAGAATTCAAGGAGGCGTTCAATTCAAATCCAAGCAACAAAATATTAGCGTTCAACCATATAAACACCAGTAATATCAATAGTCCGGCCAAAGCACCGTACAACTCGTTATACCTAGCAAACTTCTCTACATACACCCCAAAGAGGTACGAGGTAAGCATAAATAAGATCGTAGTCATTAGCGCACCGGCAGAAAAAAACTTGGTTTGCCTACCTTCCTTAGTACCAAAATAGTACAATATAGCAGTTATTAAATAGGTCAGAAACCCCAAGAAAACAATCTTCCCCGTCTGGGCAAACACCAGGTCTATTTGTTCTTGATGTGCTCCGGTGGTTAAACTGCTCAACCCTCCAAGAACAAAGGCCTCAAAATAAACAAACACCACAGCCCCCAACAAGATAAGAACAGACAACAATATCCCTATCAACAAGGCATAGATATATTGTCTAAAAACATTACGTGTAAGACTCACGTGATACGAATTCTCAAAGCCGCCAAAAATAGCATTTACACCGTTGGCCATTAAAAATATAGAGGTTATAAACGCTAGGGCCGAGGACAAGACATCGCCCCTTTCCTGTGCCTTTATCTGCATGTAAATCTCACTAAAGAAATCTCCTGTTGCCCGTGGCAAAAAGGACTCCAAAAACTCTAAAAACTCAGCATCAAAGTTGGCGAATTCCGAAGTTAGGTAAGGAATTATAAACGGAATCAGGGTTACTAAAAAAATCAAGAGCGGAAACAAGGCCAGAAAAAGACTGAAGGCGATAGCACTGGCCCGAGAAGACACGGCACCCTTTACGATTCCCAGAACATACATTTCCATAAGATCGTAAAAAGACAGTCCCTCAAAGGCAGGTAGTTTAAATTGCTTCAGCAACTTCACCACGCTGTTCAATACGGGAATCTTAGCGAGTTCTTTTTCTATTTCTGCCGACATTTAAACCGCTTTTAGGCTCAGGTCCATATTATAAATAGAGTGTGTCAGCGCCCCTGATGAAATAAAATCAACCCCGCATTCCGCATATTTCCGAATGGTATTTTCTGTGATTCCCCCCGAGGATTCGGACAAACACGTATCACCGATCAACTGAACGGCCTTTTTAGTGTCTTCATAATTAAAGTTGTCCAGAAGAATTCTGTATATACCCGGGGATTGTAAAATTATTTTAACCTCGTTTAAATCCCTTGCCTCCACTATAATCTTCAAATCCTTTTTGGCGGTTTTCAGGTATTCCTGGGTTTTCTCTATAGCCTTTGTGATCCCTCCTGCAAAATCAATGTGATTATCTTTTAACATAATCATATCATAAAGAGCAAACCGATGGTTTTCTCCACCTCCAATTTTTACGGCCCACTTTTCTATTGCTCTGATTCCAGGCGTTGTTTTTCGAGTATCCAAAATTTTAGTTTTGGTACCATCCAATAACTTTACATAGTAATTAGTCTTTGTTGCAATGGCGCTCATGCGCTGCATAGCGTTAAGCACTAGCCTTTCTGCTTTTAAGATACTTTGAGAACTACCACTGACATAAAAAACGACATCGCCAAATTTCACTTTATCGCCATCATTCATCAAGGTTTCTATCTCCAAGGTACTGTCTACATATTCAAATACCTGTCTTGCAAAGGCTACCCCCGCGATGATACCATTATCCTTCACCAAAAGCTTTGCCCTCCCAGTAGCTGTGCTCGGAATACAGGCTAGAGAGCTATGGTCACCATCCCCAACATCTTCACGGATGGCATTTTTTATAATAAGATCCAGTTCGGTTTTAAATTGTGCTTCTGAAATCATGTTTTTATTTTTACAATGCTAATTTACTAAAATGTTATTTAGATATTCCCTTATTATAGACCTCAATTACCAATACCTTTTATAGATAAGAGGCCTACAAACCCATAGTCCCAAATATAGGAACTGAAGTTTGCCAAAGATATCTATCTAGATTAAAAATTGTAAATTATCTTTGCGGCATGACCATAAAGTTACTTGCATTAGGAAAGACAGATAGCAAACAATTGCAGCATTTAATGGATGAATATCAAAACAGACTTCGCCATTATATAAAATTTGAGCTAGAAATTATTCCGGACATAAAAAACACCAAAAACCTCTCTGAAAGTCAACAAAAGGAGAAAGAGGGCGCTGCTATATTAAATCGTTTAAACCCTACGGACCAAATGATTTTGTTGGATGAAAACGGTAAACAGCACAGCTCTATGGAGTTTTCAAAATACCTTCAAAAGAAGATGAATACCGGGTTAAAGCAATTGGTTTTTGTTATTGGCGGACCTTACGGTTTTAGCGATGCCGTTTACGAAAAGGCCAGCGGAAAAATAAGTTTATCAAAAATGACTTTTTCCCACCAAATGGTACGATTATTCATGATAGAGCAGCTATACCGAGGGTTTACGATCTTAAGGAACGAGCCTTATCACCACCAATAAGGATGATGCACACAGCTTTCCTTAAAAACAAAATAGCTTCACTCCTACCCCCTTACGATCCATTATTGATATTATAATTGGGGCGTTCCCTCCTTTGTCGGGCGGGCTCTTCGCTATATCCCTTGCATTGCTGCGGGGATGCCGCTGCGATCCCTAACGCAAAAAAACTCGCCACTTCAGTTATGCCGCCACAAAGTTGGCTATAAAGAAAAACACCCTGCCAGCTGATAACTCTAGAAAAAATATCTTTTTAAAAACAAACTACCCCGCTGTAAACAGACGGGGCAGCAACCTACTATATATTTTAAAGAAAAGTTTAGAAGCCTTAAACTCCTGACCTCACTAATTAATACAATACTCTAAATTTTATAGTATTGTCTATCTTCTTAAGCTCTTTAATAACTTCTTTATTATACTCTTTATCCAGATCCGAAATAACATAGCCTACTTCGTTATCAGTTGAAAGGTATTGACCAGTGATATTCATATCATAACGCGCCAACACCTTGTTAATTTTCGCCATAATGCCAGGCACGTTTTTATGGATGTGCAAAAAACGATGCGAGGTGTTTTGCTTTGGCAATCTTATATTGGGAAAATTTACGGCATCTACTGTATTTCCCGAGTTGATGTAATCCATTATTTTGTTCGGTACAAAATCGGCGATATCACGTTGCGCCTCTTCGGTACTTCCTCCAATATGGGGAGTTAAAATCACATTCTGCAAGCCTTGGAGTTCTGTATGGAAATCCCCATTACTTCCTGGCTCTTCAGGAAAAACATCGATAGCAGCACCGGCAATTTTACCACTTTTCAAGGCTTTTACCAAGGCTTCGATATCTACTATAAACCCTCTAGAAAGATTCACCAACATAGCTCCGTCTTTCATTTGGTTTATTTCGCGCTCACCTATAAAGTTTTTGTTAGTTTTACTATCATCGATATGAAGAGTAACCACATCAGAAACATTCAACAGATCTTCTAAAGTATTGCATTTAATAGCATTTCCTAAGGCCAACTGATCGGCAACATCATAGTAATATACTCTCATCCCGATAGCCTCTGCCAATACAGATAACTGTTTCCCAATATTCCCGTATCCTACGATTCCAAGGTTTTTACCACGAACTTCTTTAGAGTTTGCTGCGGTTTTGTTCCATTGCCCACCATGAATTTCGGTACTTCTTGGAAAAATACTTCTCATCAGCATAATAATTTCGCCAATAGCAAGCTCTACTACAGATCTAGTATTGCTATAAGGAGCATTAAATACTACCACTCCTTTTTTCTTACAAGCTTCAAGATCAATTTGAGTAGTTCCGATACAAAAAGCACCAACAGCCATTAACTTATCTGCCGCATCCAGTACCTTTTGAGTCACTTGGGTCTTGGAACGTATTCCCAAAACGTGAACTCCTTTAACTTTCTCTATCAGTTCTTCTTCTGGAAGACTGCTTTTTAATAATTCTACAGAAAAACCTTCTTTGGATAGGTTTTCAAATGCATCTGAATGCACATTTTCCAAAAGGAGGATCTTAATTCTATTCTTTGGATACGATATTTTTCTAGGCAATTTATTCACAAATAAAAATTCATCTAAGTTAGGTGTAATATAATCTGCGTTTTTCGCAGCCTTTTCTCTATGTACATTTTCTGTATAGGCAAAAAACTTATCCGCTATACCTGCTTCACGCATTACATAATCACTATACCCATCGCCAATAACCTGTACCTCTCCCTCTAGGTCAAGATTTTTTAAACAAGCTATTTTCCCGTTATGGGTAGCCAAAACATTAGCTTCATCAAAACCAATGATTTTTCCATCCTCATCAAACTTAAAGGTATTTGCATACACTCTGTGCTCTGGAATGTTATATTCTTTTACGATTGGATCTATAAACTCCTTAAACCCACAAGATATCACATAGATATCATCAGAATAAGCCTCAAAAAACTCTTTGTTAGACTCGATAGATCTGGATATTTTATCACGTAGCTGATCTACCAACACCTCCAAATCACTCTTATGAGCATTCAACAACTTTATTCTTCTTTCCAAAGATTCCGTAAAGGAAATATCCCCATCTATCCCTAGATTGGTGATTTCCTGAATTTCACGAATAATCTCTTCTTTATTAGAATTTCCATTAAGGGTGATTTCCGCTAACACATCTAGGGCTTCTACCCTAGTCAATGTACTGTCAAAATCAAAAACATATTTTCTTCCTGCCTGAACCATTTATTCTGAAAAATTTAGACGCAAAAATATAAATTAATTATTTGCAAATCCCATCTTTGGTCATAAAAGTAACTTTCCGACAACACAAAAACCCTTGTTAATGCATTATTGTTTTTTTAAAAGCCAAAATATTATCAATTTGACAAAAACGAACGCAACCATCAAAACATACTCTACCAAAAAACTAGGCAATTAGCATCCTCTAACTTAAAATTCGTTTATAACAACCCGCCTTTATAGATAATTCCCGCTATGATGGCCAAACCGAAACTCAATAAAGTCCCTATCAATATGTATTCTGTTAGTTTTCGCGAATTACTTTCTTTTAAATCATTAAACCTAAACACCGATTTTGCCGTTATCAGCAACCCAATTACCTCCCATCTTCCCATGATCATAAAAACAAACACAAACAATCGCTCTATTATTCCAATATATTTTCCGGCATTAGGCAAGGATTTATGATCCAATGCTATCTTATTAGCCATCCCCTCCAATAACTTTGTCATTATTATTGACGATGGAAATCCCACAAAAACAATTGCAGTAACCAAAGACCAGTCTATTTGCTGCACTAAGGTCAATGTATGGGTTACCACATCGGTGGTATACGCGCAGGCATAAATAACCAAAAGATGTAAAAATTGATCTATAAAAAAGGGAATACTTTTATTTTTAAACCATGGATTAATATAGAGCTTAGCTACGTCTATAAGGTAATGGGACAGAATTAACAATACAACCCAAAACCACAAGCTAAGGTTCCAGAGCAAAATCATCGTTAGCACAAAATGTACTAATATATGCAAGTATAGATATTTGGATCTTATTTTATGGGCCTCTTTATGAATGACCCATCGTGTTGGTTGCAGTAGAAAATCACCTATCAGATGCGCCAAAAAGAGTTTTGTAAATAGTATCATGTATCCAAATCCTTGATTGTCTCCTTGTAAAAATCAAGCACCTCCATAACAAGCTCCATTCTCGCCCTTTTTAAACGTTGGCTTACGGCAGATTGCTGTACCTTTAAGTAATCTGCCCATTCTTGCTGGGAAACATCAGGTTGTTCTAAAGCCAAACGCACTACCTCTGCCGTGACGACAGACCAATTGTCCATAAAATCGAGCGCTAACCGCAATACAAGATTTAAGGCCTTATCTTTTTGTGAATCGCCTGTAGAAATCGCTAAATTTAATTTTTGCTTTTTTAAGGTTTCAAAAACCCTACCCGAACGCTGATGAGCTTTTCCGTTGGACTGACTAACACTACTCCCTTCAAAATTCTCTTCACCGATCCCGATCCCTATACGAACATCGAGCTTTTTCACTGTTTTTATCAATGCTTTAATTTCAATGGCAATTTTTAAAGCGTTTTCAGGACTTGTTCTAATTTGAAACTCATCGCCTCTATAAATCTCCCAATCTACGGGTGTTGTCCCCAATTGATTTAGACGCTTCTTTAACATCGTCATCCACTGAATCACCTCTGATTGTTCAGAATTGACAATATCCCCGGTAAGTATTGCGATTACTTTCATAAGCTAAAAGACTAATATATTCAATTATAAGCTATAAAGCTAATATTAAAATTTAAAAGCTGCTTCTATTTTCAATACCCTATCCGTAATATCCCTATCATTTCTAAAACCAACGTCTTACAGCCAAACAGTATTTTTGGTAGTCCTTACCGAATTTTTTCAACAAGGCTTCTTCTTCTGGCAGGATTTGATACGCATTTATAAAATAAACAAAGCCAGCAGCCAGCAGGGTATTAAAGGCATTTCCCAACCACAATCCCCAAGCTAACAACAGCAGCAATAAAGCCAAGTACATTGGGTTTCGAGAATAACTATACAATCCAGTCGTTATCAACCGAGATGCTTTGCCAGGATGTAAGGGATCAATAGATGTTTTAAATTTAACAAATTGAAACAAAGAAACAAAGGCTATTAAAACAGCCATGAATACCAATATTAAAATCAGATAATTTCTTCCGAAAAACTCAAAATCTCCCACAGGCAACACCATTGCAAGCAAGTACATCAATAGGGCAAACACAACCGCCACTCCCACTGGAGGTATTTTCACTTTCATATAACAAGAATAACAAAACAATAAATTTAACACTTTTCAGCCCTCTTGAACTATTAATCCCAAAAGATTTTTTAAATTCACCGCAAAAACACTTTAACAGAGACCTTTAACGCCATGCAACTAGTATTCGCTACCCATAATAACAACAAGCTCAAAGAGGTACAGCTCCTACTCCCTAATGACATAGAACTACTATCACTTACGGACATTGGATGCACGGAAGAGATCCCAGAAACCGCGGAAGACTTAGAGGGCAATGCTATCTTAAAGGCTAAATTTGTAACCAAAAATTACGGCTACCCTTGTTTTGCAGACGACACCGGACTATTAGTAGACGCCTTAAACGGAGCGCCAGGAGTATATTCTGCACGTTATGCGGGAGAACAGAAAAGCTCGGAAGACAATATAACGAAGCTATTAGAGGAACTGAAAAACAGCACCAACAGGAACGCACATTTTAAAACCGTCATTGCCTTACATATAAACGGACAGGAATTACTTTTCCAAGGCATTGTAGAAGGCGAGATTACACACCAACGACATGGCGTAGGGGGCTTTGGCTACGACCCCATTTTTAAGCCTCTCGGATACGAGAAAACATTTGCCGAGTTCCCTATTGCACTCAAAAATAAAATAAGTCATAGAGGTAGAGCTATCCAAGAACTACTTGCCTATTTTAAAAACCGGTAAATTATGTCAGAAACAAAACTACAGACCTCTAAGACCCCTTTTTCTTTTCCAAAGCTACGCACAGAAACTATAGGTGGGTATTTAGTTGCTGTTTTTGCCTTGTTTATGGCTATAACAGAAATGGCCAACAACAAATTGAAAGAAGACTTAATGATATCTCAAAGCATGTTTGTCGACCACACGGCATGGTACCAAGCAAAAAGCGTAAAGCAAAGCATAAAAGAAAGTGAACTTAGTCTTTTAAATATACTAAACGACGCCTCCATTGTCACCAACAGTTCTTTTTCACCCTTTAGGGAAAAGATAGATCACACCAAAACACTGGTTCATAAATACGCAGCTGAAAAAACAGAAATTTTAGTCGGCTCCTCCAATATCCCACAAGCCTATTGGGCTCAAGACTTAGATGGCCAAATGGGTGTTATCACAGGCGTAAAAGAATGGGAAAAACTCATCAGAGAGTACGGCAGCGCTTCACAGGTATTTAACTTGGGAATATTATTTTTCCAAGTTTGTTTGGTCATGGGAATTCTTTCTATTATCGTGAACAAAAATCAAGCAAAAATCTTTACCACCTTAACCCTCTTTTTAGGCATTTTAGGCATCACCGCTACTTCGTACGGTTTTTGGGTATTTCCATAAAAACATCACTAATTTACAAAAAAAACGCAGTTATTAAATAAATAGCAGTACCTTTGCCCCCTTAATTAACGCCGCTGGTATAGCATGTGTTGACCGGAGTCTAAAAAGGGTTATATAAATAATCGCTCTACTCAACATACATATTTGCGATTATTTTATAACTTATTATGACAAAATTCGAAGAATTAGGACTAACTCCGTCCTTATTGAACGCTATTACTGATTTAGGATTTGAAGCTCCTTCTGAAGTTCAAGAAAAAGCAATTCCAATCTTATTAGAAAGTGAAACAGATTTAGTAGCCCTTGCCCAAACAGGGACAGGAAAGACAGCTGCCTTTGGTTTTCCACTTATCCAAAAAATTGATAGCGCAAGCAGAACTACCCAAGGATTGATTTTATCTCCGACAAGGGAACTTTGTTTACAGATTACCAACGAACTTGTTGCTTATTCCAAATATGAAAAAGGTTTAAACGTTGTTGCTATTTATGGTGGCGCGAGCATAACAGACCAAGCTAGACAAGTTAAACGAGGAGCACAAATTGTTGTAGCTACCCCTGGTAGAATGAAAGATATGATCAGTCGTGGACTGGTAGACATCTCTAAAATAGACTACTGTGTACTAGATGAGGCCGATGAAATGCTTAACATGGGCTTTTTCGAGGATATCAAGGATATTTTATCCAATACTCCAAAAGAAAAATCTACTTGGTTATTTTCAGCTACCATGCCAAGAGAGGTTTCGGTTATCGCCAAAAAATTCATGAACTCCCCACAGGAAATCACTGTAGGATCTAAAAACTCAGGAGCCAATACCGTACAACACGAATATTATGTTGTAGGTGGAGGAGATCGTTACGCTGCTTTAAAAAGATTAGCAGATACCAATCCAGATATATTTTCGGTTATTTTCTGTAGAACCAAAAGAGATACGCAAAAGGTTGCCGAAAAATTAATCGAAGACGGATACAATGCCGGAGCTTTGCACGGCGACTTAAGTCAGAACCAAAGAGATTTGGTCATGAACTCATTCCGTAAGAAACAAATACAAATGTTGGTAGCAACCGATGTTGCTGCCCGTGGTATCGACGTAGATGATATTACCCACGTAATCAACTACCAATTACCTGACGAAATTGAAACGTATACGCACCGTAGTGGTCGTACAGGTCGTGCCGGTAAGTCGGGTATCTCTATGGTCATCATTACCAGAAGTGAACTGAGAAAAATTAAGGCCATCGAAAACAAAATACAAACAGAATTTATCAGCAAAAAAATTCCGACTGGAATGGAAATTTGCGAGATTCAGCTGTATCACTTGGCCAACAAAATAAAGGATACTAAAGTAAACGACGAAGTAGATGTTTACCTACCCGCAATCAACGATGTCCTTCAAGGAATTGATCGTGAGGAACTTATCAAAAAAATCGTTTCTGTTGAGTTTACCCGTTTCTTTAACTACTACAACAAGGCAAAGGATTTAAAATCTGCTGAGCCTAGGGAACATGGTGAAAGAGGCGAAAGAGGAAGATCGGCCGAAATCCCTACCAATGGTAACGTTAGATATTTCATCAATGTAGGTGAAAAAGACGGATACGATTGGATGTCTTTAAAAGATTTCCTAAGAGATACTGTTAACCTGGGTCAGGACGATATCTTTAAGGTTGATGTTAAAGAAAGTTTTTCCTTCTTTAACACCGATGCTGCCGTAACAGAAAACATTTTAAAAACCTTTACAGAATTTAAGGTAGACGGAAGGTTTGTCAATGTTGAAGTATCTAAAAGCCCAGGTGGCGGCGGTGGTCGTGGCCGTGGTAGCAGAGACCGTGGCAAAAGCTTTGGTGGAGGAAGAGATAGAGACAACGACAGAGGAGGTCGCGGAAGAAGAAGGGAAAGTAGCTTTTCTTCAAAAGGAGGCTCTTCTAGCGGTTCTTATTCCGGAAAAAGAAGAACCAAAAGAAAAAATGATTCATATTAGTTAATTCTATACTAAAAAAATACGCTCCGGCGTATTTTTTTAGTTAGTTTACGTTCTTAAATTTTGGATTCTATCACATGGGAAGATATTTAGCGTTTTTTTTATTGGTTATTGGTACCTTAGGTTACTCCCAAGAAACCAAAGGGTTGAATGACCTTCAAGAATTAAAGGCATTGGTCGTAAATGCTCAAACAGACCAACCTATGGAAAGTGTCCACGTGGTAAACCTTAACCAGGTGGTGGGTACCATAACAAACGAAAAGGGCGAATTTAATTTAACCGCCAAGGTAAACGACACCCTATTCTTTACCTTTTTAGGTTTTAAATCCCAAAAAATACGTGTCAGCAACGACATGTTTAAATTTAAGAACACTAAAATTGCCTTAACGGAATTGGCCTATGCCTTGGAGGAAGTAATCGTTAGACCATATTCTCTCACTGGATATTTAGAAATCGATGTCAAGAACTTACCTTTAAACAATGCCTTTCAGTACAGTATTTCCGGTTTATCTTTTGGATACGAAGGAGGCAGCAAAAACCCAAGTGCCGTTACCAAAGTTCTAGGGGCCATCCTCAACCCAGCAGATTTACTGCGAAATCTATTTGGTAAAAAACCAAATCAGATGCGTAAATTAAGGCAGATGAAAGAAGACGATCAAATTAGAAATTTATTGGCATCTAAATTTGACAGGGAAACACTTACAGAATTACTGCAGGTAGAAAAAATTGACATAAACGACATTCTTACCAATTGTAATTATTCCAAATCCTTTATCAGTACCGCCAATGATCTACAAATTTTAGATGCCATTAGCAGTTGCTACGAGGAATTTAAAATATTGAACCGAAAAAATTAAGCACTTAGCCGACTTTTTTCCACTACCAATCCAGGTTCGAAATTTATTTTATTCTGTAAATTAAATTTTCTAATTACAGTATCGTTTCATAGCTTTAAATAAAATGGATGCTTATGAAACTTCCTATCCTAATTTTAGCATTATTAGTTCTTTTTCTCTCTTGTAAGGATACGGAGAAAAATGATAAGGTTGCCGATATCACGGCAACAGTCCAGCCCCATCAAGACAAAGACATCATAACTCCTTTTTTTTGGGAGGGAGCCAATATTTATTTTCTGCTCACCGATCGTTTCTACAACGGCGACTCTACTAACGACATAAATTTCGAAAGAACAGCTTCAACGGGAGTCCTTCGCGGATTTATGGGAGGTGATTTGAACGGTATCACCCAAAAAATAAAGGAAGGTTATTTCTCCAATCTAGGCGTCAATGCCATTTGGTTTAGCCCGGTTGCAGAACAAATTCACGGTAAAGTTGACGAAGGCACAGGTAATACTTACGGGTACCACGGGTATTGGACCAAGGACTGGACAGCCCTAGACCCCAATTTTGGTTCTAAAAAAGACTTAGAAACACTCGTAAAAACAGCTCATAAAAATGGCATTCGTATACTCCTAGATGTTGTTTTAAACCATACGGGACCTGTGACCGAAAAAGATCCTGTCTGGCCGTCCGATTGGGTTCGCACCGCCCCACCATGTACCTATACCAACTACCAAAGCACTACTAGCTGTACCCTGGTTGAAAATTTACCCGACATTCTTACCGCCACAGAAAAAAATGTAAAGCTCCCAGACCACCTTTTAGCAAAATGGAAAAAAGAAGGCCGCTTAAGTGAAGAACTCGATGCCTTAAACTTGTTTTTTGCCCGAACCGGTTATCCTAGGACCCCTAGCAACTATATTATAAAATGGTTAACCGATTTTGTTCATGAATTTGGTGTAGACGGATTTAGAGTGGACACCGCCAAACATGTTGATGAGAAGATCTGGAGTAAATTATACGAACAAGCATCCTTCTCGTTTAACACCTGGAAGCAAAAACATCCCAATGATATGTTAGACGAGACTCCTTTTTATATGTTTGGGGAAGTGTATGGCTATGGTATATCGGCTGGAAGGGAATATGATTTTGGAGATCGAAAAGTAGATTATTTTAATCACGGTTTCAATAGTCTGATCAATTTTGAATTAAAAACTGATGCCCATAAGGATTATGAAACCATATTTACCAAATACGACGAGTTGTTGCACAAGCACCTGGCTGGGAAAGGGGTTTTAAACTACCTAAGTTCTCATGATGATAGCGATCCTTTTGACAAAGAAAGAAAAAAAGGCTATAAGGCGGCCAACATACTTTTTCTAAGCCCGGGAACTGCACAAGTATATTACGGGGATGAATCTAATAGAAGCTTGACGATTCCGGATGCCCAAGGAGATGCGACTCTGCGATCCTTTATGAATTGGGAAGAAATAGAAAATAACAAAATCACCCAAGACCTTTTACAACACTGGCAGAAACTAGGTCGTTTTAGGAGCCGTCACCCTGCCATTGGAGCAGGCAGACACCAACGTATATCACAAACTCCCTATGTATTTTCTAGAAAATTTGTAAAAGACACCTATAAAGACAAGGTAATAATAGGATTAGATTTGCCCAAAGGAAGAAAATCCCTTTTAGTTAAAGAGTATATAGAAGATGGCACCAAGCTTTTTGATGCCTATTCCGAAACCTATATAGAAGTAAAAAATGGTACGGTGGAACTAGATAACGATTATGAAATAGCCTTGCTGGAATTGGCTGAACAACAGTCTACACACCACTAAACCATTGTAGCTTACTGTTTTCGCAAGTCTCTTTTTCAACTCTCCCACCAAACTTTAAAAGTCATTATTGGCTATATTTACAACTTCAAAACCTTGTATCCAAGTTTATAATGACACCCTTATGAAATTAAACAGAAGACGCTTTATCCAAAATATCATTTTGGGTGTAACGGGGTTTGCAGTAATAGATTCTTATTGGTTAGAAAGGTATTTTATATCGTGGACGGTATTTGATCTTGCAGAAGGGGAAACAAAAAAAATTAAGGCCATTCAACTTAGCGATCTTCATTTAAAAGAAATCAAATATTACCATAAATCTATAGCCAAGCGGATTAATGAAGAACGCCCAGATGTGCTGTTTATAACCGGAGACACTATTGAACACCGCAGGGACGTACCAATAATAAAAGAATTCCTCGACTTAATTTCCAAAAAAATACCTAAAATCGCTATTTTGGGAAATAAAGAATATTCTGGAAAAATAGATTTAGAAGCCTTAGAAAACACCTATTCCGAGCAAAATGGCCAGCTATTGATTAATAAGTCCCATCTTTTTATGGCAAAAGGCAGGGAGGTAAATATTGTTGGCATAGACGATTATGTCGGGGGCGTTCCTGACTTTACAAAAGCTTGCCAGACCATCGACAAATCAAGGCCCATTGTTGTCCTAAACCATTGTCCTGCTTATAGGGAAGCTATAGATGCACAAGCCAAAACCATGGAAATTGCCCCTTTAACCATTCTTTCTGGTCATACCCATGGCGGACAAATTACATTTTTCGGCAAACCATTATTTATGCCTCGTGGTGCAGGAAACTACATAAAAGGGTGGTATACCAACAGCACCTCAAAAATGTATGTTTCCAAAGGGGTTGGCACCGCTATTTTACCCTTGCGTTTTGGAGCAAGAGCCGAAGCCAGTATTTTTTACCTCTAAGGCTATTTTTGCGAATGCAGGGCTATCCTATTTCCCTCAGAATCCTTGAACAAGGCCATAAAACCATGTCCACCTCCTATTTCTTTCTTAGGCTGCAAGATACTTCCTCCGGCTTTTTCTACGCGGCTTAACTCATGGGCCAGATCTTTACAGGAAAAATAAAGCAAAGGCCCCGCAGTCTCACTTGGCTGGTACATGCTATGCTGTACCAAAGATCCCATGGCACCAGTTTTTTCTGGCGCGGCAGGAAACCATCCCATTGTAAACTC
This sequence comes from Arenibacter nanhaiticus, assembly GCF_900141935.1. Taxonomy (GTDB): domain Bacteria; phylum Bacteroidota; class Bacteroidia; order Flavobacteriales; family Flavobacteriaceae; genus Arenibacter; species Arenibacter nanhaiticus. Next base: position 149,647 of record NZ_FQYX01000006.1, on the reverse strand, counting down.
CTCTAATTGATGAATGTCGATATTGATATTAAAAACCGTATCATAAAACTTTTTAGCCCTTTCCATATTGGTTACGGGAATTTCGAACCAACCGACCATATTGCTTTCCATAGCTTATTTTTTTTCTAAAATCGATTTTAAACTCTGTAGTCCATTTTCAAATTCCTTGCCCATCATTTTATCCATACTCATAAAAAGCATCATAATAGACATAGGGAATTTGTTTTTCCCTTTGAAACCCCAAACAACCCTTGTTTTGTGCTCGTCGACAGCTTCCACATCGATATAGGCATCCGAAGTAGATTTAAAAGGTTTTAAAAACCGCAACTCGGACTCTATTCTTTCTCCCTCTATTATTCCAGTTATTTCCTGCTCTCCCTCCCCTACTGCCTTATTTCCTTTCCAATGGCTTAGGGCGCCTACTTCACCATCGGTTCCGGTAAACTTCTTCTCCATAGCTGGGTCTTTCTTGGCCCATGGCGACCACTCGTCCTGTTTTTTCAAGGACCTGAGGTATTGAAAAACCTCTCCCTTTGGCTTCGCTATGACTATTGCCCGGTTTACCTCATAGTCCTTGGGGGCCAATATGGCCAATACGGTAATTAGAACAATAATGGCCAGAACGATGTAAAGTAGTGTTGTCATTTTATTTTTGGTTTGATTATAAATAAATATAGTGAAAATTTACTTCTCCCCGTAATAACGCGCCAAGACATCTTCAATACTCCGCACCGATTTTTTAGTCCAATCTACCCGTTTTAGATACTGTTCCTCTTCAGTCAATTTCCAATCGATGTCACTCTTTTTCAACTCCTTGGTAAGGGCATGAAGAATAATTGCTGCAGAAACGGAAATATTTAAACTTTCGGTAAACCCTACCATAGGGATCTTTAAAAATTCATCGGCTTCCTCTATAACTTCCTGACTCAACCCATTGCGTTCAGTCCCGAAAAACAGGGCTATTTTGCCATCAAATTTAAAATCGTCCAACAAACAATCATTTTGATGGGGAGTGGTTGCCACAATCTTATACCCTTTTTCCTTTAAGGTTTTGATGCAGCTTGTAGTATCGGCATATCTTTTCACATCTACCCATTTCTGGGCGCCCATAGCTATATCCTCGTCCAACCGTTTGCCATACTTGCTTTCAATAACATGCGCCTCCTGCACGCCAAAAATATCGCAGCTCCTAATAACGGCACTGGTATTGTGCAGCTGAAAAACATCTTCAATTGCCACCGTAATATAATTGGTACGTTCTTGGAGTATTTCTAAAAAACGAGATTTTCTCTCAGGCATAATAAATTCTTCCAAATAGGGCAAAAGGTCATAATCGATCATAGTCAAACAATAGAAAAGGGTTATTTTTATCAAAAATATCTTATTTCTATCAAATGAAAAAAATAGTGGTATTAACCGGGGCGGGCGTCAGTGCAGAAAGTGGCATCAATACCTTTAGGGATGCCGACGGATTATGGGAAGGACACGATGTAATGGAGGTTGCCACTCCGCAGGGCTTTGCCCAAAACCCACATCTTGTCCTGGAATTCTACAATGAACGGAGAAGGCAATTGTCTACCGTTTTCCCAAATGCCGCCCACAAAGCCTTATCGGCCCTAGAAAAACATTACCAAGTACACATCATCACCCAAAACGTAGACGATTTGCACGAACGCGCCGGAAGCTCCAACGTCCTCCATTTGCACGGCGAATTGCTCAAGGCCAGGAGTACTGCGAATCCGGAAGTGGTCATTGATTGGAAATCCGATATAAAAATAGGAGATTCAGCCTCGGACGGAAGTCAATTGAGACCACATATAGTATGGTTTGGCGAAGATGTTCCCATGCTGCCGAAAGCTGCGGAAACCACCAGCATGGCCGATATAATAATTATCATTGGCACCTCTATGCAAGTATACCCTGCCGCTGGCCTGGTCCATTATGCACCATTACATAGCCCCATATATTTTATAGACCCCAAGCCCAATATAAAGGCATCGGACTTTAATAATTTAAGGATTTTACAAGGCCGTGCCGTAGACAAGGTCCCTACTCTGGTTTCGGACCTAATTGATAAAGCGCTCTAGTATGGTTGGCCCAATCTAAGATCGCTTGTTTTTGGTCTGGGGTTAATACAGCTTCCTTATGGGTCCAAGTGTATTCTGTTAAGGGCATTTTTCCTTCCTTGACCATTTCTACTACCTCCTCCATTTTATGATCCTTTTTCTTGATGGTGTAGTTGCCCCATTCCGAGAAATTTAAATGTTTTTTTCCGTCTTTGACATGGGCATCTAACCAAAAGGAGATTGGCGCTATATTGTTGTACCACGGATATACCGTGGTATTACTATGACAATCGAAACATGCTTGTTTTAAAATTAATTTTAACTCTTGGGAGGGATTTGTTTCTACTAAAAAACTTTCCATGGTATCCGAAACCGCCATATTTTTAGACGGTCTATAGAATTGAATCAACACAAAAACGATCAATAAACCCCACCCGATTTTTTTTATATATTTCATGTAATTCCATTTATTATTTAAAAGTAGTATTATTTATGAAGTCTTCAGCGCTTTATCAAGGACTAAACCAATTAACCCATTCTAGACACCATAGAAAGGAAATGGCCTTGATGGTCCTAGAAAACCCAAAACTCATCGCTTCTCTTTTAAAAATAGCATTTCAGGATGATGCACCTATCTCGAGCAAGGCTTGTTGGGTCTTAGAATTTGTTGCCAAGGATCGACTAGATTTATTGTTACCATATCTTAGTATTTTTACACGCCAAATAGGCTCCGTACACAGGGATGCGTCCATAAGACCCTTAGCAAAAATCTGTGAGTATTTCACCAAATCTTATTTTGTAGAAAATGACATCGCTACCCGAAATGCCTTCACAAACGAAGATTTAGAACAAATTACAAAGGTTTGTTTCGATTGGCTGATTGGGGAGCACAAGGTAGCTGCCAAAGCTTATAGCATGACCTGCCTACTGCTTTTAGGACAAAAATTTAAATGGATCCATCCGGAACTCAGATTGGTACTCGAACAAAATTATCATCGGGGCAGTGCCGCTTATCAAGCTAGGGCAAGACAAATTTTGGCTAAAATCTCCTGAGAGTAATTAGAAGCATCTATTAAACCCTTCATAAAAAAGCTGAGTAGCACCTACTGCTCCCAAGAAACCTCATAATTTATCGCTTACCAAAACTTTTGTTGAACAAACCGCAAAATTCCTAACATAAAAACCCTAAACATTCTATGGCTTAACTTTTAAACTCCTGAAGTTATGATTATCTTTGCGCTTTTCAAAAAACATTCAATTTCTCATACCATGTCATTAAACAAATTAAACGCCATTTCGCCTATAGATGGCAGATATAGAAATAAAGCAGAATCCTTAGCTCCTTTCTTTTCAGAGGAGGCCCTTATAAAATACAGGGTTTTAGTTGAGATAGAATATTTTATTGCTCTTTGCGAAATTCCGCTACCACAGCTTTCTGATTTTGATACTTCAAAATTTGGAGCTTTAAGGGAAATTTATGAGAACTTTGGTTCTGAGGATGCCCTTGCCATCAAAGAAATTGAAAAAGTAACGAATCACGATGTAAAAGCCGTTGAGTATTTTATCAAAAAGAAATTTGACGCTTTGGGCTTACAAGCCCATAAAGAATTCATTCATTTTGGACTTACCTCCCAGGATATCAACAATACTGCTATTCCGCTTTCTATTAAAGAAGCCGTAAACGAGGTATATGCCCCGCTTTACTTAGAGGTATTGAACAAGGTAGAATCTTTGGCAAAGGAATGGGAAGCTATCCCTATGTTGGCCCGTACCCACGGACAGCCCGCATCTCCTACCCGTTTAGGGAAAGAGATTGAAGTATTTGCCGTTCGCTTAAAAGAACAGTTTAACTTTCTTGAAGAAATTCCAAATGCCGCTAAATTTGGTGGTGCCACAGGAAATTTCAACGCTCACAAGGTTGCTTATCCAAGTATTGACTGGAAGGCTTTTGGACAGAAATTCGTACAGGAAAAATTGGGCCTGCACCATTCTTTCCCAACAACCCAAATAGAACACTACGATCATATGGCAGCCCTTTTCGATTGCCTAAAACGTATCAATACCATCGTCATAGATTTAGACCGCGATTTCTGGACCTATGTTTCTATGGATTATTTCAAGCAAAAAATAAAAGCAGGAGAAGTTGGTTCCTCTGCCATGCCACATAAGGTAAACCCTATCGATTTTGAAAATTCTGAAGGCAATTTAGGTATTGCCAATGCTATTTTTGAACATTTGTCTGCAAAACTCCCTGTTTCTAGATTACAAAGAGATTTAACGGACAGTACCGTTCTTAGAAACGTAGGGGTTCCTTTCGGACATACCTTAATTGCTTTTCAATCGACCTTAAAGGGACTAGACAAATTGTTATTGAACAATGACAAATTCCAGGAAGATTTAGAAAACAACTGGGCCGTAGTTGCCGAGGCCATTCAAACGATCCTAAGACGAGAAAGCTACCCAGATCCATACGAGGCGCTGAAAGGACTGACTCGTACCAACGAAAAAATCACGCAAACATCTATTGCTAATTTTATAGACACCCTAGCGGTTTCTGATGAAATAAAAGCCGAATTAAAGGTCATTACCCCTAGCAATTACACAGGGATATAACTCGTTATTTACTTATACAGATAAAAAAACCACCTTGCGGTGGTTTTTTTTATACTCTTATTTTCGGTCCCCGAAACGATTATTCCCCGCCATTTCCTATAGGTGTTTCTATGTATAGAAAGTGTATTTAAGAATAAAGTCAAAGGTTTTTCAGTATAGCCATTGGATCAGTGATATTGCGGTTCCCTACTACTCTTCTAAAAATAATTTGGGCGTTCCCTAACGAAAAAAAACACATCCTACCCGCTAGATTAATCCAGCGATTCGGTTAAAAGCTTCTGTATTCCTTCTAAACCTTCACCTTTATAATTAGACTTTTGTAAAGCTTGCAAGAGCTGCATCAAATTGGCCGGATTCATATCCCTCCCCAAAACCCGAACCAAGGCAAAGCCTTTATCTTGCCTATCGGCATAAATAATCACCTCATCAATGGCATCGTCATCACCTACATATTTTATCACCCCTTTGCCAAACCCCGAATTTAACTTCATAAGCTCTATAAAATCCTTACCCTTTAAAATGGCACTTACTTTTTCTTTCTCCTGCTTATAAGCCATATCATTATCCAGGGTTTTTCTAAACGCCAATACATTTAATTTTTTCAAAGAATTCAGCGCTTCCTTTTGTGCAGTCGTTAAATCGACATTTTCCAAATTAAGCAAGCTTACAGGTAGGTCTAAAGCGATAAAATCAGCATTTTCGGCATTGTTCACATAGTATTCCTGCAGACTGGGCGAAGAATTACAGGACACCATAACCAATACCAACAAGCAAGCCAGCACGATTTTATTGAGTTTTTGTATCATTTTTTATTTCTTTTAGAAGTATCATCATACCCAAAACAACCTTTGCTTTACCTTATTAGTATATGCTAGGACGTCAAAATATCGCTTAACACTATTTCTTTGATGCCTTATTAAGTTCTTTCGGCAAATTCATTTGTTGGGTAAGGGAACCTATTTTATTAAGATCAATATCCCCGGTCAAGGAAAGCAATACCGTTTCAATTTTTGGCATCCCTTCTTCTAGACTTATTTTATCCAAGCCGTTGACAAACATCAGCAATTCACTTACATGGTCTTCGTCCTTTCCTTCCTTGACATAAATAGATACATTGGCATCCTTATCCTTAACCTTTACAAGTTCTTCCAAAGAAGCTGTTTTTAAATATTTCCCAATGGTTTGCAACATGTCCTCGGACACTTTTTTATCCTGTGTGACAAAGACCTTCAAGTTTTTTAAACTCTTCACGATGTCCATATAGTCTTGTGCTTCCTTATCGTTAACATCGACATTAATATTGCTCAACAATTTCAACATACTAGAATTGATCACTACCGCACTTACCTTATCCGAATCTTCATACTTATCGAACACAGATTGTGAGAGTCCAACAAAAGGCAACATGGCCATGAAAGCTATTAGAATATTTTTTTTCATCTTGGTTATTATTTTATTTATTATTTAAGGTTGTTAATTGTTATTCCCACCACTGCTAAACTAAGTTTTATGAATGGTTCTATTATAATTAATTAGACTAAGAAGGTATTTAAAATAGATTATATCTATCCATAAAAATTATTGTCGTTGCTTTTTTTCTGCTGCTTTACCAAGTTGTTTTCCCCCTGGAAGGTCCATTTTATCGGTAAGGGTGGCAATTTTTCTAAGATCTATGTCGCCCGTTAAGGATAATAGAACAGTCTCTACCTTCCTGCCGTTCATATCCACGTCCTTAAGTTCTTCCCTGTCTTTTAAACCAGTGACGAACATTAATAATTCTTTTACATGGTCTTTATCTTTCCCTTCTTTTACATAGAATTTTACGTTAGACGCTCCATCGCGCACTCTCATTAACTCTTCATAGGAAGAATTTCCCAATCGTTTAGTTACCCAAGAATCTATATCTTTGGAAATAGCGGCACTTTCTGTCGTAATTACCTTAAAGCTCGTGATAGAGTTTACCAGGGCAAAAAACTCCTGTGCTTCCGGATCTTCTGTACTAATGCTCATTTTTCCGAGCATTTGGAACATTTTAGGCTGCATTACCACAAAGGTCACATCATTATTGTCCTCGTATTTGTCAAAAATATCTTGACAAAAGATATATGCCGGGACCAGTAATAATATTAAAAATACAAGCTGTTTTTTCATCGTCTTATTCTTTGATTAAAAATTTATCGGTTGTTTTTTGAAACTCTTCCAAATACCCTAATTGTTTTGTTCCCTTATTAAAATTGTATGCCAACAACTTAAAAGCTTCCTGGGCCGAGGCTATTTCTTCTTGGGTATACTCGCTTTCCAAGGCTGTTGATTTAGGGACCGTAATATTTATTGCGGCTACTAACACTGCTACGGCCGCTACGGAAACCCATTTCACAAACTTCCTTTTTGGTTTTAAAGGAAGGTCCTTTGTAAACCGTTCTTCCTTTTCTACAGCAAAATATTGGAACATTGGAGCATATTGCTGTAAATGCTCAGGAATGTTTTTCTGTAAAAAAAAGCTCCGCAACATTTCTTCTTCGGCTACTGTTGCAGTCGCTTCAAAATACTTTTCTAATAGTTTTTCTATATTATACAATTCCATGTTTATGTTTTTGCATTAATTTTTCCCGAACTGTTTTTCTAGCTCTGGACAATGCTACCCGCACCGCTCCCGGCTTCATTTCTAGCAAATCGGATATCTCTTCGTATTCGTACTGTTCTACATCACGCAATTGTAATACCAATTTCTGCTGATCGGGCAAATCGTCCATGATTTTTTCTATCCAAGCCAAGCTATCGCCAACCTCCATTTGCCGTTGTGGCGAAATATTATTGTCCTCATAATTAGTATGTACTAATTTCAAATGGCCTGCCTGTTTGGATTTTAGGCGGTCTAAACAAAAATTCTTGGTCATCATCATAGCATAGGCCTCTACATTGTTATAGCTATTCATTAATTTATTTTTAGACCATAATTTCAATAAAACCTCCTGAGTGGCATCTTCAGCCTCTTCCTTGGACACCAAAAGTCGTTTTGCCAGCCTAAAAAGCTTATCCTTAAAAGGCATCACCACATGTAAAAAATCCGATTGTTGCATTGGGTTTTAATTGTTTTGCATACCATCTTCTAGGCCCACAATAGAAAGACGATGACCAAAGATTTTTGTTACAATAAATTTTTATTTCTTTTTAATGTAACTAATTTAGCGAGAAAGAAACCAATTGGTTCTTGTATTCGTATGTAACTACAGAATATTCCCTAATCGTTATCCATACCATTTATGGAATAATTATTGTAAACGTATAAGAATACCCTTTCTAAATTAATTTAATCTATGAATAAATATTTATTGTTAGTGTATTTTGGAGCAACTCTATTCTTTACAAGTTGTTCTAAAAATGACGATACCCCGGTCGTAATTGACAAAACACCCCCTACCCCAGAAGCTACTGACATCACGGTTCAAAATTTTATGTGGCAAAGTATGAATGCCTATTATTTTTGGCAGGCAGATGTTCCCGATCTCGCAGATAACCGCTTTAGTAACGATGACGATTATGTTAAATACCTAGAATCGGAACAAGACCCTGGAACATTCTTCTATAACCTATGTAACAATCATATTGAAAAAGTTGGGGAAGCTTCGGCTGTGGACCGGTTTAGTTTTTATACCGAAGATTATAAGGAGTTAACTCAATCTTTCTCGGGCATCTCTAAAAGTAATGGCTTAGAGTTTGGGCTTAGCCTATACGGCAATGGAGATCAGGTCTTTGGATATGTACGCTATATAGTTCCCAATTCCAATGCCGCTACCAAGGATATTAAAAGAGGGGATATTTTTACGGGGGTAAACGGGGTTCCCCTAAACAGAGACAACTATATAGACTTATTGTTTGGCACTAACGACACCTATACCTTAAATATGGGGAGCATTAGCAATACGACCATCAGCAATTCTGAGAAGGAAGTTACTTTGACCAAGGAGGAAGGCTTAATCGAAAACCCGGTATTCTTAACCAAGGTTATTGAGGTGAACGGACAAAAGATAGGCTACCTCATGTACAACAGCTTTACCAGTGAGTTCGATAAAAAGCTAAATACAGCTTTTGATGAATTAAAAGCAGCCGGCATCACAGATTTGGTGCTCGATTTACGCTATAACCCTGGTGGACGCGTAAATTCGGCCGTCTTATTATCTAGTATGATATATGGTACCTATACCGACAAACCCCTGCTAAAGGCACGCTACAATACAAAGTTACAGTCTCAATTTAAACAAGAGGACCTCACCAGCTACTTTGCCGATACTTTAGATGATAACACCCCAATCACGACCTTAAACCTAAACAAGGTATATGTACTTGCCACCAGAAGTACTGCCTCTGCCAGCGAACTGGTGATGAATGGTTTGGATCCCTATATAGATGTTGTGCATATTGGGACCGCCACTACTGGGAAAAACGAATTCTCGGTAACCTTTGTAGACGATTATGATAATGGAAACGTTTATGACCCTGAAAGGGAAGATAAAATAAACCCTAAAAACTCTTGGGCCATTCAGCCCTTATTAGGACGTAATGAAAATGCCGATGGTTTTTCGGATTACACCAAGGGCTTGTTTCCCGATTATGAACTTTCGGAAGACTTGTCTAACTTAGGTGTCCTCGGAAGTACCGACGAACCCCTATTGGCGAAGGCCATTTCTTTAATTACAGGGAGCACTGCCAAAAAAGATTTTAGCGTACGCGTACCCGTGCAATTACTTACCAGTTCCAAAATGTTTACTCCTGTAAAAGACAATATGTACATGGATTTTAAAAACCCGATTCCCCTGATTAAAAAATAGAAGGAAAATAAAAGATAGACCGGATTGCATGTGGTCTATCTTTTAAATTTTGGTTCTTGAGGTTTCTTCCTTACATTAAGGATGTTTTTTTACAATGATTACTCCATCTCTGAAAAAATAATAAGATGAAAAAAACAATTGGCCTCCTTGTACTTTTTCTTTGTCTCTCTTGTACTGATAAGGACGACAATGCTTTTTTATACCCTCAGGAAACTACGGTACAAAATTTTATATGGCAGGGGCTTAACCAATGGTATTTTTGGCAGGCAGAGGCCAAAAATTTGGGCGATGACAGGTTTGCGACCAACGAAGACTATGTTGGTTATTTGAAAAAATACCCAGATCCGGAAAACTTCTTTTACAATACCTGCCACCGGCATAGTAACATTGTAGGTTCGGATGCCGCTATAGACCGATTTAGTTTTGTAAATAGCGATTATAAGACATTGGTAAATCAATTGAATGGCATAAGCAAAAGCAACGGGGTTGAATTCGGACTGGTCAGAATTAACCAGGGAAAGGATCTTTATGGGTATGTAAAATATATTATTCCAAATTCCAATGCTTCCAACAAAGCAATTGCTAGGGGCGATATTTTTACACGGGTCAATGGCCAGCAACTTACCGATGAAAATTACACCTCTCTCCTCTTTGGAGAAAATGATACCTATACCCTCGGCATGGCCGATATCTCTGGCTCCCAAATTAGCGACAACAATAAGGAAGTTACCCTTACCAAGGAGGTAGGACTGGTAGAGGACCCAATTTTTGTGGCCAAAACGATAGAAAGCAACGGAATTAAAATTGGGTATTTAATGTACAACGGTTTTACGCAGTCCTTTAACGAATCCTTAAACAATACTTTCGGTGGTTTTAAAAATGAGGGCGTAACAGAGTTGATCTTGGATCTGCGATACAATCCTGGTGGCTCGGTATATTCCTCCCAACTTTTGGCCAGTATGATCTACGGCACCAATACCGAGGACCTTTATATCAGGCAACGTTGGAACGATAAAATACAACCCACCCTAAAGAAAGAACAACTAGAAGATTATTTTACCGATAAAACCGCTTCGGGTACTCCTATTAACAGCCTAAATCTTAGCAAGGTATATGTCTTAGCCACAAATAGTACGGCCTCTGCCAGCGAACTGGTAATGAACGGATTGGATCCTTATATGGATATTGTTCATATAGGGACTACAACGAGGGGGAAAAATGAATTTTCGGTCACTATGGTCGATGATAGGGAAAACGATTACATCTATCATAAAAGCCGAGAGGGTAAAATAAATCCCAAAAACCGTTGGGCCATGCAACCTCTTATGGGTAGGAATGAAAATTCAGTCGGGTTCTCGGATTACACCTCGGGTCTATTACCAGATATCACTTTAAATGAAGATTTATCGAACATGGGATCATTAGGGGATCTTAACGAGCCTTTATTGGCCCGAGCCATTCAAGAAATTGCGGGGACCACAGGCAAGTGGGACTTTAAGGTAAATATGCCCATAGAGGAGCTCACCAATTCCAAGATGTTCACGTCCTTAAAAGATCATATGATATTAGACAAATCTCTAAAATAGCCAACATCAGACTTATATAAAAAAAGGGCTTGCGTTATTTCGCAAGCCCTTTTTCTGTATCCGTTCGATAATACTGCAGGTATTTATGTTGTAGATGTGGTGGAATAGTATTGATATCTGGATGAAAAAGTCCAGCCAAAAGCTCTATCCCATCGACCAGAGTACCAGCCGAAGACTGGGTAAACAGCTCAAAATTTGCCAAAAACACCCTGTTGTTCTTTACAGCTTTTAAGGTTTCCCAACCTGGTTTTTGTGTCAGTAGATGCATTTCCTCCATCGTCCTGGTTATAGTAAATCCGCATGGGGCAATAACCAATACTTCTGGATCGTATTTTACGATCTTTTCCCAAGAGGTTACAATACTATCCCCCGAAGGATTCGCCAACATATCTATACCTCCGGCATAGGCGATTTGATGTGGAATCCAATGTCCACAATTATAAATGGGGTGAATCCATTCCATCAGCATTACCCGTTTCGGCATAGCCCTATGTTTCCTTAAATTATCTATAACCCTGTCCCTTCTTCTGTACAGTGCCTCCAAATAGGCATGGGCTTTCCCTTCTTGTCCCAAGGCTTTCCCTATAACAATAGCGGCCCTAAAAACATCTTCCAAGGACTCGGGCGAAATAGAAATTATGGTAGGTTGTTTTTCTAAAACTGCCACCGCTGCCGCGGTGCACTCGGTATCTATCTGGCAAACATCACAAATATCCTGAGTAAAGATGATATCTGGCGCTATTTGTTTTAACACAGGTTCATCTACATAATAAAGGCTCTTTCCCTGATGTTTACTTTCCGAAAACAAGGTGTCTATTTCTCTACTAGTCAGGTTTTTACCTTCCATTACACAACGGACCACCGGAAGTTTCTCTTGCAAAGCTTGCTGGGGACATTCGAAAGTTATCCCGAACAAGTGGTCTTCCAACCCCATATCGTATAACATTTGGGTAACGGCAGGTAAAAACGAACAGACTTTTAGCATAGGGCATGAAGCTATTAGTTAAAATAAATTCCTCCAGGAATAATTCCGACTGGAATTGTTTTAATTATTTCTTTAGAGTTTATATTGTAAATAGTTAGATCGCCCTTACTATTATAGTCCTTAGCATCGGTGCCATATAATTTTCCATCATCGACTCGCATCGTATAAAAAGAAACTCCTTCTAATAAGGGTGATGTTGGCAGTGACGTCGCAGTAGCAGTCATACTATAAACATTACTATTTAAGGTATAATAAATACTATTGTCTTCTTCAACCAATTGTTTTGGATGATCGGTAGTAGTAAATTCAAAGGTGTTTGCCACAGTATTGGTAGTCGTATTTATTTTTACCAATTCCCCCTTAGTTTCCTCACCACTATAACTTGGCTTCCCAGCACACATTACCCAAAGGTTATCGGCATCGTCAAAAGCCATGGAATTAGGCACATCACCTACGGGAATGATTTTTACCACCTTATCGGTAGCAGGGTCTATCACGGAAATTTTATTATTAAAACCCCAAGCACCCTGATGAGCTACATACACCATATCGTTTTCCTCCTCCAATACTTCTGGGCCAAATTCTACAGGAATTGTTCCTTCAACCGTAAAATCTACCAAATTAATAATAGCCACAAAATCATCATTATTGTCATTTGGATCTCCCCAATTGGTGACATAACCCTTTCCGTTGGCAGCGGTAAAATATCTTGGGTTATGGAGCCCTTCTGTAATGGCCCCTAATTTTTTAAAGGTAAAACGGTCTGCCACTACTATGGCATTAGAGTTATTAACTACAATAAAGGCTTTTTTATCATAGAATCCAATGGACTGAACAATATTTCCAAGGTCTTCATTATTTACCTTTTTATAGATTTCGTTTTCTACCTCATTTAAATCATAAGAAACATAGGACACGGTACCACTACCATTTTGAAACGGACCTTCATTTGAGATTAATATTCCTCTATCATAATCCCCTAAAGATCGTTTATTATCATCGTTGTCATTCTCACAGGAAGTAAATAGCAGTCCAAAGGCTAGACTAGCAAGTATTGCATGTTTAATTTTCATTGTTCTTGTTGTTTAAAATTTAATTGAAATATTAAGTTGATAATTTCTATTGGGCATAGGTCTGTACGCCACATTCTGATAATTTTTATTAAATAGATTGTTGATTTTCACCCCTATTTTACCGCTTATCACTTTATCTATTTCAAAGGAGCGACCAACTCCTATATTAGACAAGACATATCCCTGTAGAAAATCGCTATTATCAGAGGTTGTATACACCTGACCATTGTAGAGCAATTGATGGTACAACTCCCATGCTTTGTATTGATAGGCAATATTAGAGGTGATTTTATGGAAGGGCACATAAATGAGTTGCTTGTTAGTATCCTTGTCTACGGATTTGGAATAGGCGTATAGATTCTTCCACGATAATTGATGGATGTGCCATTGTTGGCGCAAATCTAAAGAAGCCTCCAAACCATAATTGTAAGCGTCTTTAATGTTCACAGGCATCCAATTACCGGCATCGTTAGGCTTCCATTGTATAAGATCTTCAGATATAATATAATATGCCGTGAGCCCTAACGTATATTTCTCACCTTTTATATGTTGTCCCAATTCTGCCTGGAAAGACGATTCGGGTGTAACCTCTTTATTGCCAATTGCTCCAGCACCTACCCAATACAAGTCATTAAAAGTAGGAATCCTATAGTTTTTAGAAGCATTTAAATTAATACTGTAACGATCAGAAACATCGTAATTTGTATCCATAGAAAACAGCAATGGGCTATCGTAATCATTGACCACCTCTTTTCGGATATTAACACCATAGCGAAATTTTTCACTTAGGTGATGGGTTAACAAAAATGTGCCCGAAAACATATTTCTATGCGCATTCTCTATATTGGTCCCTTCGGCAGAAATGACATTAAAATCTGCTATCCCATTAAATATAAAGTTGCCTACAGTATACTTGTAATCATAATTAAAGATCAGATTATTAGAGCTGCCATAACTAAAATCTGATTTTTCTTTATTGGGATAATAGCGGTACTTCTCATACAAATAGGCCAATTTCACTCTACTTATCTTATGCCCATTAAAATTCCCCCATTCTAAAAGAGAGCGAGAAGTAACATCTTTATAGTGGTCTTTTGCCGCTGCAGTTATGGTTCCGGAAAAGTCCCTATCTCCTATAAAAGTATTATGGTATAGCTTTAGCACCTTGGCTTTGGAAAGAAAATAACCCACGGTAGCCTTTACATCCAAGTTATTATAGGCCCCGTTTTCATTTTTCCTATCAGTGCCTAGATAATTATAATCATTTTCCGAAATTTTATAATTAGCCCCTAAACTCAAAGACCATTTATCGGTACCATAGGCAGTTTTGTAGGTTACATTTTTGGTCTGGAAACTTCCATATCCAAACACTAGCTGGTTATAGTAATGCTCCTGAAAAAGAAAGGTATCGTTTAGGTGCACACTTCCACCGATAGCCCCACTCCCAAATTGCACACTTCCTCCTCCACTTCTAACCACCACATCCTTATAATTTTGAGGACTAATGGTATTAAAATCGGTTTGCCCACTCAATTGTGAGTTTATATTGATCCCATTCCATACCACGGCGGTCTGGGAGGCATTGGTGCCTCTAAAGGAAGGGGAAGATATCATCCCATACCCATTTTCCTTAAAATAAATCGTAGAATTAAACTGCAAGAGATCTGTAAGGGAGGTTCCGTTGCGTTGAATAACGGAATCTTTAAGAACGGTAACCTTTATTCCATTGGAAAAGTGTAGCAATTTTACATCGCTTAAAATGACCTCCTCCAAAACAATGGTATTACCACTTTGGGCATTTAATGCCAAAACCTGAAAAACCATTAACACTACTAAAAACGTCTTGTTATTTGCCATATCCTTTAAAGCCTTTTTCCCGAAAGCTTGTAAATTTATGTTTTGAAAATGGCAGGTCTCCTGACTTGCTTCTTGCTACCAACCTTCCCATTTATGCGGCCCTTTAATATATAAGAGGACCTGGTTACTGAATTACATCAGCATACATAACACAAACAGTGGTTTTTGAGGATGTAGACAAGAGTTTGTAGTACTACAAACAAAGCTTACAGTTGCGGGAACAGTTCCGGATTTTAACCGGATTCCCATTTAATCCTATTATTAAAACAGATAGGAACCAAAATTCCGTGCAAAGTTAAACAATTTGTTTTATCTTTTTTGTCTCGCTCAAATAATACTACTTTTGACCGCTTAACCAATAACAATTTGCTTTGAAAAAGCTCCTTACTATTATCTTTCTTCTGTTTTTTTTGTCTTGTAAAGAGGAAAAAAAGCAACAGCTACCCAAATTAAACGAAACGGAAAAGGTTGTCATTGAATATGCCAAAGGTTTTAGCATAGCAAAAACTTCCGATGATATTACCGTTATCACCATAAATTCTCCTTGGCCTAATGCCGAGTCTTCTTATACCTATGCTTTGATTCCAAAAGCCAAACAAGCTTTCATTAGTTTGGATGCATCGGCCTATGATGCCATTATTGCCACTCCGATCGAAAGAATTATAGTGACCTCAACGACCCATATTCCCGCCTTGGAAGCTCTGGGCGTTCCCGATAAACTGGTAGGTTTCCCCAACACCAATTTTATTTCTTCCGAAGCTACCCGAGAATTAATTTCAAAAGGTCAGGTACAAGATTTAGGCAGCAACGAATCTATTAATACCGAAATGGTCATTGCCCTACAGCCAGAAGTAGTCATAGGTTTTGGCATCGATAATAAAAACAGTGCCTATAGCACCATTCAGCGCGCCAACATTCCCGTTGTCTACAACGGCGATTGGACCGAGGAAAGTCCGTTGGGAAAAAGCGAATGGATAAAGTTTTTTGCCCCTTTCTTTGACAAGGAAGCAAAAGCGGACACTATTTTCAACACCATAGAAACCTCGTATCAAGAAGCCAAGGAATTGGCAAAAAAAGCAACTTCCAAACCTACGGTACTCAGTGGCGGACTGTACAAAGATGTTTGGTATTTACCAGGTGGAAATAGCTGGATGGCACAGTTTTTTAAAGATGCCCAAGCTGACTATCTTTGGAAGGAAACCCGAGAAACCGGCAGTCTTTCCCTAAGCTGGGAAAGTGTTTTTAGCAAGGCCGAGAAGGCCGATTTCTGGATATCGCCCTCTATGCATACGACCTACGCCTCCATGGCAGAGGCTAGTTTGCATTACCAACAGTTTGATGCCTTTAAGAACAAAAACATTCACAGTTACACCTTAGCGACAGGGAGTACGGGCGGTCTATTGTTTTTTGAATTGGGGCCCAGCCGTCCGGATATTGTCCTAAAGGATTTTATTCATATTTTTCATCCAGAGTTATTACCCGACTATTTGCCAACTTTTTTCAAGCCCTTACAATAATTGAACGACCATAAAAAACATAAGGCTCCCTTTATAGTATTAGGCATAATTCTATTGCTATGCTTTGTTATCAATATAAGTCTTGGCTCGGTAAGCATTCCTTTTACAGATACCATGAAAATTATATTTGGTACAGAGGCAACCAACAATTCCTGGCAGTATATCATATGGAATTATAGAGTTCCAAAAGCCTTTGCTGCTATTTTGATCGGGAGCGGTTTGTCATTAAGCGGCTTGCTAATGCAGACCTTGTTTAGAAATCCACTTGCCGGCCCTTTTGTTTTGGGAATTAGTTCGGGGGCCAGCCTTGGCGCTGCGATACTGATCATGGGATCTTCTTTATTGGGCTCCCTATTTAGTCTTTCTTTTATCAACGATATTTCATTGGCCATAGCCTCGAGTATTGGTAGCTTTTTGGTGCTGTTTGCCGTAGTAATCGTAGCAGCAAGAGTAAAAGACACCATGGCCTTATTGATCATTGGCTTAATGTTCGGCAGTATTACGGGAGCTCTGGTTAGTGTACTCTCCTATTTTACCAATGCCGAAAAATTACAACAGTATATTTATTGGTCCTTTGGTTCTGTTGGTAATTTAACTTGGAATCAATTGTTAATGTTGCTGATAATAATTTTTGTTGGAACCCTTATAAGCATTCTATGTATAAAACCTTTGAACGCCTTTTTATTAGGCGAGAATTACGCTAGAAGTTTAGGAGTGAATTTAAAAAATTCGCGTTTTTTCATAATTATAGCTACAGGTTTACTGGCTGGCGGAATCACAGCCTTTGCTGGCCCCATTGCCTTTATAGGCTTGGCCGTTCCGCATCTTACCAGACAAATTTTCAATACTACAGATCATAGAATTTTACTACCCGCAGTATTGATTTATGGCGCTATATTAATGCTTTTATGCGATACAATTGCTCAAATGCCAAATTCTTCCAGTGTATTGCCCATAAATGCGATCACTTCTATTATAGGGGCACCCGTAGTTATTTGGTTATTACTTCGCAAACGAAAAATGATCTTTTAAGAATTGGAGTTCTTGACGAATGGACCACGAACCACAAGAATTTGGGAATACCGCAAGGCGGTTACCAAAAAACAAATATCTTAGCATCGTAAAATTTAAACCATCATCAACGCCCATACCCATCATATCGCCCTAAAAGTAGACGGATTACAAATCGGTTACTTTAGCAAAAAACAACGAACGGTTATTGCTAAGGATATTCATTTTTCGCTATCCCAAGGTGAAATGACTGCTATCGTTGGAATCAACGGCATTGGGAAGTCTACCCTTTTAAGAACCTTAGGAAAGGTACAACCACCATTATCTGGGGAAATCCTTGTTAACAAAAAACCTTTGGAACACTACACCCCTTTGGCACTTGCCTCGGAAATTAGTGTGGTGCTCACGGAACCCATAGCCTCTAAGAACCTAACCGTATTGGAATTAATCAGCCTTGGAAGACAGCCTTATACCAATTGGATAGGCTCTTTAGACGAGCAAGACCGACATAAGATAAAGGCGGCGATAAGCATGGTACAGCTAGAGGCGCTTCAGCATAAAAAATGTTACGAACTCAGTGATGGTCAATTACAAAAGGTAATGGTTGCCAGGGCCCTGGCCCAGGACACTTCTATTATATTGTTAGACGAGCCTACTTCGCATCTAGACCTGTATCACAAGGTGCATATTTTAAAATTGTTAAAACATATTGCCCACGAAACCAAAAAAACAATCCTTTATACTACTCACGAAATCGAGATTGCCATTCAATTATGCGATAAAATGCTAATTTTAGAGAAAGATAGGAGCAGTTTTGGAGAACCCTGCGAACTCATTCGCCAACAAAGTTTTGAAAGATTGTTTCCTTCGGACACTATTACGTTTGACCCCACTTCTGGATCTTTCAAAATTATTTAATCGATAATCCCCTTTGCCCACACAAATTATGTTCTCCTGGGTACTATAAGTTTGGAGATGTCATTTACGTAATACAAGCACTACAAATACGAACAGGGATTATACTCTTAATTAACTTCAATCTCTTATCTTTACAATAAAGAACCTATATTTAATGAACGATTTAACCATCATAATCATAGCGGGGCCCGTACTCCTCATCTTTGGATTTTTATTAGGCCAATACATTGAGAAACTCAAATCAAAGTCGAGTGAAAACACCTTGTTGGAAAGAATGGAACTCCTTAAAAGGACCACGGCCGATCTAACCCAAAAAATAGAACAACTCGAAGCTGATAAACTGTCCCTTAACACAGAGCGCGAACAACTAAATCTTCAAATTGCCCGTAATGAAACAGATTTGGAAAATTTGGATTTTAAGAATAGGGAGCAAAAATTAGAGGTTGAAAAATTACAAGAAAAATTCACTAAGGAATTTGAGAACCTAGCAAATAAGATCCTCGAAGAGAAGAGCAGCAAGTTTACCGAACAAAACCGAGAGAACATCAAAAACATTTTATCGCCCTTACAGGAAAGGATCCACCTTTTTGAAAAGAAGGTCGAGGACAGCCAAAAAGAAAGTGTCGGCATGCATTCTGCTTTAAAGGAGCAATTGGCCAACCTACAATCCCAAAACTTAAAAATCACCAAAGAGGCCGAAAATTTAACAAAAGCCTTAAAAGGAGACAGTAAAATGCAAGGGAATTGGGGAGAATTGGTACTAGAGCGTGTTTTAGAAAAATCGGGATTGGAAAAAGACAGAGAGTACACTGTACAACAAAGCTTTACCAGAACCGATGGCAGCAGGGTCTTGCCCGATGTGATCATTAACCTTCCAGACGGCAAAAAGATGATTGTAGATTCCAAGGTCTCCCTTACCGATTACGAACGTTATGTAAATGCCGAGGACGACCTAAAAGAGAAGTTCTTAAAAGACCACCTCAATTCCTTAAGGAGGCATGTAGACCAATTGTCGTCTAAAAAGTACGAAGATCTTTACGAGATGGAAAGTCCAGATTTTGTTTTGATGTTCGTACCTATAGAGCCTGCCTTTGCCATTGCCGTCAACAACGACAATTCCCTATACAACAAGGCTTTTGAACAAAACATTATTATTGTAACCCCTGCTACCCTATTAGCAACCTTGCGCACCATAGACAGCATGTGGAACAATGAAAAACAACAACGAAACGCTATAGAAATTGCCAGACAAGCGGGTGCCTTATACGATAAATTTGAAGGGTTTGTCGCTGACCTTACCAAGGTGGGCAAAAAAATGGATGAAGCCAAACAAGAATATAAAGGCGCCATGAATAAACTAGTCGAAGGAAGAGGTAATATTGTGGGAAGTATAGAAAAATTAAAGAAAATGGGTGCTAAGGCTAAAAAATCTATCCCCGAATCTATTCTAAAACGAGCACATGAGGAAGAAAGTGAGGCAGAAGAAACCTTATTTAAACTTTAAAACCCGTGATGTACAAAGAAAACATATGCCTTCAACAAACTTTTACACCCTTATAAGTTGATAAAAATATTTAGTTACACCATTTTAGCCTTACCACTAAACCTTATAGCTTATTATGTATTTATCCAGCATACCGTACAGCAGCGGTATCCTTTCAGGAGAACTCATTAAAACAAGCCATAAAGGCCTACTTATAAAAACATGGCAAGCGAAATAAGTCAAGGGATTTCTGGAGCCCAAATATTTTCAGTTTCGGTTTTAGTTGAAAAAAATGTTGCCAAAACACAAGAGTATCCAGGGAATTATGTTCGGGTGAAGTATCCCGAATATATTGGCAGTATATGCTGGCTGAGCGGCACAAAACACTTCATTAACGATATAGAAAAAGAAACTTCTCCTCACTATAAAGAATAAAATAATATGGAAAAAAAGTTTAAAACAGCTAAGGAATCACGTGTTTCCATTACCCAATTAATGCTTCCCTCCCACTCCAATTTTGGAGGCAAGGTTCACGGAGGCTACGTATTAAATTTAATGGATCAGATTGCCTTTGCATGTGCCTCTAAGCATTCCCAAAGTTATTGTGTAACAGCATCGGTAAACAAGGTAGATTTTATAAACCCTATAGAGGTAGGGGAATTGGTTACCTTAAAAGCTTCTATTAACTACACAGGAAGAACTTCTATGGTCGTGGGGGTCCGGGTAGAATCGGAGAATATCACTACAGGAAAAAAGAAACACTGCAATTCTTCTTACTTCACGATGGTAGCTAAGGACAATGAGGGCAAAAACATTCAAGTCCCTGGCCTATTGGTCACTGACAAGCAGGGTATCCGAAGGTTTTCGCGTAGTATACAGCGAAAAACCGAGGGTTTGACCAGGACTAATTTCTTTACGGAATCACAATTTAAAATGCCCGACAACATGGATTTTTTAGAAGCAGAAAATTTAAAAATAGCTATAGAAAACAATTAAGGCTCCTATCGCTACGGAAGCATTCCTCGGAAATCTTCAATTAAAAAACCCCAATCCCCTTAGTGTAGTTACTAGGAAATTGGGGTTTTAGAAGGTATGGGAATTATATAATTCCGGCCGCAGCCTCTTCGTCCAAGAACCATATAAGGTTATCGGTGGCAGGAGCTACTAGAGATGCAGGATATACGTGCGACCCTGGCTCTTCATTTATAATTTTAGTCACCTTTTCGGCTTTCCCTTTTCCGGTCACCAAAAAGGCTACTGTTTTGGCATTATTAATAACCTTACCTGTAAGGGTTATTCTGCGTTGTCCAGAATCTGGATGTACGGCCACCTCACAAAAATCTTCTGCATTCCAAAGTTCAATTTCATGAGGAAAAATAGAGGCTGTATGGCCATCATCACCCATCCCGAGAATCACAAGGTCAAACTGTGGGGTATTATTTACCATCGGTAATTTTTCGCCCAACAATTTGGCGTAGCGTTGGGCTTCCTCCGCAGGTTGGTCTTCCCCAAATACTCTGTGAATATTTTCCTGAGGTATATCGATCTTAGACAACAAATGGTCTACGGTCATCCTATAATTACTTTCGGCATCGGTAGGAGGAACACAACGTTCATCGCCCCAATAAAAATGTGCATTAGCCCAATTTACTCCTTTGTAATTGGCTGCCATAAAATCGAACACTTCCTTAGGGGTACTACCGCCAGACAAGGCAATATGAGCACTTCCGTTTGACTCGATCAACTCTTCTAAAAAATCCGAAAAGTTTTTGGCAACTTCCTTTTTGGAAGCAAAAATTTTAATTTCCATCTATATATTTTTACTTAATAACACAAAAACCTGGGTTGTCTACTAAACTTTCCGTTGGATTTCTCCATTTAAAATCACCTTCCAACAAATCATCGGCATTGGATGGTCCCCATACACCGGCAGAATACCCGTAGATATTTACATCCTTACCGTTTTCCCAATAATCCAAGATAGGATCTACAAAATCCCAAGCTGCCTCCACTTCATCGGCTCTGGCATAAAGGGTAGCATCTCCTTGCATGGCATCTAACAACAAACGTTCGTATGCTTCCATTACTACCGTTTCTCCTAAATCGGAATACGAAAAGTCTAAATGTGTTTGTTCTACTTTAAAACCTTGTCCTGGAACTTTAACCCCAAATTTCAATAAAATCCCTTCATCTGGCTGAATACGGATAATAAGTTTATTGTCCTTGTTCCCCATATCGGAATCCTTAAACACTTGGTGGTGAGGCGATTTAAAATGTACCACAACTTCGGTAACTTTGGTAGGCATTCTTTTTGCCGTACGCACATAGAACGGTACGTCTTTCCAACGCCAGTTGTCTACAAAGAACTTAATAGCGGCATAGGTCTCTGTTTTAGATTCCGGATTCACACCTTCTTCTTCCCTATAACCTTTTACTGTTTCGCCATCGATTTCCGATGCCAGGTACTGTGCTCTTATGGTGTTTTTAAATAGGGTTTCCTCATCACGCATAATACGCAGCGATTTTAAGGCCTTTACCTTTTCGTTCCTAATCTCTAATGCACTTGCATCTATCGGCGGCTCCATAACGATTAAGGAAACTATTTGCATCAAATGGTTTTGAAACATATCCCTTAAAGCACCAGAAGTATCGTAATATCCCCCTCTTTTTTCTACCCCACCACTTTCGGCATTGGTAATTTCAATATGGCTGATATAATTTCGGTTCCAAAGTGGCTCAAAAATACTATTGGAAAAACGTGTCACCAATAAGTTCTGTACCGTTTCTTTTCCTAAGTAATGATCTATTCTATAAATCTGGGATTCCTTAAAATATTTCTGAAGCCCACGGTTTAATTCTTTCGCCGTTCCCAAGCTATAACCGAAAGGTTTTTCGACAACGATACGCTTCCATCCCTTTTCTTCATTGTTCAATTCTTGATCTGAAAGGTTTTTCGCGATTACCTCATACAGACTAGGTGGAGTTGACAAATAAAAGATATAGTTATGGTCTGTCCTGTATTTATTATTAAGGTCAGAAATACGAGTGGCCAATTTACTGTATTCAAGATTGTAATCGGCCCCTAGATCTTCGTAAAAAAATTTTTCTGCCAAGGAGTTGATAAAGTCCAGGGATTCGCCCTTTTTCTTTTCTTCTAGGAATTTACTTTCTAAAACAACTTTTCTCCTAAACTCCCCATCTGTCATATTACTTCTACTAACACCCAAAACGACAAAATTCTCAGGAAGTTGATTCGCCTTGTATAAATTATATAAGGCAGGCACTAATTTTCTTGCTGTTAAATCACCCGATGCCCCAAATATAACGAGCATTTGATTTGTAGTTTTGTTCATATAATATGTAATTGAAAATTTTATACAATTAGCAAGGATTTTGTAACAATTGCCGTCAAAACCTTTTAATTGATTATTTTTGTTTTTTTTATTTTTCAGCTGCAAAGATAAAACAAAACTAGCTTATTCATTTATAAACAGAGACACTTAACAAAAGTAACTAAGTTTTGTTAGGTTTCTTTAAAACTAAAACATGGAAAATACATACGATTTTGGATTAATTGGCCTTGGGGTGATGGGTCGCAACTTTATTTTAAACGTAGCAGATAACCAATTCACTTCCATGGGTTATGACCTTGATCAGGAAAAAGTCAATGCCCTTATCGAAGAAGGAAAAGACACTAATAAAGTGAATGCCACTTCTGATATCAAAGAATTTGTAAATTCTTTATCCCAGCCAAGAAAGATCATGTTATTGGTTCCTGCAGGTAAAATTGTCGATACGGTAATCGAAAGTTTATTGCCTCATTTAGACAAAAACGATCTTATCATCGATGGTGGAAATTCCTTTTTTACGGATACCGATCGTCGAGAGGCTTATTTACAGGAAAAAGGCATCCACTTTTTTGGATCCGGTGTTTCTGGAGGCGCCAAAGGTGCTAGACGTGGCCCTAGTATTATGCCAGGAGGTAACAAAGAAGCTTACAAAGAAGTACAACCTATTTTTGAAGCAGTAGCTGCCAAGTTCAAAGGCGAGCCCTGTGTAGCATATTTAGGACCTAAATCTGCCGGAAACTATGTCAAGATGGTGCATAACGGAATAGAGTACGGCCTTATGCAGTTAACGTCAGAAATTTATGATCTCCTTAAAAAGGCAGGCAAGCTTACCAACGATGAGTTGCACGAAACTTTTGCCTCTTGGAACAAGGGAAGGCTACAATCTTTCTTGGTAGAGATTACTGCTGAAATATTCCAAAAACAAGACGACAAGACCGATGGTAGATTGGTTGACCAAATCCTTGATAAGGCCAAGCAAAAAGGTACCGGTAAATGGACTTCACAAAACGCTATGGATTTAGGCATTCCTGTTCCTAGTATTGATGTTGCGGTAAGCATGCGCGAAATCTCTGCTTTAAAAGAAGAGCGCGTAGCGGCCGAAGACCTTTACGGTCGTCCAACGCCAGAAGCTATTGACAAGAAAGCCTTGATTAAAATGGCCGAGGAAGCACTTTATTTTGCTTTTATAAACACCTACGCACAAGGGTTGCACCAATTAGCCTTTGCTTCTAAGGAATATGGTTACGAGCTAGATTTAGCCGTTATTGCCAAAATATGGAGAGCAGGTTGTATTATCCGTGCCGAATTGTTAGAAGACATTTCTAATGCCTATGCTGCGGATAAAGACTTAGTAAACCTATTGGTGGCGCCAAATTTTGTCACTGAAGTAAAAGCCACCTTGGGCGGCACTAGAGATGTAGTAGCATATGCCGCTAAAAACGGTATTCCTTTACCTGCACTCTCTAACTCATTGACTTATTTTGATGCCTATACCTCTGGAAGATTGCCGTTGAATCTTATTCAGGCACAAAGAGATCATTTTGGATCGCACACCTATGAGCGTACCGATATGGAAGGTATTTTCCATACCGAGTGGGAAGATTAATTTATATCACCTACCCGAAGTTTTTGGGATTATTATACAAAAGACTGTCTGTGAAGGCAGTCTTTTTTGTTGTAGGGTACTGGGAAATTTGAATTATAACGCAATTAAAAGACTCATTTGGCTCCTTTATATTCCCGTTTTTGTTGATTTACCGAGAAGTTTCGTCAAAATACTCCTTTCATTTTTATTTCAGGTACCAATCTTATTTAGGGCGTTCCCCTACGGGTCGCTCTTTCCGCTAAATCTTTTTTAGCCGGCCTTCCGCAAAAAAAGGATACCGCTGCAATAGCTAACGCTGAATTCAGTGAACATTTATCCATAAACAAGAGACCTGGATGAAAGAAAAGAGAGAAGAGAAAAAAGACTGTTAAATGACGAATTGGAGTGCCTGGGGAGAAAGGGTAAATTTCAATATTCAATTAGTCATAGGACCGCAACCGATTTGGACACTTCAACAATACAATTGTCTGAAATTGGAAAATTGGCAGAAAAATATTAGTTAGAAACACACAACATTTTCCAATTGTGGAATTTGGTGCCTTTAGAGCAATTCCAAAATCACCTACTTAATGCTATAATCATTAATAAAACCTATGATGAAATTGATGGCGGAAATGCCAAAAAATCCAACGGTCTTTCTGTGGAAGAAAGTCGCCCAAATTAGGCGTCTCTACAAACGTACCCTTGGGGCGTCCTTTAATACTAATAATTCCAGTAATATGTCGCCATCATAGGACTGTGCTGATGGGTAATAAAAATAATCCCTATTAATATGCCGCCCTGCTGGAATTTTGAAATTAATCGATTCAAGATAACATTGATTCATGTCCAAATTAAAGTGGTTCCCATAACACCCAATTTTCAAATTAACCCATTGGCACATTCAAATATTTTCCGTTTTCCCATTGCTAATTGTTTACTGCTTATTGTTCATTGATATGCGCGTTAGGGACCGCGGCGGCATCCCCGCAGCGGAGCCAGGGATATAGCCAAGGGCCCGCCCGACGAAGGAGGGAACGCCCAAAGTATTACACTAAAAAGAAGATGCTTTTAAAACTCCTTTTATCAATACATCAAACCAGATAGAGCGCTGATTTTCATAAGATAAGAGATCATAATAAAGATCTCAAAATGAAATTATAGACATCTATACCCTTCCACAGCGCCTCTGTAAACCCTTTAAAAAAAACATCCCTTCCATTTCCAAAAACATTGGAAACAAAAGGGATGTTATATACCTAAGGACTGTTTCTATCAGAAACCGCCCAGCAGGATTGTTTTACTTGCTCAAGTACATTTTACGTCTGGCGTACAGGTTGTAGAACTCATCGTCCTTAAGGCTGTCGATAAACAAAATACTCTCTCCGGTACTCTTCATTTCCGGCCCTAAGTTTTTGTTTACATTAGGGAACTTGTTAAATGAAAATACTGGCTGCTTGATGGCAAATCCTTCCAATTGAGGATTAAAGTTGAAATCTTTCACCTTTTTATCGCCCAACATTACTTTGGTAGCATAGTTTACATATGGCTCTTTATAGGCTTTTGCGATAAATGGTACCGTACGTGATGCTCTCGGGTTCGCCTCGATGATATATACCATATCATCTTTAATTGCGAACTGAATATTGATAAGTCCAACTGTATTTAAGGCCAGTGCAATTTTCTTGGTATGGTCCTTAATTTGCTGCATCACAAATTCCCCTAAGTTAAATGGTGGCAAGGTAGCATTGGAATCCCCAGAGTGAATTCCACATGGCTCTATATGCTCCATAATTCCGATGATATACACATCTTCTCCGTCGCAAATTGCATCTGCCTCGGCCTCAATGGCACCATCTAGGTAATGATCCAACAAGAGTTTGTTATTTGGAATCTTACGCAATAAGTCTACCACGTGCTCTTCCAACTCTTCTTTGTTGATCACAATTTTCATCCCTTGACCGCCCAAAACATAGGAAGGTCTTACCAACAATGGGAAATCTAGCTCATCTGAAAGTTCTAAGGCCTCCTCTGCTGTTTCTGCCACTCCAAATTGTGGGAATGGGATATTATTTTCTAACAAAAGGTTCGAGAAACTACCACGATCTTCGGCCAAATCAAGGGCTTTATAGCTGGTCCCAATAATCTTAATACCGTATTTATCTAGTTTTTCAGCAAGTTTCAGTGCGGTCTGTCCCCCTAACTGAACGATTACCCCTTCTGGTTTTTCGTGTCTGATGATGTCGTAAATATGCTCCCAGAATACAGGCTCAAAATACAACTTATCTGCGGTATCGAAATCTGTAGAAACCGTTTCGGGGTTACAGTTGATCATGATGGTTTCGTAACCACACTCTGCTGCTGCAAGTACCCCGTGAACACAACAATAATCGAATTCTATTCCCTGACCGATACGGTTAGGACCTGACCCTAATACTACGATTTTCTTTTTATCGCTGACAACGCTATCATTGGCCACATACTTTTCTCCTTGAGGAGTTTCTATCTCTGCCTCGAAAGTTGAGTAGTAGTACGGGGTCATTGCTTCAAATTCTGCCGCACAGGTATCTACCAATTTATAGACTCTGTTAATATTAAGCGATTCGCGTTTTTTATAAACTTCACTTTCATAACAGTCTAACATATGGGCAATTTGCCTATCAGCAAAACCTTTTTGCTTAGCCTCTAACAATAAGTCTTTGGTCAGGGTCTCTACAGTATATTTAGAAATCTCTTTTTCCAGGTGGTGTAGTTGTTCGTATTGCTTTAAGAACCACATATCTATTTTAGTGATATCGTGGATTCTACTTAGCGGAATTCCAATCTGGATAGCATCATAGATCACAAATACACGGTCCCAACTTGGGATGGTAAGTTTACTGATGATTTCATCATAATTGGTATATCCTTTACCATCGGCACCTAAACCGTTTCTTTTTATCTCCAAAGATTGAGTTGCCTTGTGCAAAGCTTCTTGGAAAGAACGACCGATTCCCATTACTTCCCCTACAGACTTCATCTGAAGACCTAAAGTCCTGTCCGATCCTTCGAATTTATCAAAGTTCCAACGTGGGATTTTTACGA
Source organism: Arenibacter nanhaiticus (assembly GCF_900141935.1). Lineage (GTDB taxonomy): Bacteria > Bacteroidota > Bacteroidia > Flavobacteriales > Flavobacteriaceae > Arenibacter > Arenibacter nanhaiticus. The sequence continues at coordinate 121,690 of NZ_FQYX01000006.1, read as the reverse complement.
TCACGTAATCTAGGGTAGGCTCAAATAAAGCGGAAGTAGATTTAGTGATCTGGTTGCTTAACTCGTTCAGGCTGTACCCCATAGCCAATTTAGCGGCTACTTTAGCAATCGGATAACCAGTTGCTTTAGAAGCCAATGCTGAAGACCTAGAAACCCTTGGGTTAATCTCAATGGCGATAATATCTTCTTTTTCATCCGGACTAACTGCGAACTGCACGTTACATCCTCCTGCGAAATCACCGATACTACGCATCATTTTGATGGCCATATCACGCATCCTCTGGAAGGTACGGTCAGACAAGGTCATTGCTGGAGCTACTGTAATAGAATCCCCGGTATGGATCCCCATAGGGTCCATATTTTCGATGGTACAAATAATAACAACGTTATCATTTTTATCCCTCAACAATTCTAGTTCGTATTCTTTCCAGCCCATTAAGGCTTTATCTATCATCACCTCGTGAATAGGAGAAATCTCCAAACCACGACTAAGAAGTTCATCAAAATCTTCTGGTTTATAAACAATAGATGCTCCTGCCCCTCCTAGGGTATAGGAAGCTCTAATAACCAATGGGAAACCGAATTCCTGAGCAATTTCCTTCCCTTTTAAAAATGAAGTTGCGGTAGCCTGAGGCGCCATAGGGATCCCTATTTTAAGCATCAGTTCGCGGAACTTCTCCCTATCTTCGGTAATATTAATAGCATCGATATCGACACCTATAATTTCGACTCCATGATCTTCCCAAATTCCCTTTTCATCTGCCTCAATACAAAGGTTCAATGCGGTTTGACCACCCATTGTTGGTAGAACGGCATCAATATTAGGGTGCTTTTCCAGAATCTCTCTAATCGATTTGGTAGTCAACGGTTTCAAATAAACGTGATCGGCCATTGTCGGGTCGGTCATGATGGTAGCCGGATTACTGTTAATCAGTATCGTTTCTATCCCATCTTCTCGTAAAGAACGCAATGCTTGTGTACCTGAATAATCGAATTCACAAGCCTGACCAATTACAATTGGGCCAGAACCAATAATTAAAATAGAGTTTAAATCTTTTCTTTTGGGCATTTTTAATAAGTGTTTAAATATAAAAGCGAATTGGGCAAAAAAAAGGTGCTACTCTAAAAAAAGTAACACCTTAATATTTTAAACAAAAATAATGTCGACATTATTTCTTATGCTTCAGTTCAGAGGAGACCGATAATTTCTTTCTTCCCTTAGCTCTTCTTCTAGCTAGAACTTTCCTACCATTAGCAGTAGCCATACGTTCTCTGAAACCATGTTTGTTTTTTCTCTTTCTCTTAGATGGTTGAAATGTTCTTTTGCTCATCGTAGCGTATTTTTATAGTCTCCTTAAATTACTTTTTACAATCATTCTGAATTTGCTTGTCCCAACAAATTCCGGGTGCAAATATACAAAGAGTTTTTGCTTTGGCAAATGTAATTAAAAAAATATTTTTTTTAGAACAGCTCGACTGCCGACCGCTAGGTTTTTATTACTTTTGCATCGGTTTAAACCGAATCTCGACAATTACATGAAGTGCTCCCTTATTTTATTATTTTTAACCTTGTTCAACGCAACACTATTTGGACAAACTACTTTTGCGTACCAACTTGACAAAGGGGATGTTTTCACTATAAAACAACAGGCAAAACAGGTGATTACCCAAGAGTTGGACGGAGCCTCACACATCATCACCAATACCATTGATGGGATCCTGCAATTTAAAGTCTTAGGGGAAGAAAACAAAAACTATGTGGTTTCCCTAACTTTTAAGGATCTCAACTTAAAAATGACTTCGAGCATCCAGGGGGAATTAATGAACGTAAGAGCCAAGCAAATTAAGGAAGGAGACATACAATCCAGGGTTTTCCATACCATCCTTAACAATCCTATCAAATTAATTTTAGCCAAGAACGGCAATATTCTAGAGGTTCAAGGCGGCGATAGTTTGGTCAGCAAAATGGCCAAGGCCTCTGGCTTAAAAGACAAATTTTCCTTAAACATGATGAAAAAGTCTTTGCAAAAAGAATTCGGTTCGGAAGCATTATCGAACAGCTATAAGCAAATGACCTATATCTACCCCAACAATAAAATAAAAATACACGATCAATGGCAAAATACCTATTCTGGTACATTGACCTCTTCCAATACGTGGACCTTAATTGGTGTGACCAACAACAGAGCCAATATTAGTGGCAAGGCCAAGGTAAACATGGATGTAAAGGACCCGAGCACCAGCATGAAATTAAGTGGCACTCAGACTACCAAGGTCCAAACAGATATGTCCTCTGGTTTTATCGTCAAGATGGAAGTAAACGGAAAATCTTCAGGAACATCGACCATTGCACAAATGAGCGATCAGGAAATCCCTACCACAATAACCTCTAAAACTACGTACGAATTAATTAATTTATAAGTAAATATGTTCAACAAAAATTTAAAACTAGTCGTTGCAGGGCTAATTATTGCCTATGCCGTATTCCAATTTATAGAAGGCAATATCGGGAATGGAATATTCTTACTTTTACTCTCTTCTATTTTTATTTTTCTGTATTATAGAAATGAAATAATTCTTTTGGCCTTTTTAAAAATGCGCAAGCAGGACATGGAAGGAACAAAGAAATGGCTCGATAAAATCAAAAACCCAGACGCAGCACTTACGACAAAACAAAACGGCTACTATAATTACCTTAACGGAATTATATTTTCACAAACCAACTTGACCCAAGCCGAAAAATTCTTTAAGAAGGCATTAAAACTGGGTCTTAACATGGATTATGACGTAGCCATGGCGAAATTAAGCCTTGCTGGAATTGCCATGCAAAAGCGCCGTAAAAGAGAAGCTACCTTGCTTTTAAACGAGGCCAAGAAATTAGACAAACAAAATATGCTGGCTGATCAAATTAAAATGATGCAACAACAATTGAAAAAAATTTAAGCAAGAGAGGTCTTTTTCACAAATACCTTTTCTTGGGACTTCTAAAAGAATTCCAATTTTCATAAGCCGATATTTATTGTTTTTTAACGGTCATTTACAATTCACGTTCCTTCATTCGTGTTTTCGGCCATGCACATTTCATTATTACATAAAAAAAGCTCCGGTAACCTTTTACCAGAGCTTTTTTTTATTCACCTAATCCAACATCAATAAACTATTGCGTTCCTACAGCAACGGAGCCCAAAGTCTCCCAAACGACTCTTGAAGCTTTCTAACTATGCCACGGTTTTCCCAGCGCTCCAGAGTCATTTCTTCACTATCTTCTAGGTCTTGAACAAAAACTACACTCATTTGTTCATTAACCTCCCTATTATACACCAAAGCGTTTATTTCAAAGTTGATAGAAAAGCTCCTATAGTCTAGATTTGCGGTACCAATACTCGAAAACAAATCATCTATAACCATGGTTTTGGCATGTATAAACCCTTTTCGATACCTATAAATTTTAATCCCGGATCTTAGCGACTCTTCAATATATGAATCCGTGGCATATTGGGCCGCCCATGAATCTGATTTGTAAGGAATTAGAATACGGACATCGACGCCACTACGTGCAGCCGTTGACAATGCGGTTAAAATTTCACCGTTAGGCATAAAATAAGGAGAGGTTATAAAAACTTTTTCCTTTGCTGAGTTAATGGCACAAAAAATAGCTTCCATAATATTAGCCCAATCACTATCCGGACCGCTAGCGGCTATTTGTACGGCCACAGGGTTTTGAAATTTATTTTTGTCCTGAGGCAAATAACCATTTTTTATAGTGATCTCCTCTTTAGACACAAAGTTCCAGCTCAGCAAAAAGGAAGCCTGAAGTGCTCCAACAGCTCCTCCGGTTATTTTCAAGTGCGTGTCTCTCCAATAGCGGGCATTATCAAAGGAATTGTCGTATTTCTTACTCATATTAATTCCGCCTACATACCCAACATCCCCATCGACAACCACAATTTTCCTATGGTCTCTATAGTTTAATTTAGAGGTAGAATTAGAAAAAAGCACCGGTAAAAAGGGAAAATGAGCCACTTTGTTTTGTGTGAGCTTTGCTTTGCTCTTAGAAGACATATTGCTTCCTACATCGTCGTATATTAAACGAACCACCACCCCTTCTTGAGCTTTGCTACAGAGAATATCTATGATTTCGCTACCGAGCTCATCGTCAAAAATCACAAAATACTCTAGATGAATATGCTTTTTAGCATTTTTGAGATCGGCCTTTAAAGATTTAAACTTTTCTTCCCCGTTTAAAAGAACCTCTAGTTTATTATCAAAGGTCAGTACAGCCTTTTGATTGTTGTCAAGCAAACGATAAATCTTGGAAATACCTTCGCCAAATTCCGATTCGAACCTATCCTTTTCACTTTCACTTAAGCTTAAGGAGGTTGCCCATTCCCCAAGTCTTTCATTATCTAGGATATATTTTTTCTCAAAAATTTTATTTTTTCTGTAATCCTGTCCGAATAAATAATAGACCAGCAATCCTATAAAAGGCAAGACGGCCAAGGCAAAAATATACGATAAGGTTTTTACCGGATTCTTGTTTTTCAAAACAATAATCACAGCAAAAACAATAACCAACAAATAATTAACTCCTAATAGAACAGACCATATATGTTCTTTCCATAGCCCCATTAATTAGATATCTTATAGTAGCCTTTTTTAGGGATTTCCAGAATGTATTTTTTTTTGGAAGCATTGTTCAAGTGCGGCTCTCTAAGCCAAGGATTATGGCGTTTTAGAATCTTATAATTAATTCCATATTCCTTAGAAAAATCCGCGAAATTGGCCACTGGCCCTGATACCTCTACAGTAAAGGTAGGGACCTTGGTATACATATCTTCCTTATCTAAATGAAACCCGTATTTTTCAGGATCGGAAAGTATTTCTTTTATTGCCAAGATTCGAAACACATAACGCCCAGTTTCCTCCCCAAGCAACAAATCGTAATAGCCATCAACCTGCTGTACTCCCATATACCGTTGTATCCCTGCAGGTCCGGCATTATAAGCCGCCGCGGCGAGGGTCCAACTCCCAAATTTTTCCTTGGATTTTTTCAAATACTCACAAGCAACTTCTGTTGATTTTTCTATGTGGTATCTTTCATCCACATTGGCATTTACCTCTAAACCGTAATCCTTGGCCGTGCCCGGCATAATTTGCCAAAACCCTCTCGCCCCTGCTGGGGACACTACATTCTGCAACCCACTCTCGGCCACTGCCAAATATTTAAAATCGTCTGGAATGCCATTTTTAGCCAAAATAGGCTCTATGATCGGAAAATACTTGTTTGCCCTCTTCATCAAAAGCACAGCATTGGATTGCCAATAGGTATTTACCAAGAACTCACGATCTACACGCTCCATAATTTCAGGATCGTCAAAAGGAACCGCTTCTCCCGAGAAATTTAAATTTTCAGGAATTTCAATGGCCGTAATCCGATATCCTTCCTTTTCTACATCGTTTTTAGTAGTCTTTACAACTTCTGTCGACACAGAAGCGTCGTTGTTTTTTACAGCAAATATTAAACTGCTACCCACAAAAACAACTCCCAAAATCATTAAAATATTCTTTACTGCTTTCATAAAATTCATTTTTTTCATCCCTCTCTTTAGTTTGTCTGTCCTACTCTTATTTCCTTGCTTTTTTAGGGCAATTATTTTCCATTCCAAGATAATTATTATAGATCACCCTTTCCATACAAAGGATTTTTTTTTCAAAAAACCTCATTTAGCCATTTTTTATTGCAATATAATTTCTGGCAAGTGCTCGTTAAACCATTTTGCCCTATGGATAATCATCGTATGCGTACCATTCTTCACTTTCACACAATCGCGAATATATGTGATCGGAAAAACAGGATCTTTCTCTCCATGGATATGAACCACCTTATTGTCATATCCCTGCTGTTTCCAATTCACAATTTGATCAATAGACCAATCTAGGTAATATTTATCGCGAACGGACAAATATTGTTGATAAAGTTTTAAACGCTTTGTAGCTGTTTCGCCAAAGGCATATTTAGCCATTAACTCAATATTGTTCACCATACCTGTCGGCAGCAATTTATGAACTTTAGTGTATTTGGCAAAAATCATCCGCCTTGGAAGTTCGGAGGCCAGTTTTACACTTGAGATAATGATCACTTTTTTCACCGCAATATGTTTGGCCATTTCCTGAACCAATATCCCTCCAAAAGACACTCCCACCAAAACAGCATTGGGATGCTTTACAAGGGTATTCATCCTAACAGCATACTCTTCTAAACTTTCGTTCTTTTTTGGAATTTTCCATTCCAAAAAATGAAGTTCAAATACTTCCCCGGGCAAGCGTATATTTTCAAAAATGGAAGCATTGGCCGCCATTCCCGGCATGAAATAAACATGTATTTTATACTGATCCATAAGTATTTAGCCTCGTCTTTAAATAGGAATTATCCTTTTTATTCATTACCTTTGCCCTTGGTTTTCAGTCTGGCAATTTTTGACCTACTTTTTTAAAATGATTTATTGGATTAAACCCCGAGAACCTTTAGTCCAAATTTAATCAATATTTAAAATCAAAGAATATGAATCATATAGAAATCAAGAATAATGAATTCTTAAGACAATTCGAGTTCGAAATTAACGGACACCTCGCAAAAATTGAATACTCTTCCCAAGAACGCAAAGTTTTTTTAACAAAATTGGTTATTCCTGAAGAAATCACTGAAATAGGATTTAAGGAAGATTTTATTAAATGTGTTTTAAACCACCTCCAAGAAGAAAACTTGCGAATAGTACCTACCAGTCCGGAAATAGCAGGATTCCTTAGAAAAAACAGACAATACAAGGAAATGCTTCCTGTTGGGATCAGAATATAATCTCCTGAAGACTATTATTTTTGTCGACCCTTAATAAAAACGAAACATCGACCACCTTACCAAATAAAAAAAGAGACTGCCTTCAGAATTTAGACAACCTCTTATATATGTTCTGCACGACTTTTGTTTTGTTGTCGGGCTATTGTACTATTTAATTTACGACTGCCTTTTCCACCACCTTAAATCGGACCAAACCGTCCTCGGCAATCTCTGTAAGTTCTATTTCCTGCAATGTATTTACCAACCCTGGATCCCACGGCGCCTTAACTTTTACGTAATTTTCCGTGAACCCGTGAATATAACCTTCTTTATTCTCGCCTTCGTACAATACAGTTCTTCTAGACCCTAATTGACTTTCATAAAAGGCCCTTCTTTTCTTAACCGATAGGCCGCGAAGCATTTTACTTCTTTTATTTCTTACTTTCTGAGGCACTACCCCTTCCATGTCCGCTGCCACGGTATTATCTCTTTCAGAATAAGTAAAGACGTGTAAATAAGAAATGTCCAATTCATTTAAAAAATGATACGTTTCTAAAAACAATTCGTCGGTTTCTCCAGGAAAACCAACAATAACATCGACTCCTATACAAGCATGCGGCATTACCTCTTTAATTTTCTTCACCCTATCGATATACAGCTCCGTCAAATAACGTCTGCGCATAGCTTTTAAGACAATATCACTACCGCTTTGAAGGGGTATGTGAAAGTGTGGCACAAAGGAATTACTTTGCGCAACAAAATCTATGGTTTCATTTTTCAATAAATTTGGCTCAATAGAAGAAATTCTCAACCTATGGATCCCATCTACCTTATCCAAAGCTTTTACAAGATCTAGAAATGTATGTTCGTGTTTTTTATTACCGAACTCCCCTTTTCCATAATCGCCAATATTAACCCCCGTAAGCACAATTTCCTTAATCCCTTTCTGGGAGATTTCGGCGGCATTATTTAAAACGTTTTGCAAGGTATCACTTCTAGAGATTCCCCTTGCCAAAGGAATGGTACAGTAGGTACACTTATAATCGCAACCGTCCTGAACTTTTAGAAAAGCCCTGGTCCTATCGCCTATGGCATAACTACCTACGTAAAAATCGGCTTCCTGAATTTCACAGGAATGCACTTCGCCGTAATCGTTTTTAGTCAGGTCGTTGATATAATCGGTGATCTTAAATTTTTCAGTGGCTCCCAGCACCAAATCTACGCCATCTACAGCCGCCAACTCTTCTGGCTTTAACTGAGCATAGCACCCTATTGCCGCAACAAAAGCATTGGGATTTATTTTCTGGGCCTGTTTAACAATAGATTTGAATCGTTTATCAGCATTTTCTGTAACAGAACAAGTATTGATCACATACATATCTGCATTTTCCGAAAACTCGACACGCTCAAAACCCTCTTCTACAAAATCTCTTGCTATGGTAGATGTTTCTGAAAAATTCAGCTTACAGCCAAGAGTGTAAAATGCTACTTTCTTTTTATCCATGTTAAATATACTTGTCACGAATATCAACACCCAAGGGCGTTTGATTATTCTAGGCTCCTGAAACAGGACCTTTATAGTGTTTATACCTTACTTAGATTGCCAACCTAGGAAAGGCTCTTTTTTAAGAGTGCAAATATACCAATTATTTACATTCTAATAAAGCAGTAAAAAGAGCATGAAATTGTATTAAAAAACAACAATCATTCCTTTATGCAGTCTAGACCGATTTGGTTGTAGTTCTTAATTCCTATTGTATTTCCGCCATTCTGTAGTTTCCTCAAAAACATGCCTTAGAATACGCTCCTCTACTTCATCAAATTCTACTTCCCTTCTTGCCATCATTATTTTAGCGGTCACAAAAGCCTTTTCTAATTGATAGGTCGTAAAACCCGACGCATCTCCCCAACTAAAACTTGGAATAAAATGTGGCGGAAATCCGGTTCCATATACGTTAGCATTAACACCTATTACCGTCCCGGTATTAAACATGGTATTTATTCCGGCCATACTGTGATCGCCCATCATAAGCCCACAAAACTGGAGTCCGGTTGACACCATACTCTCGGTTTCATAATTCCACAATTTTACTTGGGAATAATTATTCTTAAGATTAGAGTTGTTGGCATCGGCTCCAATATTGCACCATTCTCCCAAGACCGAATTTCCCAGATACCCATCATGGCCTTTACTAGAATTCCCAAAGATAACAGAGTTACTAATTTCGCCACATACCTTTCCTTTAGGGCCAACCGTGGTGGGGCCGTAAATTTTCGAACCCATCTTCACCACCCCCTTCTCTCCGAGGGCAAATCCACCTCTTATCAGGTTCCCCTCCATCACTAGGGCATCTTTACCTATATAGATTGGTCCTTCCTGAGCATTTAAAACGCTGCACTCTACACTGGCACCTTCTTCCAAAAATATATTTTCGGGATTAAAAACTGTATTGGTCCTAGATATAGGCTGACTAACCCTATCCGCAGTCAGCAAATCAAAATCGGCTTGCAAGGCCTCTCCGTTCTTTGAAAAAATATCCCAGGTATTTTCTATACGCAACACCGGCCCATTATACTCAATAGCCGTGTAGGACGAAAAGTCTACTTCTTCCTGATTTTCCAAGGCGAAAAAAGCAACCACCTCCTCGTTCAAAAAAACAGCCTCGTTTTCTTGCAGTTCACTCACTAGAGACACCAATTCTTCATTAGGCAAAAATGAAGCATTGATAAGAACATTTTGCTCCATCTCTACCATGGGATATTTTTCGGACAGATACTCTTCCGTTATAGTGGTAATAGTATTGCCTAGGTATTTTTCCCATTTCTCGCGAATGGTCAAAATACCGACTCTAATATCGGCAACAGGCCTAGTATATGTAAAGGGCAATAAGGCTTCCCTTACGGCTCCATCGAAAAGAATATAATTCATACTATAAATTTAAAACAAAAAAGTCACGCAATTGCGTGACTTTTTAACTCTTTTTTTATGAAAAAGATATTATTTCTTAAATTTTTCGTATTTGTTTTTAAACTTATCGATACGACCAGCTGTATCCAATAATTTTGCCTTCCCAGTATAGAACGGGTGAGAAGTTCTTGATATTTCTAATTTAATCAATGGATATTCTACTCCATCAACATCTAAATTTTCTTTTGTTTCAGCAGCACTCTTTGTTATAAATACCTCTTCATTGGACATATCTTTAAAAGCTACCAATCTATAATTTTCTGGATGTATATCTTTTTTCATTGTAAAAACGTTAGTTCCTTCTTAATTTCGTGGTGCAAATTTAATTATTTTTCTCAAAAGAACAATTTAAAATGTCTAAAAAAGAAAAATAAAAATATCTTCGCCCCAAATGTAACGAATTAGGCCTTATTTCAACTAATTTTAAAACTATAAAATCGCAAGGAAAATGACACAGACAGAAGACATCAAACCCAAAACCGGAAAATTTGCTTTACACTACGGATTAGTCCTCGGTGCTCTAAGCGTGGTATTTGCGCTCATGCTATATTCTATGGACATGCATTACCAAGGAGGCTTTATGGTTCTTGGAATAAGCGTTGTGCTTTCTATCTCATGTATATTGTTAGGCATGATACAATACAAAAGAGCCAACCACGATTTTATGTCCTTTGGTGAAGGCTTAAAAATAGGTGTTGGCGTATGTTTGGTCGGGGGAGTTATCGGTATTATTTTTAATCAGATCATGGCCGGAATCATAGATCCTGAAATGATGGCCAAGGCGGCGGAATATCAAAAAGGCCTCCTCTTAGAGACTACCAAAATGACACCAGATCAAATAGATGCTCAATTAGAAATGGGTAAAAAATTCTCTACCCCTTCCATGCAAATTATTTTTGGATTGATCTTTAGTGTGGTCCTAGGATTTCTTTTATCATTAATTCCTGCATTAATTCTAAAAAAACAAGAAACTATTCAGTAATTTGTACTTTTGAAAAGATTTTCCATAAGTACCGAATGAACCTATCTATAATAATTCCCTTACTAAACGAAGAAGAGTCTTTAAAAGAACTTCACCATTGGATTGTACAAGTCATGCAATCCAATCATTTTTCATATGAAATACTATTTATTGACGACGGCAGTACCGATCGCTCATGGGAGATAATTGTCGCTTTGGGAAAGGAGAACCCCAATGTTAAGGGGATTCGTTTTTTAAAAAACTTCGGAAAATCCCAGGCCCTTCATGCCGGCTTTAAAGCAGCCCAAGGAGAGGTCGTGATTACCATGGATGCCGATTTACAAGACAACCCAGAAGAAATCCCTGAATTGTACCAACTGATCTACAAGGATGGTTTCGACTTAATTTCTGGTTGGAAGAAGAAACGATACGATGCCGTTCTTTCCAAAAACCTCCCTTCTAAACTATTCAATTGGGCTGCAAGAAAAACCTCTGGCGTACAACTGCACGATTTTAACTGTGGCCTAAAAGCTTATAAGAAGGAAGTCGTAAAAACGATTGAGGTGTCGGGAGAAATGCATCGATATATTCCTGTTTTGGCGAAAAGTGCCGGTTTCTCTAAAATAGATGAAAAGATAGTACAGCACCAGGCCCGAAAATATGGCAACACCAAATTTGGCATGGAACGCTTTATCAACGGGTTTTTGGACCTTATTACCATTTGGTTCGTTTCTAAATTCGGAAAAAGACCAATGCACCTTTTTGGCGCCTTGGGCGTTGTCATGTTTACCATTGGATTTGGATTTGCTTTGTATTTGGGCATCGACAAACTTTTTATCAACCCCTATGGCAGACTACTTACAGAAAGACCACAGTTTTTTATATCCCTAGTCTCCATGATCATTGGCTCCCAACTTTTCTTAGCCGGATTTTTAGGCGAAATTATGGTCAGGTCACGAAAGGACGAAACTCGGTACTCTATTTCAGAAGAAATGAACCTAAACCAAAATACTTTATAAAGTATAAAACCTATAAAATTCTCTACACATATGGATACGATTCTTACCAACGCAAAAAGCTGGTTAACAGATTTTTTTGACGTTAATACAAAAGCCGAAATTAATGAACTCCTGCAAAACAATACCGAAGAACTAAAAGACAGGTTTTATAAAAACCTAGAATTTGGAACAGGAGGCATGCGCGGAATCATGGGAGCCGGCACCAATAGAATTAACAAATACACACTAGGAAAAAGTACTCAAGGGCTTAGCAACTACCTAAACAAGGTATATACTAACGATGAAGTAAAGGTAGTCATTGCCTACGACTGTAGACACAATAGTGACACCTTGGCCAAGACCGTTGCCGAAGTCTTTGCCGCTAACGGAATTAAGGTGTATCTATTTTCTGAATTGCGCACCACTCCAGAACTATCGTTTGCCGTAAAACACTTAAACTGTCACGCCGGTATTGTATTGACCGCATCCCATAACCCGCCAGAATATAATGGATATAAGGTCTATTGGACGGACGGTGGACAAATAGTACCCCCAGAAGATGGCGCTATTGTAGCCGAGATCAACAGCCTTTCTTACGAGGATATAAAATTTGACGCCAATAACGATCTTATAGAACTTATTGACAAAGAAGTTGATGAGGCCTTTATTAACGCATCTGTAAAAAACGGCAGCTTTAATGCCAAGGGCAAGGACGATTTTAAAATAGTATTTACTTCTCTTCACGGTACTTCCATTACGGCCATCCCGGAGGTTCTAAAAAGAGCAGGCTACAAAAACGTGACCGTTATAGAGGAGCAAGCCAAACCAGACGGAAACTTTCCTACCGTAAAATCGCCTAATCCCGAGGAGCCGGAAGCGCTTTCAATCGCGATCAGAAAAGCCGAGGAAATTGGTGCGGATATGGTCATAGGCACAGATCCTGATAGTGACCGTTTAGGAGTAGCCGTTAGAAACTTAGAAGGAAAAATGGAAATCTTAAATGGAAATCAGTCCATGATCATGATGACCAAATTTTTATTGGACCAACGCAAGGCCAAAGGGTTCACTGGCAACGAATTTATCGCTTCTACTATCGTATCTACCCCAATGATGGATGCTTTGGCAAAAGGATATGGCGTAGAATGCAAAACAGCCCTGACTGGCTTTAAATGGATTGCTAAAATGATCAAGGACTTCCCTGAACAACATTTTGTTGGTGGTGGAGAAGAGAGTTTTGGTTTTATGGTAGGCGATTTCGTTCGCGATAAAGACGCTGTTACTTCTACCCTTTTAGCCTGTGAAATTGGAGCCAATGCAAAGGCAAACGGCAGTTCTTTCTATAAAGACCTTATAGATTGCTATGTTGCCTATGGTTTTTATAAGGAAAAACTAATTTCTTTAACTAAAAAAGGAATGTCAGGCGCCGAAGAAATAAGCCAGATGATGGTAGACTTTAAAAACAACCCTGTAAGCGCCTTGGACGGATCTAAAGTGGTCATCATTGAAGACTACAATACCGCTACTTCCAAAAATTTAATCACTGGAGTCGTTTCCGATATAGATATACCTACTTCCAATGTGTTGATATACATTACAGAGGACGGGACTAAAATGGCTGCTAGACCTAGTGGAACAGAGCCTAAAATAAAATTCTATTTCAGTATAAACGGCAGCTTAGAAAAATCAGAAGACTTTAAAAAGGTTGATGCGGAGCTAAACGCAAAAATCGATAGAATACTAAAAGAATTGAAGATAGCTTAATGGAGTACTTTAAAAAAATCCTTCGCTTTGCGAAACCTTACCGTAAATACGGTTATTTAAATATATTTTTCAACATTCTTTACGCCTTATTCAGTGCGTTGTCCTTTGCTGCACTTATCCCTATGCTCGATGTGCTTTTTACTCCTGAGAAAAAAGTCCTGAAAGAACCGGTATATACAGATTTAGGACACTTAAAAGATTACCTGCAAGAATATATAAGCTATAGGGTAACAGCCTATTCCGGGGATGATCAAATGAAAGGCCTGATCTTGGTAATAGGCTTGGTTTTAGTGCTCTTTTTATTAAAAAACCTTTTCAATTATTTGGCCATGTACTTCATTACTTTTTTAAGGAACGGGGTACTTAAGGATATCAGAAATAGCATGTACAAGAAGATTGTCAATCTTCCTATTTCCTTTTATTCGGAAAAAAGAAAAGGCGATGTCATTGCCAGGATCACTTCAGATGTATTGGAAATACAGCATTCGTTTCTCTCTATTCTAGAACTTATCGTAAGAGAGCCGTTAACGATCGTGTTCACCATCCTTATTATGTTTGGGATCAGCACTAAACTAACCCTTTTTGTTTTTATCTTTATTCCTGTTGCCGGAATGATTATTTCTAGGATCGGAAAGTCCTTAAAAAAGAAATCGGACAAAGTTCAAAAGGAACAAGGAGAATTATTATCCATAGTCGAAGAAACCTTGGGCGGTCTAAGAGTTATCAAAGCCTTTAATTCCGAATCCAGGTTCTATAAAGCCTTTAGTAATTCTACTTTACGGTTTTTCCAATTTTCCAACAAATTACTCAACAGACAGAATTTGGCCTCTCCTACAGGGGAGTTTTTAGGTATTTTGGTTATTGGGGTCCTCCTTTGGTTTGGCGGAAAAATGGTATTGGTAGAAAAAACCCTGGATGCAGCCTCTTTTATTGCTTATATGGGGTTGGCCTATAATATCCTTACTCCTGCCAAAGCCATAAGCAAGGCTTCTTTTGGCGTTAAAAAAGGGAATGCCGCGGCGGAAAGGGTATTAGAGATCCTGGAAACCGAAAATCCAATCGTAGAAAAACCTACCGCCATAACGAAGGATGCTTTTACAGAAGGTATTACAATTGAAAATGTTTCTTTTAAATACCAGGACGAGTATGTTCTCAAGAATTTCAACCTACAGGTTCCCAAAGGACACACCGTAGCCCTTGTAGGACAGTCTGGTAGCGGAAAAAGTACCATTGCCAATTTGGTTACCCGATTTTACGATGTTAACGAAGGGGAAATTAAAATTGACGGCATCCCTATTAAGGACTTCTCTAAAAAATCGTTACGCGGTTTAATGGGGCTAGTAACTCAAGATTCCATTTTGTTTAATGACACGGTTAAAAACAACATTGCCCTGGGAAAAGAAAATGCCACCGAAGAAGAAGTCATAGCGGCGGCCAAAATAGCCAATGCCCATGAATTTATTTCTGAACTCCCAGATGGCTACAACACCAATATTGGCGATAGTGGCAATAAACTAAGCGGAGGGCAAAAACAACGCCTGTCCATTGCAAGGGCCGTATTGAAAAATCCACCTATCATGATTTTGGACGAAGCCACCTCTGCCCTGGATACGGAAAGCGAACGCCTAGTTCAGGATGCTTTGGAAAAAATGATGCAAAACAGAACCTCTATTGTAATTGCCCATCGACTTTCGACCATTCAAAATGCAAATTCCATTGTGGTTCTTCAAAGGGGAGAAATTGTAGAGCAAGGCTCGCACCAAGAACTCCTTGCCACTAACGGTGTCTACAAAAAACTAGTCACCATGCAATCTTTTGAACCGTAATTAATGTAGGCAGGAAGTGCTCGTTCATGATTAAGTGATAGCCAATACGATTGTTAATAGTAGCGATCTTCGCCATTCCTTATTCATTTAGCATTTCCCGCCTATATTTTTTAAGCCATTATTGATTCACTTTCCCTCCTCGAAAAAGCAATCCTTACCTCAAAAGTCACGACTTCTTCTACTTTTTATTCAAATTAACTAATACTCAATTATTTAATAAATACCTTTAGGCTATTAAACCTTTTTCAAAATTTAGGGTCATAGTAGTAACAAAAAGAAACAAACGTTGATTGCGGAGGAAATTTTAGTAAGACGGTTAAAACAAAAAGACCTTCAGGCCAAAGCCTTTGCGGTGCTTGTAGACGCTTACAAAGAACGTTTGTATTGGCATATTAGAAGAATTGTACTAGATCATGACGATGCGGATGATGTATTGCAAAACACCTTCATAAAGGTCTTTCGAAATATTGACAGTTTTAAGGGCGATAGTAAATTGTATTCGTGGATGTATCGGATTGCCACCAATGAAGCCTTGTCTTTTCTAAAAAACAAAGCCAACAAATTAAAGCTCAACGAAGACCAGTTATACAATAAGATTTCAGAAGAATTAAGGAGCGATGTATATTTTGAAGGCGACGAAATTCAACTTAAACTTCAACAGGCGATCGCATGTCTACCAGAAAAACAAAAGTTAATTTTTAATATGAAATATTTTCAGGAACTGAAATATCAAGAAATATCAGAAATACTGGAAACTTCCGTGGGTGCTTTAAAAGCATCGTATCATTTGGCAACCAAAAAAATAGAAGCCTTTTTAAAAGAACAGTAATCCAAAAATGGTATATAGGTAAAAACGTTGAAATGCGACACTTAGATAAACATAGCGGCTTTAAAACCCCTGCAGGCTATTTTGAGAAGCTTTCCGGACGAATCATGGACAATATTGCCCAGGACCCGTCCACGGTTTCTCAAGAAGAAGGCTTTAAGGTTCCTGAGAATTACTTTCACAACCTACATTCCGAAATCACCCAGAAATTGGAAAAGCAGGACAGCAAGGTAATTCCTATAAAATCCTTTAAAAAATATTATTATACGGCAACATCCATCGCAGCTATACTTCTATTGTTTTTTGGATTGACCTGGAATACCACAAAAACCATATCCTACACCGACCTGGCCAATTCTGATATTGATCAATATTTTGAAAATCAAGAATTAAGCTTTTCTACTTATGATTTGGCAGAAATTTTATCCCTTGGAGAACTTGATTACAACGACGTATTAGAAAATTCCCTCGCAGAGGAAAGCATATTAGAGTATTTAAACACTAATGTTAAAGATCTTAATGAACTTAATTTAACAAATGATGAGTAAACAAATAATAACATTCACAGTACTGCTTCTACTGTTGACAAGCTCGCTTGGTTTTTCCCAAATAAAACATGATTGGGACAAAATCAAATCCCTTAAAATAGCCTTTATCACCGAACGCTTAGAACTAAACAGTAAGGAAGCTCAGGAATTTTGGCCCATTTACAATAGTTATGAATCAAAAAAGGAGGCCTTTCACAAAAAAGAACACTCCGAAATAAAGGATAAAATAAAAAACCTAGACCAATTATCGAACAAAGAAGCTAATGCCCTCTTAGATAAAATGGTTAAATTAGAGGATGAAAAGCACAAATCTTCTCAAGCGTATATCGAAAAGGTCTCAAAAACTATTTCTCCTAAAAAGACTATTTTACTGTTGCGTTCCGAAGAAGATTTTAAACGACAATTGATAAAACAATACCGTCAAAGAAGGGCAAATCAGAAAAAATAATTTTAATATATTTTGGGCGTTCCCTTCTTCGTCGGGCGGGCCCTTGGCTAAATCCCCTGCCTTGCTTCGGGGATGCCGCCGCGGTCCCTAACGCATAATAACATCACAATTGTCCAATATGTCTATTAGAGAATAATCACTGACAATGAGTGCTGGTTAAACGAATCCATTTACGATCTGCTAAACAATCCATGTTTGGCAGATTGTAAAAAACCTTAGCTGTGTTTTTCTAATGGACCTATGGCTAGGCACCCAACTATATAACGAGTACCAATCCGCTATTGCGCTTCGTTTTTTATTTAAACTTCAATTTTGAAATCCTGTTTTTCCCTGCTGCATAAGCAATGGAATCATTTAAAAATCTTATGGTATAAAAAGAGTCATCCGAAAGTTGTTTCCAAGACTCCCCGGCATCGGCCGAATAAGAAACACCGGTAAAACCAACGGCCACTAGAGCATTCCCTCCTGCATTTGGAACAAATTGCACACAACTCTTATAATTAGGCTCTTTGGCATCGGCCAATAGTTGCCATGTTTTGCCTCCGTCTCTTGTAATGGCTTTATTAGCCGTATTGATCGTTGGTTTTGTATAATCGCCTCCGAAGGCCACCCCAAGATTATCATCATAAAAATCGAGACTATAGATTCCTTGTGTGGTTTCTGCACTTGCTATAGGAGTCTCGAAGACACTCCATGTTTTTCCTTTATTTTGCGAAAAATAAATCTGCCCACCAGTGGTACCGATCCAAGCTTTATCCCCTACCGTTTTAATATTGGTATTACTAGCCGCAAAAGCCCCTTCGTCCGCAGTGGATGCTGGCAAGGACGAACAAGGCAATTTACTCCAAGTTTTTCCACCATTCCTGGTAATTATAATAGATAGGCAACCGTCCATACTATCACCTACAGCTATTCCTTCCAGATCGTTCCAAAATGTCATGGCGTCGTAAAAAACCTTTTCATCCTCTTCTTTATACACCAGCTCCATAATTCCAGTATCCCCGGTTTTGTATAATAAGGCTGGATTACCAACCGATAGCATAAAAAAGTCTGTAGATGTTGCCGCTACTGCTCTAAATTCGGGCGCAACGGTATCGTATAGCTGCGTATTGACCATTACTTGATTGCTTTTTAGATCCACCAAGCCATAAGCTCCTTTATTGGCGGCAAAAGCCAAACCGTTGCCCCCCATAATCTCTATCGCCCTAAAACTCAAGGAATCAGAAAAAACAGTCTCTATTTCAACAGAATCAAAAGTCTTTATTTCATTTTTTTTGGCACACGAAACCGTCACCAAAAGCACCAAAAACATAAAATACGTACGCATAGCTATAATTTTCACCAAAAATAAGAGGATTAGGTTCTAATACAATACCTTTGCAATCTTAATTTTTTTTAGAAATGCGATTACATAGAAATCTAGTGTTTGCCGTTGTTGATGCGTTACATTATATATTTAACGAGGGAGAATACGCTGATAAAGTAGTAGAAAAAGTATTAAAGTACGACAAACGTTGGGGGGCACGAGACAGAGGTTTCATTGCCGAGACCACTTATGATATGGTGCGTTGGAAAAGGCTATATACAGAAATAGCTGAAGTAAAGGCGCCTTACACTAGGCCAAACCTGTTTAGACTATTTGCCGTATGGGCGGTCCTTAAAGGGATAAAACTACCTGATTGGAAACAGATAGAACCTACCCCAGAAAGAAGAATAAAAGGAAGATTTGACGAACTTTCCAAAATAAGAAAGTTCAATGAATCCATTCCTGATTGGATGGACGAACTAGGAGCTAAAGCCTTAGGGGAAGATTTATGGACCAAAGAGATCCATGCGCTAAACCAACAAGCCGATGTGATTTTAAGGGTCAACACCCTTAAATCGACCAAAGAAAATGTAAAGGCTGCCTTATTGGAAGCAGGTATAGAAACCGAGGTCATCCGAGGCTATCCAGATGCTTTGCAATTAAAGGAGCGTGCCAATGTTTTTGTTACCGATGCCTTCCAAAATGGTTGGTTCGAAGTACAAGACGCCTCTTCACAGCTCGTTGCCCCGTTCTTGGACGTGCAACCAGGACAAAGAGTCGTAGACACCTGTGCCGGTGCTGGAGGAAAAACTCTTCATTTAGCGGCTCAGATGCAAAACAAAGGACAGTTGATCGCCATGGATATCTATGACAATAAACTGAAAGAACTAAAACGAAGAGCAAAAAGAAATGGTGCCCACAACGTGGAAACCAGAACTATAGACTCTACCAAGGTTATTAAAAAACTACACGGTAGTGCCGATCGCGTTTTAATTGATGCGCCTTGTACTGGCTTAGGAGTTTTACGAAGAAATCCGGATGCCAAATGGAAACTACAGCCTGAGTTCTTAGAAAAAATCATGGTTACCCAACAGCAAATTCTACAAGATTATAGTAAGATCGTAAAACCTGGCGGAAAAATGGTCTATGCTACCTGTTCAATATTACCACAGGAAAACATCAAACAAGTGAATAAATTCTTAAGCTCGGAAGCGGGACAAGATTTTAAACTAACGGCCCAGAAGAATATTTATGCTTCAAAAAGTGGTTTTGACGGATTTTATATGGCCCTATTAGAAAAGGCGCCTTCTGCCTAAGAGCACTATACTTTTAGTATCATAAAAAATAAGCGGCCAAATAGCATGTAGGAATACTTGTTATTTGGCCGCTTTCATCTTGTCTTATTCTTACTTCAAATTTCACCTATAAAATATTTGTAAAGGTCGAATCCCAAAAAAAGATCTTATTTTAATTAAAGTCCGACCCTAATACTTGGCAAACCGATCCCCACATTCGTACGGACCGAAGTCCTCCTAGGCGATCTTCTGTACTCATAATGATCGTGCCCATGATAGTAAAAAGAGGCGTGGTAATGATACCTTGAACTGTGATGACAATGAGAATCACAATGTTGTTCATGCTCGGCATAAGCATCCCTTTTTCCTTTCATATAAGCTTTGTAAGCTTTTCTATCGCGCTTCTTTAGTTTTTTTTCATATTCCTTTTGATCTTCCCAAAACTCCTCTTCTTCTTTTTCGTTTTCCAATTTTTGGGATTGCTCAAACTGCGCATCCTCCCTAGCTCTCTTTTCGTAATAAGAAAGTTTTTCTTCGGAACCAGCTTCCGTTTCTTGCGCTGTTAAACCAAAGGACATCACAACAAAGGCAGTGGTCAATAAAAAATGTAGTCTTTTCATCTCATTATTATATTTATGTTCTACTAGTGATCTATATCCTAAGAAACTCACCCTCGAACGCGTTTTCATATATATAACAACTCAATCTTAAATCACCCTACCTAAAACATAGCATTTTTTCGGTTTCAACCAATAGAGTCAGATACGGGCCCCACTCTTCCTTATACCAAAAACTCCTTTTCCATTTTCTGGGTCAACACCTCCTTGTGCATTAAGGTTTCGGCCAAGGCATTGGTTTTTGTCAACTCGTATTTAAAATAAAATTTCATGGTGTGGATTTTACTTTCGTAAAAGGCCTCCGAATAGGCAGCATCTTTATTGTCGAGGGCCTGTTTTGCAACATAAGCCATTTCCAACCAATTCCATCCTATGACCACATAACTCAAAAATTCCATAAACAGGTTAGCATCGGACAAATACCTTTCATAATTTTCTTTGTTAGCGAATGTCTTTAAATACACTAACACCTCATGTATCATAGTTAACTTGCCCTTTAAAGTAGCGGCCCATTCCTGCAAGTCTTTATAATCGGAAGCAACGGCAATGGTAGTACCAATTTCCTCTATGAGCAATTGTAGGGCCTTGCCATTATTCATCAAAACTTTTCGTCCTAATAAATCCTGTGACTGTATTCCGGTTGTTCCTTCGTATATGCTAAAAATCCTGATATCCCTATAATATTGTTGCAAGATAAAGTCTGAACAAAATCCGTACCCTCCTAAGACCTGAAGTCCATTGCTCACTGCCAATGCTCCAGCCTCTGCCGGATATGTCTTTACCATGGGAGTAATAATTTCTAACAATAACTGATACTTTTCTTTTTCGGAATGATCCGAAACAGAGCGTTGCAGATCGTGGTATTTAGCTGCCAATAAAATAAGGCTCAACGATCCTTCCGCGATGGCTTTCTGCAGAAAAAGCATCCGTCTTACATCGGGATGTTCAATGATTAAACACTGGTCTTCCCCCGGGTCTTTTTTCCCTGTTTCGGATATTTTTCGTCCTTGGGCACGTTCCTTTGCATATTGCAAGGATGCTTGGTAAGCCGCCATAGCTATGGCTGCGGCTCCCCTACCCACTCCTATCCTAGCATCGTTCATCATTAAGAACATATATTTCAAGCCTTGGTTGGCCTCACCTACCAACCAGCCCTGACAATCGTCGGAATCTCCAAATCCCAAGTGGGTAGTAGCGAACCCTCGTTGTCCCATCTTTTCAAAATCGGACAGGGTCTTTACGTCATTCCCGACAAGACTACCATCGGTTTCAACGCGGTTCTTTGGAACGACAAACAAAGAGATCCCCTTAGTGCCCTCTGGCGCCCCATCGATTCGTGCCAGTACCAAATGCACAATATTCTCTACATATTGGTAATCGCCACCAGAGATAAATATTTTCTGCCCCGATATTTTATAATATCCCTCATCGGTAAGGGTAGCCTTAGTAGTTATATCGGACAAGGAGCTACCTGCCTGGGGCTCGGTAAGACACATCGTCCCGCCCCATGCCCCTAAAAGCATATTGGGTACATAGGTATCTTTTAGATTTTGGTTGGCAAAATGGACTATAAGCTCTGCCGCCCCTAAGGTTAAGGTGGCATAACCAGGCAAATGGTTATTAGCTGCATCTAATATGTAGGTGGCTGCAGTATGTACCATGAACGGTATTTGTAACCCGCCCTGGTCATAATCTAGAGGACCACAAATAACACCCATTTCCCCTCCTTTTTTCATCATAACAGCTACCTGCTCATGCACCCGAACCTCACCATTGTCGAAACCTGCGGGATCATCATCCATTTCCTTAAAAAAGGGAAACAGGTCGCGATCGGCAAAATCCTTGATAGCGTCCAAAAACATATCCATTGAAGGCCTGTCATGCCCTTCATAACGTTCAAACCCAAATAGGTCGTCTAAAGCATGGACCTGATATAACAAATATTTTAAGGTATTTATGTCTACATATTCCTTTGCCATAGTTTAAAATGCTTTTGTTAATATTCCATCACTAAGATAAAACATAATTGTTCCATTATTTATTATTAATTTCTCCTAATTGTTTATAGGTCAAAATGATCCAATTACCCACCATACAATCCTTGACTCTACATACAAAGATGTGTTTATTTCCGTAATTCCTTTTCAATTTACCATCATAAACGTATGATTCCTTAAATGTTTTTTTGCGTTAGGGACCGCGGCGGCATCCCCGCAGCAAGGCAAGGGATATAGCCAAGGGCCCGCCCGACGAAGGAGGGAACGCCCAAATAATCACCCTAGGAATTAGAGAGATTTTTAAAAGAAGCCACTTAATGGCAACATCGGGCGGCTAATAGATTTGAACCCTTATCTTTGTCCACGGAAAAAACCTTCCAGAAATAATGAAGAACGAAAAAACGGCCATAAAAACAATTTACTACAGCATCCTTAGTAGTGGACTATTGGCTATCATAAAAGGACTGGCTGGTTTTTTTGGTAATTCCTATGCCCTAATTGCCGACGCCATAGAGTCTACCACTGATATATTCTCGTCTTTCCTGGTGCTTTTTGGACTAAAATACGCCAAAAGACCGGCCGATGAGAACCATCCTTACGGCCATGGTAGAATTGAACCTTTGATTACTTTTTTGGTGGTGGGCTTTTTAATTTTATCTGCCATTTTTATTGCCCACGAGAGCATTGACAACATAAGAACCCCGCATAATCTTCCCAAGCCATGGACCCTAATAATACTGGGCGGAATCATTTTTTGGAAGGAAATTTCTTTTCGACTCGTATTAAAAAAAAGTATAGAGACCAATAGCTCCTCCCTAAAGGCAGATGCTTGGCACCATAGGAGTGATGCGATTACTTCTGTGATGGCTTTTATCGGAATTTCTATTGCTTTGATTTTCGGAGAAGGATACGAAACCGCCGATGATTGGGCCGCTCTTTTTGCCGCCGGTTTTATCATTTACAATAGTTATTTAATCTTTCGTCCTGCCCTAGGGGAAATTATGGACGAGCACCTGTACGACGATTTAATTGAAGAAATAAGAATCGTTTCTATGAGCGTTGACGGCGTTTTGGGCACGGAAAAATGTTTTGTAAGAAAGGCCGGCACCAAATACCATGTAGACCTACATGCCATGGTCAACGGAGATATATCGGTCACCGAAGGACACGATATTTCTCATAAACTAAAAGACACCTTATTAAAAGATATCCCCAATCTAGGCAATGTTTTAATTCATATAGAACCCAAATAAGATTCTGTCCGGTGCGAATCTTACACTGAGGGAGTACACCTATAAAAAGCCCCTTGCCGCATTTTATCTTAAGAACCAATGCATCTTGCAACCGTAGATATTCTCTCGGGTCTTGATTCCTTATTTGTTTCTTTTTCCGTCAAAGAAAACTTCTATATACCCATCGTACTTTACAGATTTCCCTGCAATAAAAAATTCACAAGGGCTCCCCTTGCCCATTAGCCTTATGGACCGTAAAACAATGTTTACTTTCTTATAACTATCTATCGTTAAACATAAAACCAACCCCACCACACCACCTTATATACCAGCCCTTTAGCCCTGAAAAAAGCTTAAAAAAGCAGTTGCTATGAAAAAATTAACAACCAGCCCCTAAAACTGTTCATCATTCTAGTAAAAAATTACAGTTTAAAACCGTAAATTTGTGCCTTTCTTAAACATACAACTTACAAAATAAGATGATTCATTTCTTTGGAGACCTAAGTACCAAGATATATGCGGTACAGACAAATAAAGACCTTTCACAGGAAGATACTACTAAACTTACGTGGTTGTTTGGCAACCAACCTAAGATAAATGCGGCGTCACTAGACGCCTTTTTTGTTGGTCCAAGGGCAGCAATGATCACTCCATGGAGTACCAATGCTACAGAAATCACCCAGAACATGGGGATTTCGGGGATTATTAGAATAGAAGAATTTTTACCAAGCGATAAGGAGTCTAATGATTTTGACCCTATGCTTCTTCAGAAATTCAATAGCCTTACGCAAGATGTATTTACGGTAAATGTACAGCCAGAACCTATTTTAGACATAGAGGACATAGCCTTGTACAACGATCAACAAGGCTTGGCACTTAGCGATGAAGAAGTAGATTACCTGGAAGAAATGTCCAAAAAGATAGGACGAAAACTTACGGACTCGGAAGTTTTTGGTTTTAGCCAAGTAAACTCGGAGCACTGTAGGCATAAAATATTTAATGGAACCTTTGTGATCGATGGCGAAGAAAAACCATCTTCCCTATTTAAATTGATCAAGAAAACGTCTCAAGAAAATCCTGGCGATATCGTATCGGCCTACAAAGATAATGTTGCTTTTATCAAGGGACCAAAGGTGGTACAATTTGCCCCTAAGACTTCTGATAAACCAGATTTTTACCAAGAAAACGATTTTGATTCTGTTATTTCATTAAAAGCAGAAACCCATAACTTCCCTACCACGGTAGAACCTTTTAACGGTGCTGCTACCGGTGCAGGTGGAGAAATCCGTGACCGCTTGGCAGGAGGAAAAGGTTCTTTGCCATTGGCAGGAACGGCAGTATACATGACCTCTTATTCTAGATTGGAAGAAAACAGGCCTTGGGAAAATGCCATGAATGAAAGAGAGTGGTTATACCAAACTCCAATGGATATCTTAATTAAAGCGTCCAACGGAGCATCCGATTTCGGAAACAAATTTGGACAGCCTTTAATCGCTGGTTCGGTACTGACCTTTGAACATGAAGAAAGTGCCCGAAAATTAGGGTTCGATAAAGTTATCATGCAAGCTGGTGGTATAGGATACGGAAAAGCAGAGCAAGCACTAAAAGACAGTCCTAAAACAGGTGATAAAATCGTCATCTTAGGGGGTGACAATTACCGTATTGGTATGGGTGGTGCTGCAGTTTCCAGTGCCGACACCGGTGCATTTGGCTCTACTATAGAATTAAATGCCATACAGCGTTCTAACCCAGAGATGCAAAAAAGAGCTGCCAACGCCATTAGAGGCTTGGTAGAAAGCGAACACAATCCTATTGTTTCTATCCATGACCACGGTGCAGGAGGCCACTTAAACTGCCTATCTGAATTGGTAGAGGAAACAGGAGGAAAAATAGATTTAGACAAATTGCCAATTGGCGACCCTACCCTATCGGCCAAAGAAACCATAGGAAACGAATCCCAAGAACGTATGGGCTTGGTGATCGGCAAGGACGATGTAGCTATGTTACACCGTATTGCAGATAGGGAACGTTCTCCTATGTACGAAGTTGGAGATGTAACAGGCGACAAACGTTTTACCTTCGAATCTCCTACTACAGGTGAAAAACCTATGGATTTAGATTTGTCGGATATGTTCGGAAGCTCTCCAAAAACCATTATGAACGACGCTACCGTAGACAGAAGCTATGCAGCGCCTTCGTATTCCTTGGAAAACTTTCACGAGTATTTAGAGAGTGTACTTCAATTAGAAGCCGTAGCCTCCAAAGACTGGCTTACCAACAAGGTAGACCGTTGTGTAGGTGGTAAGGTTGCTAAACAACAATGTGCTGGACCATTACAGTTGCCTTTAAACAACTGTGGGGTTATGGCCTTAGATTATAAAGGAAAAGAAGGAATCGCTACTTCTATTGGACATTCTCCTATTTCTGGATTGATTGATCCGGCAGCAGGAAGTAAAAATAGTATTGCCGAAGCGTTGACCAATATCGTTTGGGCACCTTTAAAAGACGGTTTACAATCGGTTTCCTTATCTGCAAACTGGATGTGGCCTTGTAAAAACGAAGGAGAAGACGCTAGATTATACGAGGCTGTAACCGCAGTATCCGATTTCGCGATCGCTTTGGGAATCAATGTCCCTACAGGGAAAGATTCCCTTTCTATGAAACAACGCTACAAAAATGAGGAAGTTATTGCTCCAGGAACCGTTATTATTTCGGCGGCAGCAAACTGTAACGACATCACCAAAGTAGTAGAACCAGTATTGCAAAAAAATGGAGGTGATATTTATTATATCAACCTTTCCAAAGACACTTATAAACTAGGAGGCTCTTCTTTTGCCCAGATACGTAACACTATCGGCAACCAGGCTCCTACTATTAATGATGCTGCTAATTTTAAGAACACCTTTAACACTATACAGTCATTGATTGTAGAGGGACAAATTTTAGCCGGTCACGACGTTGCTTCTGGAGGATTGATTACTACTCTTTTAGAACTTTGTTTTGCCGACAATAATTTGGGAGCAAACTTAGATTTGACTTCTTTAGGGGAAGCAGACACTATTAAATTGTTATTCTCTGAAAATGCCGGTATCGTTTTCCAAGCGAAAGATGCTAGTATAGAAAATACCTTGATTGCAGCTGGCGTTGATTTCCATAAAATCGGTTCCGTATCCGAAGAGGCTACGCTTAGCATTAAGAATGACGGGGTTGAAATGGGATTGAACGTAAGCTCTTTAAGAGATACTTGGTTTAAGACCTCTTATTTGTTAGATCAGAAGCAAACTGCTAACAACTTGGCAAAGGATCGTTTTGACAATTATAAGAACCAGGCTTTAAATTATAGCTTCCCTGCTAACTTTGACGGGAAGTTACCGTCACAACCTGCACCAGGAAACAGACCTAAGGCAGCTATCTTAAGAGAGAAAGGAAGTAATTCTGAACGCGAAATGGCCAATGCTATGTTCCTTGCCGGATTTGACGTTAAGGATGTCCATATGACCGATTTAATTTCGGGAAGGGAAACTTTAGAAGATATCCAGTTTATTGGAGCCGTTGGAGGCTTCTCCAATTCTGATGTTTTGGGAAGTGCCAAAGGATGGGCAGGAGCTTTTAAATACAATGAAAAAGCCAATACCGCTTTAATGAATTTCTTTGCCAGACCCGATACCCTTTCAATAGGTATTTGTAACGGTTGTCAGTTATTTATGGAATTGGAACTGATCAACCCTGATCATTCCGAACATGGAAAAATGACGTATAACGATTCTAAAAAACACGAAAGCGGATTTACCTCTGTAACTATCCAAAAAAACAACTCGGTAATGCTTTCTTCCTTGGAAGGAGCCAACCTTGGGGTATGGATTTCTCATGGAGAAGGTAAGTTTAAACTACCTTTATCCAAGGATAACTACCAAATTGTGGCTAACTATAGCTATGAAGGATATCCTGCAAATCCTAACGGTAGTGATTTTAACACTGCCATGCTTTGCGATAAGACCGGAAGACATTTAGTAACCATGCCGCATATTGAGCGTTCTATTTTCCAGTGGAACTGGGCACATTACCCAGCAGACAGAAATGACCAAACAACACCTTGGTTAGAAGCTTTCTTGAACGCTAGAAAATGGATTGACAAAAACGGAAAATAAGTAGTACAATTAATTTGTAACTTTTAATTTTCTTCTATAAACGATACGAGTATTTAGGCCTTGCTGCTTAAATACTCGTTATTGTTTACAGCCAATGCTACCCAAAAACCACCTTATAAGTTAAAACTCATGAAATTTCGTCTCGCCACAAAAGAAGATCTTCCGGCCATCATTAAAATGATTTCCAAAGACAAATTAGGACGCCTACGCGAAGATTATCAATCTCCCTTGCCCAAGGTTTATTACGACGCTTTTGAGCGTATTGTCGCCGATAGCAACCAAGAGCTTACCGTTTTGGAGAACGCAGACAAGGAAGTTATAGGTACTTTCCAACTAAGCTTTATCCCCTACCTCACTTTTCAGGGCGGCATTCGATGTCTGGTAGAAAATGTTTGGGTTCGCGAAGACTATACCGGGCAAGGAATAGGACAACAAATGTTTGCTTGGATTAAGGTAAGAGCCACGGAAAAAGGCGTTCATTTAATACAGTTAACCTCGGACAAACAGCGTCCAGAGGCCATCCGGTTTTATGAAAAGCTAGGCTTTAAAGCCTCACACGAAGGTTTAAAATTACACCTATAAAAAGTCGTAAGGGGCCATTGTTTTGACCAAGCACTTACTGTTACCCTACAGTCTTAAGGATCCTAAATATTTGGGCGTTCCCTCCTGCGTCGGGCGGGCCCTTGGCTATATCCCTTGCTTTGCTGCGGGGATGCCGCCGCGGTCCCTAACGCATCATAATACACAAATAAAACAATGTGCCTATTAGGGAAGAGAAAAAGAAAAAACACTCCCTAAAAGCTATCATATAAGTGGTGTTTTAAATGCAAGGGACGCCATTCAAGGTAGATGTTTTTTTATGCTATAAGCCCCTCAATTATTTTTTTAAGTTCCCCTATACAAACCTCCTTTACAAAAAAAGCCGTTGTCCAGATTTTCATCAGAACAACGGCTTTCCGTTTTATCTACAGCAATACCTTAGCCCGTAATTCGTACGTGCTCAAGGGCATACTCTTTTATTTTTTAGAATAATCGGCATAAATAGCCTTTTCAAACTCCACCCAATGGGCATCTGTCATTCTTTCTGGTGTAAAAAGACAAATCCCGGCAGCACCGTTCTCCATAGAACCTCTAATAGCAGTTTCCATTTCTGAAGGCAATAGTCCGTGGTTCTCAGGATCGTTCTCCTCTGTCTTTCTCTCTGGGTTTGGACAAATAAAAAGTCCACTATAGATAGGTTTAGTACCGTTGACAGCAGCAACCTCTTCCTTAACAACCTCTCCTACCCATGACGCATCTTTTAAGTAAAAATCGTTGTAGTTCATAGGGTAAACGGCATCAAGATCCCATTTGTTCCATTCCTGTCTCACCAATTTCTTTGCTATGCTTGGACCAGGAAAAACTGCGGCATTTAAGCGCTTTCCTTTCTCGTGAACAACCTTCGCTATACGATTCACCATATTCGTAATCAAATCGTATCTAAACTGCTTCCATTCCTGAATTTGAGAAGGATCTTCTACTTCTTTGATATCAATTCCAGTTTTTTCTTTAAAATCGGACGTACAATCATCACAATAACAAAAATCGGCTACCGGATATTCTTCGTTCATCACCAAACCATATTTGTCCCATAGGCCTTCAGCTAAAATCACGTCAGGGAAACGAATATAATCTAAATGAATACCATCAACCTCTTCCAACTCGGCAATACCTCCATATAATTCTGCTAAAAAGTTATAAGAACCTTCTTTACTAGGACACAAAAATTTATAATACGGAACGTAAGGTGGATTTTCAAAAGAAGATTCGCCAATTCTATTCACTGCATATAGATCTTGTGACAATTTAGGATTTTCGCCCTGTACCATTGTAGGTATCCAAGTATGAAATTCCATTCCAGCTTCTTTTACAAGCTTCCCTACTCTTTTATAAGTCTCCGGGTCATGGCCTCCATTGTACATGATCCCATCTATCCCCTTGCTTTTAAAATCATCAAATTTTATTTTTAACTCTTGATCAGTAGCCTCTCCAGGACCTCCAGACCATGCGTATACCGGAATTTTTGTTTTTTCAGCTTCGGCACAAGAATACATAGTGCAAAGAATTGCGAAAATTGCAAACAGTCTTTTCATTTCTTTTTTAGTTTAAAATTTAATCGTTGAACTTAATTCTTTTATTTTTTATAGCACCAATTCTTAGCCAAATAACATTAGATACTATATAAACAACGCCAAAAGTACATCATAAGTCGCATTGCACAAGGGGCTCTCCCTGGCTTTATAAAAATATAATCTTAATAGGTTTCCCTCACTAATAGCACGAAAACTATCATCCCCAAGGACTTAAAAAAATCGGGCCGGTTACCAAGGGGAAAAATCACAGCAATGGCCATCGCAAAAACCTCTTTTTAAACTACTTAACAAGAGTTCTCCACTAGGCCTTCCCTTTGTTTTTAAACCAATAATATTAAATCTTCAAAAAAAATAGACAATAATTGCGAATGTCATTTTAAAATACCGTTCCCTTTTCTTAATTTGCGATGACGTATAGCTCATAAAATATGCAAAAAATCACTCGCCTTTTTGATTTTCCTTACTACCAATTAGAGAAATTCAACTTAAAAAAATCCCTTATAACCAAATACAATGGGGAATGGATCGCTACTTCAACCCAGGAATATGTAGACAAGGCAAACACGGTTAGCCGTGCCTTACTGCGTCTAGGGGTTAAGCCCAACGATAAAATTGCAGTGATTTCTATGACCAACCGAACGGAATGGAATATCATGGATATAGGCATCCTGCAATTAGGAGCCCAAAATGTCCCCATTTACCCAACCATATCATCCGAGGATTATGAATATGTTCTAAATCATTCTGAGGCGTCCTACTGTTTTGTTTCCTGTGAGGAAGTATATAATAAACTAAAAGCCATTAGGGATAAATTACCTTTCTTAAAGGAGGTATACTCTTTTGATGAGCTGGAGTCCTGTAAAAACTGGAAAGAAGTCCTAAGCTTAGGGACAAACACAACAAATCAGGACGTGGTAGAAAAAC
Source organism: Arenibacter nanhaiticus (assembly GCF_900141935.1). GTDB lineage: Bacteria > Bacteroidota > Bacteroidia > Flavobacteriales > Flavobacteriaceae > Arenibacter > Arenibacter nanhaiticus. Next base: position 90,868 of record NZ_FQYX01000006.1, on the reverse strand, counting down.
ATATGGCCGCCGTTAAGTCCACTGATTTAGCAACGCTAATCTACACCTCTGGCACCACTGGACGACCAAAGGGAGTAATGTTATCTCATCACAATATCGTTAGTAATGCTATTGAAAGTTCTAAAAGATTTCCTATTGTGGATGGAGAGACCAAAGCCTTGAGTTTTTTACCGGTATGCCATATCTATGAACGCATGATCATGTATTTGTACCAGTTAAGAGGTGTTTCTATTTATTTTGCCGAATCTATGGATAAAATAAGCGACAACCTCAAAGAGGTAGAGCCCCATGTTATGACGGCAGTACCGCGATTGTTAGAAAAAGTTTACGATAAGATCATTGCCAAGGGAGCAGCGCTCAAGGGTATAAAAAAGAATCTTTTCTTCTGGGCCGTGGAAGTCGGGTTAGATTATGAACCTTATGGACAAAACGGCTGGTGGTACGAACAAAAACTAGCCCTTGCCCGAAAGCTTATTTTTAGCAAATGGAAAGCTGGCCTAGGAGGCAACTTAAGCCTTATAGCCTCGGGAAGTGCAGCACTACAACCAAGGCTTGCTAGGATATTCAATGCCGCAGAATTAGGAGTCATGGAAGGCTATGGACTCACAGAAACCTCCCCGGTCATCTCGGTAAACGATATGCGCGATGGTGGATTTAAAATTGGTACCGTTGGAAAACTATTGGACAATACCGAAGTAAAAATTGCCGATGACGGCGAAATTTGCGTGAAAGGCCCCCAGGTGATGATGGGGTATTACAAGGACGAAGAAAAAACGGCCGAAGCCTTAAACAATCAGTACTTCCATACAGGAGATATTGGGGAGATAGACGGCGATGGCTTTTTGAAGATTACCGATAGAAAGAAAGAAATGTTTAAAACTTCGGGCGGTAAGTACGTAGCCCCACAGCTTTTAGAAAACCGTTTTAAACAATCTAGGTTCATAGAACAAATAATGGTCATTGGCGAAGGCGAAAAAATGCCGGCTGCTTTCATTCAGCCCGATTTTGAATTTGTGAGAAATTGGGCCAAAATACACCAAATAGAGGTTAAGGACAACCACAGTCTTGTCACCAATGAAAAAGTTATTGCACGTTTCCAGGAAGAAGTGGATGAGGCCAATGAAAATTTTGCAAAATGGGAAAAAGTGAAACAGTTTAGATTAACACCTAATACCTGGAGCATCGAAGAAGGCCACCTTACCCCTACTCTAAAACTCAAACGCAAAATAATAAAACAAAAATACATCGACCTTTATAACGATATTTACGAACATTCAACTTAAAGAACAGTAAACAAAACACTTAAAAACAGCTTTCAAAATTTGAAAGCTGTTTTTTTTTGTGCTTTACCTTACGATAATTTAACACATTTATTATGCATGCATAATATAATTTTCTATCTTTGAGACAAGCGTTACTGATTACATGAAAGAATTTACCATAGACTATGCCTTGAGAACAACATGGCAAACGGTCACAAAAATGTACAATGAAGAAGCTAAAAACTTTGATACTTCTATGGCCATAGGTTTTACCCTCTTAAGTATTGATGCCAAGACAGGCACCCCCTCTACCTCTTTAGGCCCCAAAATGGGTATGGAGGCCACTAGCCTTTCCCGAATTTTAAAAAGTATGGAAGAAAAAGGTTTTATAGAACGAAAACCTAATCCGTGTGACGGAAGAGGTGTGCTTATACACCTAACTCCATTGGGATTAGAAAAAAGAAAAATTTCAAAGGATGTAGTATTACGGTTTAACGAGGTAGTAAGAAAAGAAGTATCGGTTGAAAAATTGAACGCTTTTTTTGAGGTTACAGAGGCTATCAACAGATTAATTGCTGAAAAGAAAATTTATAAAAAAGATTAAAAACTAATTAATTCGATTTTATTGATGAACAAACACATTAAAAAAGTAGCGGTCATAGGCTCTGGAATTATGGGCAGTGGTATTGCATGTCACTTTGCCAATATTGGCGTAGAAGTATTACTATTAGATATCGTACCAAGGGAACTCACTGATGCCGAAAAAGCAAAGGGACTTACATTACAAGACACCCTTGTCCGCAATAGGCTTGTAAACGATTCTTTGGTTACGGCACTTAAATCTAAACCCTCTCCTATTTACCACCAAAAATTTTCCGAACGAATCACCACAGGGAATTTGGAGGACGATATTGCTAAGGTAGGGCAAGTAGATTGGATCATTGAGGTAGTAGTAGAGCGATTGGATATCAAAAAAATGGTGTTCGAGAACTTGGAAAAATACCGAAAACCAGGCACTTTAATTACGTCCAATACCTCCGGAATTCCGATTAAGTTTATGAGCGAAGGCCGCAGTGATGATTTCCAAAAACATTTCTGTGGAACCCACTTTTTTAATCCAGCACGTTATTTAAAACTATTTGAGATAATTCCTGGTCCAAAAACATCGCCGGAAGTATTAAAATTCCTGAACGGTTACGGAGAACAATTCTTGGGTAAAACTTCGGTAATTGCCAAAGACACCCCTGCTTTTATAGGTAATAGGATCGGTATTTTTAGCATTCAAAGCCTGTTTCATATGGTCAATGATATGAAACTTACCGTAGAAGAAGTGGACAAACTTACCGGACCGGTCATAGGACGCCCTAAATCGGCTACTTTTCGCACTGTAGATGTAGTTGGATTAGACACACTGGTACATGTTGCCAATGGCATTTATGAGAATTGTACCAAGGACGAACGCCACGAATTGTTTAAACTGCCAGGTTTCATCAACTCCATGATAGAAAACAAATGGCTGGGAAGTAAAACTGGCCAAGGTTTTTACAAAAAGATAAAAAACAAGGATGGTTCTAGCCAGATACAAACCCTAGATCTAAATACCCTAGAATACCGAGACAATAAAAGAGCAAGTTTTGCCACCTTAGAACTGACCAAAACCATCGATAAGGTTGTAGACCGTTTTAAAGTATTGGTTGCTGGAAAAGACAAGGCCGGGGAATTTTACCGAAAGAGTTTTGCTGCTTTATTTGCCTATGTTTCGCACAGGATTCCAGAAATTACCGATGAAATTTACAAGATTGATGATGCTATGAAAGCTGGTTTTGGATGGGAACACGGTCCTTTTCAAATCTGGGATGCCATAGGTGTACAAGCCGGATTGGATTTGATCGAGGCAGAAGGATTGACTCCTGCGCCATGGGTAGGAGAAATGGCAGCTTCGGGGGCCAACACTTTCTACTCCGTAAAAGAAGGCGCTAGCTATTGTTACGATATTGAAAAGAAATCGGCCCAAAAAATCCCTGGCCAAGATGCGTTTATCATTTTAGACAACATTCGCAAAACCAAGGAGGTTTTTAAAAATAGCGGTGTAGTGATAGAAGACCTAGGCGATGGCATTTTAAATGTAGAATTCCAATCAAAAATGAACACCATTGGTGGCGATGTATTAGCCGGACTGAACAAGGCGATTGATATAGCCGAAAAAGATTTCCAAGGCTTGGTCGTTGGTAATCAGGCTCCAAATTTCTCTGTGGGCGCTAATATTGGTATGATATTTATGATGGCCGTAGAACAAGAATACGATGAGCTAAACATGGCCATTAAAATGTTCCAGGATACTATGATGAGGATGCGCTATTCCGCAATCCCAACCATTGCCGCACCGCATGGAATGACACTAGGTGGGGGCTGTGAACTATCCCTACATGCCGACATGGTTGTTGCCGCTGCAGAAACTTATATCGGCCTGGTAGAATTTGGTGTTGGAGTAATTCCCGGCGGAGGAGGGTCTAAAGAAATGGCCCTTCGTGCCCAGGACACCTTTAAAAAGAACGACGTAGAGCTGAATGTCCTTCAGGAGTATTTCCTGACCATAGGAATGGCTAAGGTATCGACATCGGCCTATGAAGCCTTTGACCTAGGGATATTACAAAAAGGAAAAGATATTGTGGTAGTCAATAAGGACCGACAAATAGCAACAGCCAAAGCCTATGCTAAAATTATGGCGGAATCTGGATACACTCAACCGATTAAGAGAACAGATATAAAAGTATTGGGAAAACAAGCCTTGGGAATGTTCATGGTAGGAACCGATGCTATGCAAGACAGTAACTACATTAGTGCCCACGACCATAAAATAGCCAATAAATTGGCCTATGTGATGGCAGGTGGAGATTTGTCCGAACCTTCACTGGTCAGCGAACAATATTTATTGGACTTGGAACGAGAGGCCTTCCTTTCTCTATGTACGGAAAGAAAAACCTTGGAGCGCATCCAGCATATGTTAAAAACAGGAAAACCACTCCGTAACTAAACTACGAAAGTACCCCCTCGTTAGTACCAAGTAATGAGTACTTTGAAAACAAGACATAAAGGTGAAGTTTAAAAAAGATATAGTACCACCAAGAATTGACTTATGCATTGCATTCAAAAGACTCATTTTTAAAGACTAACCCCTTAATACTCAATAATAATACAACATGAAAACAGCATATATAGTAAAAGCATATAGAACAGCAGTAGGAAAGGCTCCCAAAGGGGTATTCCGTTTTAAAAGAACCGATGAATTGGCCGCGGAAACCATCGAATATATGATGAAGGAATTACCGCAACTAGACAAGACCCGTATAGACGATGTTATTGTTGGTAATGCTATGCCCGAAGGCTCCCAGGGCTTAAATATGGCACGGTTGATCTCCTTAATGGGGCTCGATATTGTTGATGTCCCTGGGGTTACCGTCAATAGATTTTGCTCCTCGGGTGTAGAAACCATTGCCATTGCCACTGCAAAAATACAGTCCGGCATGGCCGATTGTATTATTGCTGGAGGTGCAGAAAGCATGAGTGCGGTGCCAATGACAGGATATAAAACCGAACTTAATTACGACTTGGTAAAGTCTGGCCATGAAGATTACTATTGGGGAATGGGCAACACTGCCGAAGCCGTTGCCAATCAGTTTAAAGTATCCCGTGAAGACCAGGATGAGTTTGCTTATAACTCCCATATGAAAGCTTTAAAGGCCCAGGCCGAAAACCGCTTTCAGGACCAAATTGTCCCCATAGATGTAGAACAAGTTTACATCGATGAAAACGGTAAAAAAGCCACAAGAAAATATACGGTAACCAAAGATGAGGGGCCAAGAAAAGGCACCAATAAGGAGGCTTTGGCAGGCTTACGCCCAGTATTTGCCGCCGGGGGCAGTGTAACCGCAGGAAACTCATCTCAAATGAGCGATGGTGCAGCCTTTGTGATGGTCATGAGCGAGGCTATGGTAAAGGAATTAAACCTAGAGCCAATTGCAAGATTGGTGAACTATGCCGCCGCCGGGGTAGAACCACGCATTATGGGAATAGGTCCTGTAAAAGCTGTTCCAAAAGCCTTGAGATTGGCGGGCTTAAAACAAGAGGATATTGAATTAATAGAGTTAAACGAGGCTTTTGCTTCCCAATCCTTGGCAGTGATCAGAGAATTAAAACTTAATCCCGATATCGTCAATGTCAATGGAGGAGCTATTGCTTTAGGACATCCATTAGGATGTACAGGAGCAAAACTTTCGGTTCAATTATTCGATGAAATGCGAAAGAGAAACATGAAAGGTAAATACGGAATGGTCACTATGTGCGTCGGAACAGGACAAGGTGCCGCCGGAATATTTGAATTCCTACAATAATAACCATACGATAAGACAAGGAAGAAAAACCTTAGGGGCAGTAATATGCTGAAGCAGCACCGCCGATACGATAAGGTCTTGATTCCTTTCTTACCCAAAACAAACTGAACTTTAAATTTGTAAAATGGCATCGAAATATCCTAGGACCATCAGAATAAGCCCCCTAATTATATGCTACTCCATTTTATTTTTTCTTAATTAAAAAACATTATGAGCACAGAAACAACAAACAAAGACATACTAAGGGGCGGACAGTTCCTTGTAAAAGAGACCAAATGTGAAGATATTTTTACGCTTGAAGATTTATCGGAAGAGCAAAAAATGATGCGCGAAAGCACCAAAGAGTTTGTAGATCGAGAACTTTGGGCACATTGGGAACGTTTTGAAAAAAAGGATTATGCCTTTACCGAGGAAACCATGCGCAAAGCAGGGGAACTAGGTTTGTTAAGCGTCGCTGTTCCCGAATCTTACGGTGGTATGGGAATGGGATTTGTTTCTACCATGTTAGTATGCGACTACATTTCTGGGGCCAGTGGTTCTTTTAGTACGGCCTTTGGCGCTCATACGGGTATAGGAACCATGCCTATTACCCTTTATGGCACAGAGGATCAAAAGAATAAATATGTGCCCAGATTAGCCTCTGGCGAATGGTTTGGGGCCTATTGTCTTACCGAACCAGGAGCAGGCTCCGATGCCAATTCCGGAAAAACAAAGGCGGTCTTAACCGAGGATGGTAAATACTACAATATTACAGGTCAGAAAATGTGGATTTCCAATGCTGGATTCTGTAATGTGTTTATTGTATTTGCCCGTATAGAAGACGATAAAAACATCACCGGTTTTATTGTAGAAAACGACCCTAGTAATGGGATCAGTATGGGGGAGGAAGAAAAGAAACTGGGCATACATTCTTCATCGACTCGACAGGTATTTTTTAATGACACCAAGGTGCCTGTAGAAAATATGCTTTCTACCCGTGGCAACGGATTTAAAATAGCCATGAATGCATTAAATGTCGGCCGTATAAAATTAGCGGCTGCTTGTTTGGAAGCACAAAGAAGGGTAATAACAGAAGCTACCAAATATGCCAATGAACGTGTTCAGTTTAAAACACCGATAATAAATTTTGGTGCTATTAAGGCCAAAATTGCCAATATGGCTACCAATTGTTATGCAGACGAATCGGCTAGCTATAGGGCCGCAAAAAATATTGAAGATAGGATTGCTATACGGGAAGCCGAAGGTAATTCGCATCAGGAAGCAGAATTAAAAGGAGTGGAAGAATACGCTATTGAGTGTTCTATCCTTAAGGTGGCCGTTTCCGAAGATGTTCAAAGCACCACCGATGAAGGGATTCAAATTTTTGGCGGGATGGGATTCTCCGCTGATACGCCTATGGAGTCGGCTTGGAGAGATGCCCGTATTGCTAGGATTTATGAAGGCACCAACGAGATAAACCGTATGTTGGCCGTTGGAATGCTGGTTAAAAAAGCTATGAAAGGCCATGTAGACCTTCTGGGGCCAGCTATGAAAGTTGCCGATGAATTAATGGGTATCCCCTCTTTTGATGTTCCCGACTATTCGGAGTTGTTTTCTGAAGAAAAAGATATTTTGGCAAGACTCAAGAAAGTATTCCTGATGGTAGCTGGTAGTGCTGTCCAAAAATTTGGGCCGGAATTGGAAAATCACCAACAGTTAATGTTATCTGCCTCCGATATATTAATTGAAATTTACATGGCCGAATCTGCCATCTTACGAACAGAGAAAAATGCAAAACGGTTTGGGGAAGACCATCAGGCAACCCAAATAGCTATGTCAAAATTATATTTGTACACAGCTGTTGACATCGTAATCCAAAAAGGTAAGGAAGCCATTGTTTCCTTTGCCGAAGGCGATGAGCAGCGAATGATGCTTATGGGGCTCAAACGTTTTACAAAATATACCAATCAACCTAATGTAGTAGCCTTACGTACACAAATTGCCGATAAAGTAGCTGCAGATAACGGATATACCTTTGACTAATTCAGGTAGCGCTTTGTAATAAAGCAGTAATGAAAAACCGCTCCTTTTGGGAGCGGTTTTATTATTTACAACCAGAAATCAATTCCTAGTTCGGATGGTATAAGAATGCTCAGTTATTGAACAAGTTCCAATGTTCCTTGCCCTAAAAAATTATACTGTTTAGCATACTCCAACATTTGACCTTCAAAGCTCTTTGGCTGGGTAACCTTTACATCGGTTATTTCTCCTGCCTCATCGGTTTCTGCCACCAATACTGGATTTACAAAACCGCTATATGGAGCCGAACTAAATTGTGCGTTTCGTTCCAACACCTCGGCATGTATGGTTTGATCTACTTTTACACCGTAGCCTTCTACCAAATCTTGTGCAGCTTTAAAATCGCCTTCAGACTTTATACGCTGGGTTTCACGCAACAACTGTCCAAAAATTTCACGTAGTTTATCATAATCATTGATATTGTAATAGGTCTTGCCATCGCGAGTGATTTTCTCAATCACCTTATCTGCCTGACCTTTTTCAAAAGCCCATGCAGAAACCCATTGTCTATTGACCATATGGTCTTCTTCAATATCATCTCCTAGATTAATACGCACTAACTGTGTCATTAATCCATTTCTAATATACCCGTCATAAGCAGCTTTTCCAACTTTTCTCCAGTCATCTACCAAACCGAGCTCTTGTAATTTAGGATCCATCAGGTAATACAGCCCAATTAAATCTGCCCTACCCTCTTCCATGGTGGAAGCGTAATTCTTAAGGGTTTCTTTTGGCTGACCTATTCCTTCGTTAATTTGTCCGGAAGCATGGCCGATTACTTCGTGCAAGGCTGTGTGTAGTTTATCGGCTATTTCGCCATACTGCTCCTCTAATTCGATTTCTTCGGCATCATTGGCAAATTCATTTAATAATCCGCTACCACCAGCATGGTTATAAGCATTGATAATATTTCCTAAGGAAACCGATTTGCTACCGTGCTGCTGTCTGATCCAGTTGTTGTTAGGTAGGTTAATCCCTATTGGGGTGCTCGGTGAAGCATCTCCAGATTCTCCGGCCACATTCACCGTTTTATAAGACACTCCAACCACCTTGGCTTTTTTGTGCTCCTCCATTAAAGGAGTGTTGTCTTCGAACCACTGAGCATTTTCGGACAAAACGGCCATTTGTCTAGACATTTCAAAGTCTTTGATCTGAACAATAGACTCATAAGATCCGCGATAGCCCTTTGGGTCGTTGTAAACTTCTATAAAACCATTGATCCAATCTATATTTCCAGAGGTCGAGGTTACCCAAGCAATACAATATTCGTCCCAGGTATCTAAACTTCCAGTTTTATAATATTCGATTAAAAGTCCCAAAGCTTTTCCTTGTTCTTCATTTTCTGCTACTTCCTTGGCCTTTTCCAACCATTTGATAACTTCATCAATGGCACTTCCATACAGTCCGCCAGATTTCCAAACCTTTTCTACAATTTTACCATTTTCACGGACTAATTTAGAATTCAATCCAGCTTCTACAGGGGCATTTTTTGGTCCTTTATAAGCTTTTTTATAAAAGGCTTCCACCTCAGCATCTGTAATTGTAGGATCATAAAAATTCACTACCGAGGAAGCTATATTATCAACGCCCTTTTTCTTGTTGACCTTTTTATTGTCCTTATCATTAAAAATTACCTCAAAGGCCTCACCTTTCAGTTCTGTATCGGTCTCGGCCAACAAAAAGTTTAAAAAATCTGATGAAAACTCAGGTTTTATCTTATCGTTAGAATAGTGGTGATGAATACCGTTCGAAAACCAAACTCTTTTCAAATATTCCTCAAACGCTTTCCAATCTTCGGTAGTTTTATCCCCGGAATACTGGGTATATATATTTTCTAAAGCTGCTCTAATTTCCAAGTTATGACGGTAATTCTGGTCCCATATCATATCTCGCCCAGCCAAACCCGCTTGGGTTAAATAATAAACCATCTTTTTCTCTTTCAATGTCAATTCATCAAATCCTGGAATTTGGTACCTTAAAACCTTTATATCGGCGAATTGATCTACCATATATTCAAACCCCATTTCTTTCTCTACAACGGGCTCTGGCGCTACTGCTTTTTCCTTACAAGCCCCTAAAGCAGCGAGTATTAGGAAACAACCAAAAACATTCTTTAATTTCATTTTATACGATATTTGAATTATAAGACATAAATTTAACGAAACCGCTTCGAATTGTTTAATTTATAAGGAAATATAATTACAAGTTCCCTAACCCCCATCATCTTTTTGATCGTAAGCTCATAAAATTGGGTATCAAAAGCGAACCTATAAAACATTATTGCAACCAACAAGCCGATGAATTACCTTAGCTATTTGAAACAAGTACGATAAAAAACTGGTCGCAAATACGAATTCAGCTATGCGAATTACATATAATCCTTAAAAAACAATACCCAACCAAACATGAAAAACACACTACTTGGATCCGCATATTCTTCTGAAGATTTTAGAAAAAGAGGGCATGAACTCATCGATTCTTTGGCCGACCATTTGGAACAAACCACCTTGGGGAAATCGGAAAAAGTTCTAGATTGGGTTTTACCTAAGGATGAACATCACTATTGGACTGATTTTTTAAAAAACGGGGATGAAAACGCGCTTTTCAAAACAATCATGTCTCGTTCTATTCATGTACACCATCCAAAATACATAGGACATCAGGTGAGTCCACCTGCCCCTATTACTGCCTTAACCGGACTGATAGGGTCCTTGTTAAATAATGGTATGGCGGTTTATGAAATGGGAAAGGCAGCCACCGCCATGGAACTTATCATAACCGATTTACTTTGCGAAAAACTTGGCTATGAACCAAAGGCCGGTGGTATTCTTACCTCTGGCGGCACTTTAGCCAATTTAACCGCTCTATTAGCCGCCAGAAAAGCGATGCTACCCAACGACATATGGAACGAAGGCCATAGCCAAAAATTGGCTATTATGGTTAGTGAACAGGCTCATTATTGTATCGATAGGGCTGCCAAAATTATGGGCTTGGGAGAAAAGGGAATCATTAAAATTCCGACTACATCAAATTTCACCATGGATATTACAGCATTGGAGACTTCACTTGCCCAAGTAAAAAAGGAAGGTATTGAAGTATTTGCTATTGTAGGAAGTGCGCCCTCCACAGCAACGGGAATGTACGATGATTTGAAGGCCATTGCAAATTTTAGCAAAAAGAACAAGCTTTGGTTTCACGTCGATGGTGCCCACGGAGGAGCGGCTATTTTTTCAGCAAAATACAAGAATAAACTAAAGGGGATTTCCGAAGCAGATTCTGTGGTTATTGATGGTCATAAAATGATGATGATGCCAACCATAACCACTGCTTTGTTGTTTAAAAACAGAGCACATTCCCATGCTACCTTTAGTCAAAAAGCCGATTACTTACTAGAACAGTCTACCGAAGAAGATTGGTATAACTTAGCGAAGCGTACTTTTGAATGTACCAAATCTATGATGAGCCTGCACTGGTATACACTCTTAAAGACCTATGGCGAAACTATTTTTGATGATTTTGTGACTTCCCTTTACGATTTAGGGCAAGGGTTTGCAGAAATCATTAGGAACCATAGCTCTTTTGAACTGGCGGTTGACCCAATGAGCAATATTGTTTGTTTTAGATACGTCAGTACTAAATTGGATACCACTAGTCTGAATAGTATTAATGAGAAAATTAGACTCGCTATTTTGGAAGAGGGAGAATTCTATATTGTACAAACAAAATTAAGGGGCATTCATTATCTGCGTACCACCATCATGAACCCTTATACTACCCCAGCACATTTAGAAATACTCTTGGACAAAGCAGAAGCCCTGGCCACAGCAAACCTACCCACTGCTGAAAATTCATAAAAACCCCTCCCGAAAGAGGGGTTTAAGACATTGCTATTCCTTATTATCAAAAGATTCCTTAAGCTTGGTCTCGCTGTCTTTTTTAGAAAAGTTAATGGCACATTCTATCAGTGCTAAATGGGAATAGGCCTGTGGAAAATTCCCTAACAAGCGTTTTGTTTTAAAGTCGATATCTTCACTAAAGAGTCCTAAATGATTGCCATAGGACAATAGCTTCTCAAATTGCGCCATCGCTTTTTCCTCTTCTCCTATTTTAAATAGGCTATTGATGAACCAGAAGGTACAAATAGTAAAGGAAGACGAGGGTAATCCGAAGTCGTCCTTGTTTTTATAGCGATAGAGCAAGCCTTCATTGCTCAACTCTTTCTCGATTGCTTTTACAGTACTTACAAATTTTGGATTCTTGGCCTCTATAAATCCATAGGACTCCATCAGGAGCACGGACGCATCTAAATCCTGGGAACCGTAGGACTGGGTAAAGGACTGCTTTTCCTCACTCCAGGCATTGGCATAAATATCTTCCCTGATCCTCTTTTCTAGGGATCCCCATTTATCGATCTTATGTGTTTTTCCAAATATTTTTGCCACTTTAATGGCTCTGTCCAGGGCTACCCAGCACAATATTTTAGAAAATGTAAAGTGTCTGTCTTCGGTTCGGAATTCCCATATACCCTTGTCGGGCTCTTCCCAGTGATTATCTACGATCCAAACAATACCTTTGGTAATGGTCCATAATTCTTCTTTGTTCTCTATATCGGTATTGAACTTATCCAACTGTGTATAAATAACATCCATCAATATTCCATAGATATCATTTTGCCGCTGTGCATAGGCAGCATTACCGATACGTACGGGTTTAGAACCTTTGTAGCCGCTTAAGTGATCGAGCGTCTCTTCGGTCAGTATTTTTTCCTTATTGATACCATACATGATCTGCAGTTTTTCGTCCTTATTGGGAATAAGATCAATAATAAACTGCAGGTATCTTTTGGCCACGTTTTTATGTCCCAGTTCCGAAACTACCTTGATCACCATAGAGGCGTCCCTTATCCAACAGAATCGGTAGTCCCAGTTTCGAACCTCTCCAATGGTTTCTGGGAGGGAGGTCGTAGCAGCGGCCAATACAGCACCAGACTTGTCATAACTTAGCAGCTTAAGGGTAAGCGCACTACGAATTATCTGGTCATTGAATTTTTTATAGGTAGGAACCTTATCGGTCCAATTTAACCAATAGACCTTGGTACGTTGTAAAAGTAGATTTATTTTCTTGGTATCGGGTTTTATTATCTTCTCGTTATAGCTCAAGAGAAAATACCCTGCTTCCTTTAGAGCTATTTCTTCGCCCTTAAGTACCTTTTCCTTATCAAAAGAAGTGTACAGGAATACGGTATCAAATTTTTTGGCATGGGTAAGACTAGCTATAAAATCGGGTTTAATATAGCTTTCCGTTTCCCCTAAGGCATAAACCAACTTAGGGTTGTAAACTACTCTAAATTTTGGGTTTCCTGAAATATGTTTAAAACACCTCACTATTTCTGGCGGGGTATAGTACCCTCCGCCTTCATTGTAATAACGGGGCATAAAGTCGTGCACCTCAAAAGTATTCTCGCCATCGGAAAATCTAGTGACTAGGATACAGGTATTCTCTTTATACTTTTGATCGATCGTATAGGAATCATCTACTAAAATCTCAAAACTCCCCCCTTTTTCCTCGTCCAATATTTTTGCAAATACCGAAGACGAATCAAATTCGGGCAAACAACACCATTCCAATGAGCCATTCTTGGAAATTAGGGCAGCACTTCTACAATTTCCAATTATTCCGTAGTCCAAATTATCCATATGCCAAATACGTATTTATTTACAACCATTAAAGTTGTTTTTACTAATCGTTTTGTCGAAATTTAAGGAAAATATGGAACTATATAAACCAAAACCTACCAAATTATGGCTAAAACTATCATAATTTCAAATAGACTCCCTGTGCAATTGCAAATCGAAAATGGCCATATCACAGCCACCCCTAGTGTGGGCGGACTGGCTACGGGAATGAAATCTGTACATTCTGGAAGCGATAGCCTTTGGATAGGATGGAGCGGTTTAACAAAAGAGAATATTCCCAAGGAATTGGAACCTAAAATAGACAAGGCCCTAAGGGAGCATGGTTGTTCTAAGGTAAGCCTCACCGAAGAGGAGATAGAAGGCTTTTACTTTGGTTTTAGCAACCGGACCATTTGGCCCTTATTCCATTATTTTTTGGAGTATTCGGAATTTGAATCGGCCAGTTGGGAAACCTTTAAGGCAGTAAACCAAAAGTTTGCCGATGCCATTTTAAAAAACTCAAAGGACGATGATGTCATCTGGGTCCATGATTACCAATTAATGTTGGTCCCAGAAATGGTCAAGGCCAAGCGCCCCAATGCGGCTATTGGATTCTTTTTACATGTCCCCTTTCCTTCTTATGAAATATTTAGGACATTGCCTTGGCGTAAAGAAATTTTGCGCGGCCTATTAGGTGCAGACCTCATCGGTTTTCACACCTATGATTACGAACGGCATTTTTTGAGTTCGGTAAGAAGGCTGTTAGGTTTGGAGGTAAGCTTCAATGAAATAAATGTCGACGATAGGGTTATCAAAGTCGATTCTTTCCCCATGGGAATCGACTATAAAAAATTTAGTAATGCCGCCAAGGTTCATCAGAAAAACACCACGGAAAATCAATCGGAATTACAACGCCGACTCAATGTCCACAAAGAATCGACCCCAGATGCCAAACTGATCCTATCCATAGATCGATTGGATTATTCCAAGGGGATAGCGAAACGGTTGAAGGCCTTTGAATATTTTCTGAATAAATTCCCTGAGTACAAGGAAAAAGTACGTCTGATTATCCTTGCCGTTCCTTCTAGATCTAATGTGCCCCAATACCAATTATTAAAAAAGGAAATTGACGAATTGGTAGGAAGGATCAACGGAGAATTTTCTACCGTTAGTTGGACCCCCATTTGGTATTTCTACCGATCTATGCCTTTTGAAAATTTAATAGACCTCTATACTTCTAGTGATATTGCCCTGCTAACGCCCATTCGCGACGGAATGAATTTGGTGGCCAAGGAGTACATTGCTACGCGAACCGATAAAACCGGTGTTTTAATTTTAAGCGAAATGGCAGGATCGGCCAATGAAATGAATGAATCCCTTCTCATTAACCCAAACAATTTTGATCAAATTGCAGATGCTTTAATTCAAGCTATCAATATGCCTAAAGAAGAGCAGATGGCAAGAAATACCATTTTGCAGAAACGTCTGGAACGATATAATGTAGAGAAATGGGCCAATGATTTTATGAAATCGCTTTTAGAGCAAAGAGAAACGACCCACCAATATATTTCCAAATTACTATCCAATAAAACCTTGGACTCGGTTATTGAACAATACCACGCTTCCAAAAGAAAACTATTGTTCCTTGATTATGACGGCACCCTTTCTGGCTTTCATATGGATCCGCAAAAAGCAGGTCCAGATGAAAAATTATATGATCTCTTGGACCAGATCAATGCCCAAGAAAATACAGATGTATATTTAATTAGTGGTAGGGACACCGGAACATTTAACCGGTGGTTTCTTCATAAAAAATACAATATGATCGCCGAACATGGAGTATGGCTATCCAAGGAGGGTGAAGACTTCACCTTATTAGAGCAGATAAAAAACGACTGGATGCCCAAAATAAAACCTATATTGGAATCTTTTGTCGATAGAACCCCAGGGTCGTTCATTGAGGAGAAAAACTTTTCTTTGGCCTGGCACTACAGAAATACAGATCCAGACTTTGGCAAGAAGAGGGCCGCCGAATTAACAACGGTATTAACTAGCCTCATTGCCAACGATAATTTAACCGTACTTTCTGGGAATAAGGTGTTAGAAATTAAAAGCAGTGGTGTGAACAAAGGTAGGGCGGCCGTAAAAATGCTCGCCGAGAACGACTACGATTTTATATTCGCTATTGGCGATGATTGGACCGATGAATATATGTTCGAAGAATTACCAGACGATGCCATTACCGTTAAGGTAGGTATGCAAAAAACCCAAGCCAAATACTATGTAGAAAACACCAAAAGAGTACGGGAACTGTTACTCCGATTTATAAAATAGACTTGAAAATTAAACCCCATATACTTCCGGTCATTATTTTTTCCCAATTTGCCTGTACCTCCATATGGTTTGCCGGGAATGTAGTAGTAGAAGATTTGATGAAAGTCATTGGTTTGGACAATCAATTCACCGGAATAATATTATCGGCCGTACAATTTGGATTTATTGTAGGCACCTTACTATTTGCTACCCTAATGATTGCCGATAGGTATGCCCCTTCCAAGGTGTTTTTACTTTCTGCAATTTTAGCAGCGCTGTGCAACTTGGCCTTACTATCGAACAACCTTACCCAAACGACCTTACTTTCCGCTAGATTTGGTGCGGGCTTCTTTTTGGCCGGGATATACCCTGTCGGAATGAAAATCGCATCAGACTATTATCGGCATGGCTTGGGAAGGGCCTTAGGTTTTTTAGTAGGGGCCTTGGTATTAGGGACGGCCTTTCCCCATGCTATTAAAGGCATGGATTGGGGTCGTAATTACACTTTTGTAGTGAGCACCACCTCGATACTGGCCGTAATGGGTGGATGCTCTATGTACTTATTTATTCCCAAGGGTCCGTTTAGAAAAAAGAGTACAGCTTTTGAAATACAAGCGAGTACCAAACTTTTTAAAATTCCATCCTTTAGAAAAGCGGCCTTTGGCTATTTTGGCCATATGTGGGAACTCTACGCTTTTTGGGCCTTTATCCCCCTAGCTATTCAAACCTACAACACTTTCAATACCTACCAAATACCAATCGCCATTTGGACTTTTACCATCATTGCTATAGGCAGTATTTCCTGCGCTTTGGGAGGATATTTTTCTTTAAAGATCGGCAGTAAAAAAGTAGCAATTTTTTCTCTGTCACTTTCAGGGGTACTTTGCCTCTTATCGCCATTATTTTACCTGTTGTCCCCTCCCCTGTTTTTATTGCTCCTTTGTATTTGGGGAATGGCCGTCATTTCGGATTCTCCACAGTTTTCAAGCATGGTTGCCCAATCGGCACCCATACATTTAAAAGGTACTGCCCTTACTGTTGTGAATTGTATAGGATTTAGCATTAGTATCATAAGCATTCAACTTCTTTCTTTTTTATCCCCGAAAATTGATCCTATCTATATCTTTTTACTCTTAGGAATAGGGCCTATCATAGGGATTTGGAATTTAATGCAGAAAACTTCTTAACACTTTATTAAGATTCAATACGTATGGATAAATGTAAATTACCCCAATATTTAAAACACACGAATATGCGCCTTACTTGGTTGCTACTATTATTTTCTACGGCGCTTAGTGCACAGACCGACCCACGCATTTATGATATAATTGCTAATGTTTCGGCAGAACGCATTGAAAAGGACGTTACGACATTGGCTAATTTTGGGACTCGCCATACCTTAAGCGATACCTTGTCTGCTACCAGAGGTATTGGGGCAGCCCGACGATGGATAAAGGCCGAGTTTCAAAAAATATCGGAAGGATGTACAGGTTGCCTAGAGGTTGCTTACCAAAAAGATTTGGTGAAAAAAGGTGAAAACGAGCGTATTACCAAAGATGTGTGGGTAGTAAATGTTGTGGCCATCCAAAGAGGAACGAAATACCCAAACCGCTATATTATTATGAGCGGGGATATAGACTCTAGAGTAAGTGATCCCAATGATTTTACTTCCGATGCCCCAGGGGCCAATGACAATGCCAGTGGTATGGCAGGCACCTTGGAAGCAGCCAGGGTACTGTCTAAATACACCTTCGAAAGCAGTATTGTTTATCTAGGGCTTTCGGGTGAAGAACAAGGACTTTTTGGCGGACAAGGCTTGGTAAATATGGCTAAGGAAAAAAACTGGGACATCATTGGTGTTTTTAACAATGATATGATCGGAAATATTAAAGGTGTCGATGGTATCATCAGCAATACAGATTTTAGAATTTTTTCGGAGCCCGTACCTCCTACAGAAACAGAGAGACAAAGAAATATGCGCCGTTTTTACGGAGGTGAGGTCGATGGTATTTCGAGGCAACTGGCGCGTTATGTTCACAAAAATGTAAGGGTATATATGCCCGAAATGAATCCGATGTTGATCTACAGGCTAGACCGTTTTGGCCGTGGTGGCCACCACAGGCCCTTTAATGACGCTGGCTATGCCGGCATCAGGATCATGGAGGCCCATGAAAATTATACGCAACAGCACCAAGATATTAGGGTAGAAAACGAAATTTCCTACGGGGATGTCCTAGAACATGTAAATTTTATGTATGCAAAAAAGTTAACAGCCGTCAATGCCATTAATTTAGCATCCCTCGCTTGGGCTCCCCCAGCTCCCGAGAAAGTATGGATCGGTGGCATGGTAGCGCCCGCTACAAAATTAAAATGGAGCAAAGTAGCCGGAGCCAAAGGATATAAAATTTATTGGAGAGATACCACCTCCCCTACCTGGGACCACAGCAGGTATGTAGAAAATGTAACCGATTTTACCCTCCAAGGTATTGTGATCGATAATTATCTGTTTGGGATAGCAGCAGTCGGAGAAAACGGCTCTGAAAGCGTCGTCGTTTTCCCTAATGATATTATGAAATGAGCATGACCGAATATTGGTCGCAAAGACGAAATCAGCTATGCGAATTACATGCTTGTACGGAGCGCAGCCGAAGTATGACCGTAAAAAAGCAAAAAATCTGTGCATATTAAATAACTAAACAGAATAAAAAACCTATTACCACAACTCTTAATTCACTGAACCATAGCAGTAACACTACTAATTCAATATTACCTATTAACAAACTATGAGAATTTTATTTATTTTATTTTTGGGCATCACCCTTAACGCCTACGCCCAAACACCCCAATTTACTGAACAAGACACTCTTCGTGGGAGTATTACTCCGGAACGAGAATGGTGGGACCTCAACTACTATCATTTAAAAGTGAAGGTCGATCCAAGGAAAAAAAGCATTTCTGGCTCTAATACCATTCGTTATAAGGTCTTGGAGGAAAACCAACTCCTTCAAATAGACTTACAACCCCCTTTAAAAATTAAAAAAATAACGCAAGACGGTAAATCACTCTCTTTTACCTCAAAAGTAAACGCTCATTTTGTCACCTTAAAGAAAAAACAGCTTAAAGGAGATTTTAATGAGTTGGTCGTTAGTTATTCCGGGGTTCCCAGGGAGGCGGTAAAAGCACCATGGGACGGAGGTTTTTCTTGGAAAAAGGACAGCAACGGCAAGCCGTTTGTAGCCACCTCTTGTCAAGGTTTGGGTGCTAGTGTATGGTGGCCCAGTAAGGACCATATGTACGACGAGGTCGATAGCATGGCTATAAGTATTACCGTTCCTAAGGGATTGATGGATGTTTCTAATGGCAGACTGCGAAAAGTAGACGAAAGAAGAAAAACCAACACCTATCACTGGTTTGTGAGCAACCCCATCAATAATTACGGCGTTAATGCAAACATTGCCAACTATGTTCATTTTGGGGAAACATATATGGGAGAAAAGGGAGCATTGAGTATGGACTACTACGTACTTCCCGAAAACTTGGAAAAGGCAAAACGACAATTTAAAGATGCCACCAGAATGATGGAAGCCTTTGAGCATTGGTTTGGTCCCTACCCCTTCTATGAAGATGGCTTTAAGCTGGTAGAGGTCCCCTATTTAGGCATGGAGCACCAAAGCTCGGTCACCTATGGCAATGAATATAAAAATGGCTATTTGGGAAGAGATCTATCGGGAACCGGCTGGGGGTTAAAATTTGATTTTATCATCATTCACGAATCTGGGCACGAATGGTTTGCGAACAATATCACCAATAAGGATACCGCTGATATGTGGATCCACGAAAGCTTTACCTCCTATTCCGAGAATTTATTTTTAGACTATTTCTACGGAAAAGAGGCAGCTGCCGCTTATGTTATCGGTACTAGAAAAAATATAGAAAATAGTACTCCCATGATAGCGCCTTACAATGTTAACCAAACAGGTGGCGATATCTATTTCAAAGGGGCCAATGTGCTCCATACCCTGCGACAGCTTTTGGAGGACGACGAAAAATGGCGATCCATCTTACGAGGACTCAACCAAGAGTTTTACCATGAGACCGTTACGACACAACAAATAGAAGACTATTTGAGTCTTCATAGCGGCATAGATCTTAGCGAGTTTTTTGAACAATACCTGCGAACCACCAAAATACCTTTATTAGAATATACGATAGAAGGCAATTTGCTCCACTACCGATATACCGATATCGTGGACGGATTTGATATGCCGCTAAAGGTATCGGTAGGAGAAACACAACAATGGATCTTTCCTTCTGCTCATTGGAAAACCGAATCCTTCGATTCTGAGATAAAAGATTTTA
Organism: Arenibacter nanhaiticus; assembly: GCF_900141935.1. Classification (GTDB taxonomy): domain Bacteria; phylum Bacteroidota; class Bacteroidia; order Flavobacteriales; family Flavobacteriaceae; genus Arenibacter; species Arenibacter nanhaiticus. Next base: position 70,810 of record NZ_FQYX01000006.1, on the reverse strand, counting down.
AGGTTGACAGAAACTTTTATATCTATTCTAAAAACAGCCAATAGGTATATGACATAGCATAGCCTTAAAAAAAATTGCTTTGAACACCTATTCTACCACCTTAAAAATGGAGGAATAGGTGTTTTTAAATGGCCAATCCCCGATAAATTATTAGCTTAGTAGCAACAACAATAAAATGAACATGGAAATAAACCTTGCAGTATTAATTGATGGTGATAATATTCCATCGGCCTATGTAAAGGAGATGATGGAAGAGATTGCCAAATATGGAAACCCTACCATCAAAAGAATTTACGGTGATTGGACCAATCCTAAACTCTCGAAATGGAAAAACCTTTTGTTAGAAAATGCCATCACTCCCATACAACAGTACGCTTACACCACCGGTAAAAACGCCACCGATTCGGCCATGATCATCGATGCCATGGATATTCTTTACTCCAATAAGGTGAACGGTTTTTGTATTGTTTCTAGTGACAGTGATTTTACGCGTTTGGCGACCAGATTACGTGAAGCCGGAATGCATGTGATTGGGATTGGGGAAAAGAAAACACCAAGCCCTTTTATTGTCGCTTGTGACAAATTTATATATATCGAAATTTTAAAGGATCAATCGGAGGAAAGTTCATTAGAGTCCTCGGACAGCAGATCTAGAAAGAAAACCAGTGTAGATAAGATCACCTCCAAACAGATTAAACTTATTGCCTCTACCATATCTGCTTTGGCCGATGATGATGGTTGGGCCTTTTTAGGAGACGTTGGTAGTCTTTTACAGAAAAAACAGCCCAACTTTGATTCTAGGAATTACGGATATCAAAAACTAACCCCACTTATAAAATCTATCAAAAATTTCGAGATCGACCAAAGGGAAGGCTCAAAAGGAAGGTCTAAATTAATCTATGTAAGAAATAGATAAGCGATTCATAAGGCCAAATTGTAAGCCTACCACATCAAACAGCTAAGAACCTATCGATTTTTTGGGAAACAATTATGGCCCCTCTCCCTATGAATTGGTTTCTGCCGGATTATCGGCCTGTACCGCGATGCCCCTTCAAATGTACGTCAAAAGAAAAAAATTACATGCAGAAGATTGTGCTAATTGTGAAACTGAGAATTCCAAAATAGGCACTTTTACACGCTAGATCAAAATTCATGGGGAACTAGACAAAAAACAAATCGGCCCTTTGCTCGAAATAGCCGACAAATGTCCCGTCCACAAAACCCTTCACAATGAAGCTACTATCATTACAAAACGCATAGTTTAGGAAAGCCCCCACTGTTTATGAAGCTAAAATCAATTCCACTTAGTTTTGATATCGTTTTAAATTATACGTAACTTTAACTATTAATTTAAAATTTAAGAACTGATGAAAAAAATAAAGGTATTGTCTTTAGGGATTATTTTAATAGCTTCCTTTAGCTGTAAGGAGGTGAAAAAAGAATCCAAAGAGGCTATGGAGGAAATTGAAGCTACGGCAAAGGAAATAACCGAAAAGATTGAGGTTAAAACCATTAAGTTTTCCATGGAGCCTAAAAGCGATAGTAATGTTACCGGAGATGTTAGCTTTACCGAGGAAGACGGTACGGTTACCATGAAGGCAACATTAACAGGATTGACGCCAGGGGAACATGCTATTCACTTACATGAAAAGGCAGATTGTTCTTCGGCAGATGGTAAATCGACCGGAGGTCACTGGAACCCTACTTTTGCCAATCATGGAAAATGGGGAGCAGAAGAAGGATATCACAGAGGTGATATTGGTAATTTTACCGCCGATGCCGATGGAAATGGTACTGTAGAATTCTCAACAGATGAATGGTGTATTGGCTGTGATGACGATACAAAAAACATCCTTGGAAAAGCAGTTATCGTTCACCAAGGAGTTGATGATTTTGTAACCCAACCTACAGGGGATGCTGGCGGAAGGGTTAGCTGTACTGGGATTATAGAATAATCACAACTACTTTTACAACATAAAAAAAGGCCGTCTAATTAATGTTAGACGGCCTTCTTTATTCTAATGTATCGACGCCACTAATTGGGCTTCGAGCATATTTAGGGGTAGTATTAACATCTTTAAGGTATATTTTTGTTGAAGCAAATTGTTACATTTGGATAGTTAAAAAATAGAACTACCATGACGAGTGAAAAAAATGATTTATTATTAGATGCTATATATAAAGGGTTAAATCAGCCTACGATCGATTGGCAACAAACTCTATCCGATATTATTTCTTATTTTGATTGTACTACTGGAACCATTCACTTTTTGGACCCAAGCACTTCCTTATTGAAGTTACAAGCACATAAAGGCATTCCGGAGTTTTTAATTCCCAAATTATCCCTAATTCCTATTGGAAAAGGTATGGCCGGTATTGCTGCTGAACGCTTAAAACCCGTAGAAATGTGTAACCTTCAAACCGATAATTCGGGTGTGGCCCGCCCTTCGGCAAAAGACACAAAGGTAGAAGGCTCCATAGCGATACCCATGCTTTTAGAAGGCCGTTTATTTGGTACTTTGGGAATAGCAAAGCCGGTACCATATGATTTTAAAGAAGACGAGGTAAGTACTCTTTTAAAAATTGGTTCGGAAATTAGCAAGTTTGTAATACTCCCATAAAGGACAAGATCCCCTCCCCTTTTTTTAAGAAGATTAGTTACCTTTACCTAAAAACATTGCTATGCTAGGGTTAAAATTAGAAACAGATCCACGATGGGTTAATATTGTGGAATCTAATATTGAAGAAATACTGACCGATCATGCTTGGTGCGAACAAAAAGCAGCTACCAATGCCATTTCTATAATTACTTTAAACTCTGAGCACACAGAACTGGTAACAGATCTATTGACCTTGGCCCAAGAAGAGTTACAACATTTTGAAATGGTTCATGAAATCATAAAAAAACGTGGGTATACCCTAGGACGCGAACGCAAGGACAGTTACGTAAATGAACTGTATAAGTTTATGATCAAAGGTGGTAGCCGTCAGCAATCCTTAGTAGATAGATTGTTGTTCTCGGCCATGATAGAAGCCCGTAGCTGTGAACGTTTTAAGCTATTATCTACCAAGATAAAAGACCCAGAACTAGCTACTTTTTATCGCGATCTGATGATCAGTGAAGCCGGACATTATACCACCTTTATAGGCTTTGCCAGAAAATATGGAGCGGGTATCGATGTTAATAAGCGATGGGAAGAATTAATACAATTTGAAGGAGAAGTCATTAAAAACTACGGGAAATCGGAAACCATACACGGTTAAAAGTTATTCTTGCAAGCTCCCTTTTCTCTAAACCGCTACATCGTTTTTAGCCCTAAATATAATTACAACAACATAGTCCTAAGGCCTTTATAAGGGCATCTGCTATTGCGAAGCCCCCTAGAGCACTAAAAAACACCCCTATACCATTATGGATAACACTAAGAAAACAATACGTACCGGCTTATTGTCTTTTGGCATGTCGGGTAAAGTCTTCCATGCTCCTTTTTTAAAGGAACACCAAGGATTTTCCCTTGAAGCCGTGGTAGAAAGGTCCGAAAAAAAGGCCCACCACAGCTACCCTGAGATAAAAAGTTACGACGCTGTAGATGCCCTCATTGCCGATCCCAATATAGAGCTGGTGGTTGTAAACACCCCCAATGCCTCCCACTTTGAATTTGCGTTAAAGGCGCTACAAGCAGGCAAGCATGTTTTGGTCGAAAAACCCATTACGGTAACTTCCGATCAGGCAAAAAAACTGTATGCAGCAGCAAAACGCCATAACGTACATATATTTCCTTATCAGAACCGTAGGTTCGACAGTGATTTTTTATCCATACAAAAGGTATTGGATTCCGGAAAATTAGGACGCTTGGTAGAGGTACATATGCGTTATGACCGCTATCGCCACCATATTAGTCCAAAAGCACATAAAGAAACACCGGTGCCTGGCAGCGGTTTGCTCAACGATCTAGGGCCGCATTTGTTAGATGCCGTACTCTCTCTTTTTGGCAACCCGATCAGTTGGACGAAAACCTTGGGACAATTTAGGCCCAATACACAAGTAGACGATTATGCCCATATTCACCTCTTGTACCCTAACGACGTACAAGTTTTTTTAACGATGAGTATGTTGGTGGTAGATGAGCAACCTGCATTTATTCTCAACGGAACCAAAGGCTCTTATTTAAAACACCGCACCAATATTCAGGAAATACAGTTGTCAGAAGGCATGAGACCTGGCGATCCTTTATTTGGTATGGAAGACCCTAGTAAATATGGGATCTTGACCACCATTGACGAAGAAGGTACAAGAACGCGGGAAACAATCCCTTCGGACAAATCTACCTATCTTAATTTATTCGAATATGTGTATCAGACCATAAGAAATGGCAAGCCCTACCCAGTAACCGAGGAACAGGTAATTAAACAATTGGAAATATTGGAATCCTAATAATACGGGGGCGTCGATGAACATTGCTAGCGTCAAAATTATTATCCCGGGCCTGTCAGGTAATTTAAAAAGGCTGTCTACAACCAATGTGGGCAGCCTTTATATTATTGAAACCAATTCTCTGGTTATTCCTAAAGTTGCCATAGATTGGCCAACGAAATAATAAAATTCCCCTTCTGCCTTTTGTTCACAATTCTTTGCGTAATATCTATACAAGTAATACACAAAATCCGTTATTTGCATCCTTAAAAGCAAGGCTAAATAACTAATTGCAGCGAATTTAAAATGTCACAAAGCAAGAAACTAAAAGAAATAGCATGGCTATTTTTCAAATTGGGCAGTATTTCATTCGGAGGTCCGGCCGCACATATTGCTATGATGGAGGACGAGGTTGTCCATAAAAGAAAATGGATGAGCCGGGAACACTTTTTAGACCTCATAGGGGCCACCAATATAATTCCCGGTCCCAATTCTACCGAAATGACCATGCATTGCGGTCATGAAAGGGCCGGATGGAAAGGACTTATTGTGGCCGGTATTTGTTTTATTGCACCTGCTATGTTCATCACTGGTATTTTCGCATGGTTGTATAAAGAGTATGGCCAACTGCCAGCGGTAACTCCATTTATATACGGTATCAAACCTGCAGTTATCGCCATCATCCTCATGGCTGCATACCGGCTTGGACAAAAGGCCATCAAAAACACCACCTTGGCTATTTTAGGTTTAATTACTGCCATCCTATGTGTTATGGGGGTCAATGAAATTATCGCCTTGTTTGGATGTGGATTTATGGGTGTACTAATTTATCTAATTGGCCAAAGAAAATCTACCTTTTCATCTATCGCACCATTATTACTTTTTCAATGGAGTTCGGCCCTTAAGATAGGGAGTCTTAAAATTTTCCTGACCTTTTTAAAAATCGGTGCCATTCTTTACGGTAGTGGCTATGTCTTATTTGCATTTTTAGATGCAGAACTGGTTGCAAAAGGCCTGCTTAGCAGTCAAGAATTGATCGATGCAATCGCCGTTGGTCAATTTACTCCCGGTCCTATTTTAACTACGGCTACTTTTATAGGTTGGCAAATGAACGGCCCCTTAGGAGCTATTGCAGCTACAGTGGGCATTTTTCTACCCTCATTTTTATTTGTTTTGATCCTCAACCCTCTGATTCCCAAAATGAGGGATTCTAAAATAATGGCCGCCTTTTTAGATGCCGTCAATGTTGCCGCAGTAGCGGTAATCGTTGCCGTCTGTATTAGCATGGGAAAAGAAACCCTTACCGATTGGCGAATGATTTTTATTGCAGTGGCCAGCATGCTTACCGTATTTGTTTTTAAAAAAATGAACAGTGGTTTTATTGTACTTGGAGGGGCTGTTTTAGGGTATTTCTTGTCCCTGATATAAAAAGGACACCCTTTTGATATGACTATAAAAATCGTTAATGATTTGTTATGAACTGTAACGAGTTTGGAAAGATTAAGTAGGTTTGTGAAGGTGGCCATTTGGCTATGATCATTAGTACACTTATGCAAATACATTAATGCGTCCAATTTTACAACATATCATAAGTAAACAGCTATTGGTAGGCGCATTGACTATTGGGCTACTTTTAATATTGGCGCCCTGCTTTGTTAGAAACTTTGTTCAGGATGAGTTTGGTGCTACACCTACAAAAACCATTAACAAAAGTAAAAGCTGCTTCAAGGAGAACACATATGATGACTCCGAATACGTCTTATCTAGAAAAATAAAGGCGGCATCCTCCAAAAAAGCGCTTCCACAACCTCGTCTAAACCCTAGTTCTCCTTGGGTCTTTCATTTCCCCGATCGCAATATCATCAATGCATGCTTGGGGCCGCCCCATTTCCATAAGAAAGAAGGTGTCCCGCTCTATATTTTATATAAAAGATTAAAATATATGATTTGATTTTGCCACTTTTTAAGCAAAACAAAATCATCTTTTATATAAAATATCAACATTTATGCAACAACAAAATTTATCCCAGTCCTACAATATGGCGGGACTTTTTTCACTTGCCCTTAGGTTAGTAGTAGGGTGGACTTATTTTTCAGCTTTTTGGAGAAGAGTAGCCCTAGAAAATAAACTAGACCCCGAAGTTTCCGGTTATATTGGCGAAAAATTCAATCATTTCCTACCCAATGCCCTAGGAATCAAACCCATTATAGAATATCTGGTAACCAACCCGGACGCCTTGTGGTGGGCCATGGTGATATTTACCATTGTGGAAGGTATCGTAGGCTTATTATTAATTTTTGGACTCTTTACAAGACTGATGAGTATTGGCGTATTTGGTTTGGCCATGGGAATCTTATTAGGCTCGGGTTGGATAGGAACGACTTGTTTAGACGAATGGCAGATTGGCGTTCTGGGAATAGCAGCAGGCTTTACCCTTTTCCTTAGTGGAAGCGACAAGTATTCGCTAGATTATTTTCTTCTACAACGAAACCATAAAATTACCCAGAAGTCTTGGTTTAGTTGGATAGGATCGGGAATATTACCTTTAAAAACGAAGGTGATTCCCAAAGTTGTACTAACCGGAGCTTTGCTGATATTATTTATGACCCTGTTCACCAACCAGGTTTTCCACGGTGGCGTTTGGGGTAACCTACATAATAAATCTGTTAAACCAAAAATTGAAATTGCCGATTCTAATATAGTTCAAAACCAACTTTCCTTTCAAGTTTATAGAGTAGAGGGTGCCGATGTATACGGTTCGTTTTTGATCGGAATAGAGCTTACCACCGAGGAGGGAAAAAAAATTATGGAATTAAATGGTAAAGATCTATCTGCTTTTCCTAAAGAAAATATCGCTAACAACTATGTTGCTATGGTAAAACCAGGCGCTCATAGTATGATCATTCCTTTGGGAGCAAAAGCAACGCTAACGATCGAAGACGAAAAATTCAGGAACTTAGCGAGTGGTTCTTATGAATTAAAGTTAATCGATATTAGTGGTGCCACTTGGAAGGCCAATATTGAAAAACAGTAAAGTATTTGAACCGTAAATGGTATAAAAATTACCATCAACCGTTGTGGTAACCACCCTTTAAGCACCCCTTTCCCCATCCATAATTTATAGGGAAAGGGGTTTGTTGTATTTTATGATTGGAAAAATATATTTTATCCAAATTTTCTAAATATTATACCTCTGAAACCTTCTGCCTTTGGTTGGATCGCTAAGTTTTGCTTTCCAATAAAGGACCATGGAGCGTATTTTACTTACTTTGAGGATTTATACACCCAATTAAGGGACGCCGGTTTTGTGTACGGCATTAATCTAAAGGCACCTGCCTTTATTGAAAGTGAACACCCACTGTCTTAAGATGAAAAAGCTAAAATAAATCTCCCAACAGCCCTCTACCACACATACAGGTTTAAGCCCCAAGACCATGATTTCCCAGTATTTTTAAGTTCTATAAGGATTTCTAAATCAACAAAATTTCCTTCTTAAATAAGACATGAACGGGAAAGAAAACCTCTGACCAACTAGAAAACTATTAGATTCTAGGATCTATTAAAAAGCCAACCTTATTAGCAAAACCTTTAACAGCAACATTACCAACACTTTACTATTTATAGATGTACTCGCATTTAAAAGGTATTTGGAAAGAACGCCTTCAATCAAGGAAATAGCGAAAGGTTTAGGGCATATTACCATCAATATCACCTATTACGCCTTAAATTCAAAGGCTAAGAACAGGACCGATGAAAAGCTCGCACAACTTTTTGCGGCCTCTCTCACCTTTATTGATAGCAACAATAAAATTTTGACGGTTCTTATCGCCATCAGTTACCACAAAGGTTCTCGGTTTATGAAAACCAATATTTTTTAGATGTGGCATGCCTTACGGTATGGGAAGATCATTTGTGGGATTATAGGAATCTGAATTTATTTTTGGGATCGGAAAGGATTTAGGATTTGCCCCTTCAACCATGGCAAAATCGCTATACGAGGTAAGCTTATTTTTTGAGATAAATATCCATAAAACACCTCATTTCAAAGACCATAATACGGCGGTGCAGTTTTATGACAGCATGTCTAGAATTAACAATAAACTTATTTTAAGAAACAGCAGACGATTGCTTAAGGAACTATCGGAAAGCAAAGAACTGGTAGCCTTATTGTCAAAATCGACGGTATAGGAATTTACGCCGGTGGAGCGTAAAAAAGTACAAAACCAGCTTTTGTATATTTTTAAAATCATTCCTTCCCTAGTAGCTATTTTCATTCTCCCTGGCGGGGCTGTATTACTTCCTGTTTTTATAAAATTGATTCCCAAATTACTTCCATCGGCCTTTGATGAAAACCGAGTGGATTAAAACTGAGTTCTCTAGCCCAGCCATAGTTTAAAATCCTTTACTCGCTCCCTGCTCACAATTATTTCCTGATCGTTATAGTTGTTGAGCTTAATTTTCAACCTAGAATTAGTGTAGGCTATGATGTCTTTTATGAATTTGATATTGATATAGAATTTTCGGCTTACCCTAAAAAACATTTCTGGCTGCAGCTCGTTTTCTAGATTTTCAAGACTAAGGTCCATCAAATAATTCCTACCTTCCATGGTAGCCATATAGGTTCCTTTATTTTCACTGTAAAAACATTCTATCTCATCGGCATTGACAATTTTCATATGCTGCCCAACATTTACGGTAAAACGCTTCTTATATTCTCGTTCCAGTGGATTGACCAACATTTTTTTAATATCCTCAAAATCTATGGTCAAAGATTGTCTTTTGGGATAAAGAAAAAGAAACTTCTTTACCGCAGCCTCCAGTTCTTCTTCGTCTATTGGTTTTAACAAGTAATCGATACTATTGAGCTTAAATGCCTGAAGGGCGTACTCGTCGTAAGCGGTGGTGAATATGATGGAGCTTTGAATATCGATGGCGTCGAAAATCTCAAAAGAGAGTCCGTCTGAAAGCTGAATATCCAGGAATATTAAATCGGGATGTTCGTTTTTATCGAACCAAAGAATAGCCTCTTCTACCGAATGCAACATCGTAGAAACCCTTAGGTTTAAATTTTGCAACAAACGGCCCAGTCTTCGTGCAGCTGGCTTTTCGTCTTCAATAATTATAACGTTCATTTATTTGGCGCTAAGTTAAATTAAAACAGCTTTTTAGCTCTTAAATTTTATTAAACACTAATCTCCTGTAGTACTTTCAGCAAAGAACGAAGGTGTCTTTTTGTTTTCGAAGGCTTCTTGGTCCAGATAATTATGAACTTGACGGGCTTCCCATCGTTTTATAAATTGGGGCTTTTTCCCAAAGACCTCCATAGCGTGTATCAAAACACCTATACCCCAACCAATCGGGGTTAACCATACATTCCATTGAATCCATGTTTGAAAGTTTTCATCCCCTTGCATCCATCCTTCTTGATATTGTCCCACATACAATCCTATACCTACTAGGCCTAATGTAATAAGAAGACATACCCAAAGGTGGCTATAAAACCCTCTTATATTAGCCATATCCCTTTGGCTTTTTCCAATTGCTCCAAGCTATATTTATTCCCTTCCATCAGCGGTATTTATCAAAATCCTTTTGTTCCTCATCCATATATTTTTTTATCTGCCTTTCTTCCCAATCCTTGCTAAAAAATGGATTTAAATGAAAGGTTTTTACCCCGTGAAAAAAGATCCCAATTCCCCAAAACCCCCATAGGGCAAAAGTCCCAAAGTCCCATAATGCCTCCCCAAATGTTTCACCATTATTTAAATTTCTTATTATTTTATTTCCGGACACAAAGGAGTTTACCAAGATATAGACAATTAAATGTATGTAAAACCCCTTTAGTTCTTCTATCCGTTTTTCTGCTCTTTTTCGTTTTTCACTGTCGGTTTCCATACGGTTCCTTTTTTATAACCACATAGTATTTTATTCCCATTTATGGGTTTTATCATCGCCTTGCATAAACTCTTTTATCTTTCGTTCTTCCCAATTTTTACCGAAGAATAAATTGCCGCGATATACCTTAATGGCATGGAATACCACTCCAATACCCCATCCAAAGGCAGCCCATAGGAACCATGGATAGCTCCACTCGTTGGTCCAGTAATTAATAAATGCCAAAAATGAAATAAAAACTACATACATACTCAGATTGGAATAAAACTTCCTGATCTCTTCTACTCTGGCCTTAGCCCTGAAGTATTTATTTTCTTTCTCTATATTTTCCATTTTAATTATTTTTTTTGACTACGCTGCTAATTTCCAAAGACCTGGATCAATTTCTAAAAAAAAAATACCGAACTGTCAAGTATACGGGTTGGATTGTTGCTAGCTATTGTCTTTCGCCCTATCCCCACTTTACTTTTCCTTTTTCAGTTCTTGTTGGCTCCTTCCACAGACAATAAAATTAGCTGCCGTATAAAACTCCTAGAAGGACTGTTTTACCCTGGACAACATCTTTTACTAGCCCTTCTAGTAAAAACTCATGACTAAAAATTCTTATTTTCCATATATTCCTTCATTTTTCGTTCTTCCCATCGTTTCCCTAAAACAGGATTATACCCATATACCTCCATTCCGTGCATTAGTACTCCACCCCCCCATCCGAGGGCTGGAAAAATCACCCATGGAAAACTTGTAGTACTATAATTAAGGAATGCCATTAAAGGAATCACAATACAATACGCTAATACATTGCCATAGAACCCCTTTAAGGCCTCTACCCGCGCCTTGGCCTTTTGGTAACGCTTGTCTTCGATAAAATCTTCCTGTGATTTTATGATCGTCAATTGTTTTGTCAGCATGGGAAGCCTTACACTAAAGTCGGTCTCTGTTTTTCGAATAACGACCTTCCTGTCCGATAAAATTTGATATCGTTGCATTATGTTTCTAAGCCCCACTCCACTACTTTTTTTAACGACCTGTTTCTCTTGCAAATTATTGCTCACACAAAGCATCCCTTTTTCTTCATATACCTTTATGTACAGCGGCTTTTTGGCCGTAACCACGTTGTGTTTTACTGCATTTTCTAACAAAAGCTGCAAGGACAAGGGTACTATCCTGGCTTCGGGATTAGGACTGTTCTCCAAAACCTCAAAAACAATACTCTCCTCAAAACGCATTTTCATCAAGTTAACAAAGGTTTTAGCAAAGGCCAATTCTTCATCTACGGTAACCAAATCCTTATTCTTTTGCTCTAATACATAGCGATATACCTTAGAAAGAGAGGTTGTAAATTTCTGAGCCTTATTTGGATTTTCTTCTATTAAACTTGTAAGTACATTTAGACTATTAAATAAAAAATGAGGATCTAATTGGTTCTTAAGGGCATCGAACTGTGCCGATGCTGTGCCTGCGATAATTTTCTGCTCCTTAACCTTGTTCTCTTGTAGCGCCCTATAAAAATGGAACGCATGTAAAAATAGTGAGACCACAACAGCTATTGACAAGGCTATTAGATACGGAAACGGCTCCTCATTTTTTATAAAACCACTAATGGTTTGTCCATAATACCCTAGTGACACTGCAAACCTTACAAAAGCAAAAGCTATAAGAGTAAGACCAATAGCCCCCAAGGCTCCAATCCACAATCTCTTTTGTGGATGGTGCTCCCAACTGTATTTCTTAGAAACACAGCTGTAATAATATATATTTACCGAGGTAATCACTAAGGAATATAAAAAACTATTAATGCCGTAGGCTAACTGTTCCTTCCACACTATCTCATGGTGCCAATATATGATCCTTGGTACCAGAATAAGAAGTATAGTAATATATATACTGATTTTTAATATTTTAAATAAATTAGTCATATTTAAAAAACACTAATTATCTTTTTCCTTCAATACTTTTTATTTTGCTCGTCCTTAAGGGCAACATGGCTTTCTGGCTTAAAGTTAGCAAAAACTAAAATAGTTAGAGGAGTATGGTCATAGCAAGAATTCGCTCCCCGATCCCCAAAAGAAAGACAATCTAAAGTCCATTCCTCTTCTAAGGTTGTAATATTTAAAAAGGAACATTCCGATTTTGCGTCGATATCGGTTCCGGAAGTATTTTTTAATTGCCCTGCCGAAAGTTGTTCTACGATCATTGCAATGACGATAAGTATTATTTTTAGCATAACAGATTTCTTGGTTTATGAACAGCACAAATCTGAAACAAACAATGAACTTTTTGAAAAAAGAATAACCGAATTGTCAATAATCAGGGACGAGTTGGCAAGGAGGATAACAAGGACAAGGACAAGGACAAGGAAAGAGAACATTTTAGTGTTCCATACTTAGATAGGTGTTCATTAAGGATTGGATTTTTTTCCAATATTTTACACCTGATCATAAATTGAAAAGGACGTACCCCTACGTCCTTTTCTTCAAATTAAAAATAGTTCGTTTACATTCAAACTAACAAACCAACAAATAACAAACTAATTTTTAACCTCTCTTATGAATCTTAAATATAGTAATAAAAATATACTTAGAGAATTTATTTACAAAAATTATGGTTTTATTTTATAATAAATGAAGGGTATTATTTCTTGGTTATTCCTACTTGACAAGAAATATAACCTAACACACCCTCATTATCACCAATTTAAAATGGTCTCATCATTAATATTCGGTGATTTTCAATTATTTGTAAGAAAAGTGTATATATCCTTTAAAAGGTATAAGGCCTAGGCTAAATAATTGTATTAATTGAAGTAATTTTGTCCCCATGGTAAGAAACATTCAACTAAGAACCACTTTAAGGGAAGAGCCAATAGAGGGAATCCTAACAAAGAAAGCTTCAAAATATTTGGGCGTCGATATAGCGGACATTACGACGGTAAAGGTCTTAAAGAAATCTATAGACGCTCGAAAGGCCACCATTTACTTTAATTACAAAGTATCGGTTTATATAAGGGAGGCCGCTCCTGAGAAAAGCGATTACACTTTTGAATATAAGGATGTTTCCAAAGCCAAGGAAATCCATATTATTGGTTTTGGACCTGCTGGAATGTATGCGGCCTTGCGTTGTATAGAATTAGGTTTCAAACCCATAGTTTTAGAACGAGGTAAAAACGTACAGGATCGCCGTCGCGATTTAAGGGCCATTAATCAAAAACATATTGTCAACGAAGATTCTAACTACTGTTTTGGGGAAGGCGGTGCCGGAACCTATTCGGACGGGAAGTTATACACCCGAAGTCTTAAACGAGGAGACGTACGCAGAATTTTCGAAAACTTAGTATATCACGGTGCCACCCACGAAATATTGGTCGATGCCCACCCCCATATTGGAACAAACAAGTTACCAAAATTGGTAGAAAACATTCGGGAGACCATCATACGATTTGGGGGAGAAATCCATTTTGAATCCAAGATGGTCGATATCATCCTTAAAAACAATGCCATACAGGGTATTGTTCTGCAAAACGGCAAGGAAATGTCAGTATCGCGTCTAATTTTGGCCACTGGTCATTCTGCCAGGGACATTTACGAGCTATTACACAAAAAGAATATTGCCATACAAGCCAAATCATTTGCTATGGGAGTTAGGGTAGAACACCCACAACACATCATCGACAGCATCCAATACCATTGTTCCGGATCGCGAAATGAGCTGTTACCGGCAGCCTCTTACAGCCTTGTGGAGCAAGTAAAAAACAGAGGTGTTTATTCATTTTGTATGTGTCCGGGCGGATTCATAGTTCCGGCCGCAACGGCACCTGGCGAAGTTGTGGTCAATGGTATGTCTCCTTCCAAACGAAACAATCTATATGCTAACTCGGGAATCGTCGTAGAAATTAATGTGGATGTAGATATACCGAAATACGAACGTTTTGGCCCTTTAAAAGGTTTAGAATACCAAAAGGACCTAGAGCGTCTTGCTTTTACCTCTGGTGGACGCAGCCAAGTGGCCCCTGCCCAGCGATTAACAGATTTTGTCGAAGGAAAGCTTTCCCCAAGTTTAAATCCGACCTCCTATCAGCCTGGATTAAAATCGGCGCCCTTACATTCCCTTTTACCAAAACTTATCGGTAGTCGACTACGTGGTGGTTTTATGGCTTTTGGAGAAAAAATGAAGGGGTATTATACCGAGGAGGCCAATATTGTCGGAGTAGAATCTAGAACCTCATCCCCGGTAAACATTCCGCGGAATGAAAATTTGGAGCATCCGGAGATCCAAGGTCTTTTTCCATGTGGTGAAGGCGGTGGTTATGCCGGCGGAATAGTATCGGCTGCCATGGACGGAGAAAGGTGTGCAGAGGCTGCGATAGTGGGACTATAATACCATTAAATAGATTTATCCAAACTATTGGCCTACCTTTGCCACATATTTTTCATAATACATGACATTCACAGACTTAGGCATTACTGCCCCAATCCTAAAGGCTCTTACGCTGGAAGGATATACAAATCCAACTCCAATCCAAGAACAATCTATCCCTATTTTACTGAAAGGCAGGGATTTATTGGGTTGTGCACAAACAGGCACCGGTAAAACGGCTGCCTTTTCTATTCCTATAATTCAACAATTGATCCAAGACCGCCAGGAGAATGGCGGCCATAGAAAGGTTAGAGCGTTAGTGGTTACCCCAACAAGGGAACTGGCCATACAGATCGGTGAAAACTTCACCTCTTACTCCCGCTTTACGGATATTAGAAATACGGTCATTTTTGGTGGTATCAAACAAGCCAGACAAACAGACGCTTTAAGAAAAGGAGCCGATGTGATTATTGCTACCCCGGGAAGATTATTAGATTTAATGAACCAGGGATTTATTTCCTTGCGCGATATAAAATATGCCGTGTTAGATGAGGCCGACCAAATGTTGGACATGGGCTTTATCCACGATATTAAAAAAATAATCGCCAAATTACCAGCGGACAGGCAGTCCCTTTTCTTTTCGGCTACTATGCCTCCTGCGATCGTAGAACTTTCCCAAAAGATTCTTGGCGATTTCGATAGGGTTACCATTAAACCACAACAGGCTACGGCCGAAAAGGTAGAACAAGCTGTTTATTTTGTCACTAAAAAGAACAAACCCGAATTGCTTATTCACCTTTTGGAAAAGAACCCAAACGATTCTGCCTTGGTTTTTTCACGTACCAAGCACGGAGCCAATAAAATTGTAAAACAATTGGCAAAAGCCGACATTAAGGCCGATGCCATCCATGGTAACAAATCCCAAACCGCAAGGCAAAGGGCTTTGGGCGACTTTAAGGACGGCGAGTTAAAAGTATTAATTGCTACGGATATCGCGGCAAGGGGGATTGACGTAGAGGAATTGGCCCTAGTGGTCAACTACGATTTACCCAATGTCCCGGAGACCTATGTACACCGAATCGGTAGAACAGGAAGAGCTAGCGCCAGTGGGGTTGCCATATCCTTTTGCGATGCAGAAGAAAGGCCTTTCCTTAAAGATATACAGAAGTTAATCAATCAACAAGTACCGGTAATTTCCGATCATCCTTTTGTTGACGATACGGCTAGCGAAATTCCTTTAGAGAAAACAAAATCGCATCACAACAGAAACAAAAAACGTCCGGTTAATGCCAAGCACAGAGGTGGCGGAAGTAGAACCAACAGCCGACGAAGTGATAACGGCAGACCTAAAAGAGACTAGTTCCCTTTTCGTATATTGAATTAGAACCCAAGACAAGAGCATACCTTATGTATCTTCCTGTCTTGGGTTTTTTATTTCTAATCCATAACACATTCTTTCCTAATCCTTCACGACACTCTCCCTTAACCATTGCTCTATTACTACCTATAAACCAAGCCATATCATAATGCGTTAGGGACCGCAGCGGCATCCCCGCAGCAACGCAAGGGATATAGCGAAGTGCCCGACCGACGAAGGAGGGAACGCCCAAATTACAGCACTAAGGGCTATGGGTATTGGAAGGCTACCTCTTATAATGGCTACTTCCCAACGCATTCGGACCCGTTTTAAAACAAGCGGAATTTTGAATGGATAATTTTCTGATCATGTTATTCCGTACAATCGAACCCCTAAGGCTCAATAAATAAAGGGCATGATTACAAACACCATCGCATGGCATTTTAAATTTTAGTCTTATATAAAACGCCAATAATTAGCACGTATTTAAAAAATTCAGGATATTTAACCTTTTAAAATTGAACTTAGGATTCCTAAACTTTACAGTCTTGGTTATGAAAAACATACTTGCCTCTTGTACTATTGTACTTGTTCTTTTCTTGCTCCCTTCATCGGTTTTTTCCCAAACGACCAATATCATTTCTTATAATATTAAATACGATAATGAGGGCGATGCCTTAAACAATTGGAACGATCGAAAGACTAGTTTGGTGAAGTTGGTACAGCATTACGAAACCGATATTCTGGGGATACAAGAGGGGCTGCATCGCCAGGTTGATTATTTAGACAGTGTACTTCGCAATTATGACTATGTTGGCGTAGGAAGGGACGATGGTAAAACCAAGGGAGAATACACTGCTATTTTTTACAGGAAAGATAAGTTTAAGGTTGTACAATCCGAAACTTTTTGGCTATCGGACACCCCCGAAAAGGTATCTGTGGGATGGGATGCTTCTATGGAGCGTATTTGTACTTATGCCTTGTTGGAAGATGTAGTTGCCAAAAAACAATTTTGGGTTTTTAACACGCATTTTGACCATAGGGGAACTCTAGCAAGAGCTAATTCTGCACAGCTTATCCATAAAAAAATCACCGAAATCAACACGGCAAATTTACCGGTTGTCCTTATGGGCGATTTAAACTTAAGTCCAGAAGAGGCTCCGATACAATATTTAAAAAAACATCTGACCGATGCCCAAGAATTTTCAGAAAAACCATTCTACGGACCGGTTGGCACCTTCAACGGCTTCGATTTAAATAAAATAGCAGATCAAAGGATCGATTATATATTTGTTCAAAACCTACAGGTATTGTCTTATGTACATATCGATGACAAACTGGACAACAACAAACACATTTCCGATCATTATCCTGTATTTATCACCATTGCAAATCCGTAATGTATCATGTATATCCCATCCCATTATAAGAATACGAACCTAGCAGAAGTAAAGGAATTTTTAAAACAAAATAGCTTTGGCATTTTGGTAAACCAACTAGAGGGCCGCCCTTGGGCGACCCATATTCCTTTAGAGTTAAGTGAAGACCAGGACGGAAAGGATATTTTGGTAGGCCATCTCTCCAAGGCCAATCCACAGTGGAAATATTTTAAGGAACAAGAAGAGGTGTTGGCTATTTTTAATGGTCCCCACAGTTATATTTCTTCTTCTTGGTACCAGCAAGAGGAAGTCCCTACCTGGAATTATGTTGCGGTTCACGTGTATGGGGCTGTAAAAATATTGAGTGAAGCCGAGGTGCTGGCCTCCTTGCACCAACTGGTAGACAAGCACGAAAAAGTGGCCAAAAACCCTATTTCCCTACACCATATGTCTGCTGAGACCATGAATCAGATTCAAGGAATTGTAGGTTTCCAAATTGCCATTACCGATATACAGGCCACCTATAAGCTTTCTCAAACCCGATCGCAAGACCATGCCAACATTATAGACGAGCTACAGCACCAAGAGCATTCAGGGGCTAGGGAAATAGCTGAAATGATGAAAAACAACACCAAAAAATAATGCGAAAGCCCCCTGGGCACCTACTATAACCGTCATAAAAATGAGCACAGAAAAAGAAAAGGAATTGGCCGCCAAGGCTGCTATAAAATATATTGAAGATGGGATGACTATAGGCCTGGGAACGGGCTCTACGGCTGCCCATATGATTACCGCCTTGGCAGAAGAGGTAGCCAAGGGATTAAACATCGTAGGCATACCCTCGTCTGAAAGCACTAAGAAATTAGCGTTGGCCAATGGTATTCCCCTTACCGATTTCGCCAATATTTCGGCTATAGACATCAATATAGACGGCACAGATGAATTTGATCCCTATTTACAACTTATAAAAGGTGGCGGTGGCGCTCTTTTAAGGGAAAAGATTTTAGCCTTTAATTCTAAACTAAATATTATTATTGCCGATTGCCATAAACAAGTCTCTCGACTGGGAAAGTTTAAACTCCCCATTGAAACCATTCCTTTTGCTACGCCGATTTTGATTAAAAAACTGCGGATAATGAACTTACACCCTATTCTTAGGGAAAAAGACAACAGCCCTTTTATTACCGATGAAGGCAATTATATTCTAGATCTGGACATCACCCATATAAGCAATGTCGCCCAATTGGAAAATACCCTAAAACAACTTCCTGGTATTGTTGAGACCGGACTGTTCTTGGATATTGCGGATATTGTTATAATAGGAAGGGGTGATACTACGGAAGTCTTTAAACGTTAAGGAGCTAATTGATTGGTCTAAGCACTCTTAAGCAGCATCTGTTAATCGGTTTCTAGCAACCTTAAATGGTGTGTAAATGTTTTAGAAGGTGATCTTTAAGGCCTTTGCTGATGGGAATTACTTTTCGTTTGATTTCCAAATGATGATCTGCTACCACATCTAACTTGGAGATATTGACAATATAGGAGCGGTGCACCCGAATAAAACTGGAGGCTTTTAGTTCCCTTTCTACCGTCTTGAGGGTTGTACTGATGAGATATTTTCCCGTTTGGGTCACAATATTGCTATAATTCCTATCGGCTTCAATATAGAGTATTTCATCGAGCAGCAGTTTTATCATTTTACCATTGTGCCTAACAAAAATCCGATCTTTAAGTACTTTAAAATTTTCGAGTTTCTGCAATCTATACCCCATATGGTCCTTTAACTGTTCGGCCACTAAGGCGATGGTTCTTTCTAAATTAAGGGAATTAAAGGGTTTGGGAAGAAAGGCATAGGGACGGGTGCTTTTTGACTTTGAAAAAGTAGCTTCATCCGTATTGGCGGTCAGGTACACTATAGCTATATCCTGGGTTTGTTGGATCTTCTTTGCCGCTTCTATACCGTTTAAGGTGCCTTTTAGCAGTATATCCATAATAATAATGTCGGGGGTATTTAGACCTGCATGCATCACGGCTTCTTCTCCCCTCGATTCTATGCCAGTAACTTCATATCCCAAGGCTGTTAATTGCAGGGAAATATTCGCTGCGACGATCATATCGTCCTCTACAACCAAAATTCGGGTTTTTTCGTGTATCATAAGACTGCCTTTGGTTGTTGAAATTCAAAAGTCACCGAGGTACCTACGCTTTTTTTCAGTCTCATTTTCCCATCCAATTGTTTTGCCAAAAGATGTATCAATTGCGTGCCAAAACCGCAGTCTGTTATCCCCGGCAAATCGCCCATGCCCACCCCATCATCGCTGACCCATAGCTCTAAATGAAGGGGTGTCTTTTTAAGCCCAATGTTTATAGTGCCCCTTAAGCCGTTTGGAAAGGCATGTTTTAGGCAATTCGTGAGCAATTCATTCACTAGTAATCCCAAGGACATTGCCAAGTCTATAGGCAGGGTCGTCTTTTCCAATTCATATTTTATTAGAACCTTATCCGCTGCCCCGTAGGTGTGGAGCATATAGGCCCCCAAACTTTTAAAATAACCAGACATTTCAATGGCTTCGCCATGGTATCCCTGACACAAATTCTGATGGATCATATTCATACTCTGAATGCGGGTCTGAAAGTGGTGAAGACTGTCTTTTAGCTTCTGATCCTTGACATGGGCAGCTTGCAGGGCAAGCAGACTGCATACTACTTCAAAATTATTCTTAACCCTGTGGTGGATCTCTTGAATTATCAATTCTTTTTTTTGGATCTGTAAAAGCAGGAAATGATTTTTCCTTCTATTTTGTATTATTATCACAAAACCGATCAGCAATAAAAATAATAACAAGCCCAATAGCCTTGGGGTTAGGACCAGGCCAGCAAATTGTTTCCGAACATGATTGTCTTGCAAGGAACAACTTTCTTCTTTTTCAAATAGTCCTATTGCTGATGGTACCTGTACTACTCCACTGCTAATGGTTGTGGTGAAAATTTCTTTTTTAGAATCCCTTTGGTCCGATAAAGAAGGACAAAGGTGCCCATCGTTATAATTCCCCTTATAGGATGTTCCAATATCTTGAAATGTTGCAAATTGATCCGTATATACTTTATGATCCTTTAAGTCTGTAATACAACTATAGGAAATTACCGAAAAGATCAAATAACTTAAAAGGATTATACAGACGAGTTTTCCCATTTCTTAATCATATATAATTAAAAAATCCGGGGATAATAAATATACGAATATTATTTCCAAATTCCACTTGGTAAATAAAATCCTTGCTTTGGACAAAAAAGCTATGCCTTCGTCCTTAACCGGTTAGTTATAATAAAT
This sequence comes from Arenibacter nanhaiticus, assembly GCF_900141935.1. Taxonomy (GTDB): domain Bacteria; phylum Bacteroidota; class Bacteroidia; order Flavobacteriales; family Flavobacteriaceae; genus Arenibacter; species Arenibacter nanhaiticus. The sequence goes on along the minus strand of NZ_FQYX01000006.1, from coordinate 50,080 downwards.
AAAATGTATTACTTAGAATACTCCAAATTCTTAATTCGCTTTTTCAATCCTATAAAGGCTATTGCTATAATAAATATGGGTATTTCAATTTCTTATTTGTAAAAGATCGTAAACCCCATGGGCTACCCTTGCTAATGGGATAAAAGTACGGGAGAGGAAAATTTACGGCCCTCATACCGGATAAGAATGATAGTGCTTCGGAACGGACTCATTTTCCTTGGCAGCACCTTATTTTCAGACCTAGGTAAGGCTCTTAGAATCCCTTACCTCTAATAGGATATCCTTAGAAAATGTCCTCTTTATAAAAAAAACAATTTCGCAGACAAATTAAACAACTACCAATACAGCGTACTATGGGAAGACAACTGATAAAATTCATCGGAGCATTACTGTTATTCCTGCCTTTTGGATCCGTACAGGGACAAGAAGAGGAGGTCTCACAAGCATATTGGGTACACGAAGACCTAGTAAAGCCATCGATGGTATCCGAATATGAAAAAACGGTCAAAGAGCTTCTAAACCTATTAAAAACACATGAGATACAGATTACGGGATGGATTGCCCTAAATACTTATGACGCCAGTTATAGTTTTGTGTCTCCCATTAAAAGTATGGCAGACATCAATCACCAAGTTTTTATCGAGCTATCGGAAAAAGCTGGCAAAGAGACGGTAAGCGAGATTTTTAAGAGAATGGACAAATGCTATGATACCGAACTCGACTATGTCATTCACTTAGACAAGGAGCTCACCTACATGCCCAATGGAATTACCCTAACCCCAGAAGGGGAAAATTTCCGGACCATGCATTGGCTGTACGTATCACCTGGCAACCGGGCTGTTGTTAAAGAACATATGATAGCTGTTAAAGACCTGTTTACCAGAAAAGGATCGCCTGTACACTATAGGGTATATCGCAGTGGTTTTGGGGCCGACGGCGAACATTATTTAGTGGCTATAGCGGCAAAGGATGCCCTGCATTATGCCAGCCGAAGTTTAGAAAACGATGAATTACTGGGAGATGTGGGACAATCCGTTATGAGCGACTTGTTGAGCAGCTTATTAAAATACAAACAAAAACAGGGAGAAATTAGACCTGATTTGAAATACGCGCCAAACTAGACCAAGGCTCAAACATCAAAACCAGGATCCCTTTTACCGATAACAATATAAGCAATACCTTTTTTAGGAAGGGCAGTCGGTAGCCAATACCAGAAAAAACAAACGACCATGACATGGTTAGAATTAAGAACTATTCTGACGAACTAAAGCCTAAAGACCAGAAATTGGCGCAAGCATTGGAAGTTACTTTTTGAGCCACCAATAGTACTCCGATCAGAGAGACATAGGGAATAACCATTAAAACAAGTAACCTAATGAAAATCATTATTTTATACGGCTTAATCGTCTTTTTTTTTACAAGTTGCCAACCTAAAGAAATAACTCGATATACGAATAGCTCTCCAGAGGTTAATAAAGTTCAGGAACTGGTAAAGGATTACAATGAAGGAAACTGGGAATCATGGTTGAGTCATTATGCAGATACGGCCATAGTACGCCACAATACCATAGCCCCCTCTACCCCTTTAGAAATTCAACAAGGGCTACAAAATAATTTGCAGCCTTTGTCCAAGTACGGTTTTTCGGATGAAGCTATGTTTTGTGAAATGATAATAGACGATAAAGGCCAAAAATGGGTAAATTTCTGGGGAACCTGGGAAGGTACCATGGCAGCTACCGGCGAAGAACTCGTCATTCCGATACATCTTACCCTTCAATTTGTAAACGGTAAAATTGTATTAGAGCAGGGATATTATGATTTATCCAAATATCTGGCAGCCATCGAGAAATTGGAAAATCAAAAACCGGGCAAAAAAGCAACTGTAAAAAACTAATCTATTCAGTTTAGTCCCTAAAAAACTGCATTTAATCGGATTTGTTAAGAATATCGAAACAACCTTTGTTATAATAGAATATAGACCATATAAAATGACTTCCCAACATAGTGATTGGCACAGAAAAGCCGTTCAAAGTTACGGTGATGTTGGGCGAGAAACCGAGCGTAACAATTCCCCCTTCAAGACACACTAGAATATGAACCTTTAAATAATAGATCCTATGAAAACAATAATGTATCTCGTATTACTCATTCCCTTCATGGTAATATCACAGGCTCCCAAGGAGTACAACGTCATTGAAAATGCCATGCTCACCGCAAATCCAGAAAAAATACAGGAATTTGAAAGCGGGATGGCAGCACACAACAAAAAGTACCATGCCCAAGGTATCTATGGGGCTAGGGTATATTGGATTGCCAACGGAAAAAACGCCGGCAAGTATGTTTGGGTGATGGGCCCATTACCTTGGAGCGCCATGGATACCAGGCCAGCACAAGAAGGACATGACATGGACTGGAATACCAATGTACTTCCATATATGCTCCCAGAAACCGAGCAGCATTATTGGAGGTTTCATCCTGAATTATCGAACTTTAGCAAGGATTTCACTATAAAAAACCTTTTGATATTTGTGGTCGATGTAAAGCGGTTTAAACATATGGAATTCATGGAAGCCGTAAAAAAAGTACAAAAGGTATATTTGGAAAAAATGCCCGATCACCCCTACGGCATCTACATAAATGACATGGCCAATATGGAAGGAATGGATTTTGCATGGGTAGATTTCTTTGAAAAATCTGCTTGGATGGGAAACAGGGATTCCTTTCCCTTACATTATGAAGAAGTATATGGTTCTGGAAGTTTTAAGAACTTTTTAAAAGAGATTGAAGATACGACCAACGGTGAATCTGAAGAATTGTGGATTTACAAAGAGGCACTTAGCGGTCTTGGCGGAAAAGTTTTGGCAGCATCAAGGCAATAAAGCAATGGAGTACTATGCTTATGTGGGGCCGTACTCAAAAGTACCACCTCGACTGTTTTTATGGTACCCATGGGGAAATGACGCTAACAAACCCATTTATGGCCTTCGTATCAATAGAGCAATACCAAGGCTAATGACGCCCGAAACCCTGCTAAAAACGCTTCTAAAATAGTGCATCCGCTCATTATTAGAGCTCTTTTAACTTTCATATTTTACTAAAAATAAGTACATTAGAGTATAACCCACTTAAATTAGTACATCATGGATACAATTAAGTCTTTAAACAAATGGGCCAATGCGCATACTTATTATCCATTGGACCTGTTACGAGTAGCTCTGGGTGTATTTCTCTTTATAAAAGGAATCCAATTTATGTCCAATCCCGTAGAAATGGCCGAAATATTCAGACCATTCCAAAACATGCCTATGGGTATTTGGATAATGCACTATGTAGCACCTGCACATTTTATAGGCGGCTTTTTACTGGTCATCGGTTTGCTTACCCGTCTAACTGTATTAGCGCAATTGCCAATCTTAGTAGGAGCCATATTGGTGAATTTCTTCGGAGAAATGAATGTTAACAACCTATTGTTGGCCAGTATCACCTTTTTGGTATGTGTTTTCTTTCTATTTTACGGATCGGGAAAACATTCTGCAGATTACTACTTAAAAATGCAACAATAGAAGTAGGCGTTTACACCTATTCCTATGGTCGCATTATTTATATTTTTTCCCTAACTACTAGTCTTTTGACGTCTGGTCGGGGAAGTATGTTTAAAATTAGCCACATTTTAAAGAGTAAAAGCCACTATCTGTCGAAAATGAAATCCTTTCAATTATAATTTCTTTTGTACTAGGGTTGCTCTATTAATTTGGGCGTTCCCTCCTAAGTCGGGCGGGCCCTTGGCTATATCCCTTGCGTTGCTGCGGGGATGCCGCCGCGGTCCCTAACGCGGGATATTGGTAAAATATAACCATTGCCCCATCTGCCCATTGGAAAAATAAAAAACGAGAATACCACCCTTAGGTTATTCGCAGCTATCTATGTAGACCATCAATTGTATTGGTCTGCATTGGTCGTTTTCCTTTGGAAGCGCACTCTAATGCAACTTGCTTATCCGTATTGTTTTCGCCATTTGGGGCAGCTTAGATTTCTTCTGCCAACCAAGCTTTCATCATCCATACGGTTTTTTCCTGTTCGGTAATAAAATCGCTCATCATAGCATTGGTCCCCTCATCGGAAGCTTCTGCCGAGGTCTCTAATATGGCTCTTTCAATGATCAAAAGTTCTTGTAGAGAGTCGACTATTAGCCGAATAGCCTCCTCGTCCTTAGAAATATTTTTTCCTGCCCGAACCTTTGCATTGCTAATATAATCTTCAAAAGTGTGATAAGGAACCCCACCCAAAGTAAGGATACGCTCGGCGATCTCATCTACTTTTAAATTGGCATCTGTATACAGTTCCTCAAATTTAACATGTAGATCAAAAAACCTTTTTCCTCTTATATTCCAATGAATTCCCCGAAGATTCTGATAATAGCGTTGAAAATTTGCCAATAACGTATTTAAATCATCGCTTATTAATTTCGACTTGCTAGCACTGAGTCCTATACTATTTAATTTCATATTGTTATTTTTTTAAGTTACCTGCAAATTACTTAAAAGAAATTAGACTTATTCCCAATCGTCATCTATGGAACTGATCTTGAAATAGTATTTTCTTATACCAACAAAAAGAAACCGCTAAAAATCTATTCATACCCCTACAGAACTAGGGCTTCTAAATAGAATCGGCCTAAAATATCGGAGTAAACCCAAATCAGCATAGTTTTTACTGATAGTTTTCATATTTTTATTGTTTTAAATTATACTGAATGACCATAACACAATTACAATATGTATTGGCCGTTGCCGAATATCAAAATTTCACTTTGGCCGCAGAAAAAAGTTTTGTAACCCAGCCTACTTTAAGCATGCAGGTGCAAAAGCTTGAAGAGGAATTGGATATTATCATTTTCGACAGAGGAAAAAAACCTATAACGATTACAGAGGTAGGTCAGAAAATAGTAAATCAGGCCAAAAACATTGTGAATGAGGCCAACCGAATTAAGGATATTGTAGACCAGGAAAAAGGATTTATAGGTGGGGAATTTATATTAGGTATTATCCCTACGATAATGCCCACTTTATTGCCAATGTTCTTAAAGACTTTTATAAAAAAATATCCGAAAGTAAATTTAATTATTAAGGAACAGAGTACCGAAAACCTTATCCGTAATTTACAGGATGGACATTTAGATGCGGCCATCGCCGCCACTCCGTTAGAAATTGAGTTTATCAAGGAAAGGCCTTTGTATTACGAACCCTTTGTTGGCTATGTCCCTCAGCTGCACCGATTGGAAAAAGTTACCGAACTGTCCCCTGGTGACCTGGACATTAACGATGTGCTTCTGTTAAGGGATGGACACTGTTTTAGAGACGGAGTCATCAACTTATGTAATGCCTCCAAAAGTAATTTAAAAGAACAGTTTCAACTCCAAAGCGGAAGTTTTGAAACACTGATCAACCTTGCCAACGAAGGCTTGGGAATGACGCTTTTACCCTACTTAAACACATTGGAGCTGGACGATAAAAAAAGGAAAAACCTCAAATTTTTTAAAGCCCCTTCCCCTGCTAGAGAAGTAAGTCTCATTTATCATAAAAGTGAACTTAAAATACAGATCACCGAGGCTCTTTACGATATCATCGCCGGTGTAATAAGAGGAGCTATCACCTTTCAGGATGTAAATATTGTAAGTCCCCTTAATAAATAAAGAAAATGGGCATACCAATCCATCGATATTAATAACAACAATCGTATTGAGTATACAAATGCCACTCCTAGCTTTTTTGGACTTCCGATTAGAGAAAGTCCGAATAAATAAAAAACCACTTTAAAAAAGTGGTTTTTTATTTATGTTTTTAAACAAAGTAAACTTGGTCGCAATTCTGGCTTATCAAATATAAATCTCTGTAACCAGACTTTTAATTCTTCTAATTCAAAAGGCAATAGTCGTGTGATTGCTTTTTCTAATTCTTTACAAAACAGTTTGGTATCAAAACTAACCTTTTGGAGTACAGTCTTGGTGTACTCTAACATAGCTCTTGCCATATCTCAAATTCATTTTTTTGATTGGTTTGACTAATATAACTAATAAAAGATATATTATATTACAATACTATTGTTAATTAATAGATAAAATGTTTTTTTTTTCGACCAAACCCCGATTTATGGCCCTTATTTCACCTACAAGAAAATACCTTCAATTACTGTCAGCCCTTATACTGCTTCTTCATTCATTATATGGATGTAAATCACTACCACATAAAAAACTACACCTTACGATAGACCAAGCCTTGGCTTCCGAAGGCAACAATAATTACTTCCAAGGAGTGTTTATCTACGATCCACAAAAAAAGGACACCCTATACCAACATAACAGTCAAAAATATTTCACCCCTGCCAGTAACACCAAGATTTTCACGCTCTTTGCCTCACTTAAAACCCTGCCAAACAACATTCCTGCCTTAAAATATGTTGTTCTGGGCGATACCCTTTACATGGAAGGCACAGGCGACCCTACCTTGTTACACCATTATTATAACGACAGTACGGCCCTGAAATTTGCCGCTGGTTATCCAAATATCGCCCTACATTTAAACAATTTCCAGGAAACCAAATTTGGACCCGGATGGGCTTGGGATGACTATGACAGAAACTATAGCCCCGAAAGAAGTGGTCTTCCCCTTTATGGAAATACCCTGTCTGTTTACCAAACAGACACAATAGTAGCGAGCCCCAGTTTTTTTAGCCCGAAAATCATATCGCAAAAGCAGGCTACGCGAAGAGCGCTAACCGAAAACCTTTTTTATGTAGCACCTAACCGAAAGGACACCCTAGAGATTCCTTTTTTGGTAGACAGCCTGGTCATACAAAATTTATTGGAAAAAGCACTACATAAAAAACTGAGCCTTGTACCAAAAATGCCGGCTTCAGAAAAAAGGACCATATACAGCATACCTTCAGATTCGCTCTATACAAGAATGATGTACGAAAGTGATAATTTTATAGCCGAACAGTTGTTAATCTTGGCTTCCTCTACCCTTTCGGACACTTTAAGCAGTGCTAAAGCACGAAACCATGTCTTGGACACCTACCTAAAAGAAATGCCACAATCGCCACGCTGGGTAGACGGTTCCGGACTTTCTAGATATAATTTGTTTAGCCCAGAGTCTATAGTCTTTGTTTTAAACAAAATGTATCAAGAAATCCCACAAGAACGGTTATTGGGATATTTTCCCATAGGCGGTATTTCTGGAACCCTAAAAGATTCTTATCCCGGAAAAAACAGCCCCTATATATACGCTAAGTCGGGTTCCTTGGGGAATAATTATTGCCTGAGCGGCTATCTGCTCACTAATTCTGGAAAAACCCTCATATTTAGCTTTATGAACAATCATTTTAAAAAGAGTAGCAAAGAAGTAAAAGAGCAAATGCAAGAAATTTTTGAATGGCTCCGGGATAACTATTAACCACCTATCCTTTCCTTGTTTGCGTAAAGGCCAAATTCTCTGAAAAGCACCTTTAGTTTTGGTACTATATAGCTAGTGCAAAAAGGTTTGTTAGGATCGGTATAATAATAATTGTGAAACATTTCATCGGAAAACCTAAAAGCCTTAAACGGATATACCTGTGTAATTAGAGGAGTACTAAATTGTTGCTGCAATATTTCCAAGGAGGTTTCCGCACTTTTTCTATCAGCTTCATTAAAAGTATAAATGGCCGAGCGATACTTTTTTCTCATACTGTGTACAGAAGTACTGCGATGGGTATATAAGTGAATGGAGATTAAAACGTGCAGCCCAATTTTATCGGCTTGGTAATATACAATCACCGCTTCAGAAAAAGAATCTTCCCCGGTATCGATAGATATAAAACCCTGGTCTACTCCTACTACCCCATTGACGGACATAAATATTGCCTCTGTACACCAATGACAACCTCCCCCAAATGCTATTTTAGAAATCGTACCCATAAAAGTTTAGTCGTATCAAACAAGGGAACATAACCTATTTAATTTTGCGTACTGCAATAACATAATGGTTTTGGCATCTTTAATTTCTCCCGAGGCTACCATTTCCAATGCACTTTCAAAGGAGCATTCTATCACCTCTATATTTTCGGTTTCGTCCGCTGCTCCGCCACCATCACTTACTCTCATCGTATCTTCATAGCCAGCAATAAAAAAATACAGCATTTCTGTGACAGCACCAGGAGACATATAAGCTTCGAAAACTTTCTTTACGGTCTCTATTTTATACCCGGTTTCCTCTTCTACCTCCTTTATGATACAATCTTCCGGATGGTCACCATCTAACAAGCCAGCACAAACCTCTATCATCATTCCAGAATCATTGCCGTTTAAATACGTAGGCATCCTAAATTGCTTGGTTAATATTACGGTTCCCTTGTTTTGATTATACAGAAGAATAGCGGCTCCATTGCCCCTATCATAGGCTTCACGGGATTGAGCTTCCCATACCCCTTCTTCCTTTTCATATTCAAAAGTCACCTTTTCCAAGGTATACCAATTGTCGGACAAGAGTTCCTTTTTTATATTTCTTACCTTGTTGTTTTTCATTGCAAACGTTTATTGGCTTTTAACGGACAGATGCAATACGCATAGCTGATTTCGTATTTGCGACCAGTTTTCGGTCATGCCCATTTCAAATCATTGCTGTTTTATAGGATACCTAAGTGCTGAAAACACCTGTTTTCATTGCAATTACACCGTCACCGCCCTATTTAAGTAGCGGCGAAAAGGGAGCATTTCTTTATATATTTCGATGATTCTATCATTAAAATCATCCTGTAGCACTTCTTTTTTGGCAAGTGGGTGCATTACCGCAAAGGTTTTATTCCGCAACAATTCGATATGTGGATGACCATTGCTAAAACCCTTGGGCGCCTTTTTTAATTTTTCGTCTTCTACCAAGCCACCAAAGGCCGCCTTAAAAGTTGGTTTGTTCAGGATCTTTATCAATTCTTCTCCATCATAATCTATGCCGTCACGAATACTTTTTAATGTCTTAGGATCTGGCCGCCAGAGGCCACCTGCCAGCATACAATGCTTTAGTCCTATTTCTATGTAAAAATCGCCCTTATTGGGTTCCTTATCCAATCCGGCCCCAAAATGATCCTTATAAATGGGTTTATTGGGATGGAACATGAGGTTATTGTTAATTCTATTAATGCCTCTTTTTCCCGGAGTGGGATAGTATTCATCGTCAATCGCCGCTAAACTAAGATCCAAACCATTGAGCCAAGAAATATAACTATCGCGAACCTCATGGTACCATTTTCGGTTTTGATCCATCCATTCCTTGGAGTTGTTCTGATTTAACTGCTCCAGAAATTCGAATACATTTTTAAAGTTCATTTTGCTATTAAGTTCTTTTAGTGTAAAACTTCCCCTCGCCTTCTGGGAGGAGAAGTTATAAGTTGTTCTATTAAAAGCGGTTATCCCCATCTAGAAGATTTCCCAATCCCCCTAATACACTTCCTTCACCCTTGCTTTTTCCTCCTGGAATAGAAGCAACTATCCTGCCAGCCAACCTACTAAATGGCAAGGATTGAATATAGACTGTTCCAGGCCCTCTCAGGGTTGCAAAAAACAAACCTTCACCACCGAAAACCGTGTTTTTAATACCTCCTACAAATTCGATATCATAGTCTACCTCCTGCGAAAAACCTATAATACAGCCCGTATCCACTTTTAATACTTCGCCTGGTCCCAAGACCTTTTTAGCCATAGTACCTCCAGCATGTACAAAGGCCATTCCGTCGCCTTCCAACTTTTGCATAATAAACCCTTCTCCCCCAAAAAGTCCACGCCCCAGTTTACGGGAAAACTCTATACCTACGGAAACTCCTTTCGCGGCACATAAAAAGGCATCCTTTTGACAAATAAATTTTCCTTGTTTTTCCGCAAGGTCTATGGGAATAATTTTCCCCGGATAAGGCGAGGCAAAGCTCACCTGCTTTTTCCCATGTCCAACATTTAAAAAGGCCGTCATAAATAAGCTTTCCCCGGTAAGCAATCGTTTCCCTGCAGAAAATAATTTTCCAAGGACCCCACTATCCTGATTCGATCCATCTCCGAAAATGGTCTCCATTCTTATATCCGCATCCATCATCATAAAACTACCTGCCTCGGCGACTACCGCTTCTTGAGGGTCCAGTTCTATTTCTACATATTGCATTTCTTCCCCGTATATACGGTAATCTATTTCATGTGCGTTCATTTTCTTAAAGTTATTTTGTTAAACTATAAAATCGGTAAAACGAAATAATCTGTTCGCTGTCCGTTTTAAACTAAAATCGCTCTATAAGTAAAACTAAAATACAATTTGTTACAAGCAATAAGCAATTTCTATAATTTTTCAGCTATTTATTTATCTTTTATTTCTGCAGGTATACAGGCTTTATTCGCAGCTCCTAGACCAAATAACTATGCTACTTATTTGCGTATCATACATTTTAGGAATAGCCCTTTTACAAATTACAAGCCCCCCCTTTTGTCCTAAACACAGCAGCAACTTTCTCCAAAATGGTATTGTGCAGTTAACAATTCATCTTACTCCTTCACTTTAAGGGTCCATTCAAAATTAAAGGTAGAAACCACAACTCCCTCTTCATTTTTACCCACAGATGTCATCCACAAGGTCTGCCCTTCACCGGTCTTTGCCGCCTTTTCTACAATTTCTTGAACAAGATGTCCATCTTCACAACTAAATGTAATTTTTCCGGTAGCTTTTTTAGTAAAAGAAGCCTTGTTATTGGCTACTAACATAGATATATTTTTACCGCTGCTTTTTATTCTACTGATTACCAAGGCTCCGGTCGATAGTTCTGCAGCCATCCCCTGAACGGCCCAAAACATAGATTTAAACGGATTTTGATTAATCCATCTATGCCGTACCGTTACCACTGCCTTCTGTTCATCTAAATGCCTTAGCCGTACGCCACACCACCATGCCGATGGAAGCTTAAAAAAGGTAAAGGTGTTGAATTTACTTGCGTTTGCCGCCATATTAACAGATATTTTTTTCTAAAAGTATTGAAAAAAACCGAAGGACTAAAAGTTAATTTTATGTTAATTTACAGTACTTTGTTTTGCATAGTACCTTCTTTTAGACATATATTTGCATAAGAAACTATTATGTCATGGTAACAACAGTAAATAAACACGAAAGAAATTTGGCCTCCATCATACATGCCTCCACTTTTTCAAAGTATTTATTTCCGTTTGGAAATATTATTGTTCCATTGATACTTTGGGTTGCCAACAAGAAGACATATGAGTTTGTTGCCGAACAGGGCAAACAGGCCATAAATTTCCAAATTAGTCTTTTGGTATATTCCCTGGTCTTAGCTATGTTAACGATACCATTTTTTATCGGCATATTATCAGAAGTCCTCCTTTGGGAAAACTTCAACTTTATTGCTCCAATGAATTTTGAGGACTTCTCTATACATCTGGATAGTCAAAATTTTCATGTCCCAACTTTTATATGGCCCGTTGCGATACTTGTTTTGGGGCAGATAATGCTGTCAATAGTAAATATTGTTTATACCATTTTAGCGACTATCAGGAGTAACGAAGGTGAAAATTTCAAATACCCTTTAACCATCAATTTTATAAAATAGTCAACTTATAAAAGTGCTCATCACACTTAAAACCAGTGTTTATTCATCAAATCAATTAATGCGTTCCCTGAAGTTGGAACCATTGCCCATCATCAATTAGAGCTTCACCACTGAATGGGTTAGGCTCAAAAAAACGAACAGTTAAATTATTATAATCATGCCACTATGAACATTGAAAACACAAAGGCGCAAATGCGAAAAGGGGTTTTGGAGTATTGCATTCTCTCTATTTTAGACGGAGAGGACAAATATACCTCTGAGGTCCTAGAAACTCTTAAAGACGCTAAAATGCTTGTTGTCGAGGGTACTATATACCCTTTGCTCACAAGGTTAAAAAATGCAGGACTTCTTAATTATCGCTGGGAGGAATCCACTTCGGGACCACCTCGTAAATACTATACCCTCACAGAAACGGGAAAAATGTTCCTAAAGGAACTAGACACTACCTGGGACGAATTAAGAAATGCAACGAACCTAATTACAAATACAAAAAATAGCCAAAAATGAACAAGACAATAAATATAAATCTGGCCAATTTATTCTTTCACATAGATGAAGTAGCCTATAGCAAATTGCAGCGGTATTTGGAGGCCATAAAAAGGTCTTTTGCCAATACTAGCGGTAGCGATGAAATTATTGCTGATATAGAGGCTCGGATTGCAGAGTTGTTCCATGAGAAAATGGAAAATGAAAGACAGGTAATCACCTTAAAAGAGGTCGATGAAGTCATCAATATTATGGGCCAACCAGAAGATTATATGGTAGACGAAGATATCTTTGAAGATCTTCCCAAAAGTACTTCCAATCCCATTAAGATCAAAAAATTATACCGTGACATAGAGTCCAAGTATATTGGGGGTGTTTCGGCAGGCTTAGGACATTATTTTGGAATCGATGCCCTTTGGATACGGCTTATCTGGATTCTATTGACCATTTTTAGTTGGGGTGGATTTGTATTTATCTATGCCTTATTATGGATCCTTGTCCCTGAAGCGGTTACCACGGCTCAAAAATTGGATATGACCGGTGAAACCGTTAACATCAGTACTATTGAAAAAAAAGTTAAGGAAGGCTTTGACGATGTTGCGGAAAAGGTGAAAAATGTAGATTATGAACAAGTAGGGAATAAAGTTAAAAAAGGCAGTAAAAATTTTTTTGACGCCCTAACAGAGATTATCACCTTTCTATTTAAAATCATCGGAAAAGTTTTTGGCATTTTTCTTATAATCCTTGGGGCAGCCGGATTAGTGGGTTTGTTTATTGGTCTTTTTACCGTGGGGGTTCTAGAGGTCATTCATATCCCGGGAATTGACTTTTACGATATGATAAATTCTACCGGAACCCCTATATGGCTGGTATCCTTATTATCTTTTTTTGCGATCGGGATTCCGTTTTTCTTCCTTCTTTATTTAGGGTTGAAAGTTTTGATCAACAATCTTAAATCTATCGGAAGCCTCGCTAAGTACTCCTTAGTAGGGCTATGGTTCCTATCGATTGTAACTTTGGTTGTCCTTGGTGTACAGCAAGCAACCGCCCATGCCTATACCGGAAGTACTACCACAAAGGAAATACTACCTTACAATATTGCCTTGGACACTCTACAAATTACCATGAAAAGCAGTGACCTATATGAATATCAGGAAGATTACGATTTTGACGGAATGAGGGTCGCTTACAACGATAAGGGGGAAAAGGTGTTGTTTAACGATGAAGTAAGATTTAACCTGAAGATTTCCGAAGACGGACAAGCACATATCAAAATCACCAAGGACGCCAGCGGACACTCTTTTAACGATGCCAAAGATAGAGCCAGCAAAATCGCCTATAATTATGAGCTAAAAGGCAACAAACTAATCTTGGATAGGTTTTTTATTACTGCCGCCGCAAATAAGATCAGGTCACAGGACGTAAGGGTTACTCTGTACCTTCCAAAGAAAACCGTAATACGATTAGATAAATCGGCTAAAAACAAATTGGGTTATCGGACAAAAACAGATCGTGAAATGGATTTTTTAAATATGGAGGATTACCTGTGGCAAATGGGAGCTAATGGATCCCTGGAATGTGTAAACTGTCCCCTAAAAAAGGACCTCGATGAAAAGGAAAACAATAAAATATTAATAAACAAGGAAGGCATCGACATTGACATCAAGGACAATGGTGATTCTTTTAAAATGAAAATTGACGAGAACGGTGTAAAAATAAAGACAGGGAACTAGGTACAAGGCATACTATTCGTCCCCAACATACTACATTCCATCATCGATATTTAATTTTTCTTAGAAATAGAGTTTACATTTATCAATCAAAAATCGACCATCATGACAACATTAGCACGAATTTTAATCAGCCTAATCATCGCTATTTTAATTTCCTCCTGCGGCTTTGATCTTAATTTTGGAGCAGGCAAAAAGGGGAACGGTATTATTACCGAAGAGCGACGCCCCGTCCAGGAGAACTTTACAACCGTCACGGCTTCAGAAGGATTAAACGTTTTTATCACCCAAGGGAGTGATTTCGAGATTTTAGTAGAAGCCGATGAAAACGTGTTAGACCTTATTGGTACAGACATTAAAAATGGGACCCTACGGATCCACGCCCAGGAAAATATAGGAAAGGCTACCAAAAAAGTATTTGTAATGTTACCGAAAATTACTGCCTTGGAAACCTCCAGTGGCGCCAATATGCGCACTAAAAACACCATTACCGCCAAAAATGTAAAACTCAGTGCCAGTAGTGGCTCCAGGCTTCAAATAGAGCAGCTAATGGCAGATGACATAAAGGCAGGCACTAGCAGTGGCGCTTCCATAACCTTGGGCGGCGAGGTAAATAACCTATATACCAAAGCTAGCAGCGGCGCTTCTATAGACGCCAAAAACCTACTGTCCAACATATGTCAAGCCGAAGCTAGCAGCGGTGCCAACATACAAATAAACGTTTCTAGTTCCTTGGAAGCCGATGCCAGCAGCGGAGGCCATATTTCCTATACCGGCAAGGCACAACTAACACAACGCAAAACGAGTTCGGGCAGTGTATCCCATTTTTAAAATCCCGTATCTTAACGAGCCTAAAAGGAACTAGTAAAATATATAAAAAACCCATTGAAAATTCAATGGGTTTTCATTTTATAAGCGCTGTTGTTTGTTTATCTTAGTCCTTTAACCATCCATATGAAAATAAGTATCACCAAGTATGTGCTTCCTTTAAAGCACACTTTTAGTATTTCTCGTGAATCCCACGATTTTCAAGACTCCATGATCGTTGGCCTTTCTCGCGATGGGGAAACCGGCTATGGCGAAGCCACGGCAAATCCTTATTACAAGATGACTTTCGACAATATGAAAGCCGAGATAGAGGCCGTCAGAAACGAAATTGAAAATTTCAATTTTACCCTTCCCGAAACTTTTCATGCCTTTTTGGTGTCTAAAAACTTAAGCAATTTTGCTATTTGTGCCTTAGACCTTGCGGCCAATGATTTATACGGAAAACTATTGAACAAACCTTTGTATGACATTTGGCAAACAGACAACAGCACCTACCCCATTACTAATTATACAATAGGCATAGACTCTATACCTAAAATGGTCGAGAAAATGAAGGAAACTCCTTGGCCTATCTACAAAATAAAATTGGGCACTAAGGATGATGTCGAAATTGTAAGAGAATTGCGCAAGCATACCAATGCTATTTTTCGAGTCGATGCCAATTGTGCATGGACTGCTGAAGAAACAATTGCCAATGCTCCGATCTTACAAAAGCTAGGGGTCGAATTTATTGAGCAACCTTTAAAGGCCGATGATTGGGAAGGCATGAAAAAAGTACAGCAACATTGTGTACTCCCTGTTATAGCCGATGAAAGTTGTATTGTTGAATCCGATGTACCGCAATGTGGACTTCATTTTAACGGGATCAATATAAAATTGACCAAATGTGGTGGACTCACTCCTGCCCGACGCATGATCGCCGAGGCCAAAGCCATGGGCATTAAAGTTATGGTAGGCTGTATGACGGAATCTAGCGTTGGCATCTCTGCCATTGCCCAGCTTATTCCGCAATTAGATTACGTTGATATGGATGGTGCCATGCTTCTTAAGGAAGATATAGCCCACGGGGTTATTATAGAACAAAACGGAAATATTGTATTTCCGACCCTGGGGGGAAGCGGAATAAAGATGCGATAATGGCATATTATATTGACGAGTTTCCGGGCAGAACCATTGTACTGGGGCAACAGGAGTTTTTATATTTTGGAGGCACTTCCTATCTAGGCCTTCAGGGCGATGATGAATTTCAAGACCTGCATATAGCCAATATAAAAAAATACGGTACGCATTATGGAGCTTCGAGGAATTCGAACATCCGATTTTCGGTATATGAACAAGCAGAAAACTTTCTGTGCGACCTAGTGGGGAGCGAGGCCTGTACCACGCTTTCTTCGGGCTACTTAAGCGGACAAATGGTGGTTCAGTATTTTGACAAGCCCTCGTATGAATTCTTTTATGCCCCAAATACCCATGCTTCTCTGTCTAAAAGCAATGTCTGCTCCTATACTACCTTTGCAAGCCTTGATATTGCCTTAAGGGAACATTTGGCCCATAAGCCACATATCATTCCTTTAGTTTTATTGGATACCGTAGAATTTTCGGGTACTCATTACCCCGCTTTTGAAGGCTTAAAATCGCTTCCCTTAGACAAGGTCATCCTCATTGCCGACGACTCACATGGAATTGGAATTTTGGGCACTCAAGGAGGTTCTATGTATCGCTACTTATTGAGCCTAGCACCAAAGGAACTTATCGTATGTTGTTCTTTAGGAAAAAGTTTAGGTATACAGGCCGGTGCCATTTTTGGCACAAAAACAAGAATCGACCAGTTTACAAACACCCCTTTTTTTGGAGGTGCCAGTCCGCCTGCCCCGGCAGCTATGGCTACCCTAATGAAAAGCACTGCGATATGCCATAAAAAAAGGACCGCACTACAAAAGAATATTGCATTGTTTAAGCTAAAATTAGGTAAAAACGTCCATTTTACCAGTATGCCATATCATCCGGCATTTAGTTTTAAAAACCCTTCCCTATCCGAATATCTGGAAAAGAACAAGGTGTTGGTAACCAATTTTCACTACCCCGATGCGTCGGCCGAGATGAAGAGCAGAATTGTTATCAACGCCCAACACACTAAAAAGGATATTGAAAGACTTTCACAGTTACTTCAAACTTTTTTTTCTCGATAAATTAAATTATTCTTAAGAATCAATATTAATAATATATTTTTTTCATTTTTATGGGTTTTGTCTAATTTATTTTGTAACTTTTTGTGGTAATCATGATATTATATATCACTAAAACCTTACCCCATGAAAAAACTACTTGGATTGGTTTTTATGGTGTTATTTTTAGTTTCAGCAACTAATTTTACATCTCCAAAACTACAAAACGAACACTCCTTAGAAGGTACTTGGGAACTTGTTAGCTTTAACAATTACGATGGTAACGAAATTGTTAAAACCATTCCTACTACGGATGGTTATCGGCAAATCAAAATGTATTATAACGGAAAAGTTATGTGGACCCGATATGTCCCTAAAGATTCTTCGGAATGGTTTGGTTATGGTAGCTATTCGACCACAGAAAACTCCCTAACCGAAAATATTGAATACATGTCTGCCACCATGGTGAAAATTGCAGGGGATTTAAGGGAATTTAAGTTTGAACTAGTACTGAACAAGGACAACTACAGTCAAATTACGGTCGATGAGGAAGGAAACAGAACCTTCTCTGAGAATTATGTTCGAATCAAATAAGAGATATAACTTCTTTATAAAAAACAAAAACCGCTCAACTTTAGGAGCGGTTTTTGTTTTTTATATGGTATCATTTATGCTTTAAGAAACTTCTTCTGCAGACTCTACAGTAGCTAAATAACGTTCAGCATCCAATGCCGCCATACATCCTGTTCCGGCAGCCGTAATAGCCTGTCTGTATTCTTTATCCTGAACATCTCCACTAGCAAAAACACCAGGTTTACTTGTTTTGGTCGATTTCCCTTTAGTAACAATATACCCGGTTTCGTCCATTTCCAATTGCCCTTTAAAGATATCGGTATTGGGTTTATGTCCAATAGCGATAAATAATCCGGTAATAGAAATATCTTCTTTTTCTCCGGTAACATTATTGACCATTCTTAAGCCTTCTACCACTTGATCTCCTAATACGGTGTCTACTTCAGTGTTGTAACGGATTTCAATATTATCGAGACTTTCAACCCTATGCTGCATCGCTTTTGAGGCTCGCATATGATCCTTTCTCACCAACATGGTTACTTTCTTACAAATATTTGCCAAATAAGAAGCTTCTTCGGCTGCGGTATCACCGGCACCTACAATAGCTACGTCTTGTCCTTTGTAAAAGAATCCATCACATACGGCACATGCAGATACACCGCCTCCTCTTAGTTTTTGTTCACTAGGAATCCCTAAATATTTTGCAGTAGCTCCGGTTGAAATGATCACCGTTTCTGCTTCTATAACCTTGCTGTCGTCGATAGTTATTTTATGAATGCCTCCAACCTCATCACTAAATTCGACAGCTGTAGCCATTCCAATTCGAACTTCGGTACCAAATCTTTCTGCCTGTTGCTGTAATTGCACCATCATCGTTGGTCCGTCTATTCCTTCTGGGTATCCTGGAAAATTATCTACCTCCGTAGTTGTCGTCAATTGTCCACCAGGTTCCATTCCGGTATATAGAACAGGTTTTAAATCTGCCCTTGCTGCATATATTGCCGCAGTATAACCTGCAGGTCCCGAACCTATAATCAGCGTTTTTAAACGTTCTATTTTTTCTGTCATAATCAAAATCTTCAATACATGTTATATGGCAAAAGTAGGTGTTTCCATAAAAATCTTAGTTCAAAAGTTATAAAAAGTTATTATAATAGCATAGGGAACATCAAAATCCAATCTTACTATTTTTCTATAATCCAATCTATATAGGAGTCTAGGTACCATCTTTTTATTATCTAAAGGACCATATTTATGCTATTTTAGGGAAAGCATTCCTCCTTAAATTAATTTCGAAAGTTACCTCCTTTTTTTAATAAAGGCAATAGCTTTTTATAATAGGCATAAATCTTGGAGATTGTTCAGAATTCCTATAAAGGAATTATCCTTGAAGTGTTACGGGGCAATAGCATCAGCCCAAGGACGTCATTATGTAATGCTACACTCGTTGCTGGTATAATGTAGGTTCCACGTCCCTCTTAAAAGGTCTCAATTTTCTTTTCGGTTCTTTAAAATTCCCCCTGCGTAATTAAAAATTTCGGCTTTAACTTCCTTAAAACCATTTAAACAACGGTCTACCTCTTTTTGCAGTTCTTCATGTTTATTATAATAGGTAAAATCACAGGTTTCGTCCTTACATTCCAACATGCCTCCCAAGCTTTTTTCATGGTTCGCTATCTGTTCGTTTAGAACATTCTTTTGTTGGGACACAGTTGTCATTCGACTCCCATAGCCCTGCAATCGTTCAAACAGGTTGGGTGTATTGGGCTCAAACACATAAGAATTTAATAGTTGGGTAATAAACTGCGCCTCATCTTCCAAAAATTTCAGATTTGATTTCCATTTTTGGGTGTCGCGGTATAATACCTCCAGTTTTTTATTCTGATCTGTTATATTAAAGCTCTTTTTCATCTTTGATCCCTTAATTGACCACAAATCTATCGTACAGAATGCCCCAATGCTATGATATTAATCAGTTTTTGCGTCAATTAATATTTCAACCGTTTCATAAAGTTTTGGCACCTTGACCAGCCATCCCAAACTATCTTTTATTTTCACCCTAAACGCATCTAATGCCAAGGGTTCTCCATGAACCAAAAAAACCATTTCCGGAATATTTTTAATATCCTTTAGCCAATGTAGCAATTCTTCCTGATCGGCATGAGCAGAGAGGCTTTCAAAATGTTCGATCTTAGCTTTAACCGGATAGTACTTCCCAAAGAGCTTTAGTTCATGGGCACCTTCTAGTAGTTGTCTTCCTCTTGTACCTTCGGCCTGGTACCCTACCAATAATACCGTGGTTGTCGTTAGATCTACAAGTTGTTGGAGATAGGCTAACACCCTTCCTCCGGTAACCATCCCGCTACCTGCTATTACCACTTTTGGCCTAGGATCGTCAATGGTCTCCCAGGTCTCTCGATAGGAAGTTACAATATTAAAATGATCTCTCATGGCAAGGTATTCTACATGGCTTAGTTTGTGCCATTTCGGAAAAGCCTCGAAAACCGACAGTACATTGTTTCCCATTGGACTATCTATAAATATAGGGATATCGGCAATTTTGTTTTTTTTGTAAAGTTTCCAAAAAATATACATTAAAGATTGAAGGCGTTCTACGGCAAAGGAGGGTATTATTAAAGTTCCTTTTTCCAGAATAGTTTTATTGACCAGTGCTGTTAAGGCTTCCTCTACATTTTCTTTGGGATGTAATTTGTTGCCATAGGTACTTTCCAACAATATATAATCTGCCCAACGGGGGCGCTCTGGAGCATCTAATAAATAATCTAGCGGCCGTCCGATATCTCCGGAAAACACAAACTGTTTCCCAAAGACCTCCATTTCAATAAAGGTGGCCCCCAATATATGAGCGTTATAACGATACCTGAACTTTATATTTGTAGATAGGGAATGCCAAATATCCCTTTTTTCAGCCTGAAATTTTTTACACGTCACCGCGGCCTCTTCTATGCTATAAAAAGGCAGTGCGGGTTGATGTACACTTAAGGCATCCTCGTTATCCCTTTCTGCTGCTTCTTCCTGAATCTTAGCACTATCCAATAATACAATTTCTGTAATGGCCAAGGTAGGTTCGGTTCCTATTATTTTACCATTATACCCCTCTTTTAACAATCTTGGCAAATACCCGATATGATCAAAATGCCCATGGGTTAGCAGCACTATATCTATGTTTGAAGCATCTATAGGCAGCGGCTTCCAATTCAGTTCACGCAATTCCTTTAATCCTTGAAACATCCCACAATCGATCATGATATTACATTCAGATGTTTCTAGGTAGTATTTAGATCCTGTTACAGTGCCCGAGGCACCTAAGAAATGAAGTTTTACAGTTTGCATATCAGAATATTTTAATTCGTAATAGGAATAATCGCTAAACTGGGTAAGGGGACAGGACCCGTGTAATTAAAGGTAAGAAAAAGAAGATAAATTACTATAATTAAGGAACTTAAAAAACATTCACCTTTTTGTAAATATTCCTTAAGCCCCTAATTTAGTTTTTTCGCGGCTATAATGTGATTTATTGGTCCGTAAAAATATGGACCATACAACCTTTCGGAAGTGCCACCGTCCGATCAAAAACGGATTCCTATTGTTTTTCTCAAGATTTAATGTTCTACTTTACGATCCATAAAGGAACATCCAAGTCCTGATTAAAAAGCTCCTCGGTCACACTTCCTACAAGTAAGGAAGAGAAGGTGTTTCTTCCTTTGTCGCCAACAATAATAAGATCTACCCTGGAAGTTTGAGCTTTGATACGCAGTTTTTCTGCAACTCCGCTATCTCTTCCTGGAATAATCTCTGAAGTTAAGTCGCCTTCATATCCGATTTTTTTGATGAATTTCTCATATTTCCCCTTTAAATGATCTTCTATTTTCAGATCGAGATGTTCTTTTGGAATGTAAGGAGAAAATTGAACGGGCACATTGAATACGTGCACGGCCTTTACTTTTGCCGCTGTGGCTCTCTGTAAACTTTCAGCCACTCCAAAAACCTTTCTGGAAGCACTTGAAAAATCTGTTCCTGCCCAAATATTGGTAATAACAGCTTCCGCATTTTTAGGGACAGACAGAATATTGCACTTTAAAAGTCGCAGTAATTTTCCACTAACCACTCCAGTACCTTTTGACCTGTTTTTATTTCCGATGATAGCAAGCTGTACCTGATATTTATTGACAATATAATTGATAAGAGATTCGGAATAAGGATCTTCTGAAATAAGGACTTCCCATTCTGCCGAAGACGTAAATTTTTCTTCTACCTTTTCATTCAACTCATCCCCTATTATTTCGTCAAGATTAATATCCTTTAACTGTTCATCAAATAATTCTGAAATCTCATATTTTTTGATATTATGAACAAAGTACACTTTCTCAACCTTCAAGGCATCGGCAATGAATGATGCATACTCAATTAAAGTCGTATCAATATCTGAGAGGTCTAAGGCGACCAGGATGTTTTTTATATCAGTCATTAGTAGAATTATTTAATATTGTTTTGCTGATTAATATTTCGTTTTTTTACGATGGCAGAAACGATTTCCTCATAATTTTCAAGTTCTTTTTGGGATTCCCGCTTTTTCAATTTTTTCAGGTCTTCGCTTAATCCCTTAAATAATGAAAAACACATAATTAATAATATCACCGCAAAGGGCAGTCCTGTTACTATAGTGGCAGTTTGCAGTGCTTGCAATCCACCTCCAATCAAAAGAACCGCAGCAATACTACCTTCCGCAATGGCCCAAAAAATCCTTTGTCCTACCGGCGCATCTATTTTACCTCCTGAGGTTAAATTATCTACCACCAAAGATCCGGAATCCGAAGAGGTAATAAAGAATCCTGCAATTAAAATTACGGCAATAATATTTAGAATAAAGGCAAAAGGATAATCTTCCAAAAACACAAACAGAGCGGTGGCAACATTATCGTTTACGGCATTTATAATAGTATCATCTCCAAGAAGTGCCTGATGTATCGCTGTGCTTCCAAAAGCTGAGATCCAAAAAAAGGTTACAATTGCAGGCACTATTAAAACTCCCAAAATAAACTCACGCACAGTACGTCCTTTAGAAATACGGGCAATAAACATTCCTACAAAAGGAGACCAGGCAATCCACCATCCCCAGTAAAAAAGAGTCCATGTATTTTGCCAATTGGACCCTGTGAAACTTTCTGTCCAGGTTGCAACTTCCAGAAAACCAGCTAAATAATTCCCTGTATTTTGTACAAAGGATTTAAATATAAAGATCGTTGGCCCCAATATTAATACTATCAAAAGAAATAACACTGCTATTCTCATATTCCATTCACTCAATATCCTCACACCTTTATCTACTCCCAAAACAACCGAGATGGTAGCAACTAAGGTAATTCCCGCAATTAGCATAATTTGAGTTTGTACACCGCTATCCACTCCAAAGAGGTGATTTAATCCGGCCGCAATTTGTTGAACCCCCATTCCTAAAGAAGTGGCAAGGCCAAATAGAGTGGCGAGCACTGCAAAAATGTCTATGGCATCTCCAATTTTTCCGTAAATTTTATCTCCTAAAAAAGGATAAAAGACCGATCTAATGGTAAGGGGGAGTCCACGAGAATACGTGAAATACGCTAGGGACAATCCGACCAATGCATACACTGCCCAGGCGTGAAACCCCCAGTGTAAAAAGGTAAATTTCATGGCTTCCTTGGCTGCTTCGGCGGTTCCGCCTTCTGCCATTGGTGGACTCAAAAAATGATAAATTGGTTCTGAAATACTCCAAAACAACAGTCCAATTCCCATCCCCGCACTAAATAGCATTGCGAACCAGGAAATAGTTTTAAATTCGGGTTTCACACTTTGTCCTCCAATCCTTAACTGTCCAAATTTACTGAAGGCCAGATAAATCATAAATATTAGAAAAATATTTATACTCAATATAAAAAACCAACCGGCATTCTTAGAGACAAAACCCTGGATTGCGGTAAAATATTGTTCTGCCCTTTCTTTAAACATCAGGGTTAATGTTATGATGATGATAATGGTAATAGCCGATGTAAAGAACACAGGGCCATTCACCTCCAGTCCGAAAATTGGTTTTCTCTCATCACTTCTTATAATCTTCTTAGCCATAAATTATTTTGTTTTGTAATGTAATTATATTTCTATAAGAGTTTTCCTCCCTCTGTACTTTGTGAAAATGTTAAAAATAGTAGCCAATGTTGATGTTAAACCGTGCTTCCCATTTGGCATCCGGATTCCCTTTGGAGAAATCGTCTACAAAATTCCCACCTAACCAAGAATGATTGTATCCCGCAGCATAATCAATATACATATACACACTTCCAGCAGAGACCAATACTCCGGTTACATTCATGTAAGAATCAGTAAACCCGAGGGCTTCTTTTTGCATATAACCAAAATCATTATAAAATTGCACATTGGAAACAGGTCCCCATGTTACCGGAACATTTCGGGAGATTCCCAAAGAATACATTTTAAAATCGGAAGCAACCTCATAAGGCGCTCCATAGGCAGCCATCGCCACTACATCCCGGGATTCCCCCTGCGCATTCTCCGGGTTATGAGAGGCTGTTATAAATTGTGCTTTTCCGTTCCATTTCCCTTTGGTTATTTCGTAATGGGCGGCAAATGCAGCGTGATCGCCCATTTCTTCGGTGTCAAGATTATAAAGACCCCCATATTCTAGGGAAACCCCCAACCTATGGGCAGCTTCCTTTCCAAATTTATAAACAATTTTTCCGTTGATTTGATTTACTTCTTTGTTTCGACCAGTGATGTCATAAGAATATCTGTTCGGAGAGGTTTCGGTATTGTTTCCAAATCTCAATTCCTCCGCATTTTTAAAAAAGGCCAATTGATATTCAATTTTTTCTCCTGAATGCAAGTATTTCACCCCCATATCATGGTCATCTTCCATCCCTACGTAATATGACAAATTAAAAAACCAATTGTGAGAGTTGTATTGTTGAATTCCAAAAGGAACCTGGGTCAATCCAATATGAATTTTATCTTGTTCGTTAAAATTATACCCTACCCACCCCTGCTTTAAGAATCCACCTCCAAAACCTTCAGAATACAATCTGTATTCGGCATTCAGAAATATCCCTTTATAGGCAGCTTCGGCATTTATTCTAAACATATCGTATCCAAAATCTCCGCCACGCTTTTTCTGACCTTCTTTCCAGGAGGATAAATTATAATTGAACCGCAAGGCTCCGCCAATTTTTAGTTCTGGTGTCTCCTGGGCAAAAACAGGAAGCACCATTAACAAGACAAGGAATGCAAGGCAAAAAGGTTTTGGGAATGGTAAATGAGTGTTTTTCTCTATCATTAAGTGATTTTAAAAATTGTATAAACTAATAATTGTTATGGAAGCAAAAATTTCAGATATTTATAAAATATTTTAGGGCCCTAACTAATTAAAAAAAGTATAATATACGGGTGAATATCCGCATCATTAGGGTAGAACCTTAAGTTCGAGAAAGAGACTTTATCAACCCTAAAAACTGTTCCTATAACAAAAAATAACCCTCTTTACTATATTCTTTCGGTTGCTGCCAAAAAAACTATTCAGTCTTCCTCTCGCGTTGGCCAATAATTTTATTGCTACTGAAAGAAACATAAGGTGGACTGCATATTATGCTACTGGCCCTGAAATTTTTGCTTTCTCTAGGTCCGTAAACAGTAAGCCTCTTCAATATGTATTTATATGGACTAATTATCCGGTGCAGACAACTAAGACAGTCTTGGACCGTCAACATATAGGATGCAAAGGTACTTATTATGATTAATTATAATACGTTTTTGAATACTTAATATAGGAAACCACCAGTTTAATGGTACACTTTGATCGTTTTAAAATTGTTATAATGCTGTTCCTTTTTAATTAAAAGCCTCGTATTTAAGGGAATTTCTGCGGCTTTATCGTTCTAGATATTAGAACAGCGCCCTGTATACTCTTAGGTATAATCGTTCAGCACTAGGACCGGAATGACCGCATGGTAACCTATTTCCTTTACCAAGGGGTTGGTAAAAATACTTTTGAAATAATGATGCTTTTTATTTAGAAAGGCTACTATATCGCTCCCCCTACTTTCAATAAAAGCCCCTATTCCCTTATGGAGGTTCATTGGCGAAAGATGATGAAAACTATGCTCTAAAGACTCTAAAACACCTTCGAGTAATTCCTTGTTATTTTGCTGCAAGGAACTAAGCTCGAGGCCCTCCCTTATATGTAACGCCCTTATTGGAGTGTGATGTATTTTTGCGATCTCTATTAAGCGGAGTAATTCTCTTCGTTTAAAATTCGCTTTGTAATTAGTGGTAAAAACAATTTCCTTGGGCGGAGAAAATTTGAATTCTTCTGGAACCGACATTACCGGACATTCAGTGATCTCTTCCATAATTGCCACCGTATTGGTGCCGTATATTACAGTTTTTGCCCCTGTTGCCCCTTTGGTACCCATGATCACCAAATCGATATTTTTTTTAGTGATTATATTTTTAATACCATAGCACAGGGAATTGTTCGTTGAAATAGTATGAAAGGTATGATTGCGTACGTTTTGGTGGAGTTTTAGTTTTTCCAGAACCTTTTGAAGGTTCTCTTGAGAGGCAGTATGGGCTGCTTGATGGGCCTTGTTTCCGGGAACGGGCACCCTAAAGTCGTCTATGGAATATCCGTTTACCAAATAGGCGTTCAAAATATAAAAATGACATTTTTGATCCTGAAAAAATTCCAATGCATATATAATGGCATTCAAAGAATTCCTTGAAAAATCTGTCGGCAATAAAATTCTTTTATCCATATTTCAATCCTTTAACTTCTCTGATAAATGTAAATTCCATGACTCTGTAAAACCATGCCATAATCTTTTTACAATGGGCAGAAACCATCGTGTACTGGAGTAAACACCAATACCTATCACAACAACCTCTAAAACATTTCATATTCACAGGATTTAGTTTCTACCAAGATCATTTAGCTTCCTGAAGCAAGTTATATGGCAACACCAAGAAGGGGATGTTAGTATGAAACCCTATTTGGTTGATGACGGGTTTAAGAAAAAGATTTTCTAAAAAACTATGTTTGTTTTTAACCATGACCAAAACATCTGTTTCATGAGTTTGCTGAAAGCTATTGATACCTTCAATTATTCCTTGATCTGGCAGGTCGTGAAATTGATGTACAACCCCCGAAAGAAGTTCGGTTAATTTACTTTTGTTTTTTTGTTGTTCCGTACTGAGCTCGTAATTTTGTGATATATGCATCACCTTTATCTTTGCCTTATGAATATCTGCCAAATAGAGCACCTCTTTTAAGAGGGCTGTATTATAATTTATCTCATAATCTGTGGGAAATAAAATCTTTTTTGGAACCCTAAACTCGTAGTTGTTAGGAACGGCCAAAACAGGATATTTAGCGCGTTTAAGCAGGTGTACGGTATTGCTTCCCAGGAATATTTCCTTGGCACCTGTTGCACCCTGTGTCCCCATCACAACAAGGTCTATACTTTCATTACTCACCAATTCATCTATTGCGTCCACTAATACATTAAAGGCGGTATGGGTCACAAACTCATGCAGTGGATTCTTAAATTCGGTAGTGAGCTTAATTTTTAGCTCCTTCAATTGGGTCTCCGAATTTGTCTGGTAAATATCGCCCAATCCTATTTGCGCCGGACTGTGCAATAAATACTCGGCCTGATATATTGCAGGGGTATAAGTATTTAACAAGTGAAAGGTGCAGCTTTTAGATTTTAACAACTGTAAAGCATACGCTATTGCCTTATAACTATTTTCAGAAAAATCGGTAGGTATCAGAATGCGCTTCATAAGGGATCGTATTTATTTTTTTAACGAGCAAGGTTTTGAAAAATCAGAAAAGGGATCTTTATATACAGACCAATTTTATCTATGGTAGATTGGTACAACATATCTTCTAAGTAGGAATGTCTTGTATTTACCATCACCAACATATCTATCTGATGTGCGGATATAAAATTGGTAATGGCTTTGGCCTTGTCTTTCTCTGGGCTAGTGGCCGTGATAATTTTTGCCTTTTTTAGAGAGTTTTTAATAAACTCTAAATTGTCTTCCTGCCGCAGTGTCAATTTTTTTATGGGATCTATATACAATACATGTATCGATGACCTGAAGGAGGCCGTTATCTCACATAATAATTTAAGCTCCCTACGTTTGTTTGGCACTAAATAATTGGTAGGAAAAAGTATTTCTTTAGGTGCTTTGTATTCGTAATTTTCGGGAATGGCCAAAACAGGACTCTGTATGTACTTCAATACCTGCAGGGTATGGCTACCAAAGGTAAGATGCCGGTCATTGGTTTTTCCTTTGGTTCCCATGACGACAATATCCATATTGTGCTCGTTCACCAAGTCGTTTGTTTCATCTATCAACGAACCAAATTTGGAAAGCGTAAAATAAGTGTGATTTGGATTTGGGGAGTATTTTTTAATCTCAACCAGAATATTTTTAAGTTTTATCTCAGATTCCTGAAAGCACTCTTCTTTTTTCACCTCCAACAAACTGCGATCCGTGTCAATGTTCTGATTATACACTTCGTCCGCATAAGCATGCATAATATAAAATTCACTGGTTTCGTATTTAAAAATTTGACAGGCGTATTTTAATGCGTTAAAAGCATTGTCGGAAAAATCTGTTGGAATCAAAACTTTTCTCATGGTTAATTTTTACTAGCTTATACGTTCAAATTTAAGCTTCCATAATGTAAATAAACATGATATCAATCAGGTTAAAAAATGGTATATTTGAATACTTATAAGGTTTAAAGAAATATGCTTTTGGGCTGTTTCAAAAAATTTCCAACAATTAAAAGGACCATATAAGCTATACTCCTTTTAGAAACGTACTATAAGTAGGTGTAACCATAATAAATCTTACAAAACATGAAAACTAGCTTTAATGAACTTTTAAACTCGGACAGTCCTGTTTTAATAGATTTTTTTGCAGAGTGGTGCGGACCGTGTAAATCTTTGGCTCCCATCCTTAAACAAGTAAAAGAAGAACTTGGCGATGGCGTAAAAATCATTAAAATAGATGTAGATAAAAACCAGGAATTAGCCAGTAAATATAACGTGCGTGGAGTACCCACGATGATTTTATTTAAAAATGGACAACAGGTGTGGCGAGAATCTGGAATAGTACAAAAAGCGGCCTTAATTAGTACGATACAATCCAGAGGATAACATCAAAAAGATGGTTTTTATAATGAAGGCAAAAGGTGTTAATTACTCGTGTAAAACTAAAAACGGGATTTTTGTATGGTAACTTATTTCTTCTACTTCCGGTTTGAATAAAATACGTTGAAAATAATTTAAATTTTTCGCAACCATGGCAATCATATCGATCTCATTGCGCTCTGTAAAACTCTGTATAGCGGTTTCCATTTTATTTCCGGTAACAAAATGAAAAGTATGTTCCAGATCTGAAAAGTAATCATGCAGAAAATCTTTGTTTTTAGTTTGTTCCAAACTTAGGCTTTCTTTCTTTTTAGAAATGTACAATACTCTGATAATAGCCTTGTATCTACCGGCTATTTCTAAAAGTGTATACAATACTTTTAAATCGAACCCCATTTGAAAATCTGTAGGGAACGCTATTTCCTTTGGTCTTATATACTGGGAGTTTTCAGGTATGGCCAATAAGGGACATTTTACTTTCGTAATGACATCTCCGGTGTTACTCCCTATAGCTACTTTTTTTAATCCGGAAGCTCCTTTGGTTCCCATGATGATCATATCTATTTGTTTATCCAGTACTTGTTTCCGGATAGCATCTATAAAAAAATCATATACTGCAACACCTATAAAACGGTGCTTTGGATTCAGGAATTTTTTTTCAATCTTATCAATCACTTTTTGTAGTTCTGCCTGTTTTTCAATCAACAATTGTTCCTGTAGATCGGCCGACGAATTCGCTGATTCATTTAAGGATTCTGAAAAAGAGAATATGGGAATGATGTGCAATAGGTAAAAAGTACATCTAGATTTCTTGAAAAATTGTAGTCCATAAGTAATGGCATTCCAAGAGTTGTTGGAAAAATCGGTTGGAATTAAGATTTGCCTCATATCATAAAGGATTACAACTTATTTCCCTAAAAATACTTGAGAATCCGCGCTTAGTAAATGATTATTGTCATACTATCTTAAGCAAACCCAAACACCCAAATTATTGAATTTTTTTCAACTTTTCAATATCGATTACCTTAATATTTCTATCTTTTATTTCTATTAGACCTTCTTTTTTAAAGCTCGAGAGGGTTCTTATCAATGTTTCCGTGGCCATTCCAGCCACACTTGCCAGATCAGTTCGTAAGATATGAATACACCCTTCCGCATCGGTCTCTAGTTTTTCGGCAAATTTTAGAATGGTCCTGGCCGTTTTTTTACGAACCGATCCATATGCCATTTCCAAGAGTTGCGTTTTGGTTTCTGAAAGGTTTACCGCCAAAAGCTTCATTAATTCATAAGAAAGAAGACTGTTTTGTTGTAATATATTCCGAAATTCTTCATTCCTTAATCCCACCAAGGTTGTATGCTCTAAGGGGGCTGCTGATTCTGCGTAAAAGGGTGTATTGCCAAAGGAACCAAACCCAAAAAAGTCGCCCTCCTTATACACCCCGGTAATCAATTCCTTTCCTTGTTCATCTAATCTATGGGTTTTAACGACACCCCTTATTATAATAAACACCATATTTACATGATCACCTTCCTTATATACGTACTCTCCTATTTTAAAATCATAAGATTTTCCTTTGTTTTTAATATGACATTTTAAATCATCGATCGTCGCAATTTGAAAAACGTCCCCTACTGTCAAGGACAAGGCATTTCTTTCTTTTAAGATAGCTATTTTTGCCAACCTGCTCTCAATGGCCCCAAGGAGGTCTGCTTCCTCAAAAGGTTTGGTCAAATAATCATCGGCGCCCAAGGCCATCCCTTTTCTGACATCCTTATTTTCTGTTTTTGCCGACATAAAAACAAAAGGGATTAATCTGGTGGTTTCTTCCTTAGAAAGTGCCTTTAAAACCCCATAACCATCCAATACCGGCATCATAATATCACAAATTATCAAATCTGGCAACAGTTCTTTTGCAGTCTTCACCCCCTTTTGACCATTTTCGGCCGTAAGCACCTCATAACCAGACAACCCTAATAATTCTGCAGTGTTTTCGCGTAATAACGGATCATCTTCAATAATTAATATTTTGCTCATATACTGATTTTTTTGAAAGATTTAAAAAGTACCTTTTCCCACTTTCATTTCAATTTTTAGGTATTTGCGCTATGAGGGGGAACTCTAAGGAAAAGGTACTTCCTTTTTCAGGTTCACTACTAAAATATATTTTACCACCTAAGTTTTCTATATGCGTTTTTACGATGTTTAGGCCAATACCAGTACCTTGGGTTAACAAAACATTCTCTGCTCTAAAATATCTTTCGAAAATATGTTTTTGATCCTTTAAAGGAATTCCTATCCCCCTATCAATTATGTGAAAAATGACTTTTTCTTTGCACAATACTACTTGTACATCTATCTCCATATCTTCGGGAGAATATTTAATAGCATTGTGCAACAAGTTGGTTAATGCTAAAGATACAATTTTCTCATCCTGCCGAATGATAACTTCATCTATATTTGCCGGATAATTAATGCGTTGCCCACTCTTTAAAAGCATATTCGCATTATAAATGACATCATTGACAATTTTGCTTAGGGAAAAATTTGTTTTACGGTAAACCTCTTTCCCTTTTTCCAGTCGTTCTACAGAGAGGAAATCGTCTAAAATAGAATTAAGGTGCCGTACCGCACCAATAATTTTAAATAGATGCTTATCCCTAATCTCTTGGTCTAAGGTTGTTTTATACTTCCCTACCAAGGTCGCAGAGGTAAGAATACCTCCTAATGGGGTTTTAAACTCATGGGAAACCAAGGAAAGGAATTTTGTCTTTAACTCATTTAATTCCCTTTCCTTCTGAAGTGTTAAGGCCAACTGGGCTTCGGCCTTCTCCCTTCGCTTCATTTCTTTTTTAAGAATAGCCACAGTGTCGCGAAGCTCCCTTGTGCGTTCCTTTATTTTTAATTCTAATTGACTGTGCAGTTCATGTATTTCAACATCTTTGTTTTTTAGAACCGTCATGTCCTTAAACAGGGCTAAAACGTATTTTAGTCCTTGATCTTGGAACCTAAAGAAAACTATTTCTAAAGGCAGTTGCGCTTTATTTTTCCGTTGTCCTATTAATGACGTACTAGAAATAATGTTGATGTTCTCTATTTTATTAAACACGGCTTTTACCGCAATACTACAAGATTGTTTATCCCGGTCAACTATTAACCCTTCTATCGGCATTCCTATTACCTCATCTTCCGAATATCCAAACATGGCATGGGTCCGTTCGCTAGCAGCTATAATAATACCTTCTTTATTTATTATTACAATTCCTTGAGATACTGCTTGGGTAAGCAGTAGAAAAAACGACTTGTTCTCTTCAAAAGTCTTCATTATCCGAGCTGCTTTAATATTAACGCCCTTAAGGTTTCATTTTCGTGTTCTTTAAAATAGGAGCTGATGAAATATCGATTTTCTGCCGTTAAAAAGCTGTTTCCTATAAGTCGAAATGATTTAAATCATGTCGCGACCAAAAAGGGCTCCTTAAATTTATAAAAATAAACAACATCATTATGGATTCATTTCAAGCAACCAACAAACAACCCTTAAATATATCCTTAATTTACACCACTTTAGATGATTGGATGTCCGATTTAACCCAACACAAGGAAGAACTTATTGTTTTACAACTTTTATTGGACCGGTATTTTTCCAATAGTTCAGAAAATGAAAATTTGGACGATGTCAGGCAAGTTTTAATCCGCTTTGAGTCCCTAAGAATTAAATGTGACAAGCTCATCCAAAAGATTGAGTATCGAAAATTTGAGCTCGCCTGCATCCCCTATTTTGCTCCAAAAGAAACGGCATTGGAAATAATCAAAAAACAATTAAAGTTAAAAAAAACGATGTATGATATTACGGAGGCTTTCAAACTAGCAAAAAAGGACATCTTCAAAATTACCGCCCCTACCCTTTTAAATTTTAAAACAACATAAGATCGTATCCTCTGAAGCCTATTTACCCATTACAGAATTTCAATATTGTTTAAACCGCAGAAGAAATAGTAGCTTAACAATACACTCAATCTATTATTGAATTATAAATATCAACAAGGTGGAATTTATAGACTATTACAAGGTTCTTGATTTAGATAAAGGTGCCAGCCAAAGCGATATTAAAAAAGCTTACAGAAAATTGGCCCGAAAATATCATCCCGATATAAACCCCAACAATAAGGAAGCCGAGAAAAAGTTTAAAGAAATCAATGAAGCTCATATGGTGTTGAGCAATCCTGAAAACCGTAAAAAATACGACCAATACGGTAAGGACTGGCAACATGCCGAAGAGTTTGAAAAAGCCAAAAAATCCAGACAATACAGTTATGGTCCGCAGAGTTCTGGATCATCACAAGGTTATAGTGCACAGGATTTTTCGGATTTTTTCGAATCTATGTTTGGGGGTTCCCAAAATTTTGGTGGCAGGGGAAGAGTAAAATTTAGAGGGCAAGACCTAAATGCCTCCTTACAATTGCATATTAGGGATGTCTATACGTCCCATAAGCGAACTTTGACCATCAACGATAAAAAAATCCGGCTCAACATACCGGCAGGAATAGAAAATGGGCAGACTATTAAGATAAGTGGCCATGGAGGGCCAGGACAACAAGGCGGACCCAATGGGGATCTTTACATTAGTTTCACTATCATAAACGATACGCCGTTTAAAAGAGACGGCAACAATCTGTATACCACGGTAAATTTAGATCTTTACAAGGCCGTTTTAGGAGGAGATATTACTGTAGACTCCTTTGAAGGTCAAGTTAAACTAAAAGTAAAACCAGAGACTCAGAACGGAACTAAAGTAAAACTTAAGGGCAAAGGCTTTCCTGTGTACAAAAAAGAAGGGCAGTTCGGGGATTTATATATTACCTATAATATTATAGTTCCAACAAACCTAAGCCCAAAGGAGAAAGAGCTGTTTAAAGAATTGGCAACCCTTAAAAAACAAACCTAATCATGGGAAACGAACACTATATAGCGATTACCGATTTCTGTATAAGCCATAATATTTCTTCAAAATTTATATTGGAACTACATGATTATGGACTGATAGAGTTGGTTTCTAGGGAAAAAACAAGATACATACCACTTCAGCAATTACCAAGGACCGAAAAGATTCTTAGGTTATATTCGGATTTAGAGATCAATTTAGAGGGGATAGCAGTAATCAATCATTTGTTAGATCGTATCGAAAAAATGCAAGATGAGATTACTTTCCTAAAAAACAAATTAGATCTCTATGAAGAGTAGGTGAGATTATTAATGGCTAGTGCTGCTGGCCCCAAAATGGAATTGGCACTTGGCTCCTTAGAAATAAGGACTTTTATTTTTCCTTTGTAAGCCGTAAACAGGTTTTTTTCCATACTTGCCACCGTCGGATTTAAAAGAATATCTCCGGCGTTTCCCAATCCACCTGCCAAGATAATAGCCTCTGGATCTAGATGTGCGACGGAATCGGCCAATTTACTTCCCAAAATTTCACCGGTCAGTTCAAAAGCTTTTATGGCAATAGGATCTCCATTTAAGGCTGCCTCGGCAATCATTTCTCCTTTTAGGTCATCAAAGCTTAATTTTTTTAGAGGGGAGTCTTCCGTCATTTCAGAAATAAGTTCAAAAACGGTCCGCTTAATCCCTGTTACGGAAACATAATTTTCCAAGCATCCTCTTAAGCCGCAATTACATTGTCGGCCATAGGGATCTACTTTGGTATGTCCCAATTCTCCAGCCAGACCGTGTTCCCCTGTCAATAATTGTCCATTGATCACTATACCGCTCCCCAATCCGGTCCCAAGGGTCAACATCACGAAGTTTTTCATTCCTTGGGCCATTCCAAAGGTCATTTCTCCTATCGCGGCGGCATTGGCATCATTAGCCACTATGGTGGGGAATTTCCATATTTCTTCTATTGATTTCGTCAAAGGAACCGAAGTTCCCCAATTTAAATTAGGTGGGTTTTCCATGTTTCCGGTAAGGATATTAACATTAGGTGCTCCTACCCCAATCGCCTCTATCCTAAAAAAAGCATTGTGCTCATTGAGCAACATATTCACTTTTTCTTCGAGCTTTTGCATAAAGTTTTTATAGGGCAATTTTGCTCGGGTCTCGAACACCTTTACCCCTAGAATCCTACCTTCCTTGGTTACCAACCCTATTTTGGTATTAGTACCTCCAATATCTATGGCCAATACTATTTTTTTCATCGCTTTGGGAATAAAACAACTATGATATCCTTCATAAATGAATGCGTTATTACAAAGCAACGTAAATTTCGCCCCCTTTGTTATGATATATATCATTTACTATCTACAATTGAGTGGTTATTTTTAAGAATTAAACCCAAAATCTTACTGTAATGAAAACATTAATTCAAGTACCGGATCTTAATTCGGAGCAATGCAAACGTATTATAGTTAGAAATCTAAGTAGAATTTTAGATTTACGAATTCTCGATATCAGTGTGGAAAATAAAACTATATCCATACGCTATAACCATCCTTTTACCTTAGAAAAGGTTAAAAAAGAATTGATGAGAATTAAACATACCCTTCATGCATTAACGGACTATAAAGAATCTGAGGTGTCCTTTTAAGGTATAGAAGTCAGCTGTTAACTAAAGCGCAATAAGTATTCCTTGCCTTTTGGTTCTTTTGAGGTGAATGGTTTTAATTTACTGCTAATCTTAAACAATAAGACATGGAACAATCCAATAAAATAAGCGATGAGCTCTACCAAAATCTAGGAAAATTATTCTATGCCGTTGCTATGGCCGATAATAAAGTTAGGTCTAGTGAGGTTGAAAAACTACATGCTGCGGTACGTGAAAATTGGGTTTCCCTTGAGGATTTTAAAGATCAATTTGGTACTGACACCGCATACCAAATCGAAATTGTTTTTGATTGGTTACAGAATGAAGAACATGAGGGTTCTATATATTTTAAGGAGTTCAGTGATTTTTATAGGGAGCATAAATCAAAATTCACCATTCCTATTAAAAAACTAATTTGGGATACCTCCAATAAAATCGCAGCTGCATTTGCCAATAAAAATAAAGCGGAAGTTATTATTTTGACAAAATTAAAAATCTTGTTAGATGAGTAAATCCAATAAGAAAGAAGCCCCTGACACAACTTATTGTTTGTTTTAGATTGGAATTCAATGCTCCTCTATTGATAGTTTGTCGCTTTGAAGAACAAAGGTCACTTTTAACATGTCAATCCCCACTAGGAAATTATAAGATTTTCCGATGCATGGCCTTTGTTTAGGACATACTTCGGAAATCTTATTAGTACTATGTTTTACTGTAGTGAATGCTCGGTAAGGATGCCAAGGTTTCGGCCGCCTGTTCAGCTGTGATATCACGTTGTGGGTTCGCAAACATTTCATATCCTACCATAAATTTCTTAACGGTAGCCGAACGTAATAATGGCGGGTAAAATGACATATGAAAATGCCATTCGGGGTGTTCCTCACCGTCTGTTGGTGCTTGATGTATCCCTGCAGAATAGGGAAAAGAAGTCTTAAATAAATTATCGTATTTAATCGTCATGCCTTTTAGGATTTCTGCATAGGAAACTTTTTCCTTCTCTGTAAGCAAGCCAATATGGGCTATTTTTCGTTTGGGAAGTATCATAGTTTCATAAGGCCATACAGCCCAATAAGGCACAAGAGCCACAAAATGTTCGTTTTCTAGAATAATACGTTCATCCAATTTTAACTCTTGTTGCACATAATCTTCCAAAATACTTTTTTGGTTTTTCTCCCAATAATCCTTCAGTCTGTCTATTTTTTTCGCCACTTCTAAAGGTATATTCTTTTGAGCCCATACCTGTCCATGAGGATGCGGATTACTACACCCCATGACGTCTCCTTTGTTTTCAAAAATCTGAACGTGGTTAATACCTTTCATACTCCCCAGTTCTTTATATTCCTTTTGCCAAAGAGAAATAACATCTGTAATGGCCGAAATAGACATTAGTGGCAAGGTTACCGAATGGTCAGGTGAAAAACAAACGACCTTGCAAATGCCA
This sequence comes from Arenibacter nanhaiticus, assembly GCF_900141935.1. GTDB lineage: Bacteria > Bacteroidota > Bacteroidia > Flavobacteriales > Flavobacteriaceae > Arenibacter > Arenibacter nanhaiticus. The sequence goes on along the minus strand of NZ_FQYX01000006.1, from coordinate 13,420 downwards.
GATTCAGACTCGGCATACAAGAGTCCATTTTCGTATTTTTCATCCTTGACATCGTTCAACAAAGCCGAAAAGTCATTGACAAAAGAATACGGTTTTTTATAATCGGGATTGTTTTCACCTCCCATTCTTTCATTGGTAGGACACAAATAACAGGCCAGATCGTATTGCGGGCGATCTGTTACAGCTTGTTTTTCTGTTTTCCCTTGCCATGGCCTCTTATTTCTATGCGGAGATACTAGAATCCATTCTCCGGTCAATATATTAAGTCTTCTATGTGGATTGTTGTTAAACTCTTTAGACATAGTATTTATTTTACGATGGAGGTTCCTTCTCTTGGTTGGGCTTCAAAAGCCGTCAACGCTATATTAAACTTTTCTGCATAAGCTTTGGATGCGGCCTCAATAAAAGCTTCCATGGCATCTTCGTGGACCAAATTAATGGTACAGCCACCAAAACCGCCACCCATCATTCTTGCTCCTAAGACTCCATCCCTTCCCTTGGAGAAATCTACCAAGAAATCTAGTTCCGGGCAACTAACCTCATACTGTTCACTTAAGCCCTGATGTGTTTCGTACATTAAAGTCCCCAGGGTTTTTAAATCGTTTTCTTTTAAGGCCTTCACTGCGTCAAGAACCCTTTGGTTTTCCTCGATCACATAACTACAGCGTTTATACACGATAGGGTCCATGGTATCTTTATAGGTCGCCAATGTTTGGAGATCAACATGTCTTAAGGCCTTTACTTCAGTATTTTGTGCTTGGATCATAGCTACTCCAGATTCGCATTCGCTACGTCTTGTATTGTACTCTCCTGTTGCCAAACTATGCGAAACATTCGTGTTTAACAACAAAATTCTGTAAGGCGCTATTTCTATTGGAATATAAGTAGCTTCCAAAGATTCACAATCTAAAAGAATTACATGGCCTTCCTTGCTCATTACTGAAGCGTACTGATCCATAATTCCGCATTTGGTCCCCACGTAGTTATGCTCTGCGGCCCTAGATAGTTCTACTATATCTATTTTAGACAAGCCCAAATCAAAAAGTTCGTTCAGACCATAGGCCAATCCACATTCCAATGCAGCAGAAGAACTTACCCCAGATCCTATTGGTAATTTACTTTCTATTATACAGTCAAACCCCCTTAACTTATCGGTCCTAAGAGCTATTTGGTGCAGTACACCAAGAACATAATTTTCCCATTGCACCTCGCTTTTTGCTATACTGCCCAAATCAGCTTCAAATCCGGTGTCGTACCCTAGACTGTATATCTGACAAGTATTTTCCGATCCGTTTTTTTGAAAACTGAATTTAATCGTTTTGTCAATGGCCGTTGGCAATATATACCCAAGGTTGTAATCCGTATGTTCTCCAATAATATTAATTCTCCCAGGAGAATCGACAATCAGCTGAGGCGTAAAGTTTTCTAGAAACTGCATTTATATTAGTTTGTGAATTGCTATACTCAAAAATAGAAATATTATTTTATAAACGTATTAAATACATTTATAAATCGATAAAAGGCTCTCATTAAATTAATAATGACCTATGGACTGTTGCCTACCTTAGTTGGCAGACAACATTTCTACGGTAGCTACAGTCCTAAATCCTAAGTGTTCCAAAGAAGAATCTAAGCTACTTGCCATCCTAGCAGAAATTCTATAGCTAGCACAGTAGGAAGCATTGCATAAAAACGAACCTCCTTTCATGACCTTTTCTTTGGCGTATGGGGAGTTGGGGTTATAAGCCGTTGTTGCTCCTTTAGGATTCACTATTGGTTGCTGTGATGTTTGAAGCTCTTTATAATAATTTACATTATACCAATCACTGGTCCATTCCCAAACATTTCCGGCCATATCATACAACCCAAATTCATTTGGAGGGTATGATCCCACTTTTGCACGAGCTTCGAATCCGTCGGATTTAATATTATTTACAGGAAATTCGCCTTCCCAAGTATTCGCCATTTGGGACAAAACCTTCTCCTCATCGCCCCAGAAATAAATACTGGATTCTTTTTTTCCTCTTGCAGCCCTTTCCCATTCGGCCTCGGTTGGTAAACGTCTATTGGCCCATTTACAATAGGCCAACGCATCTTCGTATGCCACTTGCACTACCGGTTCGTTATCTTTTCCTTGAATACTACTTCCCGGACCATTCGGCTGTTTCCAATTAGCACCGACGGTCCAATTCCACCATTGGGAAAAATCAAATAGATTAGGGACCGAGTTTTTTGTTTTTTTAAAGGTCAATGACCCCGGCTGTAAAATAGAATCGTGTGGCTTTGGAGTTCCCTCGGGTACTTGAGATTTCATTTCTTCCCAGTCTATGGCCCTTTCTGCCACTGTTATATACCCGGTTTCATTTACGAATTTAGAAAACTGGGCATTGGTAACTTCGGTAACATCCATGAAAAACCCATCAACAGCAACTCTATGGGCTGGCTTTTCATGAGACATGGCCATCTTATCTTGTGGAACCGCTCCCTGTATAAATTCGCCTCCAGGAATCCATACCATTCCTTTAGGCGTCTCTATATTTGATGGCTTTTCATAAATAAGGGTGCTGAGAACCTCTGCCGAAATTGATTCATTCAAGGTCGATTTTTGTGGATCACTTTTCTCTCCTGTTTTTTTATTTTCTTTACATTGCACCGTTAGCAAAACCAACAGCGACGCACCAAATATGTTAAGACTCCTCATTCTATAAATTAATTTTCAGAAATTATGAAGGGTAAAGTTACCAATAAAATACTTCTTAAAACCAAATATCCCCGAAGCAAAACTTCGGGGATATCAAATATTAATAATCTAAGCGTACTCAGGATTTTCTTTATTCCTGATAAATAAATTCCATTTTATAATCGGTACTTGCTACTTTCATAATAGCTTGGAATATATACTCACTGACTCTTTTTTGCCCTTCAAAATTGATAAATTCTATAGTATCTTCCGGAGTATGATATTGTGGGTGACCACCGGTATGAAGGCCAAGAACCGAAATGTTTTTTTTGAAAAACGAAACATGGTCCGACCCACCGACGGATCCTGCATGCACCAAAGGAGTAAGTCCTAACGGAGGCCCTAACTCTTTCATTAATTCTACACCGCCAGGAAATGTTCCTGCTCCACCCATATAAATATGGTTCTCAGAATTCAACCTTCCTATCATATCCATATTCACCATCAATTTAATCTGTGAAATCGGTACAATAGGATTATCAACGAAGAATTTACTACCTAATAATCCCTGTTCCTCAGCGCCAAAAGCTACTAAAATAATACTCCTTTTTAATTCTGATTGGTGTGCTTTTAATTTTTCTCCAATTTCCATCAGGGCCGAAGTTCCACTAGCGTTGTCGTCGGCACCGTAATGAATGGCAATTTTATCTGATTTGGTAGAAGGGCCTCCACCCATACCCAAATGGTCATAATGCGCTCCAAGAACCACATATTCGTGCTTTAATTTATCATCATTACCTTCTATAAAACCGATTACGTTCCATGTCTTGGCCTTTCCTTTAGGGGCATCCCCCTCTTTAAAGCGTAATTGGGCCTTAAACTTTTGGGTATACGATTTTGAAAAAGGCGGTATCCCAGCTTCTTTAAAATCATTGATGATGTATTTTACAATCTTCCTGTTTATTTTCCCTCCCGGATAACGGCCCACCTTATTTTCTGATGTCAAAAACTCGATATGCTCTTTTAATTCTGCAGTTGTAATGTCTTGCTGTGCATTGGCAGAGAGCAAAACCATGCTCCCTAAAACTGCCGTCAAATAAATTTTTAAACTTTTCATTTTTTAGTTACTTCTTGAATAAATAATTGGAATTACGCCTTAAAAAAAACTGTTTGAAGTTTTATATAATAACTTATAAAACTCCAAACAGCGGCTCAAAAATACTACTAATACTTAGAAAAAACAGTCCTATATCTTACTTTTCCAAAGGATAATATTTTTTAAAGTTATTTATAAAGCTATCGGTATTGCCTTTTTGGAAAGGAATCAAATAAAAACTATACGTATGCTTCTCATCGCCATTTATTTGATATTCTTGCTGCGGTCTGGCATACCAACTATCGTCACCACCAACACCACGCTGTTCCATATCTATATTTAATTGCACCAAATCCCTTTCCTTGATATCTATGGTGTGTTTGCTACTGTTTACGGCCGGCATCCCGTCTATTCTATAGGCTTCTTCTACATTACCTTTACCATAGTCTAATCCTGGTGTTGCATCAAAATCTTCGTTAAGCATATGCAATGCGCTCAGGCCTAAGTTCTTTTTGTTATCAATGGCAGATACCACCATTAAACCAGTACGATCCGTATTTTCAAATGCTGCCCATCGAACTTCTGTCTTATATCCATTCTCCTGAGGTCTTATATAAGGAACATACTGGTCGGCCACATTAGACGTATACAGATCTACAAAGGCCGAAGCTTTTCTGTCCTGATAATTCTCCCAAGGGCCACGACCTAGATAGGTCATTTGGTTAAAATCTTTTGGCAATTGCATTTTCATACCTACTCTTGGTATATCGCCTTTATAAGTTGATGGTTCTAAGCTATTGTGTACTTTTAGCACCCCCGTACCTAGGACAGTATACACAGACGTAAATCTGGTATCTACTCCAGGAAGTTGATACATTACGACAAAATCTACCTGATTGCTAGCTGATTGACGCACCTCACAAGAGGATACCTTGGCAAATAAAGATGCTTTTTTCCATTCAATATTTTTATATGGCATACCGTTTCCGAAGTCATTATCTGTTACTGCTCTCCAAAAATTTGGTCTTGGTCCGTTACCATCCTTGATCAATTCCGTACCCATATACGCATACGAAATAATGTTCCCCTCAGTTTTATCAAATTTTACACTAAAATCTCCATTACTTACCGTAGCATATAGCTTGTCTTGTTTTAGTGATAAGGATTTTCCTTCATTTACCAACTTGGTCTTTTCCCAAATAGGTTGTTTCAAAGGAATTTGCTCATGGGCCACTTCAAATCCTTTGTTAAGTAAGGACCAATCTTCCTTTAGAGTTGCAGAAACAATTACAAAATACTCCGTATTAGGTGTCATTTCTACACCATCTAAGGAAACCCGGATAATCTTACCTGTATGTGGTTCTACAGCAACTCCGCCAAAATCTTGCGTTTTTAAAACCTTTCCATCGGCTTTTATTTGAGCTGTAATAGTAAACATATCCAAGTTTACAAAATCGTAAAGATTTTCTACCAGTACCCTTAATTCGTTCTTTGCGGTATATCCCTTGCTTTTAAAGTTTATAAACTCATGTGCTTTTTTAACTTCGTACAAGCCAGGTTGTGGCGTTCTGTCCGGGAACACAATGCCGTTATTCAAGAAGCTATTGTCCGACGGCATATTCTCTCCGTAGTCGCCCCCATAGGCATAATAGCGTTCTCCCTTTTCATTAGTTTTCCAAATAGACTGATCTACCCAATCCCATATAAAGCCCCCTTGCAGGTTGTCGTATTTTTCAATGATATCCCAATAGTCCTGAAAGTTCCCAGTACTATTTCCCATGGCATGGGCATATTCACTAGGAATAAACGGACGATCTGTTTTACTGCTACCAATGGCTTCAAAAGTAGCCGGAGAAGGGTATTGTGGCACGATGATATCGGTATTTACATCCATATCGAATAAACTACCATCCTCATCTTTATAGGTACGTTCGTATTGTACCGGCCTTTTAGAAGCATCGTGTTCTTTGATAGCCTTATATCCTGCATAGAAATTGGTCCCGTTTCCGGCTTCGTTCCCCATAGACCAAATAATGATAGAAGGATGGTTTTTATGGTGCTCTACCATACGCACCATTCTATCGGTATGGGCAAGTTCCCATTCTGGTTTCTTGGCCAAAGAATGCTTACCATAATACATACCGTGCGATTCAATATTTGCTTCATCTACCACATAAATCCCATATTTATCGCATAATTCATAAAAATTATTGCCCCGCGGGTAATGACTTAAACGAACTGCATTGATGTTATTTTCTTTCCAAAGTTGGATATCTTTCAGAATTAATTCCTCACTCATAATATGGCCCGTTTCCGGATCGGTTTCCTGAGCGTTTACTCCTTTTAGAGTAATGCGTTGTCCGTTTACCAAAAGCAGCCCGTTTTTAATTTCAGAGGTCCTAAAACCAATGTTATTGGAAGTAGCCTCAATGATTCTTCCTTTTTTATCTTCGGTTGTTATCACTAAAGTATAAAGGTTCGGCGTTTCTGCCGACCATGCCTTTACCTTTCTAATGGTGTTAGAAAATGAAATAACATTTGTTTTTTCGGTCTCCAAACGAAGTGCTTTGCGATCAGAAATTACCACTTTCTTTTCACTGTCCAAAACAGCATAAGAAATTTGAGTATTTTGTGTTTTTCCGCTATTGTTTTCCACCTCTAGACTTAGATTCAGCACACCATCGGTATAGCTACCATCTAATAATGAAGTTACTTCAAAGTCTTTTATTCTAATTTTTGGCTGTGCATATAAATAAACACCACGTTCAATTCCACTTATTCTCCAAAAATCTTGAGCTTCTAGATAAGAACCATCGGTCCATCTATAAATCTGTAAGGAAATAGTATTTTTCCCGGGCTGAAGATACTTTGAGATCTTAAATTCGGCAGGCAATTTACTTCCTTGGGAATACCCCACATAGTGGCCATTAATCCAAACAAACCCACCAGATTTCATAGCTCCTATATGTAAAAACACCTCTTTTTCGACCGTCCATAAAGCGTCTAGGTGAAAGTCGCGTTTATAAGATCCTACAGGGTTGTAATCATGGGGAACCTTTCCTGGATTCTTTGGATAAATGCGATCTACCAGCTCCATTTCAGAAGAAACGGGAGCCTTATAATCGGCAAACTCATATTGATGGTTGACATAAATAGGGATTCCAAACCCTTCGACCTCCCAGTTTGCAGGAACCTTTATATTATCCCATGCCTCTACATCAACATTGGGCTGGATGAAGTCTAAAGGTCGCTCTTCTGGACTTCTTACCCATTTAAACTTCCATTGTCCGTCTAATGAAAGGTAATTCCCAGAAGACTTATAGTTGTTTTCTACAGCTTCTTCTTCTGATTTATAGGAATAAAATCCAGCTCTAGGGCTTTCCTTGTTTTCGGATATAACCTTAGGGTCTTCAATATATTTATAGATATCACTAATGCCCTTTTGAGCATTCCCAAAATGGGTAAAAATCACAGTGCAGAACACCGATAATACAAATTTATTCATAACTATTTTTGGTAAAAACATCAATTATTTAAGCTCCAGTCCCTACCTAAGGAATTTTGCCTTTTAAGGTTTTAACAAACCCTGCTCCATCACTAGGGGCGTTCACTTCTATTATTTAACAGTATTCTTATTGGGCACTTCTAAAGCCGAAAAGTCTATATTTGGTGCTACTCCATTACTCTTCCTTCTATGAAAAGTGTCCATATCGGTCTTATCGCTAAAAAAACCACAATTTCTCATATAAAATGTATTCCCGTATGCACCGCCGGCATAATCTTCCCTTGATCCCTTTCGGGCCGTTGCGTCGGCAGTAAATTTAGCTTGGGTAAGTTCATGCCAATTGCCCTTCGTATCAAAAACCCACTGATTGGTATATTCTGCTTGTCTAGAAACAAACCCCATTTCAGTTTCGAAATTCTCTAGAAAAGAATGGGGCCTTGTGAGGTAGGTACTCGTATGAGGCCTTCTAAAGCTAGCTATTAAATTCCACTCCTTAATCTCAGGATCATAAAAATACGCCGTAAAATCAGTCGAATTGTTTTCTGAAGGCTCCCCTTTTAATAAAAATTTATAGGTGTTTCCTGCCTTCCAATCAAACACTTTATAGCTCTGTCCACCAGAACCTTCATTACCAAATTCGCCAGTGGTTACTCCCTTCCCCTTTCCCAACAGTATAATTTTTTGGTCATCTGGAATTTCATTTGGATCCTGGGTTTCAAATGGACTCCAAACCGAGAATAGGACCCGTCTTTCGGTCTCAGTGTTTACCTGCATTCCAAAATACCCTTGCCCAAAGCCATTGGCCATATAATAAGAACCTATTACATCTTCATTTTCGGGAACGGTAATTTCGTTATAAAACCATAAAATATCGGTATCCTCAGGAGTGATATAACTTAAATGTACCGATGGTCCTCTCCTACCCCAATAAAAATCCTCCTTCACATGGGTAATTGCTCCATTAACCGCTGGACCTCCTACCAAGACCTCCTTTATATCGGCTACTGTGGCACCGGTTTTTTCTATACCCTCTAATTGGATATAATGATACCCCGTTTTGCCAATGGTAAACACTCCGACTGGTATATTTTCAAAACCTCTGTTAGAGACTGTTATTTCCTTGGATTGGTCACCTACGCTCACCTTTATTTTAGAAATTCCTTCAGGTACTTTTATATGAAGCCCTAGATGTAAATTCCCAATGGCATTTGTCTTAAAGTAAGTGCGTAACTCATTATCTATATTTTTCCAGTTTTGAACACCTTCTTTAGTAATCATGGTCTGATTTTCGGCTAGATTATTAACTACCCAAGTGTTACCCCTAGGGTTAATTGTGGCCGAGAATTCTAATTTCTCCGGACTCATTTGTCCATGAATATCTTGTTTTGACAGCGTATTACAGGAAGACGCTAAAATTGTAATAAGAAAAAGCTTTAGCAAGCTAAATCCATTGATAGACAAAGCCCATGCTTGTCGTTGCTGATCATTCAAAACTGTTTTTGTCATTTTTACTAATTGATTATTTCCCCCAATGGAATTTGTTACTTCTCTTCTTTTAAAATACGTAATTAACCAACAGCCAATCTTATCGGTCAATGGTTGTATACCTAGGCCTCGGGACTACTGTTCGTTCTATTTTTACCTTTTAATTTTCCTGGACTTTTCCCAAATTCTTTTTTAAAGCACTTAGAAAAGTATTTCGGATCATTAAATCCAACCATAAAGGCTGCTTCGGAAATGGAGTAATTACACTCTCCAATTAGGACCGCTGCTTTTTTAAGGCGCATAGTTCTTACGAAATCGACTATTTTTTTTCCGGTCAAGGCTTGAAACTTTCGATATATGGCCGAATAACTCATATTAAATTCAACTGCCAAATCCTCCAATTTAAAATCGGGATTCCCCATGTTATTTTCGATGAGAGCGACAATTTTATCAAGAAATATTTCGTCTTGTGATTTCAAGTTTCCTTTTGTGGGCGTACTGATCAGGTCATTTTTAAACTTAAAAAGCAACCGATCTCGTCTAGTAAGAATATTATTAACTTTTAGGATGAGCTCATTAATATTAAACGGTTTATTAATATATTCTACGGCCCCAGCGCGTAAGCCCAATATTTTACTTTGCGATTCCTTCTTTGCTGTTAACAAGATAATGGGGATATGGGCAGTGTTTGTATTTTTCAACAGCATTTCACTCATCTGAATGCCGTCTATTTTTGGCATCATAACATCGCTAATAATTAAATCCGGAAGATGTTGCAACGCCAAGTCATATCCTTCTTTTCCATCATCGGCCAATATGATCTGGTAAGAATCCCTAAAAATATCCTTTAAAGAAATTTGCAGTTCATAATTGTCTTCGACAATTAATATAGTTTTACTTTGCTCCTTGGTTGACAAATCCTTTGATGGAAGAACCTCCAAGGTATTTTCTTTTAGCCCTTCATCTAAACTATTGGCACTCTTATTTTCTTCAGACACAGTATCTAAATCCCTGATTATAGGAAGAGTTACAATAAAACAACTTCCTTTTTCTGGATCCGATTTTACGTCTATGGATCCATTGTGTAAGTCTACCAACTCCTTGGTTAGTGCTAACCCAATTCCAGTTCCTATTTTCTCTTTGCCAGCACCCGTTTGGTAAAACAATTTAAAAATACTATCAAGCTCTTCTTTAGGTATTCCAGGCCCCGAATCGGTAATGGAAATTTTTACTTTTTTGTCCCATTCCTCCACTAATATGTCTAAACATATAGTACCTCCTTTGGGTGTGAATTTAAAGGCATTCGACAAGAGGTTATAAAAAACATGCTCTATTTTCTCCTTATCGTACGAAATGGTCAGTCCGTTCGAGGGATAATTAAACCTAAATCTTATCCCTTTAAAATCGGCCTGCTCTTCAAAGGAAGCCACAATCAGTTTTAAATCCTCAATAATATCGCCAGGGGAAGCCCTAAGAACCAGTTTTTCTAATTCCTTATCTCGAAGAGAAGTAAGTTCAAAGACAATTCTGGATAATCTACGGGCATTATTTTCTATTAAGCGCAGCCTTTTTTCCAAAACAACATTCCCGCTTTTTACGGCTCTATCTATCATATTCTCCAACGGAATAAGGATTAAGGTCAAGGGGGTTTGTATTTCGTGTGACATTTTGGCAAAAAAGTTCATTTTTAAAGCATATAATTCCCTTTCATGTCGATTTTGCAATTCTTCTGAAGCAAGTTTATTCCTTAATTGTAGCCATACGAATATGCTATAAATTAAAGCTAGGGCCAACAATACATATATTATATGTGCCCAAGGTGTATTCCAAAATGGCTGAGCAATATGAATATTAATTGCAATGGGAGCAATATTCCACAAGTCTTTATCAGTTCCTGCCTTTACCTCAAAAACATAATTTCCCGGCGGAATATTGGTGTAGCTCGCCAATCGTTCATTTTCGGAAATAACCCAATCTTCATTAAATCCTTTTAACCGATAAGCATAACTATAATGCGGAAAAAGAACATTGTCCAACGCCAAAAACCGAAAAGAAAATGATGATTGATCGTGTTCTAAAGAAAGGTGCGTTATTTTTTCGACCCCGTTTTTTAACTGTTCGGGAATCACGGAAATAGCCGGTTGGTTTAAAATTTTGATCTCCTCTAAAAGTAAGTTAGGGACGTATTCTTTCTTTTTCAGGTTATTGGGTTTAAAATAATTGACTCCGTTTAAACTTCCAAAATACAAATACCCGTCCGCTCCCCTATGAGCGCTGCGGGGCATGAAATAGTTATCCTGCAATCCGTCCTTATCGTAAAATATTTTAAGCAAGGAATCTTTGGGGTTATAATTCCACAGCCCATGGCTAGACCCTAACCACAATTTTTCCTGAGAATCCGACACCACCGATCTAAAGACCACCTTTTTTGAAGGATCGTTAATCTCCATGGACTTAAACTCCCCTGTCTTCGGATCGAATTTTAACAGGCTCCCCAAAGTAGTCACAACCCATATATCCCCATTGGAAACTGCTGCCATGGATTGAATTCTAAAACTCTTCTTCGTTTGACCTTTTTCGTCTACATAAGGGTACTGTTTAAATGTAGATTTAGAAAAATCTGAAAAATCTTCTTTAAACTCAAATAACCCTCCACCATCACTTCCCAACCATAAGCCCCCTTTATGGTCCTGAACAATGCTTTGGGTTATTATCCCGGACAGCCCAGCACTATTATTTGGAAAACTTGCCAACAAACGATTTTTGTCTGCAAATACATAAACCCCTATATCGGTAGCCACCCATATTCTGTCCTTAGCATCCCGAAAACTTGTTCTTACATCGGATGCCTCTAAGCCCTTGCCGCCCACAAGGGGTATCTTGGAAAACTCTTTGATTTCTTTATCGTACACCCATAGTCCGTTCTTATAAGTTCCTACCCAAATATCATTGTTCCTATCTTCATTGATAGTGTGTATATAAAAGGCCTTCTGCTTTTTTGAAGAAGCAAAAAATTGTTTTTCTAGTTTGCTTTCTTCCGAAAACTTCATTAATCCCTGTCCATCTGTCCCTATCCATAAGGCATTGTTTTGTGCCCTATATGTTGATAATACCCGCGCCGTTTTGTTATTTAAGGATCCGGAATGATACTTAAACTGACCATCTGGATTGGGGAGGATTTTTATATCCCCATAATTGCTGATGACCCATAAATTATGGTTCATATCCTCATATATATCTAAAATAGTATTACTGCTCAGAGAAAATTCATTAAGGTCGTTGTGCTTGTAGTTTTGAAACTCATCTGTATCCAAATTAATTTTAAAGAGCCCGTTACCATCCGTGCCGATCCAAAAAATCCCTTTAGAATCTTTGTACATAAAAGTAAATGGGTCCTTAAGGAGATTCTTCCTTTCCTTGTCAAAAATGGCATCCTGCACAAAGTTTTTTGTATCAAAATCGTAAATTAGCAACCCATGATTAACATAAGAAGACCCAAGCCAAAGTCGATCTTTATTATCTAGAAGCAAAAACACATTATCTGGAATTCTCGTTTCATAAGGCACATTAAATTCCTTTAATTCTCCGGTTACCAAGGAATAAATATATACGGGCCCCATATAAGTACTAACGATCAATTGTTCTGAATTTCGGACAACCATCGATGTCAATTCTGTACTTCCTTCCGTAACATTAGGTATGGTAGTAATACCATTCAATTTTCCAGTTAAAACATCATAGGTAAAAATCCCACCATTTGACGTCCCCAACCACAAGATGCCCTTTTCTTCCATAAACATGGTTAGTTTATGGTTTTTTAAGATGGAATTTGCTTCTTCACCAATTGGGAGAAAGGTATCATTAGCGGCCAGATAGCGCAATTCACCACTGGTAGACAAGACCCAAATACGGCTATAGCTATCCTTTAGAATTTTTTTTACCTCGTTTTGATTTAGATCCTCTTTAAATATTTTATCAGAAGAAATAAAGGTAAATCTATGCCCATCATATTTAGACAATCCATTTCCATGGGCCAACCATACAAAGCCCAAGCTATCTTGTACGGTCTGATATACTCTTATTTTTTGATTATCGAGTGTAAAAGGAAGTTTAATAAAATTAGAAGATTTTTGGCAATACACAGCGGTACTCCCTAAGAACCAAAGCCATAACATTACCCCTAGCATTGGTTCCCTAATTAACTTCCTTTTTGTAAACATATAATTTTATTAACCCTAACTAAACATAGATGTAACAAATATATTCAATAATATCAATAACCTAATGCGGTCATTTTGATTAAAAAGGTGTAAAATCCGCCTATTTTCGGGGCATATCCGATTTTCTCCCCCTAAAATGTAAATAATTTACACCTTATTTTTTTACATAATATTAATATTTGTTGGCCTTTATTTAACACAAAAAAGAACCAATGAACCACAGGAGAAATTTTATCAAAAAGACCGCTATAACATCAGCTGGTATTGCTATTCTTCCGAACATATCTTTAGGAAAATCGTTTAAAAGAAATACAGAGAAATTAAAAGTTGCTGTTTTAGGGATTGGACTTAGAGGAACCAACCACCTAAACAACCTTTTAAAAAGGGACGATGTACTAATTACCGCTATATGTGATATAGATCCGGCCAGAATT
>NZ_FQYX01000074.1 GCF_900141935.1 Arenibacter nanhaiticus | reverse complement strand
CAGTAATCGGTAACCAGTATTCAGTTATGGAGCTATCTTGTTATCTTGTTATGGTAATATGAGGTTTAAAATGATCTAGCTCTGGATAAAAGAAAAGAGAGAAGAGAAAAAAGACCTGATAGTTGGCCTTGGCTGCATCATTTTTAAATTAACAATTCATTCTAATGGCCAGTAATCGGTAACCAGTATTCAGTTATGGAGTTATCGAGTTATCTTGTTATGGAGTTATCGAGTTATCTTGTTATGGTAATATGAGGTTTAAAATGTTCTAGCTCTGGATAAAAGAAAAGAGAGAAGAGAGAAGAGAAAAAAGAGTAATCAGTACCTCCCCGGCCGAATCGCGGGACTATCGGCCAATATGACTTTTCAAAAAACGGAATAGGTTAATGATTATGAACTAACCAACCGTAAACAAGCTAATACAAAGCTCCTAAAATCGCTCAAATCATCAGACTACCCGTAACAAAGCAAGCGCAGCTAAAAATCCTGATTCGCAGAGGACCGAGAAGGAAATGCAACGATTTGCATTTACCTCGAGGGGCCAGATGGCGCGTTGGCCATGGCGGCAGTCATTTTCAATTAGCAATAAGTTCAAAGAGGTAAGAAAATAGAGAAGAGAAACAACCTAACCATAATCAAGCTAAGACAAATTTTCCGGCATTAATAAAATCATGAGTGTACTAAAACCAAAGCCAGCGCAGCTAAAACCCCTGATTCGCACAGGACCGAGAAGGAAATGCAACGACTTACATTTACGCCGAGGGGCCATTTTCAATTACCAATTTCACAATAACCAATTAACAATTGGAAAAAAGTGAAGACTATTCGTAAGAGTTTAACTTTGTGAAACAACCTATCCATAAACAAACTATGACAAATTTTCCGGGATTAATAAAATCATGAGTGTACTAAAAATAAAGCCAGCGCAGCTAATTGCCCTGATTCGCAGAATAGGTTTCAAAAGCTCCGAGACCAGGAGCTGAGGTACGAGGCGACGCGGAGTTTTGAAACCAGTTTTCGACCTCGGTGTCGAAAAATTCATCGAATAAGGCGTCTTTTCTTTTGTTTCGTTTTCTTTGGACGAGCAAAGAAAATGAAAAAGAAGCGGACAGATTAAACTATCAGGAACTGTCCTTAAAAAAGGAAAAACAACCATAATAAAAAAATTCTCGTGGCTCAAAAATGCGGACTCCGTCGAAGTGACAAGGAAAAAGCCCCTATGTGTCTACAATCCCTCCTAGTTCATTAAAAGACTATCAGCTCCTCAGTTTACACAAAACCCAATTTTCAAATTCCCTAGTCTTCAAATTCTCAAATTAAACAAATCCCTACCACATCATAATAACCCATTATATCATAATCCTTTGGCAAAAAGTTAATTGAAACTCTATAGTTTTCAAGGAAACGAATACCCTATTATAAAATACCAACATCCCCCTTACTCCCCCTTCAAAAGGGGGAATTAAATAGAAATAGCCTTTAATTCAGTAGCAATTAATTAAAAGGTATTACCAAAAGGAGAAAAAAGTCCCATCTGTCAACAATCCATATAAACAGGGTTAATTAAACCACTAAAATTTTCAAGAAAACAACCACCTAACAGAATAATCCCCCCCTCAAAGCATTGGGAAACCCCACGAGGGAACCTTGTTATCCTGTTATGGAGTTACCGAGTTATCTTGTTATCAAGTTATGAATATGTTGTGCTTTTATTTTTCCCTATCCCTGCCCTATTTTAATTTTCGTTCAAATCAAGTACTTTTTA
>NZ_FQYX01000027.1 GCF_900141935.1 Arenibacter nanhaiticus | reverse complement strand
TTCAAATTTTACGATAAATTTTCGATAGGCCAGAGAAAAATAAAACCTTTAAAAAGACCCCCATATCGTCAAAAATCTTTTAAAATACAGATATATAAAGTGTTTGCAAAGATTGGCTCAAATCGTTTAGGACGCTATTGGTATATATTCTATTTTAAATTCTAATCAAGTCCCAGTTTTTGGACCCAAATCAAATACCACCGCGCGCAGCAGATTGTGGTTTCTATAGGATCAATCTTGAAGATCGGTTTTTGACCACCCCATTAATCCTGCCGATACAATAAACTTCATTACCTCACTAGATTTGGCATCCAAACTTTTGATATTAGCCTTGGGAACAATAAATAGTTCTCCCGAGAAATTATAGGAATGTGGGAAATAAACGGCTACCTTATCTGTTGCATCTAGAAAAGCTAGATTTTCCTCCGTAATAAAGCCCAGTTTTTCTAAGTCAGAATTTAAATTCACCTTTACCAATACAGGTTTGCTGAATTTTTTTTCCTTGCCAACAAAAGCAGAAAATAGATCATTGAAGGCCGAGTAAATAAAATTTAATAAGGGTATGCCATCAATTATTTTGGAAAAAACCTGTTTTAACGGCTTGGCTATGATTGTTTTTCCAATAAGCCCTACTACAATCAAAAAGACGATCAGTGTTAAAACACCCAGCCCCTGTATTTTAATATCAAAAAACTCAATGAGAAAATCTTGCAGTAATCCATCCATAAACGTAAAAACCGAATAGATAATATAAGCTGTAATACCTAATGGCGCTATATACAATAGTCCTTGTAAAAAATAGTTGATTAGCTTTTTCATGCTGGAATTTCCTTAATATTATGTGAATATAATTCTTAAGCAAAAATAATGGTTTTTAGTTAGGAATATATCATACATAGCAAAGGGTTCTCCTTTTCTTTTTTTCCAGTTCCATTCCCTCACTCATGAAGGCAACTCCCTATATTTAGGCTTGGTTTTACAATGCTCTTACACGACCGCATGCCCTATCATTCCGCACAGTACCTAGGCCAGTACGACCTTCTGATTAACTAAATATCGATGGTAAACTTGGTTAAAGTATATTGGCATTTTCTATAGCCAACTGTTTGTTTAAAAAACACTTAAATATATTAATTCACAGTGTTTTAAGAAACTATTTGCAATAAAAACACAGGAGTAGCCTCGTTTTGGACACCCCCCTTTTTTAAAAGGTAACCAGACTCAGCTATAAAATTATAAAGTAGTATTATTGCTCTAGAATCGTTATTCCTTATTTTGGATCATTTTTACACACTCAAATTAATAATATTTAAACTCAACATGTTAAAAAAAGTACCCTTATTTGTTGTATTGGTCCTTGGTCTTTCATTTTCGTTGAAAGCGCAAAAGAAGGTAAAAGTCTATAATTTGGAAACCTATGGTGTATTGCCAGATAACGGACAAAACACCGCTCCCTTATTACAAGAGGCGCTAAAAAAAATTAAAAGTGAAATTGTCAATACTGAGCCTGTTGTTATTAAGTTCAAAAAAGGGCGGTACGATTTTCATCCTGATGGAGCTCTAAAAAGAGAATACTATATCTCCAATCATGACCAAGACAATCCTAAGACCGTAGGGATTGAACTAGAAACCCTAAAGAATGTCACTATTGATGGGAATGGTTCGGAACTGATGTTTCACGGACGCATGCTTCCCATAGCGCTGATCGGTAACAGCAATGTAAGCCTGAAAGACTTAAGGATCGACTTTGAAAAGCCACAAATAACTCAAGTTAAAATTGTGGAAAACGATACCGTGGCAGGAAGTATTGTTTTCGAAACCGCTCCTTGGGTTTCTTATACCATTAAGGACAGTACCTTTTATAGTACCGGCGAGGGTTGGGAAATG
The DNA here is from genome assembly GCF_900141935.1 of Arenibacter nanhaiticus. Lineage (GTDB taxonomy): Bacteria > Bacteroidota > Bacteroidia > Flavobacteriales > Flavobacteriaceae > Arenibacter > Arenibacter nanhaiticus. Next base: position 53,107 of record NZ_FQYX01000027.1, on the reverse strand, counting down.
CATCCTATAGCGGGAATGGCCTTTGAAAAAACAACCAAACGAATTGTGTACAACAGCGGTGATATTGCCGTTGGAACAAGAAACGTAAGTGAATTGGCTCCTGGCCTAATCAAAGCACACCATTGGAAAAACAGTAAACTGATCCCGGGGACAGTGGTTACTATGAGAAGTTATTACCGTCCTACACCAGGTATTTTTGTCCATAAAGGGAAAGATATAGGTTTTGAAAATGTAAAGGTTCATTACGCTGAAGGAATGGGACTCTTAGCCCAGTTAACCGAAAACATATATTTGGACGGATTTGAGGTGGCTCTAAGAGGCAAGGACGACCCTAGATACTTTACTACCCAGGCAGATGCGACACATTTTTCTGCATGCAAAGGCGAGATAGTATCCAAAAACGGACTCTATGAAGGAATGATGGATGATGCGATCAATATTCATGGTACCTATCTTAAAATCATGGAGAAAATTGATTCTAAAACTGTTGTAGCGAAATATATGCATGGACAGGCTTACGGGTTTGATTGGGGGTATAAAGGAGATGCTGTACAATTTGTAAAGTCAAAAACAATGGAACTTTGGGACCATCAGAACACCATCGTATCCATAGAACCAGTACGTTCAGATAAAAATGAGCCAATTAAAGAGTTCAAAATTCAATTTAAGAAGAAACTGGGGAATGAGATTGATCCCGCGAATTTTGATATCGGGATTGAGAACCTTACTTGGACAGCTTCGGTAATTTTTACAGGGAATACTATTCGAAACAACAGGGCACGAGGAGCCTTGTTTAGCACCCCAAAACCTACCCTGATAGCCAATAACCTATTCGATCATACTTCTGGGTGTGCCATCCTCCTTTGCGGCGATGCCAATGGTTGGTACGAGACCGGATCGTGTAGAGATGTCACTATCCGCGATAATAAATTTGTCAATGCCCTTACGAGTATGTATCAGTTTACTTCTGCTGTCATCTCCATTTATCCAGAGATTCCGGACCTACAAGGGCAAACAAAGTACTTTCACTCGGGCATTCGTATAGAGAATAATGAATTTGAGACTTTCGATAATCCTATACTGTACGCTAAATCGGTAGATGGGTTGATTTTTAAAAACAATGAGATAAACACTAATAACGAATACCCTGCATTTCATTCGAATAAGCAAACCATTCTTTTTGAACGAGTGCAGAATGCGGAGGTAAGCGATAATAAAGTGGATGGGGAAAAAGCAGCCCTCCACAATTAAAACCCCATAGTTACTAAAGACAATCGAACACCTAACTTTTTGGGATGCTTCTAATAAGGATTCCCATTTGTTGGGTGTTCCCCTATCGGGTCGCTCTTTCCGCTGTATCTTTTTTAGCCCGCCAAGCGCACTAAAAAAGGATGCCGCTGCAATAGGACCGCACGGAAAATACAACGACTTGCATTTGTAGGAAGGGGCCATCTGGCGGATTGGCCTTGGCTTGATCATTTTTAAATTAACAATTCATATTAATGACCAGTAATAGGTAACTAGTTATGGAGTTATCCTGTTTTTAAACTTAAGTTCTTAGTAAGATATCTCTTGCCGGTACGAGGGTGACGCTCGCACTAGCGTTGAATTCCTTTTATTTTCACAAATCGTCACATTAATCCAATTGGTACATTTTCTAATGGATACATGGCTACATTAATCCCGCGTTAGGGATCGCAGCGGCATCCCCGTAGCGTAGCAAGGGATACAGCGAAGAGCCCGACCGCCGCAGGGGGAACGCCCAAAAAAGCCATATCAAATACTCCCGAAAACCCAATTGTATTCTTGTCGTAGGTCCTAACAAAATTGTAGTTCGGCCATTTAGCCTATTTCTTATGTAATAAAGGTTACATTGGGTTCGGGTGACTTTCATTATTTTTATATCAAACACCAAAAGGACATGATGGATATAAAGCAATTTGAATATAAACCTTTAGCGCATTATTCGTACGCCATAGTGAGCGATGGTAAAATGGCGGTGATAGACCCGGAACGCGACCCAAAGCAATATTACGACTACGCCAAGGCCAAGAATGCAACCATAGTAGCGATCATAGAAACGCATCCGCATGCCGATTTTGTGAGTTCTCATTTGGAAATCCACCAAAAAACTGGCGCTACCATTTATAATAGTGAGAAACTGGGTGCCGATTATCCGCATACTTCCTTTGACGATAACGATCATATCATCCTTGGGAAAATCAGGCTATCGGCCATTAACACCCCTGGGCATTCTCCCGATAGCATTACGGTGGTGGCTACAGAAGGAGAAAAAACCGCCTTATTTACCGGCGACACGCTGTTTATAGGAGATGTTGGCCGTCCAGATTTGCGCGAAAAGGCAGGGAATACCACCGCAAAACGCCTAGAGCTTGCCGAGATGATGTTCCATACCATTCAGACTAAATTTACGGCCCTGCCAGATGATGCCCTAGTTTACCCTGCCCATGGCGCCGGCTCCTTATGTGGCAAGAATCTGAGCGAGGCAAATAGCAGCACTTTGGGCAATGAACGCATGGGGAATTGGGCTTTTAAGGAAAATTCAAAACAAGATTTTATAAATACGCTCCTCGATAGCCAACCTTTTATCCCTTCCTATTTTGGGTATGATGTAGACCTCAACAAATCTGGCGCCCCCAATTTGATTCCCGCCTTGGAAGAGGTGCCTTTTAATGCTCGAACCGAGGCTAGCGGATTAATCGTTGATATAAGAGCTAAAGAGGACTTTAAAAAAGGTTATTTAAAAGGGAGCATTAATATTCAGGCGGTGTCAGAGGAGGATAAATTTGAAACTTGGCTGGGAGCCATCATTATGCCAAAAGAAGCGTTTACCCTAGTGATAGACCAGGCAAAAAACCGGTATAAATTATTACACCGCGTGGCAAAAATCGGCTATGAAAAACAACTGAAACAAGTTATCACTCTGGCCGATGGAAATTTAGAAAAGTCGGCAACCCTAGATCTGGCTGACTTTAGAAAGCATCCGGAGAAGTACACCATTGTAGACATCCGAAACAAGAGCGAAGTGGAGGAAGGTAAAATTTTTAAGAGTGCCATTTCCCATCCCTTGAATGAACTCCGTACTACCGCCCAGGATATTCCAACAGACAGACCTATTGTGGTGCATTGTGCCGGTGGCTACCGAAGTGCGGCCGGAAGCAGTGTGCTACAGCAAATACTCACCGGACCTATTATTTACGATCTGAGTGATGATGTGAAGGGGTTTATACAAAAATAGCGGGGCAAGCCCCGCTATTTTTGTATTCTTACATTTTATAAAACAGTATCTAACTACTCTACTTCGTCCTCTGATAAAACTTCTTCCTTAGGAGTTTCTGTTTTTTCGATGACGTTAAATTTTTCTAACTGCTCTTCTTCTCCTGTAAAATACGGGAATACATCCATAATAGGCGATTCGGCGATCGCAGGAATAGTATAGTCACCTGTAGTGCCTTTCATAGCGTCTATGGTATTGTCATAAGCCTCTTTAACATCATTGGCCTGTACCAACATATAAATATTGGTTTTTCTTTCCTTTCCGCTGTTTTCATCATAGGCGATTAAAGCTATTTTTGACTTAAACCAACGATCGGAATTTTCAACCGCATGCACCTCCGATAAATTGGAGACTTTTATATTGGTGATCATAAATTCTTCGCTAGTATAGGCCGCCATCTCTTGGTTAATTCTCGTTTCGGCCTCTGTATACGATATCGCATCTAACAAATAGGTCTCTGTAGCTACTTTTTGTTCTCCAGTTTCCTGTGTTTTTCTATATTTTACCTTGCACTCGTACCACGTTACGCTCATATCTTTTTTTTAGTATGCCAAATATAAATTATTAAGAAAAAGATAGCCCTTAATCTTGAGAATAGATATTCACAATTTGGTTTGGAGCCGTGATTCATGAATATTTTAATAGGTTTTTCACTATATTCGGTGGTTTATCCGAGCCCTCATCATTTTTAAAAACCCCTAAATATGTCAAAGACTTATTTTAAAATAACGGCTACTAGCCTATTCCTTTTTCTATTCCTAGTATCGTGTACAGAACAAAAATCGTCTATTGAGCCGCCAAAAGTGGTGGGCATACCGCCACAGAACGCCTACACCGGACTTGTTATGCTCGATGATGGAGAAATAAGACACTATGGTCCGGACCTATACATTACCACCAAGGACCAAGGGGTGTCATGGGACACCATTGCCGTTGCAGACGGAAATTTATATGGCAAAAAAGACCCGCTTAGCGGGGAATATATCCGTGTTTTTGCCGGAAAAGACGATGCCGTTTTTGCCGTTCGCTCTATAGGGGGTATTGATGGAGAATGGACAAAAAACCAAATTGACAACAACGGGGCTATTATGATTAAACCAGTAGTATTCATAAAAAACGGAAAAAGGGCCATCGCAGCTTTTCACACCTTGCACCGCAATGGCAGTGGTACTTATTATTCTGATGATGGGGGCATTAATTGGAAAAAATCGAACCAGGTAAATTCGCCTCCACACCAGGCCCATGGCATTCATAAAGGGCAACGATGGAACCACGGGGGCGTAGAGCCCTCTGTGGTAGAACTCCAAGATGGCCGCCTTTGGATGCTGATCCGTACCGCCCAGGACAACCTATACGAATCCTTTTCGGAGGACAGTGGCGAATCTTGGTCGACAGCAGTACCATCGAGATTCTACGGTACTATAACCATGGCTACCATTCAAAGGCTACAAAACGGAAGCTTGCTGCTTCTTTGGAACAACACCACTCCCCTACCAGAAGTAGAACATGACGGTGGCTACTGGGAAGATGTTTTTACAAACCGCGATGCCCTGCATGCCGCCATTTCTGATGATGATGGACAAACATGGAGCGGGTTTAGGGAAATATACCTCAACCCTTTGCGCAATGATAGCCTTATGGCCACCCGTTTTGGTGAAATGGGCAGCAATGACCGCAGTGTGCAACAAACCGAATTTGTAGAATTAAATAAGAACAAAATTCTTATCTCCTTGGGCCAACACCCCAAGTTTAGAAAATTGTTGACCTTGGACCTAAATTGGCTCAGAGAAAAAGAGCGTTACGACGATTTTGCTGATGGACTTGCGCATTGGTCCCACCACAGCTACATAAAAGGCATCAAAGGGCACTGCGCGTATGACCGAAAACCAGGTGCTCTTTTAATACCCCACCCCAACAAAGATGCTGGTCAGGTCATGCATTTGAAAACCAAAAAGGACACTAGCCTAGTATCCCAACAAAGGGGAGCCTTATTTAATTTTCCGGCCGGACAGAAAGGGGAAATAGTATCTCGCATTAAAATAAACAAAGGCTTTAAAGGGATGTTGATCAGTTTGCACGACCGATGGTTTAACCCGACCGATACGACCTCCCACCACTTTGCCATGTATAATTTTAAATTAGAAGAAAACCAAGCAACACCAGATACTTGGCAGATCCTGAGGTTGGAATGGGATAATACCGATACCCAAAAGCCTGGATACTGCAGTGTCTATATTGATGACAAAAAACTGGACCCCTCGATACCTTTGCAGAACAACACCATCAACGGAATCAGTTATATTAAATTTTCACTGCCTGCAGAAAAGGACGATAACGAAGGGGTCTTGATAGAATCTATAAAAACAATTGTTGATTAAGGTAGTATTTATAACAGTAAGCAATAAGCCAGACCGAAAACTGGTGGCAAATACAAATGAAGACTAGCAAATTACTTATTAAATACAATCCTCCTCCCAAACAAAAAATGTCCTTTTAATACAAGAATTGGAGATAAATGTATAATACAGGATTTCCACATTGGAAGTAGCTTTGCCAAAAAATTTAGTACATAATGGTTGTTACTGACATACTACAAGCAAAATGCCCCAAATGCGGGAAAGGAAACATTTTTGATTCAAAGGGAAATGCCTTATTGTTTAAAATGCCCGTTATGGACAAAAGATGCAAGGAATGCGACTATAAGTTTGAAGTAGAACCAGGATTTTTCTTTGGGGCCATGTTCGTAAGTTACGCCTTGGCTTGTGCACAAATGATAGCTTCCTTGGTCATAACTTGGGGAATTCTTGAAATCCCCGTCATCTATATGTTTTTGTGTGTTGTTCTGATGGCCTTTTTTACCAGTGCCTTAAACTTCAGGCTTTCCAGGTCTATTTGGATTTACATGTTTTATAAAGATCGCTAAGGAAAATCGAGGACAATTGGTATTGTTGAGAATATTAATAGCTACTGGTCGGCCTTCATTAATGTAAGCCTCCTACCTCAACCCCATTATTTATACTGCTTTCAATTTCCCTTATCAATTGTTTTTTTATTACTCGCTCTAATAAGGATAAGTCTAATGGATCTCTATAAACTTTGGATCCCTACTACCTTAAAACCTATTACCTATATTAGAGATCTACAATAACAAGCCATAGAAATGTAAGGCTGCCATTAGCAAAAAAAAAGCCCTGACCCTAACACCTTAGTAAGATGTTTTGGTCAGGGCCTAATTCAAAAGCTTTTAAAAAAGTTTACTCAAAGAAAACTGCCGATGCTAGCGGCTGGTGCGTTTGCTCGGGAGCGGCAAAAGTTGCGGAGAGCTCCCCTCCTCCTCCACCCTGGTGGAATACCAAGGTTAGTTGATGGTAGCCGGGTTTAAGAGCTATCATCCCAGCCCTTTTCTGAGCGGCATGGTTACCACCATTGTCTACAACTAGGGTATCGCCTATATATAGTAAGCTACCATCATCAGAGGTCGTAGAGAATTCATAAATCCCTTCTGTTTCTGCCTTAAAATAGCCTTGAAAGACCATGGATATATGTTCTTTCCCCTCATATTCGCCCATATCCGCGGTTGCCACTGTTTTAAAGGTAGCCTCGGCCGGCACGTTTACCTCTTCTACAACTTTGAACTGATTTTCGGCCGCCCAACGCTGAAATCCAGCCTTATTTGGGGTTACCTCATCTGCCGAACGCCACTGTTGCCTGTCTATTTTAGCCTCATATACATCGCCCCATATTCTTCCATTATAGGCCCTGGCCAGCATTTTAGCACTTTCTTTTGCCCAAAAAGCTCCTGTGTATGGAATAGATTTCTCGGTAGGCTGGGTTCCGTCGAGGGTGTAGTAAATTTTTGCGTCCTTGAGATCTATATCTAGGGCCACTTGTATACTATCGACAAAAGCATACGTCTTGTTCATCCCGTTGATCGGTGGAATATAATAATGGATGCCCATGACGTCCATACGCTTGTAATGCTGTTGTACCTTTTCTAGGAAACCGTCAAGATTCTTTTGACCTTTAGGCTGCCATGCGGTTTCGGCAAGTGCCAACATTCGAGGAAAGGTCTGCAACTGTAGCCTTTGGAAATTAGGGATCATTTCTGACCATAGGTTGGCTTGCACCCCAAGAACGTGTTTTTCCTGAACGGCCGTAAAATCTTCTGGTACCGGCTCGTAGTTATACACCTTCTCTAGCGGTGTTGCCTCGTTGGTAAAATCGAAATAATATTCAAAATCCGGACAAATAATCATGTCATTACCGTTGTCGGCTGCCTTATAACGTGCTTCCGGTGCCCAGTTACGCCACCACATCATAGTAGCATCTTCGGTAAGTCCACCTTCTACAATTTCGTCCCACCCCAACAATCGTTTTCCTTTGGTATGCAAGAAACTTTCTAGGTTTCGGTTAAAATGCGCCTGCAACTCGTGCTCGTCCTTTAATTTATGGGTACTGATGGTTTTCTGACATTTTGGACACTGTTTCCATTCGCTAATATTCACCTCGTCTCCCCCAATATGGATATATGGGCTTGGGAACAACTCCGCTACTTCAGAAAGAATGTTTTCTACGAATTCATAGGTCTCGTCCTGACCGAGACAGGCAGGGATAGAAAAGGTTTCTCCCCACCCAGCTTCTCCCTTACAAGCTAAGTAAGGATAATTGTCAATGGCCGCTTTAAAGTGCCCGGGCATGTCTATTTCCGGAATTACGGTAATATAACGATCGGCTGCATAGGCGACAATTTCTTTAATTTGTGCTTGCGTAAAAAAGCCTCCGTACATGCGCTGCCCATCTATTTGATGGTAATTCTTTTCTGCGATCTTAAAGGTCTCATTTTCCTTCGCTTTTTCAATACATGCTCTATCATGGCTGCTTTCTATTCGCCATGCCCCTTTCTCGGTCAGCAAAGGATATTTTTTTATTTCAATACGCCATCCCTGATCATCGGTCAGGTGCATATGGTAAGTATTCAGCTTGTATAAGGCCATATAATCCATAAACTCCTTCACCTCATCAATAGTAAAGAAATGGCGGCTAAAATCCATTTCCATACCACGCCAGCCAAATCGTGGCTTATCGGCAATAGTCACCGCTGGTACCATCCAAGGGGAATCTACCTTAATCTTGCTTTCAATCTGAGGAGGCAATAGCTGACGCAAAGTTTGCACCCCGTAGAACCATCCTTCACCACTTGAAGCCGTTATAACAATGCTGTTTGAATTTACAGTAAGCTCATAAGCCTCCTTTTCTAATTCGGCCTTCTCTTCAAAGCGGATGACATTATTAGAAGCTTCGGTCGCTTCAGCTAATTGAAACCCTGCTGCCTTTTCCAAAAGCCCCTGAAGGTAGTTAGCGGCTTTTTCCTGCTCTCTATTGGTTACAACCAACTGAGTAGCGGCCGTAATTTGAAAGGATTCCTTTTTTAATTCCATCCCCAGCGGTTGTGGTATTAAATGGACTTCTTCTGGCTGAAGGGGTTTCTGGCCGCAGGCAGACAGAAATATGGCCAAAGCCAGTAAAGTAAAACTTCTGATTTTCATTTATTTAATTTATAATTTACAAACGATTAAAAAAGCTAGCAAATATGGGCTTTTTTTAGGTTTTTCAGAAATCCTAGGCAAGGTTTTATGCCACCTTCCTATAGATGATTGTATTAATATTGTTTGGGGATAACTGATCTTGTTAAGAGACCCGCTAATGGCATAAAATAACTAAACTAGGTTGTCGAAGACCTGTTTCCAGAGAAAACGTCGTCCTTATGGTTCCTTATCAATACAAAAAATGAATATAAGTAGTTTCACATCTCATTAATCAACATATTCTATCATAAACAAAACTAAAAAAGTAAGAAAATATTTATATGACCCCTTATATTCGCTTCATTCAAAGGAAGCGTGCTTATATTAAAGCAACCAACATATACTTTTAAAAACTTCATAGAAATGAAACTTTATCATTCCATATTAGAATTTCTATACCAAAACCGTGAAAAAGGATTCTTAGGAATTACCCATATCTGCTTGAACCCAAACCTAGCGACCCAAGTAGCCAAAGAAATGAAAGAAGAAGGGGTTATCGAATTAAGGCAACGAAGATTTGGTGGAGAAAACAGAACCTTCAATTTTATGTCCCCACCGAGACTGGCCATAACACCTCTCGGCATTAAAAAATATAAATCTTTTTATTTATTGAATTAATCAAAGCCTTTGGGACACCAAACATTTACCTTAAACCTCTCTTGGCTTTAGAAACTGACCCCCATTTACCGTGGCTTTTTCGGATCACGTCAAAACCCGTAAAATATCGTCCTTACCTCCGGGAATTCCATATTCCTACAACTCTTTTCATATTACTATGGGCGTTCCCTCCTTCGTCGGGCGGGCTCTTGGCTATATCCCTTGCGTTGCTGCGGGGATGCCGCCGCCATCCCTAACGCGTTCAAAGTAGCAATTGGGGCGGTTTTCTACATTGAGAATCTGATCATTTTTTAATCAACCTCAACTCGTCCTAGGATTAGCGCTTTAATCGCATTTAACCCTAAGATTTTCCTTACTTTATATGCTTGTTAATCGCTATTTTGGGCAACTATAAGGTCAATTTTTCTAAGCCACTCCTATTAGGAGCATTGGCAATGACCGTTGTTTCCTGTAAATCCGAAATAAAGCAAACCGCAGCAATAGACACTATACCGGGTATAAACCTGAGCCTTATGGACACTGCCGTGAGCCTAAGGACGATTTCTTCAGGTATGTAAACGGAAAAGGGCTACACAACCATTGGTTAATATCAATGCGTTCTACGACGCATTTAATATCAAGGAAGGTGATGCTATGTATCTGGCGCCAGAGCAACGTATTAAGATTTGATAATTCTAAACAACTTTAAACAAGGAAACCAGCTTGCCCTAAAAACACAAGCTCCTTTTGTATAAAAAAAGCATCTCTTTTCCCCTAAAAGCCTTATACTATCTTAATTTTATTAACTTCTTTCCTGTACGATTTATTTTACTATACCCTACCTTTCCTGCCCTTTCTTACATTTTACCCTCCTCGTCCTCATAAAGTTTATACTCCGCATAAAGCTTCACTAAAGCCGAGATAGACCAAGCCTGTTGTATACACCCTTTTCCCTTACCAGGGTTTAAACCATCAAAAATCTCCGAAATACAATGCAGCCCGTCGCAATGGTAAAAATGGTCTTTTAAAAGATTTAATTCCTTCAATACCCTATTTCGGTTTTTTTTAGAATTACCGTAAATCCTAAAAAAACAATGATAATACTCATAAAGAAGAAATGGCCAAACGGTTCCCTGGTGATAGGAATGGTCGCGCGACCATTGACCTCCAGTATACTGTCCTTTAAAATTAGGATTCTCAACATCTAGTGTGCGTAGTCCAAATGGGGTATACAATTTTTTTCGAACGGCATCGAAAACTGTCTTTTGTTGATCGCGATCTAATAAAGGAAAAGGCAGACTTATGGCGAAGAGCTGATTTGGACGAAAACTATTATCGTAAGATTCACCAGGGATGATCACATCGTATAAGGTTCCTTCTTCGGTCGTGAACATCTTTGGGAAATTCGATTCCAACTTCCCAATAAGGTCCTTGTATTTTTGGGCGACTGTTATCTGAAGTTCCTTGCAAAAACACAGATATATTTTCAAGGCATTATACCAAAGGGCATTCACCTCAACCGGACAACCAGACCGTGGCGTTATCACTTTTTCGTCCACCAGGGCATCCATCCATGTCAGCTGCACGCCCTCCTGCCCTCCGTACAAAAACCCTTCTTCCGTAACATGGATATTGTATCGAGTTCCCTGTATGTGTCGCTCTAAGACCTCTTCTAGCGCCTTTAAGTGCTTTTTCACGAACCCAATATCCCCAAACTTTATAAAGTACTCGTAAACCGCTATAAACAACCAAAAAGTGGCGTCCATGGCATTGTAATGAGGTGCAACATCAGTATGATCGGGAAAACGATCGGGAATCATCCCGCTGTCTAATTCTTTAAAAAAAGTCGTTAATATAGATTTTGAAACCCCTTTTCGTCCCGTTGCAATGGTAAGGCCCCTCATTGCGATCATGGAGTCGCGTCCCCAATCTGCAAACCAATGGTACCCGGCAATGATCGATGTGCTTTGCGTAGATTCTCGATGTACCAAAAACTGATCTCCAGCCCGTAAAAGGTCGTTATAAAAAACAGTGTTCGATTTCGAGGGCTTTCGGGAGGCAGCACGCACCTGTAAGCTCCATAGATTTTCAAGGGAATTTTGAGGATCATTATCATCAAGGGAAAAACTTAGTAGCAGTTCTTCATTGGGATTTAGTTCCTCTTTCAAATATCCAATATGGTAATAATCGCTATAACAACTAAGTCCGCGTTGCTGCGATTTTGGCAAATGAATATTCTTGTACCAGCTGCGATCTTCAACAAAGACTCCAGACGTCCAACTCGTAAATAAAGCGGGACTGTTTTTAGCGGCATAGGTTTTTAAGCGTGCTGGAGAAAATTCCGTGTAAAAATCAAAGGGACTGCTTTCCCGAAATATCGCGTGATAGTCCGAATAAACATACAAAGGGTGAACTTCTAAAACAAAGCTTTCCCTGCCCGTGTTTTTATAATGTACCAAGGTAGTATTACTGCCAGTCACCATACTGATGCTTTTCTCTATTTGCCAATCCTGGTCTCCATATCGCCAATGGGGCAAAGGCTTCACCTTAAACTCGCTCATAAAATCAATCCCGTGAGGATAAATAACACCTGGATAAAAATTAGTGGAGAGCAGTGTGCTTTTGCCATTGATCACTATAGTTTCCTCTACTTTCCCTACCAATATCTTTCGCATGGTAGGAGGTGTTAATGATGCCACTAACAACCCATGGTAGTGCCTAGTATTGGCATTGCTTACCGTACTGGAAGCATACCCTCCAAGCCCATTGGTCACCAACCACTCCTTTTCAAACAATTCATTCATAGTAGCAGTGTTTTTAAATTTTAACAGCAATTTAGATCGATCAACCATTTTAACAAAATCCTTAAATCGCCAGGCACAATTACCATGAAAATACTTCTGATTTAAGATAGGAACTTTAGCCCAATAAACGCTGTTTCTTCCTATAAAGTTCAGGCAACACAATAACGTCATGACACTTTTTATGGCCTCAGTATCGCTATCAACTACCTTCAAAACCCCTAAGACAATACATAAACCTTTAATTTACATAAATAATTATATCTACCTATTTTACATTATTTTACACCATTTAAACACACCTAAAACAAGCCTTATAATAAGCGCTTTTTCAAAATAAAATATCTGATCATAAATCAATTAAAAGGGCTTAACTATTAAATAACACCAATGTTATGGTCTTCTCCGTTGGGATAATTTCAAAGCAAACAAAAAAATAGACCTTAATGGTCAATATTTCGCGAGATAATCAAACTAAATGAGGTCTAAACTGATTTTATAAAATGTACGAATTACAAGCTACCTATAAAAACACATCAATTTATTTTGTTAAAGCATTACTTTTAATAAGAACACTCAATATATTGATATATTGCAACCTGTAAAATCACAACACATAACCATAGCTAAAATCTATGATGAAAAAAGAAAGGAAATAATCCAATTGCTGCCCGTGATGAAAAAGTATATTGACTAAAAATCCAATTCTCACCTTAGAATCAATTTTAATACCTCATCTTACTAACAGCTAATTTTAAACAATTAGAAATAACGAGGCCAAAGATAGTTTGTTTTCCTGAACTAAAGCCTATTTTTTAAAACGATATTCGCCCAACATCAAAGCGTGATTCCTGCTGAAAACACAGATGAACTCTTCACATTCCTCAGAAGATTGACAATAGCAATCTTTAAAGTCTTACCAATTACCCCTTTACCGTTCGTTAATTTTTTGTTATTTTTGCCGTTGGGTCCACTTAGTGATTAAAAATAATGCGGCACCTAGGAAACTTATACTGTTTCCTTTTGTATGTTCATAGAGATTAAAATTTCCATTAGCACATTTTTCTCATTAAGGTATCGCCCAACATACATTTACAAAGTAATTTTATTAAAAAAACACCTTATGCAAATTAGTAACTTCAGGCTATCTGAAGCCAAAAACATTCCGCTTTTTTTTATCTCTTGTCTATCTCATTCCAGAAAACAAAAGAGACGCTCTCTTTCATATTCTCCCTTGTATCACCGCGACTCCTAAAACTCACCTTTCCTGGGTTTCTTTATGATCCTTTCTTCTTAAACAGGAGATAAGGACTTTACTTATTTCACTAAATCATTAAAAACATATGTCTATAAAAGTTACTAGAAAAGAAAAATCTTCTACGTTTTTAGGGTTGGTAGTCAATAAAACGGTCTTTTTTGCGGCTACTGCGGTCCTCATCGCCAGCGTCGTATTCACCCTTATTTTTAAGGAGCAGGCAGATTATTATTTTGCTATAGCCCAGAGCAATGTCTCCGCACATGGCGGATGGATATACACCCTCTCGGTCAACCTATTCATAATCTTTTGTCTTTATATGGCCTTTGGCCGCTTTGGAAATATCCGTATCGGCGGAGAGAAAGCCAAACCCGAATTTAGCCTATGGGCTTGGTTTGCCATGTTGTTCAGTGCCGGTATTGGTAACGGCTTGGTACTTTTCAGTATTGCCGACCCCGTGAGAGACTTTTTAAACCCTCCCCGACTCGCTGGGCAAGACCCTGCCCTTATTGCGCAAGAAGCCATCAATTTCTCCTTTTTACATCATGGAATTCACGGCTGGGCAATATATTCTGTAGTGGGACTCTCCTTAGCGTATTTTACCTTTAACAGGAAAATGCCGCTCACCCTACGGTCTGCCTTCTACCCTATTTTTGGGAATAGGATCTATGGCTGGATGGGCGATGTTATCGATATAATGGCGGTAATCACTACGCTTTTCGGCCTTGCGACCACCATTGGCTTCGGAGTGGGACAAATTAATTCGGGCCTTACCCATGTTTTTGGTATTCCTAGCTCATTGTCTTACCAAGTCATTATTATTCTTGCTGTAACCGTTGCAGCTACCATTTCGGCATTTAGCGGTGTAAACAAAGGGGTTAAAATATTAAGTGAACTCAATGTGCGCGTTGCCTCCATTATCTTTTTGTTGGTGCTTATCCTTGGTCCAACAACCTTTATTCTAAAGTCATATATCCAAAACATCGGTAGTTACCTCATTCACTTTGTAGATATGGCTACTTGGACAGAGTCTCTTAGGGAAACCGATTGGCAAAAAACAAGAACCATCATGTATTGGGGATGGTGGATTTCATGGTCTCCATTTGTAGGTACTTTTATCGCTAGAGTTTCTAAAGGCAGAACCATTAAAGAGTTTATTCTTTGTGTATTAATATTACCGGCCTTGGTTACCTTTCTTTGGTTTACAGCCTTTGGAGGTACAACCATGCGCGACATTCTCCTAGGGGATACTGCCTTGATTGCTGCGGTCAACGATAACATCTCTACGGCCTTATATGTCTTTTTTGATAAGTTCCCATTGGCTATAGTGCTAAAAATACTTGGGCTTGTACTTATTAGTAGTTTTATCATTACCTCTGCCGACTCGGGTGCCTTGGTAGTAGATAGTATCACTTCTGGCGGGAAATTAAAAACGCCTCCTTTCCAAAGGGTTATATGGGCTATCGCCACAGGAGTAATTGCCGCTGTGCTGATGTATGGAGGCGGACTAAATGCTTTACAAACAGCAGTGACCATCTCTGGACTCCCATTTGCGATATTACTCGTCATAATGTGCTTTTCCCTTTATTCTGGAATAAGAGAAGACTTCCAGAAATCTGAACGAGAGAAGAAGCTCATCGAAAAGG
Source organism: Arenibacter nanhaiticus (assembly GCF_900141935.1). Lineage (GTDB taxonomy): Bacteria > Bacteroidota > Bacteroidia > Flavobacteriales > Flavobacteriaceae > Arenibacter > Arenibacter nanhaiticus. The sequence goes on along the minus strand of NZ_FQYX01000027.1, from coordinate 37,925 downwards.
AAGCCTATCGTAAAAACATCCTACAACTGGTCAATAAAGAACGGGAGGATCGAAAAGTAAAATCCTCAGAAACCATAGCAGAAGAAACCCTAACCGATAACTAATAAAGAATGACAAAGAATGTAAGCTTAGACAAGGAACTAAGTCTAATGGTTGCTTTGGACTTAACGCAAATGGATGCTATCCTTCTGCGTTATGTCAGCTTCCTATCTCGTGTATGGAAAATAAAACACTTATACTTCACACATAACATAAAACAATCCCAACTATATAACCTATATGAAGACTTCCTTAAGGACGATATCACTATTGAAGATATCGTTGGCCGAGAATTAGAGCGCTCTATTAAAGAAAACTATGCTGGTACTGCCCCCCATACTCTTTTAATAAGCTCGGACAACTACACAGAAAGTGTCCTGACCGAACTAGCAAAGGAATACAAAATAGACGTGGTGGTCACGGGGAACAAGGATGAACTGCAGGGAACAGGAGCGCTGTCTCAAAAGTTAGTCCGTATGCTTCAATCTAATCTATTATTGGTACCCGAGGAAACCAAGCACCATTTGAACAAGGTTTTAATCCCTACCGATTTCAGTGCCGATTCTGCCAAATCATTCTTGGCCGCCAAAAGCCTTGTAGAGAGTAGCAAAGGGGAAGTTGTAGCACTGCACGTCTACAACATTCCGTCTTTCTTTTTTCCATATATCGACACTCAGAAAGCAATCGATAAGACAAAAAAACACTTACATCTTAAGTTTCAGCAGTTTAGCAAAAAACACCGTCTAGCAGAAAATGTGAGATTTCAACATATAGATAGAGAAGAGCTCTCTGTGGTAGAAGTGATTGAACAGCAAGCCGAAAATGAAAATTTTGACATTATCGTCCTTTCTGCCAGAGGAGGGAATAATATTACTTCTCTTTTTATTGGAAGCATCACCAATGATTTATTGCTCAGAAATAGAAACATGCCACTGTTAGTGATCATATAGCACGCCAGAACAGGCTTTGCTGCTAGCAAGGCCTGTTCTGGCGTTATATCCTGGAGACCGCACAAATACCCCTTTCTCTTTCCTACTTCTAAAACTGCGTCCATGTACATCTGAAGTCCTAAGGTCTTGCTTCGTTAATTTTTATCCAATTCGATATCCATACCACCAAATCTTTTTGCTATTAAATTATAAAGTAAGGCTTCGACTATCCCTATTAGAAAACCAACTATCGCAAACATAATGGGCTGCACTACTAACGCAACATATGCGAGTGCTGTACCATAATTCACAGATCCAGTGTTTATAATATCATAGAGAGTTCCACCTAATGAGTATATAATTCCGGTAATCATTCCCAAAGGCGCCATTAAAACAGCCTGGAATTTCGCCAATGCTAGCACATTTATTTTTTTTAATCTAGCCATAATTCATTGAGGTGTATGTTCTAATTTTTAAATTATAGGCGATTGCTTTCTCTTAAAGCAAATGATTTTTTTTAAAATGACTATCGATTCATGTAATGATCTAAAAGATAATTCCATCATTTTAATTTTGATGCCCTCCATTCCTTGGTGGTTCGTTTAACGGCCCATGCTTTTTTGAGCTATCCTACCTATTCTTATCGCCCCAAAGGTCTTTCATCACTCCATTTAAATCTCTCAGAGCCTAGCTACAGTCCCCATAAAATGAAGAACCATGCATGGTCGCCAGCGTTTTTGGTTTTAGATCTGCCAAGGAATAAAGTAGTTTTGACGTTTGATGGGTATAGGGCGTATATTCCATTAAAGGTCCTTGTTCATACTCGAGCATCGATTTTCTATGTGGCCCCAAAATGTCTTTATCCGTAATATCGTCCACATTGCCATTTTGATGAAATAAATCCGAACACAACAAGGTTCCGTTAGTTTCTTCGAACAACACCCCAGCATCCCAACCATGTGGCAAATGAGGTGTTCTAATAAATCGATATTTATGTTTTCCTGTGTTTAAAATTGTGTTTCCGGACATGGCATGGGCAGGTCTTATCGCAAAATCGCCCATATTAACAATAGCTCCGGCTTCACTACATACGGCCTTGGCATTGGGTGCAATCTGTAGCCATTCGTTAAGCGCCCCGCACTCATCTACTTCAAAATGACTAAATCCGATCCACATAAGCTTGGAGGGATCAATAATTTTTCGAACAGCTTCGAGTACCACAGGAAACATATTCCGCATGCCGGCATGATATAACATAGGCTCTTCATCCAGGAGTAAGAAATGGTTGAATTGTAAGTTAAAATCTTTGACAAATACCGATATCCGATAGCAATCCGGGGCTATTTCTGAAACTTTGATCATTGGAGTAGCGTTTTAATAATGAATAAAAATTAAATTTTTCAAATTGTGGCAACCTAAAATAAAGTGGGGGATAAAATGGCATACAGGAAAAACGGTAAGCAAATACCGTAACGGTTAAACACCTATTATAAATATAACCATTATATGCTAACTATCAACCTACTAGTTGATAAAACCCATAATATCCCTTTAATTTTTTATAGGCTTCCCGAACGGACTTGAGCTTACTATTCTGTGCTACTTCCTTTTTCTTTTATAAGAACTCTGTACTATTTGATGTAGAAAAACTTCTGAACTTAGATGTTCAAATACGAGAGATCTGGGGATTTCTCCGAATAATGGAATACCTGCTCCCAATACAATAGGGATGGTGGTTATTATTAATTCATCTATTAAATCTTCTTTTAAAAAACTCTGAATGGTTAGGCCCCCATCGATATACAAGCTTTTGTATCCCCTTTCATGGATCGCCTTCAATATCGCCGGCAATGTCCCCTTTACCAGCATTGCTTTTTCATGGTATGGGGCTGGAATGGAGACCATCGTTGTACTTAGGACAAAGACGGGCTTGCTAAAAGGCCATTCCCCTTCAAAACTACAAACCATTTCAAAGGTGTTTCTTCCCATGACAATTGCATCTATCCCCGCCATGAATTTCACAAACCCCAAGTCCGAACCCTCAGGATTTGGAATGATCTAAAAAATTGGGCCATTATCCTATTCCAATACCGAAAAAACATACATATGCCAGTAGCTTTTAATTTATGGACGTTGTTGGTATTCTTATATCATTTAACGCATATACCAATGGCCTCCTTTTTCCAATGCCCCGCGTTAGGGATCGCAGCGGCATCCCCGCAGCGGAGCAAGGGATACAGCGGAGAGCCCGACCGACGAAGGAGGGAACGCCCAAAAACACAAGCATATGGTGGTACTGAAATACGAGCTCCTCCGGATACTTAGACAAGGAAGGAATTGAATTATAATGGTTGTTTCGCTATTTCTAAGAAAGCCCCCCGCTGAAGCATGAGCTCACCGCTTACTACTATCTTGAATAAAAGATGTTTTTGATGAAAATTTTCTCCCCATCAAAATCATGATCTCCCCTAAAAAACAGCAATGCCGTAACATTGGTCATTCCATCTTTCTCCACCAAATTTGAAATCGGTACAGCAAATTTCGTCCATTCTTCCGCTAGCCTATACGTATCATTCTTTCCAAAAGTGATATAGTTATTTACCAAATTCCCTTGGGAAAAAGCACCTGTCTGAAAGCCGAGCTTGAAAGAGGATGTAGTAGCGCCCCTTATTTCAAAATTTAAAGTGCCATCTTTAAAGTTTGATAAATTTTCGCCCCTACCGACTGTTTTTAATTCCAAAGCACATCCCCACCAATACCCCGTTCCGGTATCTATCTCTATGATACCTTCCTTGTTCATTCGTATTTCACAGGTACCTTCCCAAGAATTCAACTTAATTTTTGCACTGGGGAAGGTAGCGTTAGGCGAATCACTGCTAGGCCATGAATCGTGTATAATTACGTAATTATCCTCCTTTATTCGATCTCCGATCTGGTACATATCATTCACTGTTGTAATCTCCAACACTCCCATTTCGCTAGCTAAAGGCGGCAACAATACCTCTGTCAGTAAGGCAGCGGTATCTCCGTTATAGGTTTTGGTAATGGGCAAACCATTTCTGGTCAACCCATTAAACATTCCTTGATCAACTTCTTTCCACAAGGCATATTTTGCTTCTCCTTTTAGGTTTATAAGCCCAAAATGATTTTCCGATCCCTTACCATTGCTTGGGGCTTTCCATTGTTCATCAAAGGCTTCAAAATAAAAACAGGATATCCCTGCAGCATCGGTCCAGCTCCGTATACGGTCATAATACAACTTCATTTTGTATTCATCTGCCGCCCGGGAGCCCGTACTACCGTAGGAGAAACTAGCTTTGCCTGCCCAGCCCGTTTCCCCTATATGAATTGGTTTGTCGATACCTAAACTTGTGATATAATCGGCGCAGGATTGGTACTGACTCTTTGCGTGTTCTACAGCCCTGAGCATGGCTGCTTCCAATTGCCGGGCTTCGGATAAATTTTCTTCTTTCTCTGGTACCCCCCAAAATTGTGGGTGGTAATACGTATCATGAAAAGGATAAGTGTGAAGGGACACAAAATCTACCGCTAGGAGTAAATTTTCCAAGTCTTTTGAATGATAGCTTTTATCGCCTCCACCCCAAGATTCGTAATTATCAGAACTGGTAATCAAGATATCGGCCGGAAGTCCGCCCGATTTTTTCAAGGCCTGTAAATGTTCTACCCAATTTAAAATAATCTTGGGGACCACAAAATAATTCACTGCCCATTGCACCATAGCCTCATTGCCCACCGCTATCATTTTAACAATTTCGGGATAGGAATTGGCCAATGCTATAGCGGTTTCAATCTCCGCGGTATTGTTTTCAATATTTTCAGCAGCGTGATTCGGGTATCGGGTCCATGCCGCTTCGCATTCTATCCAAGCCCCTAACATTACATACATTTCAAAGCTAGGATCTTCTTCCTTTAATTCTTTGATAGCTTTGAGAAGGTTAGCTGCTTCACTATATTGCTGGGTATTATAGGTTCGCAGCAGCTTTGTACCCAGTGCCGATAGGAGCCTCATATCGTCTTTTAATTCGGCTACGGTTGGCACCGTATCGCGGGTTTTATATCGGTAACCGCCATAAGAAAACGCCCTATATTCCGAATTTCCCAAAATATCAATCGCAGCTTTATAGGGTACTTCTTTACGAGTCTCCCAACAACCACTCAACATCAGTACTATAACAATATACCCCACTAACCTTATTCCATTTATCATTTCCCTATCATTATAAAAACCTGGTTTAAAAAAAACATTACGGAACCCCATAAACCACAAGGTCATTAATACGGGTTATTCCTTTAAAAGTGGATACTAAAAAGGCTAGTACGCGACTAGCCTTTTCTTCTTTCCCCTATTCTCACCTATAAAAAGATTATTGGTATACCCTTACATAATCTATTTCCATAATCGATTCAGAAAAAGCAGCATCAATAGTACCTCCCAAGTTACCGCCCATGGCCACATTCAGAATAATAAACTGATCTGCGTTGAAGGGCCAGGTATTGGCATCTTTGGTTCCGGGCTTATAGGTATAATAGAGTTCATCATCTACTAAAAAAGATATCTCATCTTCGGACCAGTTCACGGAATAGACGTGGAATTCCGCTGCGACATCGCTCAACGTGATGCTACCAACATTTACCGTTGCCCCACTACTGGAGGGTGTATGAATAGCCGCTTGAACCACATTTGGATTATTGCCAACATGCTCCATAATATCAATTTCCCCTGTTGCGGGCCATCCTACGGTATCAAAATTAGCGCCCAACATCCAAATGGCCGGCCAAGTACCACCTCCCTCAGGAAGCTTTGCCCTAACATCGACCCTACCATAGGTAAAACCGAACAGGCCTTGGGTTTTTATTCGGGCCGAAGTATATTCGTTTCCTTCATAACTTTCTGCCTTGGCCGTAATTTTTAACGAGCCATCTTCTACCACTACATTATCGGGGCGTCTGGTATAAAATTGAGATTCGCCATTCCCCCATCCATTATTCCCTACACCTTCATCGTAGGTCCATTTAGCCGGATTTGGTGCACCATTGGCATCAAATTCATCGGACCATATTAAATTGGTATACTTTACATCTACCTCGTTATCCGCGGCTTCTTCTTCGGTGGTCAATACAAACCACCAATCAAATTCATTATTCCAATCCGTTGTTCTAAGGACCATTTCATTCGCGGAACGTCTAAAGATTTCGTACTGGTGCGACCCTCCAATATAGAAGCCTGTAAATCCTATCCCGGATAAGCTTAAGGTCTCTACTCCACCGGGAGCAGAAAGCGACCAAGTCGTACTGTACTCCTCCAAGGGGTAATTCTCATATTCTTGACAGCAATCGTTAGGGGTATCTTCCGTGGTAGGCCCTAAATCAACATCTATTATTGCAGCCTTCCCAAATATTGTTCCCTGTGTTTTATGGGTAAAGGTACCGTCGGTATTAAAAATAAAACGATCATCGTACATTCCGGTTGCCGCCTTATCAAATGCAGGCGCTGAGAACCACTCGGCGATTATAGAGCCTCCTACAGGTCCCAATCCAAAGTGTCCTGCCGCTTCAGCTTTTATTCTCCATTCCCTAGAACTGTTGGCCGTTAGCATGGTCACCAGGTCGGCAGGAGGTTCGTATAAGGCTAATACTTCCACCTCAACGGAAGCACTGGAAGACAGGCCACCGGTACCAATGGCCACCACGGTTACCGTATAAGTATGTAGTCCCGTATTGGAGAAATTATAGGTCTTTGCCCCCGAAGGAGAAGCCACTACTTCATCGTTATAGACAAATTGGTAGCTTAAGGCATTATCTGCTTCGGCGCTAAAATGTACCGTACCACTGCCATCCCCATAAGGGTTATCGGCATCCGTACCCACGATTGATGCTGTTATTAAAATGTTGGACGGAGCTATTATTTCCCCTACCGATATGTCCTCTTCCTGGCAACTATAACACCCAAGGGAGAGTAAGAGAAATATCGAACTATAGATTATATGTTTCATATGTAGCGATTTATTATATTTTTTAACGGTTATATGAAATTCGCACGGCTGAATTCGTATTTGCGACCAGTTTTCGGCCATGCTTATTTCATATTATCATTTTAAAATTTTGACTTATTATTTTTGCACAATATCATCGATATAAATGGTAAAATTAGCGGAGCCATCCCCTACCGTCCCATTATCCATGATCAGCACCAGATTGGTAAAATCTACCGAGGTGCTAATCCCCGAAAAATCGAAGTTCAGTTCCTCCCACTGTCCAGAAACGGTAGTGGTGGCCGTTACTTCTGCCGAAGCTACAGTATCTGGCCATGGGGTAGCATCCTCAAATTTCATAAGCAGGTTCAACCCTACTATAGGCGACCATACTTTTACCGTTACGCTGGTAGAAGATGAGAACGAAAAGGGTTCGGGGACCGTTATTTTGGACCCTGCCCATGGCTGTCCGGCCCCTTTCACCATTTGCGCTACCATTTCCGAAGCATTTCCATTGGTATCCGGATTGGCAATAATCGATATATCACCGCCATCAAAACTACTTAGCGCTTGTTGTGGCTCAAAGTCCAGAAAAGATTCAACTGATATATCATCTAAAAAAACGGTAAAGTTCTCCGATCCATCTCCCACGGTTCCATTATCTATGATCAGCACCAGGTTATAAAAATCGACCTCGGTACTAATGCCGGAAAAATCGAAGCTCAGTTCTTCCCACTGTCCAGAAGCAGTGGTAGTAGCCGTTATTTCTTCAGAAGCTACGGTATTTGGCCAGGGAGTATCATCCTCAAATTTCATCAAAAGGTTCAATCCGGCCCTAGGCGACCATACTTTTAGGGTAACTGTTGTTTCGTTTATAAAGGAGAACGGAGTTGGAACAGTTATTTTAGATCCAGCCCAAGGCTGCCCTGCCCCTTTTACCAATTGCGCCACCATACCTGACGTATTGCCATTGGTATCCGGATTGGTGATAATAGCCATATCGCCCCCATCAAAAGAACTCAATGTATAAGGAACCTCAAAAGTAATTGAGGTTACACTATTTTCTCCTCCTGTAGATGCCCTATAGAAGTATATATTATCTATAAATACTGTTCCACTAGCCCATGGCTCCCCAACAAATTTCAATTGATGGATATCGGCAACGGTAAGACCTTGATCAGTAAAGGAGGAAATAGGGATATTAATACTGGTCCATTGACCTGCGGTAAGATCGGTCCATACCGGTTTCTCTCCGCTGCTCACACTGATCAGTGACGTTTCTATTCTAGTTACATCGGAGGTCCACACATCCATATGAATATATTCCATGGCACTTACATCTACTGCAGCTCCAAACTGAATGCCTTGATAACTTAAGTTGATATACTGTAGCATGGCATCTCCTTCCAAATCAAAGGTTGCCCAACTACTACCTTGGCCTCCTTGCCCCCAATCTGGGAAATAATCGGCCCCGGTCTCATCGGTATAACCACTGCTGAAAATAGAAATAACATCTTGCGAGGCTCGTGTAGGTTGTTTGGGTGCCGAAGCTATAGGTTGTACAATTTCAGTAACTAAAAATTCTTCTGTATATTCCGTGGTGGCAATAGCACCACCTTTGGCCACTACCTTCACGGTATAGGTCCCAGGTTCCCTATATATAAAAGAAGCTGTTTCGCCAATATTTGCCGACACCGGCTCATCGGTGCCTTCCTCTCCAAAATAAACATCAAAAGAGGTCGCATACGCTGCGGTAGCCGTTACATTTACTTTTTTGGATACTGCTGCGTCATTGGATATAGTAGCTACCAAATTTTCAGGAGCCTTAAAGGAAACCACCAAATCTTGCGTGACTTCCGTTTTTAAGCCTGTTAGGCCCTTACCCACTATTTTTACCGAATAACTACCTTCTGTATAGGTGTGACTGATATTCCCGCCTGGCTTAGTATTTGCCGGTTCTGTAGTCTCGTCCCCAAAATAAATATCGAAAGACACTGCTCCTTCTCCGTTCGGAGTAATCGTTACCATTCCAGAGTTATCTTGAGAAATGGCAAATAGGGCCGAGATATTGGAGGGAGGAACAACAGTATCCAAAAAATCGATACTATCATCCCGGGTACAGTTAAAAAAGAACAATACCATGAGGCTAATACCAACTATATATTTTAATGTTTTCATCTGTTTATGTTTAGTTTTTTAGTATCCCGGATTTTGTGTCCATCGATTCCCTGTCAATTCCAATTCTATAGAAGGGATGGGGAACAATTCATTTTTATTAGTAGTGAACCCTTCAATTTCCTGAGCCGCCTTTCCGGTTCTCACTAGGTCAAAAAACCGATGTCCTTCCCCCACTAATTCTACCCTACGCTCGTGGTAGATAGCCGCGGTGAGATTGGCTCCTGTAGAAGTAACATCGGCGAGTTCAGCCCTAGAGCGCACCCTATTGAGATATCCCTGAGCTCTGAGGTCGCTTATATTTCCTCTGTTCAATGCCTCTGCCGCCATCAAAAGCACGTCGGCAAAGCGAATGGCCCTATAGTTATTGGGATTGGTCAAATTGGCATCGCCGGTATTTAGATCTCCTTGTCTAGAAATATATTTTCTATTGTAATAGCCGGTATGCTCATACCCTTCTACATAGGACACCCCGTTATTCTGGGCAGCCCAAGCTTCTATATCTAAAATAGCCACCTCCTTACGGCTATCCCCATCTTCAAATGCATCAACTACTTCTTGGGTAGGTACGTTAAAACTAAATCCAGACTCGAATACTGGGCCCGAATAGTTTCGTATCCCGTTAAAACCAACGGCCACGTTTCCTTCGCTACACTGCAAACATCCAAAACCGGCTCCTTCTTCGTCGGTATACTGCACCTCAAAAACAGATTCGATGTTGTTTTCATGCTCGTTTTCAAAGATTGTAGCATAGTCTGTAACTAAATCATAGGGACCATTTTTAATAAGTTCTTCCAAAACAGTTGCCGATTCGGTAAACTTTTCCTGATACAAGTATACCTTTCCCAACAAGGCCTGTGCGGCTCCTCTGGCAACCCTTCCTATTTCGCTTTGGGTAACCGGCAAAGTGGCGGCTGCGAATTTTAGGTCCTGTTCAATTTGGGCATAGACTTCCGCTTTGGGAGTTCTTTCTACAATATCCTGATCTCCAAACTGCAATCTTTTATCAACGGCCAAAGGAACATCGCCAAACCATTTTACAAGTTCAAAATAGTAGTATGCCCTAAGAAAAGTGGCTTCTGCCAACACCCCTTCCTTTCCGGGAAAATCGGTTTTATCCTTAAATTCCATGATGTAGTTGGCTCTATTAACCCCAGCGAACATCCAGCTCCATATATCGCGTAATTGCGCATTTACCGGGGTGTGCTGCATATCGTCTACTTCCTGAATACCAGGAACGTCGGTAGCACTTTCCCCACCCGCCAAGGTATTGTCCGAGGCAATCTCCCCCAACATTACATTAAGGTAGGTAGATTGAAGCAAGTCATAAGCCGCTGTTAAGGCACTTTGGTAGTCTTCTTCGGAATTAAAGAAATCTTCCGAGTTTTCATCAAAGGAATCTACATCCACAAAATTATCTGAACAAGAGAGCATTCCCATGAAAAGGACAAAGTATGCTATTGTATAACTGAATATATTATGTTTCATTTTCATCTCTTTTTAAAATTTAAGATTTAACCCTAATAAATATGTACGGGGAACTGGGTAAAAGCCTGGGTCTATCCCTGCCCCAATGGGATCACCGGAAGATGCACTCGGGTCATACCCCCGGTATTCGGTAAGGGTAAAAACATTGCTGGCCGATGCATATACTCTAAGGTTCCTTACGCCCAAACGTTCTATTGCCTGCTCTGGCAGCGTATATCCCAATTGTATGTTTTGCAATCTTATAAAAGAGCCATCTTCTACATAGAAGTCAGAAAATAACGTATTAGAGGTAGCTCCCGTAGTTACCCTAGGATAGGTATTGGTTGATCCCTCTCCCGTCCAGCGGTTTAATGCGTAGACCGATTTGTTCACCAATGGTTGGTTCCGTTCGTAATTCCTAACAATATCATTGCCGACATTGGCAAAGGCATAACTGCTAAAATCCCAATTCCTATAATTGAAGGAAAAATTCAACCCCATAGTAGCTTCTGGGATGGGACTACCTATACCTGTTCTATCTCCCGAATCTATCTTGCCATCGCCATTCAAATCTACAAATCGCAAATCCCCAGGCGCTGCATTTACCTGTGTGGCATGGGCGTTTACTTCTTCTTGGTTCTGAAAAACACCATTGGTCTTTAACCCGTAGAAATAGCCCAATGGTTTTCCGTTTTCCATACGAGATGGGGGGTCCTGACCTACACCAAAGGAACCTGCAGCCACAAAGCCAACCCCATTGTTGACCGATATTACTTCGTTTTTCAAAAAAGTAACATTGTAATTAACACCGAAATTAAAATCCTTGGAGCGATCACTGGTATACCCTATGGCAAATTCAAATCCTTTGTTGTCTACCGTACCAGCGTTCACTACAGGCGCTTGGGAACCAGGTGCCGCGGCTCCCAAAATTCCGGAAACCGGCGGTTGCAATAAGAGACTTTCGGTGCTTTTCTTGAAATAGTCAGCTGTGATGTCAATTGTGTTGTTAAACAACTTCAGGTCTAACCCAACATCCAGTGTTTTTTGTTCTTCCCATTGTATTGCAGGGTTAGAAAGTATTCCTACGGCTTTACCAAAAACAAGGAAATTATTAAAGACATAAGTACCTTCCCCATCCAAAATAGATCTAAAGGCATTGGTTTTTATTCGATCGTTCCCTACAATACCATAGCTTCCCCTTAGCTTAAAAAAGTTGATCCATTTACTTTTCTCTAAGAAAGCTTCATCGGACACTATCCATCCTATTGATCCTGAAGGGAAATATCCAAATCTATTTTCCGGACCAAAACGGGTAGAACCATCCCGTCTAATAAGCCCCGATAGCAAGTACCTACCTTTATAATTATATTGAAGTCGAGTAAAGTAAGACAATAGGCGTTCATCAAACTTTCCACTTAAGCCACTATCTTTTAAACCATTGATAACATCTACGGCATTTTCTATTTTGGCATCCGAAATATTGGTAGGGTTTTCAAAGAAGCCTGTAGAACTTCCTGAAAACTGACCTTTAGTTACAAATACGGACATACCAAGGGTACCCTTAAAATTGTGGTCTTCCCAAAATGTTCTGTCATAATTCAAAAAAGCATCAAAGGTATAATCCTTAAAAATGTCCTTGTTCACCGAAACGGAATTCCGCCCCGTATTATTAAAAACCTTTCCAGAACCATAGAATACGGTAGGTGTAAAAGTTTTTCCTTCCACCTCTGCATAATTGAATTGAACACTGGTCTCTACCACAAAATCATTCCAAAAGGAATAGTTGGCACCCAGCTTACCGCTTATTTTATTCACATCATTTTTATTGAAGGTGTTTTCTACCTGCGCCAGTGGATTGATAACCTCATTGCCCAGGCCCTCTGCTAAAGAATAATCCCCATTAGGCTCCCTAATAGGAAAAGTAGGGGCGTTGTTCAAGGCGTTGAACAAAACAGATCCCAAATCATTCTCGGATAATGTTTTTCTATTGGTTCCTGTATAAAGGAGATTGGCCGTTACCTTTAAATTTTCCAAAATATCGGTATTAAAGTTTGCCCGCGTGGTATACCTTCTAAAATTGGCCTTTCCCCCGCCGACGATACCATCTTGAGTCAATAATGAGGCACCAAAGGAATAGGTAGATTTTTCGCTACCTCCATTAATGGAAAGGTTATGGTTAACCACAGGCGCTCTTTGAAAGACCTCATTTTGCCAATTGGTCCCCTTCCCTAAATTGGCAATATTGGGATATGGCAAGGGACTTCCTCCAGCTGCAAAAGCTTCATTGATCAATAAGGCATATTCTGTTGCATTCAGCACTGGAATTTTTCTGGAAGTTTCCTGAGTCCCTCCATAGACATCATAACTAAAGCTCAGATCGGTATTTCTCTTCCCTGTTTTGGTAGTAATTAAAATTACACCATTGGCTGCCCGTACCCCATAAATACCTGCGGTGGCATCTTTCAGGATATTCATACTCTCTATGTCCCCGGGATTAATGACACTTAAATCTTCTATTACGTTGCCATCGACCAAAATTAATGGCCTGTTATCCCCATTGGTAGAGATACCTCTAATACGGATACTAGATCCACTACCGGGAGATCCTGATTCTGAGGTAACCTGCACTCCGGCAACCTGCCCCTGTAGGGCTTGTTCTACCCTTGTTGGGTTAAGATCGGCTATGGTCTCCGAACCAATAACCGCCACAGCCCCGGTAAGTTCTTTCTTTGTAGAGGTCCCATAGCCTACGACCACTACCTCTTCCAGGGCACTTACATCGTCCACTAAGATTATTGTCAAGGGGGTAGCATTTTGAATAGTGACCTGTTTGGAAACAAAGCCTAAATAGGAGAAAACTACAATTTCCCCAACAGCAACATTGTCCAATGAAAAGTTCCCGTCAAAATCTGTTGTGGTCCCCCTACTCGTATTCTTTATGATTACGTTTACACCGGGCAGCGGCTCGTTAAAGCTCGCATCCTTTACAGTACCAGAGATTTTCAGATCCTGACCCCATAAACTAGGTAAGCTACATAAAAGCGTAAGAAATAAAAAAGTGTTCTTCATCTGATTAATATTTTGGAGTCTCAATGTACCCTTAAGAAATCAAGAATCCTCAAATATTACCACTACAAAAAACATACAGCACTAAAAAAACACGGAAAAAATACGGAATTCGCATTTCAGACCTTTAACTATATAGGCTAGGAGAGATTATTTATTGTTAAAAAAATTAACTTTTAATTAAGAAAACAGCCGTTGTATAGGTAATGTATAGGTGAAAAACATCTATGTAGTGTACACTAAAGGTTAAGTATATAATCTGTAAGGCTCATTTCGTGGGAAAGGTTCATTTTTTTACGCAGACGATACCTTTTTACCTCCACACTGCGGACAGAAATATTTAGCAAAGGCGCAATTTCTTTAGAGGATAAATTCAATCTAAGATAGGCACATAACCTTAAATCGCTTGGGGTAAAATCTTCATGTATTGTTTTTACTTTCTTTAAAAAATCTTTATCGGCATTATTAAAAGCCTCCTCAAAAAACTTCCAGTCGTCCTCATTGCCAATATTGCGATCTATGGTCCTTATGACAGCTTTAATCTGGGGATCTGCAATCTTGGTTTTCTTCAATTCCTCTTTTATGGTATTCAGGAACTCGTTCTTTTTTATAATGCTCATGGTAGACACGGCAAGCTCCCTATTCTTACTCTCTATTTCGCTTTGTAACTTTTCATTGTTAAGCTGAATAATCTTCTTTTGCGCTTTCAGCTTTTTACGCTTTAGCCTTTTTTTATTTTCCAATACAAGTAAGTCCTGTTGTTTCTTATAGTATGCTTTGTACAATTTGTGAATTAACACCACTATAAAAATGCTCCCAAGAATATAAAGGGCGATTGCCGTATTGGAAAGATACCATGGCTTGGCTATCACAAAACTATAAGTAGCTACATCTTTTGTAAGCGTATTGCCCACCTTGGCCCTTACTTTAAATATATAGTCCCCAAAGGATAAATTTTTAAAGGAAATATCCGGTGTTTTGGTCCAACTGCTCCATTCATCATAAATCCCTGTGAGCTGGTACTGATAATTTACCTCGGTATATTTATCATAATTGGGCACGCTAAAAAAGAATCGGAAACTATTATCCGAAGATTTAAATATGTTATCTCCTTTCAGGTTCACTTCTGTATTGGGAGAATCATAATATTCTTGAAATATTGCGTTTATGGATATCTGGTATTCCTTGCGCTTCAATTTATCTAAATTTAGGGTAATATACCCATGTGACATCCCTATTAAATAAAGCTGGTCTTTTAGATGTGTTATAGATTCGAAACCCAACACCCCCATGTTTTTTCTGAAAGATGAAGGAATAGAAATTTTGGTAGCCTGCGGTTCGTTATTAAATTTTCCCGGAGCAACATATATGATATTATTTTTTGTAAATCCCCAGAGTTTTTCGGCTTGGCCATCCAGGTTAAGGATTCCTATAATAGGATCATCCTCCCCAAAAAAATGACTGGTTAGGACCGAATCCAAAATAAATTTGTGCTGATCGGTCCTCAATTTAAAAACACCATTGATGGTCGTATAAATAATGTCGTCCTTGTATTTGAACAAACTAGAACCGGTTCCTTTGGACTCCTCTTTTTTTGTTTCTGTCACTTTATCAAAACCTGCATCTATTTTTAAGTCAAAGACCCCCTTATAGTCGTGATTAACGAGAACTTGCTGTGCATTTATAAATTCAAAGAATCTACTAGAATTATCAAAACCATTAATTTTATTCTTAAACTTCCACTGACCGTCTGTTCGTTCAAGGACACTTAATCCTTTATAATTCCCCTGTAATAGTAGGTCATTGCCAGCTACTATTTTTTGTATATCCCAGGTTCCTGGGAAGTCAGAAATTTTCTTGGCATTTTCCCCATTTATTATAAAAGTCCCATTATGGTGCCCACAAAATAGGGTACCATCAATTTGTTTCAGCATCCATACCTGTCCTTTGGTATTCTCAATAAGGGTATAGTCTCCATTCTGCTCTTCTCTTTTATAAAACAGCCCCTGATTTGTTCCCAAATACCTAATATTGTTAAACAATATAGCGGTATAAACAGCTCCTACTCTTCCCACCTCATCAATATATTCGTTGAAGGGCGAGTCGATATTCAATACGCTTATCCCATTATCCAAACCTAACCAGAGGTTATGGTCTACATCTTCAAAAAGGGACAATACGGTATTGTTGTTCAGGCCATTTTCCTGATTTATATGGCGCATAATATTCCCCTTTTGGTCCAATTGAAAAATTCCTTTGGAAATGGTCCCCAAAATAAAGGATCCGTCTTTTAAGCGCATACTGCTATATACCTGTGAAGCAGATAACTCTTTGTCTGCCGAAATAACCCATCTATTGAGGCCGTATTGGTCCAAAAAGTAAAATGCTCCTTTTTCGGTGACTATCAAAGTAGTATTCCCCATATCAAAAGCCCCGACTACAATATCATTTTTTAGCACCGCATCGTCCGATACCAAAACCGACTTTCCGTTCTCAATGGTGAAAATTCCCTCATTGATCCTTTGGAAGTAAATGGTGTTGTTAACCTCCAGAATTGCAGCTCTAGTGGTTTTAGCATCCAATATTTCGAAAGATTCATTGTTCGTATTATAAATGTAAAGGCGATCCAAGGATTGAAAAATTACCCAGTCCTTGAACTCCGAAATATTCCAAAATTGTTCATCCTCTATGAGGGAATCTTTCAGTTCATTAGATAAAGCGTTGTAATTAAGGTGCCCAAATTCGTCCTTTGTCCAATATCCGAACTCCATATAACATCCCGTATATATACGTTCTCCGACCACCTTAACCGATCTTAATGGAGTACCATTGGGGGAAGGGTACAATTGCCAATTGGCCCCATTATATTCTAACAATCCGTCGTTATTGGCCACATATATATAATTGTTTTCCGATTGAGAAAGGGACCAATTCTGATTGCCCGCACTGTAATCTATAGGGCTAAAACTCTGAATAGGGGGCAATTCCTGAGCACAGATTCCGAAAGAAAGGAATATAAAAATGTAAAAAAAGATTTTCAAAATATTCAAAATTTTCAAAATTCTTCTTAAATATAAACGTTATATATTGAATAATAGGCACTTTAAACAGTCACCTTCCAATTCCTTATACCTGGTTAACTTTGCCAACCTCCAATCTTTTGGTGGCAAGCACCGATAGAGCTTTCGTATACTTCATTCTCGCCGATCCACAAACTATTGCCAACACCTCATAATTTATGGATGTTAATTGTATTGTTGTATCGCTTAACTCACAGAGCAATAGCCTTATCCGCGTTAGGGATCGCAGCGGCATCCCCGCAGCGGAGCAAGGGATACAGCGAAGAGCCCGACCGACGAAGGAGGGAACGCCCAAAAACACAAGTAGATAGTGGTACTGAAATACGAGCTCCTCCGGATACTTGGACAAGGAAGAAATTGAATTATAAGGGTAGTTTTCCTGCCTATAGGAAATTGTACCATTATTAGGAAATAGCGCTATATTTTAATAACTATGCGGTCCTTTTATAGAAAAGAAAAACATACTGTAAGTCACTAGCTTTTGAGACCAAATAGCCTATAATAAAAAGGTAGGAGCATTTGTTTCCAAGGCTTTATGCAAATGGAATTTGTATTTAGGAAAATTGTGCTTTGTCCATAAAACTAACATCGTATAAATTAAAAACAAATGAAGATTATTAAATTATCCCTTCTGTTACTATTAATGGCTGTTACTGCTTGTAAAAGGACGGTGCCGCCTATGACGGGAATAATACCGCAACCTAACGAATTTACTACGGAACAGGGTACGTTCACCATCGATGAAAAAACGGTTATTATAGTAGATGATACCGTGGAAGCAACATGGAACACCAAGGAATTAACTACGTTTTTAAAGGATAATTTTAACCTGAACCTTAAGGTCACTTCCTCCTCCGAGCTAGATAATGCCATTCGTTTGATATCTTCTCAAGAAAGTGACGCCATAGGTGCTTATAGTTTAACGATCGGAAAAAAAGGTGTGCTCATAAAGGGTGATTCTGATCGAGGTGTTTTTTATGGTATCCAATCTTTAAAGCAGCTGCTTTCGCCCCAGTCGGCCGTACAGACACCGCTGCTTAGTTATGTAACCATCAATGATGCCCCTGAATTTAAATGGAGGGGGATGATGTTAGATGTATCGCGTCATTTTATGCCTAAGGATTCCGTAAAAAAGGTGATAGACGCCCTGGCCATGCATAAGATGAACAAATTCCACTGGCATTTGGTCGATGGGATTGGCTGGAGAATCCAGATCGACACCTACCCCGAGCTTACCAAAAAGGGTGCTTGGAGAAAAGTGAAAGAGCATAAGAAACCCTGGGAAGATTATGAAGCTACCTATAAAAATGACGATGGCGAAGTGTATGGCGGCTACTATACCAAGGACGATATTAGAGAAATTGTTGCCTATGCCAAGGAGCACTATATTGATGTGATTCCCGAAATTGAAATGCCAGGGCATTCTGAAGCTGTCTTGCAATGCTATCCGGAATACTCCTGTGATAGCAATGATATTACCGGTGTGTATTGTGCCGGGAATGACGGTTCTTTTGAGTTCCTACAAAATATCATTAGCGAGGTAGTAGCATTGTTTCCAAATGAATATTTACACATAGGGGGCGATGAAGTAGGCAAGGATTCTTGGTTAAAATGTGATAAATGTAAAAAACGAATGCGAGAAGAAAACTTGCAGAACGGAGAAGAACTGCAGAGTTATTTTGTAAAAAGAATGGAGAGGTTTATCCATTCTAAAAACAGAAAACTAATTGGATGGGACGAAATATTGGAGGGCGGATTGCCCGAAAGAGCCACGGTAATGTCGTGGAGAGGCGTTGAAGGGGGTATTGAAGCTGCCAATGCCGGACACGATGTGGTGATGTCTCCTGGAGACCCTTTGTATTTTGATCACAGTCAGGGGAAAAGCGAATTTGAACCACCATCTTGGGGCGGTTATAACAATTTATTAAAAGTATACGACTTTAACCCTGTTCCGAGTGAGATCGCTCCGGATAAAAGACATCATATTTTAGGTGGACAAGCTAATTTATGGACCGAGCAGGTCAAATCTTTAAGCCATATACAGTATATGATGCTACCAAGGTTGAGTGCCCTTTCCGAAGCCCTTTGGACAAAGGCCGAGAAAAAGAACAAAGAACACTTTATAAACAAATTGGATGTTCACTTTGACCGATTCCAAGAATTGGGCTATAATTTTGCTGGTAGCTCTTTGTCGCCCGACTATGACGTAACCTATAATAAGGATACCAAAGAATTTAGCCTCACCCTGCAGAATGAACTAGACCGCTATGAAATTAGATATACCCTAGATGGTTCTGCCCCAACTTCGGAATCTACATTATATACAGATCCTATTGTCTATACCAGTACGATAACAATACACGCTCAGTGCTTTAGAAAGGGAGCCCCTATTGGGTACCCCTTAAAAAGAATGTTCTCGACCGGCTTTGGCGACCAATGCAAAGTGATCTATACCAATGCCTTTGACGAAGCCTATAGGGGTGGCGGGGATAAGGCCCTTTTTGACAACAAATATGCCATTGCCCGTGGCGACGATCCTAATTGGCAAGGGATACCTCAAAAAGATTTTGAGGTACTTATAGATTTGGGCAGTAGCGCGGAGCTGTCTTATTTAGGGTTAAATTTCTACCAAGATATTGGAGCTACTTCGGTGATGTTACCTACCCAGGTGACTATTGCCATATCCGAGGATGGTAAAAATTATGTAACCGTGCTAGACGAGTCTATAGCCACCATGGAACAGAGAGAGCCTATTATTAAACGAATAGAAACTAGCTTTGAGAAACAAACGGTTTCTTATATCAAAATATTCGCCAAAAACAGGGCCGAGCTTCCCGAGTGGCATTTGAGAAAAGGCGCGGCTTGGATATTCGTAGATGAAGTGTCCGTAAAATAATTAGTATTCACAGTACTATATAAAATGGGGATTCTTTTCAGAGTCCCCATTTTTATTTAAAAAATACAGATTTCTGTTTCGTGAAGCAGCTTTACTCGGAGGAAGCACCATTTCCATATTTTTGCAGCAGTAGCAGCATGCTGCTTAAAAGAAAGCACCAACTTCATCAGACTTCCAGACCCGAAAAAATAAACTCCTGGTACGACCTCAATTCAAGTGATCAAGACACCAAAATAACACCATTCACAATTGGCACATTAGCTACTCTTCAGATCAAGAAATCGCTACATTAAAAGCTCATAAGCCCCTTTATTTAAGACAAACCCAATTGGTACATTGCTACATTAAACAATTGGTACATTACCTCACCTTCACATTGAATTAATTTTCACATTAATCCCAGCCTACCCGTAAGATTTACCTACGCTCCTTTTACGTAATTAAGTGTAAAAAGCAAAAATCCCTATAAGAAATCGCATATTTCATCCGTTATTTCAGTATATCATTCTATATTTAGCTTTTTTTATTCCAAACTAAACAAAATTCCCTCAATGCAGCGATTCAAAATTTTGGCTGGCGCTACGCTAATACTTCTTGTTCTTCTTGGTCTTACCACTAATATCTTTACACCAAATTCGGTCCCCGACTCCCTAGCGACCTTAACAACGGCTAAGCTAGAGAAACCTGTAGTCGACAAGCAGCAAGTACATGCCTATAAAATGCAGCAACAAGCCTTGCAGCTAGCCATAAAAGCCTATTTTGATAAAGCCATTGCCTCTGGAGATATAGTAGGTGCCGGGGTAAGTATCGTACAAGGAGATTCGATCGTTATTTCGAGTGGCTTCGGGAAAAAAAATATCAATCGTAAGGACAGGGTCAATGGCGAGACCATCTTTAGGCTGGGATCTCTTTCCAAGGGGTTTGCCGGAGTATTAGCGGCCAATTTAAAGAGTGAAGGCATATTGGACTGGGAAGATAAGGTCAGCGATTTTATTCCGGAATTTCAGTTGGGAGACCAAGTCAATACCCATAAAATTACCCTTGCCAATATATTATCGCACACCTCTGGCACCCCTTACCACAGTTACACAAATCTTGTAGAAGCCGGACTCCCTTTGGTTGCCATTGCGGAGCGCTTTAGAGATGTGATGCCCAATGCCCTGCCGGGTTCCATGTATAGCTACCAGAATGCCATGTTTGCGCTGTGTGGCGAAATGATCTACAAGGTTACCGGACAAGAAATAGGAACTGCCCTGGCCGAAAGGATTTTAAATCCTCTGGGCATGTGCTCTACCCTCACAGATTATGAAAGCTTGGCCAGGGCCCATAATGTTGCCAAACCACATGTAAAAAGCCGTAATGGATACAGGGCCAGCAAACTGAACGATAATTATTACAACGCTATTGCCGCCGGTGGTATTAATTCCAGTGCAGGCGATATGGCCAAATGGATGCGGTTTTTATTGGGACATAACCCCGAAATAATGAGCAAGACCGCCTTGGCAGAAACCTTTAATCCGTTTATAGAGATTAAAGGCAGCAGCAAATATTACCACCGTTGGCCTGGTCATTTAAAGTCGCATTATGCCTTTGGCTGGAGGATACACACCTATCTAGATGAGGATTCCATGGAAGAAAAAACCATCTGGCATCACGGAGGTAGTGTCAACAACTTTAGAAATGAAATTGCCTTATATCCAGATGCCGATTTGGGGATCTGTGTGCTCTTAAACAGCCATTCTAGACTTGCACAAACGGTCATCCCGGACCTGCATCAGATCGTTAAAGAGGTGTATGGCAGCTCCAATGCTACAATGGCCCATAATTCAAATACAAACACTACTGCTTCTCTATAAGTAGTGAAGACTTGAGTTTTTTGTGTTATCATATAAGTAGGTGTGTATTATCATAAATATTAGATAATTCACGCTTATTTTTTAGGGTTTCTCTATTTGCTAGTATTTATAGTTCGTAAAAGCCATTTTACCTGGTAGTCAGCGACATGGCCAAAGAGGAACTTAAAAGTTTAAAACACAACAGTTCTTAGTCTGTATTAATCTTATTGAGCTATGGCTTTTACAACAAAAGAAACCTTCAGGTCTATGGTTAGCTGGATTAAGATTTTTTTTGCACGGCACTCTATTTTTTCCTAAATAGGAAAGTAGTATTCACCTTCTAAATCAGAAAAATAAAATTATAATTTGTAAACTAAACCTTTCTTATAAAAAAACTTTAAATCCTACACCGATTAAAAAAACCATTTATTTTCCGTCAGAAAGGTAGTTTTTTAAGTTTATCGAATAATTATACCGTACGTCGAGTGTAAGTTTGAATAATACAATATGTAGGATAAGTTAGCGACATAATTAAAGATCAATATTTCAAAAGAACCATAAACAACTAATTAATAGTTATTTGTTTTTTTAGTACTGATCTTAAAACAGCTACAACATCCTTCTCCCCCTAAGATGTTTTTTTTATAATAATTTTTATTGGTTAAAGATACCCCAACTATCTTTTCATTGAGTTCTTACTATGTTTTATGGTTGTTTTAACCATTGCTTCGTCCACTTACCACAGTGGTTGCCTTGGAACAAAACAGCTGAACATGTAACCTTTTAAAACCTGTATATTATGAAAAAAGTGATTTTTTGCGCAGCAGCGCTAATGATGAATTCGTTGGCCATTGGTCAAAACAGCCAAAGTACCGTTAACCATCAGGGAAACAGTAATTTATCAAACGTTACCCAAAATGGTAATGGGCATACTAACACTATTATGGTAACTGGAGTTAACAACATTACTAATACAACTCAATTAAGGTATCAAAATACCGCAACTACCACAATACTTGGCGATAATAACCAAGCTACTATCGATCAAAAAGGTAACGCACATTTGAACCAAGCAACAATTGATATAACTGGTCATCGGAATATATCAACAATTGAACAAGATGATCATTGGCATATTGCTTCAAACACCGTAGACAATGCTGATTGGAATACGGCTTCAATTAAGCAGTCGGAGCCAGCTGGGACTCACGGCACGAAACACGAAGCATACAATTATCAAAGTGGAGATTTTAATGGTGTAATGGTAACTCAAGTTGGATTCTCCAATTTAAGTGTTGTGGATCAATACGGTGATAGAAACGATGCTACCGTAGACCAATCTGGAACCAGTAATACTAACTTGATAATACAAAACGGTAATGATGATATTGCCGATGTAACCCAATATGGTGATGGTCCTGATGGTAATGGTAGTGATATTAATCAAAATTCCATTTCATCTACTAGTTGGGCAACTGTAACCCAAAGCGGTGATCTGCTTTATAGCAATATTTTACAACAAGGTGCAGGTACTAACATTGCCAATGTTGATCAAACAGGAGCTGGTCACCATAGTCATGTAGTTCAAAATGGGCTAGGAAATACTATCAATGTTGCGCAAAACAATTAAATTTTAAAAATTCAATATATGGGATGATAATTATTTATCATCCCATATTATTGTTTCTAAAAAAGATATATTCTAGTTATGATAGTACTCCTATAAAATGAGCATGACCGATAACTAACCGCTACTACAAATGCAGCGATGCAAATTTCATACCTGTACTGAGCGTAGCCGAAGTATGACCTTAAAAAAACAACAAATATCTACCTATGAAACTTTGTCTAAATCTTGTACTTCTATTAGCTGTACTGTCCATCACCAAGGCACAGGGCCAAAATAATACAACGTCCCTTCCATCTACTTCTATACAGGATCTGAATACACCCAACGATCAGCTTAACCTAATAAACGAGCAATTTTTGACGAGGAAAGCCGAGATCATCAACTCCAATGCCAATATGGTGCTTATCTCCCAGGCAGGGGCCCACAATACGGGCACGGTTACCACCCTAGCCAGGAATAGTGAAGTTTCTCTGACCCAAAATGGGAATAACAATAGCATGCAACTAGACCTACAAGCTACTACCATAGATTACCAGGCCGTACAAGACGGAAATAACAACCTTCTTTTAGAATTGAACAATGGTAGCAATACCGAATTACTGCAACGCAATGTAACGCAAACTGGGAATGGACAGCGTTTGGTGATTCATGGCAATAATGCCCTGTCCGATCGGATGATGATCCGGATGAATACCGATGGCCAATCCCTTATTATTAGAAACGACAATTAATAATCAATACCCTCAATGATTAGACTTCTTCTTAAAACCTATTCTTTTATATAATGCCTACATGTACAGTTACACGTTTAGCAGTATATAAAGCAACTGCCCCGGCAGCTTTAAAGACTTACTACCAAAGGACTAAAGGCAAGGATTCTAGTAAAATCTAATCTAGAATTCAAATAGTGCCTCTTCTTAAAAAAAATAAAATTAATCTTACTTTTATTGATTTTTATTCTGTATTTAATCAGTTAATTATCCTTTAACGAATATATATATACCTTATATCTATTGTAAGATAAAAGTATAAATAATACATCTATTTTTAGCTACAAATATTTATGGTTTATATAAAATTAAAAGTATACCAAACTGATTTATAATAACCTGTAATTGATTAAAGATACCCCACTATCTTTTCATTGAGTACTTACGATGTTCTATGATTGTTTTACGAGAGCCTTATACTATTTGGTTAGTAGTTGTTCTTGCTTAAAACAGCTTAGCACGTAACCTTTTAAAACTTTTATACAAATGAAAAAAATAATCTTTTGCGCCATGGCGCTATCAACCGGCATGCTTGCCTTGGCACAGACCAATACGAGCAATGCCCACATGATGGGGAACTCTAATACCGCCACGGTAGACCAAACCGGCTTGAATCATCTGAGCAATCTGGACATCAACGGCAGTACGAATACCATTGATATAGACCAAGTAAACCGTGATAATGACAGTGATGTAGACATTGTATTATCTGATTGGAATACTGTCACTGTTAACCAGGACGGAAGGGACCTAGAGTCTAAGGTGCTTATAACAGGTCCTGGTAGTGATAACACGGCCACCGTAACACAAACTGGCAGGTTTAATACTAGCGACATAATGCAGGACGGTTCCGAGAATAAGGCCACCGTTACCCAGTCCGATGGTGGATATTTTTTCTTCTTTCCCGTACCCAATAAAAGCGAGATTAAACAGTTGTTCAATTCCGATTACAATGAGGCTACCGTTACCCAATCGGGAAAAGCACAACTCAGTTTAATAGACCAGTCCGGGGATTCGAATATTGCCGAGGTTACCCAATCACATGGTGCTAACAATAGTAATATAGACCAATCTGGCGACAGCAATACAACAACAATAACACAATCTAACCTTTTTAACGAAAGCACGGTGAACCAGTCCGGAGATGGAAATACCGCCACCGTAAACCAATCTTTGGGGGTAAATTTCTTTAGTATTGCCAATAGGAGCGATATCAATCAAAGCGGAAATACGAATACAGCTACCGTAACCCAGCAGCAAGGTTTTAATCAAAGCTGGATAGTACAACAAGGGGACGGCGCTACCGCCACGGTATTGCAGAATGGCGGACTTCACGAAAGCGACATCTTTCAGAATTCAGGGAGTCCCGATATGGCCTCCGTAACCCAATACGGCTTGAATCAAACCAGCGATATTGATCAAATGGGTGTCGGCTTGCACAATGCCTCTGTCATCCAATCTGGCGCTAACCATTATAGTATGGTAATGCAATCGGGCTCAGGTCATAGTAGTACAGTCACCCAATCTGGCGGGGGTCATCATAGTACAGTAACACAGGTAGGAATGAACAATACGGCCACGGTTACCCAGAGTGGATTTTAGGTTGCAATAGAACAGGAAGCTGGCAAAACTAAAAATTTGCCAGTATTCCTTATTTGCTCAAATCCTTAATAGGAACATGAATACTTGTATGCTGAAGGCTTTTAAAAGTCTTGGTCGAGAACCTATAGTTGCCATATAACTTGACAAAGTTTATTGAAATAATACGTCTTGTTTTTTAAAGGAGTGTGCTGCACTGCTTCCAACAACATTTATATACCACCAAAAGGAGCTAAAGAACGAATTAACCGCCTTGTTTACCGAATTATAATCATAAATTATAAAATAAAAACCTACATTTTACATTGAAAATACACCTATTGTTGATTTATAAGGCCTAAGACCCAAAAATGAAAGTACAGCTTCTATTTCTTATATTTTGTTTGCTACTCCCCTGCTACTTACCAGTTAGTCGGTTATATGGTGGCAACAAGGAAGCAAGGCTGACTACTTATAGTTCCTTCGAACAAGCCTCCTTAAAGAATCCTTTTTCCGATTTCTTGGAAAAGAGCCTCGCTTTTTTTAAAATTATCACACCACATCACAAAAGCCTTATCCTCAGCACAGCTGTAAGCGAATCCTTCCTATCAGTCAAGACTAACTGTACTGAAATCCGACATGCAATTATAATTTTGCCGTTAATAAATAAGATCCTCCAAAATGGGGGTACTGAGTATATAGTAAAATATAATGTAAACCATCCAACAGCAAGCCTTCCCTGGAATAGTGAACGATATGAAAACGATACTAATTGGGTTGCTCCTAGTCAGCATGCCATATTTGCCAGTATAATGAATCGTTTAAATAAGCGAGAAAGGGGCTTGGACAATAGGAATTTTGAATATATGTTATGATACCAAAAACGCTTCTCTTTATAGGTTACCTACTTTTATATTCCTTGTGTTTGTTTGGCCAGGAAGAAATTGAAGATCCTGTGGTCGCCAAAATAAATGTGGAATCCAACGGTTCGGTATTCCAAATTGCTGCGACCGGACTTAACAAAACCGAAATCAGCAAAAGCTTGTCCTACAAACTATCCGTTTTTAAAAAGGCCATCGGAAACCAGTCTGAAGCCACGATGAATTCTGGAGGCCGATTTGTCCTAGCCCCTGAAGAGCAAAAGGTGCTGACCGTACAATCCTTGAATACCGAAGAAAATCAGCGCGTCATAGTCCTATTATTGATTTATGAAGATGATAAACTACTAGCCAAGGATAGAGTGGTGATCAATGGTTTTGAGGGAGAAGACACCCTAGCCCCTATTGTAGTACACGAATTAGACAAGGCCGTGAGGGAAGAAGATGATCGGGAGGCAGATGTAGTATTGCTTAAAGGCTTGGTGGTAGAAGACACCAAGACCAAGGCGGGAAGTGATTTCTACAAATATTTTTATTCCGCCTATAATGCCAATAACATTAACGGGGAAGAAATTGTAAAAATCCAGGAAGTATTGGCCATGGGCAGCAATACCCGTTTAAAAATATATGTAGGCCAAGATGTAGTGGCGCAATTTTTTTTAAATCCCAGAGCTAGTTTCCTAAAAGAAAAAGCAGAACAGTCGGTGTATCTGGTCAACAGACATTTAATGGGATTGAAAGAAGCCAAAAGACAAAAGATAAAATATTAAAGCTATAAAATAAGCATGACGTAAAATCAATCCCTAATATAAATGAAGATAAGCGTATTACATGCTTGTACTGAGCGTAGCCGAAGTATGACCGTTAAAAAACATAAATATCCAGATATGAAATTATTCATCATTGGGACATTCCTATTGTTCAGCGCCATCGGTTTTGGCCAGCAATTGGTGTACACCCCTAAAAACCCCAATTTTGGCGGCAATACTTTTAACTATCAGTGGTTATTGAGTTCTGCCACCGCCCAAAACTCCTTTAAGGAAGATAAAAACAAATCGAATACTACAAAATCGGAATTGGAGCGCTTCCAAGAAAGTCTCAACAGACAAATTTTAGGGCAACTTTCAAGGACCGCATTCAGTTCGGAATTTAAAGAAGGATTAAAAGAAGGCACCTTTAATATGGGAAGCCTAGTCGTCGAAATCTATGAAACTGGCGAGGGTCTGGTCATGAATATACTAGATGTAAATACCGGTGAGCAGACGCAAATTATTGTTCCAAAATAAAGTGTTTATGAATACTAAAACAGCTATAGCCATCGTATGTTCAACAGCTTTTTTGTTCACCGGATGCGGGGCCTTTTTCAACCAACCATATAAGTTACAAGATGCCCGCATAGGGGAACTGTCCTCCAAGACCCAAATATTGCGAGACATGCCCTTACCGCACGAACAAGTGGTGGTAGGCGTCTATAATTTTAAGGACCAAACAGGCCAATACAAGGCAATAGAAAATGGTAGTACCTTCAGTACGGCCGTTTCCCAAGGGGCTACTACCATGTTGATCCAAGCCTTGGAAGATTCCAATTGGTTTATCCCCATAGAACGCGAAAACTTATCGAACCTTCTGAACGAAAGAAACATTATCCGTTCTACCAGGGATGAGTTTCAAAAAAGGACCAATAGCCCGCAACCGGCCCTGCCCCCATTACTTTATGCCGGGGTACTGCTTGAAGGTGGTGTAGTGTCCTACGACTCAAATGTCATTACTGGCGGTGCCGGAGCCCGTTATTTTGGCGCCGGCGGATCTACACAGTACCGCGAAGACCGTATTTCTATTTACCTAAGGGCTGTATCGACCAGTAACGGGAAAATTTTAAAAACAGTATATGTCTCCAAGACCATTTTATCCCAGGCCATTGATGCCAGCCTTTTCAGATACGTAAATTTTCAACGACTGTTAGAGGCCGAAACAGGTTTCACTAAAAACGAACCGGTACAACTGGCCATGAAAGATGCCATTGAAAAAGCTGTAGAAGCCTTGATCATTGAAGGGATAGAAGCCGGACTTTGGACTTCTAAAGAAGGGGGAGAAACCAATAAAAAATTGATGGACGCCTATAACACAGAAAAGGAACTCGAAGAAGCTACCCTTGTACACAATAGAAAGCAAACGCCTTTAAAATATAATAATGCCTTTATTTTTAATGCATTTTCACCAATATTAAATGCAGATCTTGCCCAAAAAACACTCGGCCTCGGCGGGTCAATAGCCTATTCCAAAGTAGTGTCGCCACATGCCAATATAAGCCTAGACCTTGGCTACCTTTACGTAACCGGTGGCGATTCTTTTAACAGGGAATACATGTCCTCTAGCCTTAATTTGGAGCTGAATATATTGCCATATGACAAATTAGCCCCATTTATTTACGGGGGAGGCGGCTATATATTCGATATCCACAACCGAGAGGGCCAAAATACAGATAAAATTGTGTCCCCAAAACTTCAGTTCGGGGCAGGCCTAAACGCTTATGTTTCAGACCATGTAGATTTTCGTGTTTTTGCAGAAAGCAATTTTACAACTACCGATGTCCTCGATAATGTTGTACACGGTAAGAGAGATGATTATTACTACAATTTTGGAGCCGCACTAAAATATAAGTTTGGACAAAAAAAGAAAAATGCGGTATTAAAAGAATAAAGATGAAACAAGCATGGCCAAAATTGGTCGCAATTTTGAATTCAACTATGTCAATTACATACTTGTACCGAGCGCAGCCGAAGTATGACCGTTAAAAAACAATAAATAGCTACCAATGAAAAAGAATAAATTATATCTATTAGGATTTGTATTTGCGGTCATCTTTTGTGGCTGTGAAGAAGAGTCTATTGCCGAACATTCCTTTGGTACCCTAACCGGTACCGTGGTTTCTAAAGGAAAGAACATTCCATTATCCAATGTAAAAATTTCAACGACACCCGTTTCTACGACCTTATTTACCGATATCGACGGTAATTTCCAAATTGAAGATATCGCCATTGGAAAATATTCGGTCCAGGCCGAAATCGAAGAGTTCCAAACAACCTTTAAGGCCGCTACTATAATGGAGGCAAAAACCGTGCACATTGTTTTTGAATTGGACTCCTTAGATGCCGGAAATCTATCGCCTTTAGCGCCCAAACTGTTATTTCCGGCAGATAAGTCACAGGAAGTACCGGTAAAAACAGCCTTTACATGGTCCTCATCGAAGAACGATAAGGATAACATCGACTACACCTTGGAGCTTAGAAATGGCGCCACCAATCAGGTTTCGGTATACGAAGCCCTAAAGGACACCGTTTTAACAATTGAACACCTCGCTATTGGAGTCAATTATTTTTGGCAAGTTACTGCCGATGATGGCGTAAATAGTCCGGTTAAAAGTGCCCTTAGCAGTTTCACCACAAAAGAAACCACCAACAACCGCTTTTTCTATGTTAGGGATATTGATGGTAATAATGTCATATTTTCAGGAGCCGAACCAACAGGAAATGGAAGCTTTAACCAAAATGAACTACAACTGACCAATACTAACAACAACAGTTATAGGCCCGTAAAAAACAATACCGTTGGGAAAATCGCCTTTTTACGCACCGTAGGGACACAAGCCCATTTATTTGCTATGAATCCGGATGGCTCTGGAGTAAAACAAATTACCGCGGCGGTGTCCGTTGCCGGATTTAGACAAGACGAATTAGAATTTTCTTGGTACGATAACGGCGCTAAGCTCTATTACCCCAATTTTAATAAACTGTACTCCATTAATCTAAATGGATCTGGAAACAAACTGGTTTATGAGGTGGTCAATGGCAGTTTTATAAGCGAAGTAGCTGTAAATGCCGTAAATAATTTAATCGCTATAAAAACCAATGATGCCAACGGTTATAATGCCAGGATCGTTGTGGTAGATATCGCCACTGGGACAGAACAAAACGTAGTGGTAGAGGGACAACCCGGTGCTTTGGGCGGACTGGATTTTTCCGTAGATGGCACAAAAATTCTTTTCACCAGAGATGTTTCCGGAGTAGAAAATGCCGAATACAGACAATTAGACGCCCGTATTTTCGAGTATAGCCTCGCCAATGGCAATGTTGTAGAAATAACGACCAAGAAAACGGCCGGCACCAATAATTTAGACCCTAAATATTCCCCGGACGAAGGCACTATTATTTTTACGAACACCTCCAATGACGGCCTTTCAGAAAAGAAAATATTCAGGACCAATGCTAGCGAATCTAATAGTAGTCAGCTGTTGTTCACCAACGCCTTTATGCCTAATTGGGAATAGGCCAAGGAGGCATAGATCTATTTTAAACAGCAGCAATAGCTAAAGCCCCCTATTGGTAGGCTTTTTTATGGATTCCCGTTTCTGACCAATGCCCCCTGCTCTTGGCTCCTTCCATAAAATAACAATAATTTGGGCGTTCCCTCCTGCGTCGGTCGGGCCCTTCGCTATATCCCTTGCCTTGCCGCGGGGATGCCGCTGCGGTCCCTAACGCATTTTGATGTACAAATACAACATTGGTTATATGCGTCAAATACAGAAACATGAATATGCCCTTGAGGCCATCCTTGAGTTTTGTAACACTACTCCGTACTTATTTTGGTGAATTTCTTCACTTGGGTAATGACGAATGAACTTTGGATATTCGAAATAATGTCGAGTCTAGAAATTTTACGGGCAATAAAATGCTCAAAATCGGCCATGTCTTTTAATACCACCTTTATAATATAATCATAGGGTCCGGCCAAATACATCACCTCTACAATTTCCTCAATCCCGGCAACAAAGGCTTCAAATTCTTTAAAATAGGCTTCTTGGTGCTTTACCAAGGTAACATGACAGTACACCATCAAATTCCTCCCTAATAAAGTAGGATTTACGATAGCCACATATTTTTCGATTATACCGTTGGTTTCTAAGCGTTTTATCCGTTCATGAGTAGGGGTAATCGATAGGTTTACCTTTTGCGCAAGCTGTTTAATAGACTGCTTACTGTCTTTCTGTAGCTCTTCAATCAGTATTTTATCGGTAGGGTCTAAAGTCTGCATGGTATATTTTTCTGTTTTAAATATTAAAACTAACAAATAACATCACTTTTTCCTACTAAAACAACTTATAAAATTAATTATTTCTGAAATATCACCTGAATAGCAATTTATTTTACTACTTATATTAGTTTTGTTATGAAATTTTCACTTAACAAATAAGCAACATGAACAACCGTATTGAAGAAATATACAACCGTATCAAAAAAAATTCGACCTCCTTTTTAGGATATCCTTTGGCAAAGGACTTTGATTATTCGGAATTTGCTCCATTTCTTAATGTTTGCATCAACAATATCGGGGATCCGGAATCGGCTTCTACCCTATCTATAGACACCAAGGATATTGAAAGAGAGGTGGTTTCCTTTTTTGCCGATATGCTATCTTCCAATATAGAGGATGTATGGGGTTATGTTACTAACGGTGGTACCGAAGGGAATCTTTACGGACTCTATATGGCACGGGAAAGTTTTAGAAATGGTATTGTGTATTATAGCGAAGCTACCCATTATAGCGTTAAAAAAAACCTGCATTTGCTTAATATCGACAATATTGTGGTAAGGAGCCAGGACAATGGTGAGATAGACTATTCGGATTTGGAAACCTTACTGTCCTATAACCGGAATAAACCCGCCATCTTCTTTTTAAATATCGGCACTACAATGACCGAGGCTATAGACGATCTAGATAAGATTAAGGATATTATTCAAAAATATGCCATCAAAGATTATTACATCCACTGCGATGCGGCTTTTTTAGGCTGTACAGCCCCCTTTACCGAACCAAAACCAAAATTCGATTTTTCGGAAAATGTGGATAGCATTTCTATCTCGGGGCATAAGTTTATAGGCGGACCTATTCCATGTGGGGTAGTGCTTACACAAAGAAAGCACAGAAACCGTATTGTTAACTCGGTCTCCTATGTGGGCACCTTAGATACTACCATTACCGGCTCTAGAAACGGACTTACGCCACTTTTCTTGTGGTCGTTCATTCAAAAATACGGGAAGGAAGGTTTGGCAAAAAGAGTGAAAAATGCCCAAGAATTAGCAGCATATACCTCCAAAAAACTACAAGAGATAGGGGTTAATGTCATGCGCAATAATGGGACCATTACCGTAGTTTTCGATAAACCATCGGTAGCCCTTTGTAAAAAGCACCAATTGGCGTCACAGGACAAAATTGCCCATATCATCTGTGTGCCCGGCATTGAAAAATGTCAGATCGATGAATTTATAGAAGACTATAAAAAAGAATTGGTCTTAGAACTCGCCTACGCATAAAAAGGCTCATTGCCAACAATAGTATAACGGTAAAAGAAGGGAGATGCAAGCATCTCCCTTCTTTTTTTATTTAAACCAGACCAGCAACGAATTTCCTTATTTATTCAGGTATTAACAGTTATGATCCTGCAAAGCCATTTAGACTAATGAAAATCCGAGCTCGGCTTTTCATGACGGCCTGATTCTCAATCCGACTCCTTCCGCTTACCATAAGAGATCACTTGGCAAACAATACCTCCATCCATCTATGGCCCATACTATCCACCCTCTAAAAGCCATGTTTGGCCATACAAATTCCACTGCACAAAACAAAAGCCCCTTTCATTATCTTAACGTTAATAATTTCAATAGAAAGTTATGAATTTAACCTATTTGTTTATAAAATATTGCTGAAAAGAATAATAAATATTTTTATATTGCGTGGTTAGTATTGGTATGAAAACAATACTTTTATAAAATGAACACTATTGATTAACTAACATATGATAAAAACGTACATACTTACACCTCTTCAGAAATTTATTAAAATCGAAAGTTTTAGTGGAATATTATTATTTACTTCCGCTATAATTGCGATCCTATGGGCCAATTCCACCTTTGGCGATTCTTATGCAGCCCTTTGGCAACACGAAGTAGGCTTCGGCGTTGATGATTTTGGCCTTCGAAAATCTTTACTCTTTTGGATCAACGACGGATTAATGGCTATCTTCTTTTTTCTAATAGGATTAGAAATTAAGCGAGAATTAGTTGTAGGAGAGCTAAACTCTATTCGGAAAGCCACCTTTCCCATATTTGCCGGAATCGGTGGAATGATTTTTCCCCTTTTGCTTTTCCTTTTGTTAAATGATAAACCTGAAACGGCACACGGTTGGGGAATTCCTATGGCTACTGACATAGCCTTTACCTTAGCGATATTAACCCTCTTAAAAAAATCTGTCCCAATAAGCTTAAAAATATTTTTAACAGCCTTCGCCATTATAGACGATTTAGGTGCTGTTATCGTTATTGCTGTTTTTTACAGTGAAGGCGTTGATTGGGTCTTATTGGGTATTGCTATAGGATTATTATTAATTCTTTTTGCTATGTCACATAAGGGAAAGTACAATAAGTTCATCACCATAGCCTTCGGAGCAATTATTTGGGTCCTATTCCTAAAAGCTGGAATTCATCCTACCATTTCAGGGGTATTGCTAGCCTTTACGATTCCTATTAGACAAAAGCTAGACAAAGCAACCTTTCTTAAGGAGCTTTCTACAATTTCGGAAAAACTTGCGCTTTCGGGAAAAACCGATTTGCCAATACATACCCAGGATACTATTAAACAAATGGATAACCTTGATGACTTGTTAGACGATTTCCATTCGCCTTTACAGAATCTAGAACATAAACTACATGGCTGGGTGGCATACTTTATAATGCCTGTTTTTGCATTGGCCAACGCAGGAGTGGTCTTTGCCTCTGATATGAGCTTAGAAACCGACTTGATGATACATATTACCATGGCCTTAGTCCTCGGAAAATTCATAGGGGTATCTTTATTCTCCTATTTAGCTGTAAAATTAAAGTTGGCAGAATTACCGACTAGCGCTACCGCATGGCAAATTATGGGAATAGCAATTTTGTCTGGTGTAGGGTTTACCATGTCTATTTTCATTGCTAATTTAGCATATATAGGCAATGCAGCCTTTATTGATTCTGCCAAAATAGGGATTCTAATAGGCTCCTTAATCGCAGGGGTCTTAGGTGCCCTCGTACTGCAAATTGCTGGTAAAAAATATAGAGAAGCACAGTAAATATTTTTATTGTAGTTTTCCCTTTCTAATAAATTAACGGCCATGGTCCTATTGTTATAGGAACATGGCCAATAACCACTTGCCCATACATGGTATTACAGCCCTGTTTGGCTTTATAATAATATAAGAGTAAATTATATACTGTTTGTAAGTAGTGTCATACGGCATTACAACAATACAACTTAAGGATCAGTTCGTTCAACAAAGACTGTGGTGGTTTTCATAGACCACAAGGATGTAGGGACTGGATTTCTGTAGAATTACTCAGTTCAGTCAATGAATTTTAAAATATCCCTGGAAAAATCCCCTATTGGTTACACGGTAATTGATAAAAACAAAAACTTTCTATATGCCAACCCTTCCTTCTGTACTTTCGTTGGCCATTCTCTGAAAACCTTAAATTCTAAAACGTTTTCTGACATCACCTACCCTGCCGATATTGAAAAAGGGAGCAAGGAGTTTGAGCGGCTTATCCGTGGAGAAATTCACGAGTACCGACTTCAAAAACGATACATTCATAAATCTGGAGAGATTATTTGGGGCGACCTTTTCGTATCCTTAATCCACGATGATCGAGAACCAAGTGGTTTTACGATACTGACTTCTATCATAGATATTACCGAAAGAGAAAGAAGTTCCAAAGCTCTTAAGGACCATGAGGCTTTCATGAGCCATGCCGAAGAAATTGCCCGCATGGGAAGTTGGGAATGGGATATAGGCAAGAACGTCACCAGATGGTCCGAAAACCTATACCGATTGTTTAAAGTGTCACCAAAAAACACAAAGGTAAGCTTTGAGTATTTTTTAAGCAAGGTGCACCCAGATGACCGCTATATGATTACGGAAGGATACGACCAATTAGTACAACAAAAAAGAAAAATGGTTCTCGAACACCGGATTTTGCTTCCCGACAATGAAATCATGTGGATTCAAAACAGTATCAAACCATTTTTTGAGAACGGCAAAATGGTAGGCCTAAGAGGAGTGAATCTAGATATTACTAAACGAAAAAGAACCGAGGCCGAACTTATAAAGTCGAAAGAGAAGGCAGAAGAAAGCGATAGGCTTAAAACAGCATTTTTACAAAACATATCGCATGAAATACGCACCCCAATGAACGGTATTCTCGGCTTTATGCAATTCCTGCAGGAACCCAGTATATCTTCCAATGAAAGAAATGAATATATAGACATCGTAAACCAAAGTGGCGCCCGATTGATGAATACGGTCAACGATATCATTAAAATTTCGAAGATAGAATCGGGAATTAACGAAATTAATATTACCGATGTCAATACAGAGGACGTCTTGTTATACAACTTCAATTTTTTTAAAGCATTGGCCGAGAAAAAGGGACTAGCTTTGATGCTATCGGAAAAATTCTTATGTGGGACCACAGCCATCATCCAAACGGACAATACTAAATTAGAAGGTATTCTTTCTAATCTTATCAACAATGCAATAAAATACACTAAAGAAGGTACCATTGAAATAGGCAACTACCGGGAAGGAACCAAATTGGTGTTTTTTGTAAAGGATAGTGGTATTGGAATTCCTAAGGACCGAATTAAATCAATCTTCGATCGGTTTATACAAGTTGACGATCAATTGGCAAGAACCTATGAAGGTGTTGGTCTTGGCCTAAGTATTGCAAAAGCACATATTGATATCCTCGGAGGTAAAATTTGGGTAGATTCCATTATCGGGAAGGGCAGTACCTTCTTTTTCTCTATTCCTTATGTCCCCGTAAAATTAGAACATACCCCAAAAGAGGCTCCTCTCCAAGGGATTCCTAAAAACACCACGGTGTTGTTGGCGGAAGACGATAGGATAAGTTTTTTATATTGTAGCAAATTACTGCAAAAGCAAGGTATTACCGTGATACATGCCCAAAACGGCGCTAGTGCGGTAGATAAATTTAAAGAAAACAAGTCGGTTTCCCTTATTTTGATGGATTTAAATATGCCTTTCATGGATGGCCTGGCGGCCACCCGACAGATTAGAAGTTTTGATGGCAATATCCCTATTATTGCACAAACAGGCTTAGGTTTTAGAGAAGATAAAGCAAAAGCCTTTGAAGCCGGTTGTAGCGATTATATTTCCAAACCAATTGACAGCGCAAAATTAATTGGCCTGATCAAAAAACACATACATGAATTGTAAAACCAAAGTAACTATTGCAAATTAAAATTGTTCTGTGCGATTTTGTCCCTAAACGAATATTTCCCTCAGCACCTATTGTTATTTTTTTGATTAAACTAGAAGCAACAATTTCACCCCAAAGAAGCTATCTAAACAGATTAGATAGCTTCTTATATTTTAAAGCCTTACCCCCAATAAGGAACAAATAATTTTTTGGTCTCTAATTTTTTCAATAAATAGAATACCTACTCCCTATCCAATATTATTTTGATATAGCCCCAAGATTCTAGCTTAATACAGACATATTATTCATAATTAATATCCATTATTTCAAAAACCCTATCTTCTTTTGCCAATCGCAATACGGCCTGATCCCCTACTCTCTTTCGGATTAAAATTTTGGCCAAGGGAGAGATAAAGGAAATCTTGCCATGGAGAATATCCGCCTCATCGACGCCTACGATTTGAAACTTTTGAATTTTATTGGTCGCCATCACCCTAAGGATCACCTTGGCGCCAAACCTTATTTCATCTTGCGGTTGCTCCTTTAATGCTATTGTTTTTGCAGTAACAATCCTATTGGTTAATAGCTGTAGTTTGGCATTGATATGGTTGACGGCTATCCTACGCTCACTTTCATTGGAAGTGTCCAAATTGCTGATTTCTTCCAAAAGATGCTGTTTCTCCTCTAACAATGCCTTCATTCCCATAGGTGTCACATAATTAGTAACCCCCTCTGGCAAATCTGCCCTTGGTGGCACAATAGGAATTTCTTCCTGATCGTCTTCTTTTATAAAACCCCTGCTCATGATGTTACGATTGTAATATAACCATTACTTAAATTTATCACCTATACATTTAGGATATTCCATTTTATTAAATATCCGCCAAACAAACAACTAATTACTGTTCTTATATTTTAAATCTAGGGTGTAACTGGATATTATGGTGATGCTGACCCCCTGTTCTGGCCATACTGACCCCTCTAAGGATTTTGGTCAAAAAGATAAGTTAATGACAATATTACAGTTTTTTTCTTAGACTTTCTCCCTTTAATTCTATTCGATGGGAAGTGTGTACCAATCTATCTAAAATGGCATCGGCGATGCTTGCTTCCCCAATAATATCATACCAGCTTCCCACAGGTAGTTGACTGGCGATAATGGTGGACGATCTTCCATGGCGGTCCTCAATAATTTCCATCAGGTCCATTTGTTGTTTTCTATCCAGATGTGCCAGTCCAAAGTCATCCAGGATCAACAGGTTGGCCTTGGCCAACTTAG
>NZ_FQYX01000015.1 GCF_900141935.1 Arenibacter nanhaiticus | reverse complement strand
GCAAAGGCATCCGTTCCCTCTGTCACCGTCACATTGGTATAGGTAAAGGCTATTCCGGTTCCTCCCACGGCATCGTCATCCAGGATATTCCCAGTAGCGGTGTTGGTGGCGTTCCCATCCACAAACCCTATTCCCAGGTTCGATTGTATGTTGGACAGTTCTACGGTAAATGCCTCGCTTGGCTCTATGATGGCATCGTCCATGATCGGCACCTGAATTTCGTAGGACTTTATCGTCGGGGTAAAGGTGATGGTGCTAGTAGTAGTTAAGTAATCACTAGGATCCAAGGCGGTTCCATCGATAGTGGTATAGTCCACGGAAACGTTTTCCGAAATATCCCCGGTCAAGGTCACTTCAAAGATGGCAAAGGCATCCGTTCCCTCGGTCACCGTCACATTGGTATTGGTAAATGCAATTCCGGTTCCGGCTATGGCATCATTGTCTATGATATTTCCTTTAGCTTGTGGGGTATTGATTCCTATGAGAGAGGTAGATAGATTACTTAATTTTACAAAAAAGTTTTCCGTCGGCTCAATCAAAAGATCATCAATGATGGGCACGGTAATGTCTTTTGTCTCTCCATCGTTTCCAACAAAGGTAAGTGTGTCATAGGTCAAGGTATAGTCATCTGGTTGAACGGCAGAACCATTATCAGTGGTATAATCTAGCGTAAATCCTCCTTGCACGTTTCCACTTAGTACAACTTTAAAGGTAGCAGTACCGGCATCTTCGTTTACGGTAATATCTGTATTTTTAAAGCTGACCCCTGTTCCTGCGGTTGCATCGTTGTCTTTAATAGTACCCCTTGCCTGGGCGGTATTTATACTAACAATAGCAGGATCTATATTGGAAAGGTTAACAACAAATGTTTCTGTAGGTTCTATCAGTGTATCGTCTATTATAGGAACTTCAATAGTATGAAATTCATTGTCATTACCTGCAAAATTTAATTTTCCCGATTCTGCAGTATAATCACTGCCGGCCATGGCAGTAACATTTTCGGTAGTATAGTCTAGTGTAAATCCGCCAAATACCTGTCCAGTAAGACGTACTGTGAAAATTGCGGTTCCGGCATCTTCGTTAACGATAACATTGGTGTTGTCAAAACTAATTCCCGTTCCTGTAATGGCATCGTTATCTATAATGTCAATATTGGCCTGATTGTCTAGAAAACTAATGTCGCCAAAACCGGAGATACTATTTAGGTTTACTAGGAAGTTTTCCGTGAATTCAATGATATTATCATCGATTACCTCTAAACTGATATTTTGCACCGTTCCGTTAGTTGAATTTGCGGGAAAAGTAATTTGTCCTATAGCTTCAACATAGTCGTCGACCTTTATTGCGGAACCATCGGCAGTACTGAAATTGATGGTAAAAGGAT
The DNA here is from genome assembly GCF_900141935.1 of Arenibacter nanhaiticus. GTDB lineage: Bacteria > Bacteroidota > Bacteroidia > Flavobacteriales > Flavobacteriaceae > Arenibacter > Arenibacter nanhaiticus. Next base: position 91,596 of record NZ_FQYX01000015.1, on the reverse strand, counting down.
CTTGGGTTTTTCCAATTAAAGTTACTTGAATGTTGAAAATTCCGGTCCCTTCATTAATCTCCATATCGGTGATAGATATGGTTGCGCTGTCATTATCTATAATAGTACCCGTTCCGGTGGCTTTATTGATAGGGATTTCTGTGGTAGATAAATTTGAAAGGTCTATTGTAAAGGTTTCATCATCCTCTACAAACTGGTCTTCTTTTATAGATACAGAAATTGTCTTTTTTTCTCCATGGTTTCCTGAGAAGGACAAAGAAGTAATGCCTATAGCAGTAAAATCATTGGGAGCTATGGCAGTCTGGTTTACCGAATTATAGTCAACATTAAACCCTCCAGAGACCCTTCCGGTAAGCGTTACGGTAAAGACGGCGGTATTATCTGCTTCATCAACGGTCACATCATTTATCTTTAATCCGATCGGATCTCCATTTTCTGTCACATAGATATATTGCGTATGTACCGTTTCATTACCTGCGCAATCAGAGGCCGTCCAAGTTCTGACAATCGTATATGTAGTGCTTGTGCTGTCACCAATATAGGTTTCTACCAGCGTTACAGAAACATTGTCATCACAGTTATCATTGGCACTCAAGGTCGGAGGACTTGGAATATTGTCAAATGCCGCTGTAGAATCCTCGGGAAGAGGGGTGTTAAATGTTGGTAAGGTAGTATCTATAATTCTGAAATTTTGATAAGATACTGCAAATTCTTCCCCTGAATCAAGGGTGTTATTATTATTAAGGTCATCAAAAAGTGTATAGGTTCTATTGATTATTAAACCTCCAGTACATAAATTACCATTTAGGATGTCCGATTGATGCATAATTAAATTACCGCATGGATTTTCAGTGATGTCAGTAAAGACATTTTCCGGATCTGTGAAAGGTGAGGGTAAATCAGAAACATCGCATCCTTCTATATTTTGTTCTGATGAATCAAGGTTGGGAGTAGCAAAAAACTCACAACATTTAATTTTGGTAACGCTGGTATTAATGGAACATCCTTTTGAATCTGTAACGGTAACATCATAATTTCCGGGTAAAACCCCAAATAAATCTTCATCAGTAGAAGTAAATCCGTTAGGCCCCTTCCAATCATAAGTGTACGGAGCTGAACCACCAATAGCTTCTAGGTCAATGTAGTTTTCAGGAGTACAGAAAGCTTCCGCTATTGCATGTAATGGTGGTATGATAATTAAAGATCCTTCTTGAAATCCACATTTAGGGTGTGGACTTGCATCAGCTATAGGACAACCGCCATCTGGTGGTACAGTCCAAGCGACCAATATGTTATCGACTTCCAATTTGGAGCCACATATATAAGAAACTTGACCATATTTTATTGTTTGTATCCCATTTCCACCTTTATCCACAGGGATACCATTTAAAACCTTGTCTTTAGGAATGATTGGTCCACCACATTCAGTAAAAACTGAAGTAGTTGAACTACCGTCTGGAAGGGTTGTTGTAAGATCGCCAAAAACCGCCAAGGAGGGCCTAACACTATTTGTGTTGTGACGAACCGTAATGAGAAGATCTACTACGAGGATATCCCCAGGGGAACAGGTAGTACATTCTTCACTGCTTAACTGGGCGCTTATAAGCTGAACATCATTTGATGTACAATCTTGTCCCTCTGTGACATGGCTTCTTAAGTCTGCCTGTTGAGCAAAGCTTAGGGAAGTCAAAAGGAAAAATCCAAGAAAGAAGAGTTTTCCTAATGTTCCTGAACAACTTGATTTTTTAAAAGCGAATATTGAAATTGAATGTTCCATAGTTCAGACTGCTTTAATGCTGCTGAAGAAGATTATGAAACCTATTGACAAGGTATACGAAAAACTACAATGTGGTAGAGCGTAAAAGTTTTATCATAGGCTATACTTCTTCTGAATATTGTAATTAGCGTTAGTGGTTTAGGGTGTATTCGGATTAAATTTTAAACCAAAACAAGTTAAATGCATTAAGGAATGGAAAATTTTACGCTATGGGTTGGGCAAAAATCGTTAACGAACCTAAAAAACGATTAAAGTATGAAAATACAGGATTAATAGTAAGGTGTTGTTATTTAGGTGGTTGTGTATAGATGAAATGCCCTTTTTTATAGATGTAAGGCAAAAAGCGCACTTTTTTCTTAAAATCAGCATGGAATACTAACAAGAAACATTAGTTTCCCAAAATATATATGTTTTTGAGAAAATCATTACATTTGGTACTTAACAAGAAATCAAAAGATGAGTTCAAAAAAAGGAAAAATACAGGAGGCAATTGATGAGAAATTGTTAGACGAAAGAAAAGTGTTTTTATGGGGTATGGTCGATGATGATTCTGCAAAACACGTTATAGATCGTTTATTGTATTTAGATATGCAGAACGATAAAGAGATACAATTGTACATAAACAGCCCGGGAGGGTACGTAACCTCTGGCTTTGCCATGTACGATACCATTAAATCCCTAAAAAGTCCAGTTTCAACGATTTGCTCTGGTTTGGCTGCATCTATGGGGTCCATATTGTTATCGGTAGGGCAAAAAGGAAGACGTTTTATTCAGCCTCACGCCCAAGTAATGATACATCAGCCTAGTGGAGGTGCTAGAGGACAGGCATCGAATATTGAAATACAAGCTAGGGAAATTATAAAAACTAGAGAACTCAGCGCAAAAATCCTAGCAGAAAATTGTGGGCAGGATTTTGAAAAAGTGATGAAAGATTTCGATAGGGATTTCTGGATGAACGCAGAAGAATCTATTGCATATGGTATTGTAGACGGAGTCTTGGAATAAGATATTATAAAAAAGCACCACTTAATGAAAAATTTAAGTGGTGCTTTTTGAAAAATAATAAACTAAAGCCTTTTTCCTGTCGCTAGCCGATATAATAATCCAATAACCGCCAGGACTAGCAAAATGTGGATAAGATTGCCTACGGCTTCGCCGAATCCAATATAACCCACTAACCAACCAATAATTAACAATACAATAAGAATCGAAACGATATCTCTCATAATAGGGTGTGTTTTAGGTTCTTATAAATGTAAGAAAAATAAGGTGACATTTGCCTAAAAAGCAAAAAGTCCTTCACAGTATAAATGTGAAGGACTTTTTTATATATGGACGCCGAAGCGGTGTACAAGATATGTACGGACGAATCCTTGATTTTGGATGTTAACATTTAAAATATATTTTTCATGAAGATTGTGATGTTATGCTAGCTTTTCCTCGATGTTACTTAATTTTAGTACTTTTATGGCTTTAACCATAAGATTTCTCCTTTTCACATTATTATGACACAAACTCCCAAAACAATTGCCATTATCGGTTCCGGATTAGTTGGTTCTTTATTGGCAATTTATCTTCGGAAGCTAGGACACTCTATTACTGTATTTGATCGTAGACCAGACATCCGAAACGTAAAATTTTCTGGCCGTTCCATTAATTTGGCTATGAGTAATAGGGGTTGGAAGGCCTTGAGGGAGGTCGGTATAGAAGGTCAGATCAAGGAATTGGGGATACCCTTGGATAAACGTGCTATTCATGTTTTGGGACAAGAGGAATATTACCAAAAATACGGCAAAGAAGGAGAGGCTATCTGGTCTATCTCTAGAGGTGTATTAAACCGTAAAATGATCGAACTGGCCGAGAATGAAGGTGTGACGTTCCGATTTAACGAAAAGGTGTGGGACATTAACTTGCCAGAAGGAAAAATATATACGGGAGCGACAGAAAAAGGGGCCTGGGAAGAATATACCTATGATATCGTTTTTGGATGTGATGGGGCATTTTCGCGTGTGCGCCATAAAATGCAGCGCCGAAGCAGGTTCGATTATTCCCAAGATTTTATAGATGTTGGCTATAAAGAACTCACTATCCCCCCTAATGCGGACGGCTCACATAAATTAGAAAAGAATTCTTTTCATATTTGGCCTAGAGGAAAGTTCATGTTTATCGCAATGCCTAATTTAGACGGTAGTTTTACATGTACCCTGTTTTTGCCTTTCGAAGGTACGGAGTCTTTTGAGAGTATTAATACTAGGGAAAAGGCAGAAGAGTTCTTCGCTACCCACTTTCCTACTGCTGTTGATAAGATAGAGAATTTAGCCGAAGACTTTTTTGCGAATCCAACCAGTGCACTGGTCACGATGAAATGCTATCCATGGACCTATTGGGATAAAGTAGCCTTGGTGGGCGATTCGGCCCATGCCATAGTTCCTTTTTACGGACAAGGGATGAATGCAGGTTTCGAAGATATATTTGAGCTAAATAAGATTATAGCACGTTATGGGGACGATTGGGAAAAGATCTTTGAGGAGTACCAAAAGGAGCGGAAACCCAATGCCGATGCCATTGCTGAACTGAGTTATAGAAATTTTATGGAAATGAGCAGTAAAACGGCAGATCCCAATTTTTTACTACAGAAAAAAATCGAAAAGGCATTTGCGAATAAATATCCCGAAAAATGGATTCCATCCTATTCTAGGGTTACCTTTTCCGATCAGCCTTATGTTGATGCCCTAGCCATTGGGGATGCCCAAGAGGAAATTATGAAACAAGTGATGCAGCTGCCCAATATAGCCGATATTTGGGATAGTAAGGAGGTTGAAGATACTATTTTGAGACTGCTCTAGAAACATTAAATTAAAGGGTTGTAAAACAAAAAAGCCATCTTATTAAATAAGATGGCTTTTTTGTTTTAATGGGCTGATTTTTCTATAATTTAGAAAAGTAAGCCTGCATTTTTTCTTGCTCTTCTTCAGCTAAAACAGGGTCTACCAAAATTCTACCACTGTGTTCGTCACTGATTATTTTTTTGCGAGAAGCAATCTCTACTTGTACCTGAGGAGGAATAGTAAAGAAAGAACCTCCAGAAGCACCTCTTTCGATAGGAACTACTGCCAATCCGTTCTTTACATTATTACGGATTCTTTTGTAAGCTTTTACTAAACGATCTTCTATTTGCGTTTGAAATTCTTCAGATTTTTTTAGAAGCGCTATTTCTTCCTTTTCAGTTTCTGCCAAAATATTGTTCAATTCACTCTTCTTGTGTTTTAAGTGTGAATCTCTTTCGCTTAAACGTTCTTTAGTCGAAGAAATAATTTCTTTCTTTTGTTCTATTTGAGCCTTAAACTCCTTAATATTCTTCTCAGCTAATTGAATTTCCAATTCTTGAAATTCAACCTCTTTGGTTAAAGAGTTAAATTCCCTGCTGTTACGTACATTCTTTTGTTGTTCAGCATATTTTTTAATTAAAACCTTGGCCTCGTCTATAAGGTTCTTTTTGGCTGTAATTTCGAAGTTAATGGTCTCAACATCAGTTTTCAACTTATCGAGTCTTGTTTTAAGGCCAAGAACCTCGTCTTCTAAATCTTCTACCTCTAGGGGTAATTCCCCTCTAACGTTTCTTATCTCATCAACTCTAGAATCGATTAATTGCAAGTCATATAATGCTCTTAACTTTTCTTCTACCGTTGCTTCTGTCTTTGTTGCCATATTTAAAAATACTTGATGGGATTTGTTTTGCTCTCCGATAGAGAGATTGCAAAATTAGCAATTTTTTTTGTAAGAAAGTCAACTATGAGATTTTTTGTAAATTGCTCTGTTTCATAGTGGCCAATATCGGCCAATAGAATTTTGCCTTCTGCTTCGTAAAATTGGTGGTATTTTAGGTCCGCCGTAATGAAAATGTCAGCGTTTGTGGCCTTTGCCGCTGAAATGGCAAAAGAGCCGCTACCACCTAATACCGCAACTTTCCGTATATCCCTTCCTAGGAATTCTGAATGTCGGATGCAAGAAACATTCATTTTTTTCTTAATAAAAGCAAAAAAATCGGCTTCAGACATGGGTTTATCCAAGTATCCGACCATTCCCATGCCGATATTTTGGTTGATATTTTCTAATGTCTGAATTTCATAAGCGACTTCTTCATACGGATGATTGTTAAAAAGCGCCTTTAAAATTTTCGTTTCATTGGCCTTGGGGTAGGTGATGTTTATCTGTGACTCTTCTTCGTAATGTGTGGCCCCTATTTTTCCCTTTACAGGATTGGCATCCGAGTTCGGTTTGAAGCTTCCTACTCCTTGAGTAGCGAAACTACAATGACTATAGTTGCCAATATTACCGGCTCCAGCATCGAATAGAGCTTGTTTTAAGGCGTTTTCATTGGATTTGGGCACATAGGTAGTCAGTTTTTTTATGGTCCCTTTCCGGGGTATTAAAATGCTTGGGGTCTTTAGCCCTAGTATTTCACAAATTTTAGCGTTAACACCCCTGTGGCTGTTGTCCAATGCCGTATGCATACTGTAAATGGCAATGTTGTGCTGAATCGCTTTTATCACCACCCGTTCTACGTAATTGGCGCCGTTGAGTTTTTTTAAACCATTGAAAATAATGGGATGGAAACTTACGATTAGATTACACTTTTTAAGAATGGCCTCGTCTACTACCTTTTCCAAAGTGTCCAAGGTTACCAATACTCCGGAGACCTCGGTCTGCATGTCTCCAACCAATAATCCTACGTTGTCAAAATCTTCGGCATATGGTAAGGGAGCTAGCTCTTCAAGGATGTCAATAACTTCTTTTACGATCATTTTTCATTTTTATAGTATATCAAAGATAAAATATTATAATTTCGTTCTAATGCAGCTATTGAGAAAATTATTATTCCCCGTTTCGTTCGTCTATGCCATGGTGGTATACATCCGAAATTATCTTTACGATATAGGAGTTTTTACCTCCTCAAAATTTAAGGTCAAGACAATATGTGTTGGTAATCTGAGTGTTGGTGGTACCGGGAAAACCCCTATGATAGAGTTTTTGGTATCTCGTTTAAAACAATACCAAAAAGTAGCGGTGTTAAGCCGTGGGTACGGACGGAAATCTAAAGGTTTTGTATTGGCAAAGCCCGGTGTTTCCGTAGAGACTCTAGGTGATGAGCCCTTTCAGATCTTTAAAAACTTCCCGGAGATTGCACTAGCCGTTGATGCGGATAGATGCAACGGGATTTCTATTTTGGAAAAAACAATAGAAGTTGATGTTGTCTTATTGGATGATGCCTATCAACACAGGAAAGTAAGTTGTGATTCCTATATTTTGCTAACAGCCTATTCTAATTTATATGTAGACGATTGGTATATGCCTACAGGTAGTTTAAGGGATAGTAAGAGGGAGGCGAGGCGCGCCAATATAATAATAGTCACCAAATGTCCTAAGGATTTAAATACTGCCCAACAGCAGTCAATCGTGAAAAAATTGAATCCGAGAGAGCATCAAAATGTGGTGTTTAGTTATTTAGACTATAGCAACGACCTAAAAGGCGACAATGACATAATGCAGCTGGAGGATGTTAGAGGTAAGAAGATTACCTTGGTTACCGGTATTGCAAATCCGAAGCCATTGGTAACTTATTTGACCGAAAACAAAGTACAACTAGAGCATTTGGCTTTTAGGGATCACCATTTTTTTTCAGACAAGGAAATTGCCCTTATGAATACAAAAGACATGGTGCTTACAACCGAAAAAGATTATGTTCGGCTAAAAGGAAAAGTAACCAACCTTTATTATATCGGAGTTACCCATAAATTTATGAACAAGGGAGAACAACAGCTTTTAGAAGAAATCAGGAAACACTAGTATTGTTTTTAGTGTCAAAAATGTTCTCGCCAATTTTCTGATAGAATACCTCTGGCCTAAATGGCTTGGTGACAACATCATTAACACCAGCGGCAAAAAAACTTTCCAAACTATCGTCTAAAGAGATTGCGGTAAGGGCAATTATAGGAATTAATCGATTAAATTTTCTTATTTCAATCGTGGCTTCATCACCACTTATTCCAGGCATATGGATATCCATTAAAATACCGTCATAATAATTGTTTTTTACCATATCAATGGCTTCCATGCCGTTGTTGGCAATATCACAAGTAATTTCCTTCTTATGGAGCATTTTTTTGGTGATAACCTGGTTTATTTTGTTGTCTTCTACAATAAGCATGTGTAATCCTTTAAAATCATAATCTCTTGATACGTTTTCAAAGGGGGTGTTATCGTTTAGATCCTTGTTGCTCTTTAGCGCGATTTCAAAGAAAAAAGAACTTCCCTCTCCTAAATTGCTTTTAAGATGAATTTTACTGCCAAATTGCTTTAATAAGCTCTTAACAATAGTAAGCCCAAGTCCTGTACCTCCATATTCCCTGTTTATTTGAACGGAGCCTTGCTCGAAGCTTTCAAAAATCGTTTTCTGTCTATCCGGGGAAATTCCTATTCCATTGTCTTTTACCTCGAAATAAAGAATGGCTTCATCCTTTTCTTTCTTAACCAATTTGCTGATGACCTGCACCTCTCCATTTTTGGTAAACTTAATGGCATTCCCTATAAGGTTGATGAATACTTGAGATAATTTTAAAGGATCGCCTAAAAGATGGGAAGGTATATTATTGTCAAAATCTAATTTGATCACCGTGTTATTTTTCTTGGCGCTTTGTTGTAAAGAATTGATCACCTCCCACAATATTTTTTGAATGTTAAAATCAATTTTTAATGCTTCGGACTTTTGGGCGTCAATCTTATTTATTTGAAGTATATCATTTATAAAATTCAATAAGTAATCCCCAGAATATTTTAAGGACTTTAGGTGTTCTTTTTGACTGGGGCTTGGGTTTTCTTCCAATAACAAGTGGGTCAGTCCGGTGACAGCATATAGAGGAGTCCTTAATTCGTGACTTACGGTCGACAAAAAGTTGGTTTTGGCTTCCATGGCCTGAACGGCGGCATCGGTAGCAGCCTGTAATTCGCGGTTCTTGGTTTGCAAAAGATCGTTGGTCTTCACTTTTATCTGGTTATTTCGGTACAAGGATACCGCCAGTAATGAGATGATCGTTAAAAATGCCGAAGTTAAAATAGCAGTAATCTCCGATCGGTTGGCCGATTTGTTAAGATCTTCAATTTTGGCTTCCTGTTTTTTAATCTCCTCGTTCATGATCGTGAACTGTATCTTTTCGGCTGTTTTTTCCTCAGCTTTTATTTTTTCGATTGTTAAAACGGAATCCTTAATATTTACAATGTTGTTTGTGTGGGAGAGTGCGGTTTGAAAATTGCCGATATTTCGGTTCGCTTCACTTAAAAGCCTGTTGGCTTCTATCATTTCCTCATAAAATCCATGTTGTTTGGTTAAGGACAAGGCATTTTCTGCATTCTTGAGGCTTTCTTCAATTTGAGCTGTTGAGAAATAAACCTCGGCCAGTTTTAGATAGGAAATAGTGGTTAAGTAGTCTTTTTCATAAATATCCGAGTTGACAAGAAGGGAGTTGAAATTCTTTATGGCATCATCATATTTTTCCAATTTCATAAAAATGATCCCTTCCAAATAAAGAATATGATTCAATAGATTGCGGTCGTTGTTAAGCTTTTGTGCTTCGTACAACTTGGATTTGGCAAGGAAATTTTTTCCTAACCGATAAGACCTGATAGCTTCGATGTATTTGTGTACCGCATTCCCATAAGGATAAGCAATATCCTTTAAGAGCGATTGAGCTCTTTCCCAGTAAAATTTAGAAGTGTCATCTTTATTCATTTTTGAATAAAGAATGGCAAATTTATGGTAGCAATCTATTAATGATTTGGTATCCTCGTTTTCATTGGCAATAGTAATGGCTTTGTTAAGGCTTTCTAAAGCGAGGATTGTTTGGTTTCTATTTCCGTAGTCCCTTGCTTGATCAAAATAATATTCGATAGTATTGGTTTCCGTAGGCGGCATATCTTGAGAGTGGCCCATGCTTGGAAATAGCAGCACAGCCAATAATAGCATTGCACACGGTTTTATATGTTGAAATATTATTTTCAAAGGTATTTCTTCCTAATTAATAGGTTTATGATGTCTACGAGCCTACTGCTGTAACCAGACTCATTGTCGTACCAACCAATGATCTTTACCATTTTTCCAATCACCGAGGTCATCAAAGAATCAAACGTACAAGAATAATAACTATTGTTTATGTCAATAGAAACTATAGGATCTTTGGTGTAATATAGGATGTTTTTTAATTCCTTTTGTGAACTTTGGTAAAAAGCTTCGTTTATTTCTTCTATGGAAGCAGATTTTTTTACGTTAAAAGTGATATCTGTCAAGGAGCCATTTGGGACGGGTACTCTAATGCCACAGCCTCCAATTACATCGGACAATTCAGGGAAAATCCTTGTCAAAGCCTTGGCTGCACCTGTGGTCGTAGGGACTATAGATTGTGCCGCTGCTCTAGCGCGTCTTAGGTCCCTATGAGGCTGATCGTGCAAGCTTTGGTCGGTAGTATAGGAATGGATAGTAGTGATGTAGGCTTGCTCAATTCCGCATAAGTCCTTTATGACTTGTATCATTGGGGCAGCATTATTGGTAGTACAAGAAGCTGCCGATATAATATGATCTTCCTTATTTAAGGTGTCGTCATTTATACCGTATACAATCATTTTTAGGTCGTCTTCCTCAGGAGGAACGGAAAGGATCACTTTTTTGGCGCCATTGTCGAGGTGATACCGGAGAATATCCTTTTTCTTAAATTTCCCCGAACATTCCACAACAATATCTACTTGGTGATTAGACCAAGGGATGTCTTTTGGACTAGCAAAATTTAGAAGCGCAATGGGGTGGTCATCAATGATGATATGCCCCTTGTCGTGTGTTGTTTCCTTTTGGAAAACACCGTGTATGCTATCGTATTTTAATAGATGGGATAGGGTGTAGCTGTCCGCTACATCATTTATGGCAACCACGTTTAAATGTGGTTGGTTGCTAAGCAGTCTAAAAAGCGTACGTCCTATTCTACCAAAGCCGTTTATGCCTATGTTGATTTTCTTCATTTGACCAAGAGCCAATCCTTCTTTTCTTTAAAAGAGAAGCCGACTATAATTAAGACGTATAAATAAATTACTCAATATGCTTGTGAGCCTTATAGGACGACCGTACCAAAGCACCACTTTCTACATGCCTAAAACCTAATTTCAGACCTATTTCTTCATATTTTTTGAATTGCTCCGGCAATATAAATTCTTTTACCGGAAGGTGTCTTTTAGACGGTTGTAAATATTGCCCAATGGTCACCACATCTACATTGGCTCGTCTAAGGTCTTCCAAGGTTTCTATGACTTCTTCTTCCTTTTCTCCAAGCCCTAACATAATACCCGACTTGGTCCTGTTGGCACCATTGTCTTTTAGGTATTTTAACACCCCTAAACTTCGCTCGTATTTAGCCTGTATGCGTACTTCTCTAGTCAGTCGTTTTACTGTTTCCATGTTATGGGAAACAACTTCCGGAGCTACAGCTATTATACGGTCCAAATGCGTTTCTATGCCTTGGAAATCGGGGATTAAGGTTTCTAAGGTAGTCGTCGGGTTCATTCTTCTAATGGCCTTCACGGTTTCTGCCCACATAATAGAGCCCATGTCCTTTATATCATCGCGGTCTACAGAAGTAATAACGGCATGTTTAATGCTCATTAATTTTATAGATCTCGCAACTTTTTCGGGTTCTTCCCAATCTAGATCTTCTGGGCGACCTGTTTTAACTCCACAAAAACCACAAGAACGGGTACAGATATTTCCTAAAATCATAAATGTGGCCGTTCCTTCCCCCCAACACTCTCCCATATTGGGACAACTGCCAGAAGTACATATGGTGTGAAGGTCGTATTTATCTACCAGTCCCCTTAGTTGGGTGTATTTTTTGCCAGTTGGAAGTTTAACACGAAGCCATTTTGGCTTGCCCTTAGGAGGAATTACACTTTCAATCGTTTCAGTACTCATAGTGTGATTTTGTGCAAATATACAAAATGGTAAGAAGTAAAAATACGATTTGACGGCAAAGTATGGGAAAGCTTTCTCCTGTTACTTTTGGTTGGTAATTACTTCGGCCAATAATTTTTTGGCCCTTAGGAGTTTTACCTTGATATTGTTGATGGGTTCGCCCAATTTCTCGGCGATTTCAGCATAAGAAAGTTCGTGGAAATAGCGCAGGTTTATGACTTCCTGGTAATGGGGCTTTAATTTTTTTATATACCCCAGTAAAGCTGCTAAATTTTGTTCGGTAATAAGGCTGTCTTCAGCTGAAGGAGCATCGTCCAAAGCTTTTTGTACCACATCATTGTTCCGGCCTTCACTGCTTTCTAGAATATTCCGTTTCCTTTTTCGAATAAGGTCTACATGAAGGTTTTTGGAAATCGTTATCAGCCAAGTCTTAAACTCGTAAGAATCATCAAAGGAATGTATTTTGTCAAAAGCCTTTGAAAAGGTTTGTATGGTAATGTCTTCGGCATCATTCTCGTTTTTGGTTCGGATTAACTGAAACCCATAAACGTCGTTCCAAAAATAGTCCAATAGACTACTAAAGGCTATCTGATTTCCCTGTTTAGCTTTATCAATAAGTTTGTGAAGAGTTTCTTCGTTTTTATCCAAAATAAGGGTTTAGAGGAAACTGGAATTTAACGTATAATATCGGTTGCGTCGTCTTTTTTACAATCCTGTTCGGTGGGGAGTTTACCACAAAATCCACATGCTTCGCCTTCTTTGTTCAAAAACGGATTTTGGCTAGCACAGGTCCCGGCAAATTTACCGTCTTTTTTGGACCAAATTTTGATGGCGATACCTGCAAAAGCAAGTGCCAATAAGCCAACGGTCAAAAGTAATAATTTCATATCCTTGCAATTGTTTGTGCAAAGATATGAAATTTATAAGCTTCCAAAAAGGTTTGGGAATTCTTTAAGTGGATAGAATTTAGTAGTCAATATTGGCCACTATATTTTCTGTGGTAGGGGTAGAATTACCTCCGCTAGGCTCAATGGTAATGTATCCGATAGCGTTTTCGCCATAGGGGAGGGGCATAAGCTTCTCGCTGTCATTCGCTTCTTGAATGATTCCTAAATTGATCATTTGCCCATTGACTTCTGCCCACATTTGATAGCATTTGTTTTCTGGTAAATTAGGTAATTTACTTACGTTGATATACGATAGCTTCTTAACGGGGTTAACGTAGGCTACGGCCTTTAGTTCTTTTGCTTTTTCATTGCCGTGAACCTTAAGACGTTTGGTCCTGGGATTGTTGAGGACAATAAATTGGTTCCTTACCTCTTCCAACTGTAACCTCATGTTTTCCTCCAAGGTTTGAATCTTGTTGTTTACGATATGATTTTCTTCTTGTAGACTTTGATTTTGGTTCCAAAAGAAATAGGAAGCACCGGCAAATACCAAAGCCGAAAAACTTGCCGCTACGGCATATTGATAGAATTTTGTTCGTCTAACATTGTCGGATTTTACCCTGTTAAGAATTCTTTCTTTCAATCCTTCCGGGGGGGATATAGCATGCAGTTTGGCGAACATTTCAAGGTTTTCCTGAAGTTCATTGTAGGTTTTCCTAACCTCGGGGTGCATTGCAATATATCGTTCTACTTGCATGGACTCTTCTTGGGTAGTGTTGCCAAGTAGATACTTCTCTAGAAGGTCTGTGTCCAAAAATATTCGGATTTTTTCTTTCATTACTATTTTATTCTTGCCTTATTCTATCTGTAAATAAGCCCTGTAACTTGCGGGAACCTTTTCCCAACCTAACAGCGCAGTAAGTTTTATTGTGTTAGTAAACGCACAAGAAACGCCAAGGCGACCGAAGCTCCATATATTTTTCTTAATTCCCTTAATCCAATTTTCAATCTAGATTTTATAGTGCCCAAGGGTATGTTTAACTCTTCGCTGGCTTCTTGTTGGGTCATTCCTTGAAAAAATAAGGCATCTAATACTATTTGATACTTAAGGTCTATTTTTTCCAGATTTTCTTGAACGTCGATTAAATCGGGTTTTATGCCTTCACTTCCAAGACTATATACGTCGGAAATATCCATTTGGATCTCCTTTTCGGATTTTGTGTTGGCGCTTCTAAGTTTATCTATGGCAGTGTTACGGGTTATTCTAAAAAGCCAAGTAAAAAGTTTAGCCTTGGTGGGGTCGTAGGAGTCGGATTTTTTCCAAATTTTCACAAAACTTTCCTGCAAAATATCTTGGGCTAAGTCCTCATTGCGTACTACTTTGAAAGCTACCCCGTAAAGGGTGTCACCATAGTGTTCATACAGTAACGAAATGGCTTTTTCATTGCGTTCTTTGAGAAGTTCGGCAATATGGTTTTCAAGTAATATGCTCATACCTAGGGTGGTTTTACCAAAAGTTTAATTCCAATCATCCAATACGGAAATTTTACCGTATATAAAGGTGTGCTAAGCTTTTAGGCCAAGCTTGGCATCATAGGTTCACTCAATTAATCTACAGCTGGTAACTGTGTATTAATTTTTAGTTAGATTGGTTTGGTATAGCCCTTGTATGATAAAGTTCAGGGGCTATTTTATTATATTAACTTCTGGGTTGATACGTATTTTGAATCTTTCCATTACGGCTGTCATAATCTTGTTTGCCAAAGCTATTATTTCGCCTCCGCTAGCATTTCCATAATTGACTAAAACCAAGGCTTGGTTTTTATGAACTCCCGCATCGCCAAATTGTTTTCCCTTAAATCCACACTGCTCTATGAGCCAGCCGGCTGGGATCTTATATTGGTTTTGCGATACTTTATAAAAAGGCGCCTCAGGCCAATTTATTGTAAATTTATCAAATTCTTGTTTGTTAATTATCGGATTTTTAAAGAAACTTCCGCTGTTGCCCAGTTCTTTAGGGTCCGGTAACTTGCTTTTTCTTATCGCTATTACGGCATTTGATATATCCTTAATACTAGGATTGTCGATATTCCGTTGTCGAAGCTCGGACTCTATAGCACCATAAGCTACGTTTTTCTTATGGTTTCTTTTGGTGAGTTTAAAGCAAACAGAAGTAATGACAAACCGTCCTTTTCCTTCGTTTTTAAAATAAGAATCACGGTACCCAAATTGGCAAGCTTCCCTATCAAAGGTACTCAATTTTAAAGTGGCTATTTCTAAAGCTTCACAACTTATAAAGGAATCTTTTAATTCTACCCCATACGCTCCGATATTCTGTATGGGCGCAGTTCCGGTGTTGCCAGGTATCAGGGAAAGATTTTCTAGGCCGCCATAATTCTGGTCCAAGGTCCAAAGTACCATCTCGTGCCAATTTTCCCCAGCATTAACTTTTAGGATAACGTGGTCGTCATCTTCAGAGATAACCGAAATACCTTTAATATTGATATACAATACCACGGCATTTATATCTTGGGTAATCAATATGTTGCTGCCTCCGCCTAGGATGAAAATATCGTCATTCCGATATAATTGCAGGGCCTGTTGTAGTGCTTCCATAGAGGATACCTCAAGGAAGCACTTAGCTTTGACATCGATTCTAAAAGTATTGTACTCTTTTAAGGAAAAATCTTTTTGAACCCTCATTAAGACTTGTAGGCTTTTAACGCTTCTTTTATGATGTAAACGGCCCGTATTAATTCTTCTTTTTCCAATACATAGGCAATTCTTATTTGTTTGGTTCCCAGTCCTTCCGTTGCGTAGAATCCGGCTGCCGGGGCAACCATTACGGTTTCTCCGTCTACATTAAAATCTTCTAACAACCATTGAGCAAAAGTGTCTGAATTGTCTATGGGGAGTTCGGCAATACAATAAAAGGCGCCTTGCGGCTCTGCTACTTTAATACCTTCTATCTTCTTGAGCTCGGAGATCAAGACATTTCTGCGGGCCACATATTCCTTCTTTACGTCATCAAAATACTCCTGTGGGGTATCCAAAGCCGCTTCACTAGCAATTTGGGCGTAAGTAGGTGGCGATAATCTGGCTTGTGCAAATTTTAGCGCCGTTTTAACGAACTCCTTGTTTCTTGAAACCAAATACCCTATCCGGGCTCCACACATGCTATATCTTTTGGATACACTATCTACTATAATAGCATTCTCCTCAAGACCCTCTTCCTGTAAGATAGAATAGTGTTCCTTTCCGTCATAGGTGAACTCTCTGTATACCTCGTCGGCTATTAAAAATAAATTATGCTTTTTTACGATCTTGGCCAGTTTTTTTATCTCTTCTCTGCTGTAGAGGTAGCCAGTAGGGTTCCCTGGGTTGCATATTAGGATAGCCTTGGTATTTGGCGTAATTAATTTTTCAAACTCTTCAATGGGAGGGAGGGCGAAATTGCTTTCTATATGAGATACTACCGGTACTACCTTAATCCCGGCAGCGGTGGCAAAACCATTGTAGTTGGCATAAAAAGGTTCCGGAATAATAATCTCGTCTTCCGCATCGGCTATGGTGCCCATGGTAAAAGACAAAGCTTCGGAACCACCTGTGGTAACGATAATATCTTGTGCCAATACATGAATATCGTTCTTGGCGTAATATTGGGCTATTTTTTCTCTATAGGTGTCAGAACCTTCTGTGCGGCTATATGCTAAAATATCCATGTCACAATTCTTTATTGCATCTATGGCTATTTGCGGCGTTTTAATGTCTGGCTGACCAATGTTAAGGTGAATGACCTTAACGCCTCTTTTTTTAGCTCCTTCAGCAAAAGGTACTAATTTTCTTATGGGGGATTCGGGCATTAAAAGCCCTTTACGTGATATTGTAGGCATATGGGTTGGAATTTTAAGCAAAAATGGGAAATCGTCATGGACTATCCAATATATATCCTCCCTTTTTGATGTCGTAATTATTGTTAATGTTTGTGCTTACGCAAAAAATAGTTCGTAAATTTAAGATAATCAGTCGGTAAAAATAAAGCACACATGAATATTTTAAGGTATTTAATTTACCTTATTTGGTGTCTTCCCATACTGCTGCCGGCACAAGAATATAAATTGCCCCGTGGAGAAAGATATCAGAAGGTTAAATTCAAATTAGTGAATAACCTCATTGTCCTTCCCGTGGAAGTGAATGGGGCTAAGCTCTCGTTTATTCTTGATTCGGGGATTTATAAACCTATTCTTTTTAATATATCAGATAAAGATTCTGTTCAGATTAATAATGTATCCGAAGTAACCATTAGGGGACTTGGGGATGGAGAACCTATCAGTGCCCTAAAGTCTTCTAATAATGTCTTTAAAATAGGCAAGAGTGTTAATTGTGATCAATTGCTGTATGTAGTGATGGACAAGGATATTAATTTCTCGCCTAAACTAGGAATGGCTATTCACGGGATTATAGGATATGATCTTTTTCGGGATTTTGTGGTTAAAATTAATTATGGTGCGCAAACAATTAAATTGTACGATCCGGAAAGCTATACCTCTCAAAAAAAATCGAAAAGCGAAACGCTGCCCTTGGTCGTAGAAAATAATAAGGCATATATAAAGGGTACAGTATATGTAAAAGACAATAAACCTATTCCTGTTAAACTGTTAATAGATACTGGGAGTAGTGATGCTGTTTGGCTTTTTGAAAATGATAGTAAAGGTATGGGCCTGCCCGAAAACAGTTATGAAGACTTTTTGGGGCAAGGATTAAGCGGAAAAGTTTTCGGAAAAAGAACTAAGATCGAAGGACTATCTTTGGGAAGATTTCACTTAAAGGATGCCAAAGCGGCCTTTCCTAATATGCAATATTTTAGCATTCTTGGAGCCATGGGCGATAGGGATGGCAGTTTGGGAGGTGAGATTTTAAAAAGGTTTTCCGTAGTATTCGATTATCACAATCAACAAATAAGCCTAAAAAAGAACGGCTTTTTTAAAGCCCCCTTCGATTTTAATTTAAGTGGATTGGATATTCAGCATAACGGTGTTCGCTACATTGCAGAAAGTATTACCGATGGTAGAGGGGTGGTTATAAAGGATGAAGAGTCTTTCGGGGATGTACAGATATTGTTCGAAGGAAAAACCAGACTTAGTTTGGTGCCCGAAATTGTGGTTTCTGGGATAAGGGCCGGTAGTCCTGCCGAAGAAGCAGGGCTAAGAGAAGGAGATATCATCCTTTCCGTCAATGGTAAAAAAATCTATGATTACAAGCTTCAAGAAGTTATAAAAATGCTCAACAATAAGCAAGGGAAACGTGTTAAGGTGCTTATAGAACGGTATAATAAAGATCTGCTCTTTAGTTTTGTGTTAAGGGATATGTTTAAATAAAAAAAGCCCGTTTGTACTGTTACAATAACAGTATAAACGGGCTTTTAAAATAGATTTTGGATTATTTGCGGCTAGGTTCTTTAATGTCTCCTTTTATTTTTAATACAATTGTTGGAGTATCCGCATTCGAAATCACCGTAATGGCTTTTCTGATAGGGCCTACCCTGTTGGTGTCGTATTTTACTTGAATTTCACCTTTCTTTCCAGGTAAAATTGGAGCTTCCGGTTTTTTAGGAATGGTACATCCGCAGCTAGAACTTACTTTGCTTATGATTAAAGGAGCGTTTCCTGTATTAGTAAATTCGAACACCCGAACACCATCACTTCCTTTGGCAATCTCACCGTAATCAACGGTTTCAGTTTTAAATTTAATTTTAGCGCCATTTTCTTGGGCGGTAAGGCCAAATCCTAATAGCCCAATAAATAAAACTAGTACTATTTTCTTCATTATTTTTAGTTTTGGGTGAATTTCAAAAGTAAATGTTTTTAATGAACCCTCAAAATCCTTTTGTTATGTTATAACGTTACTTATTTTTGTTTCGTATTTCTAATTGGACAAAAACCATAAGGATTACCTCGAGTTTAACTTTTATATTGCAATCATTTTAGTAATCGCCCTGTTAGGGTAAACAAAAACTGTTCCAAACAATGGAAATTCCTTCAAAATACGAACCTCAAAAAGTTGAGTCCCAATGGTATGACTATTGGATAAAGCATAATTATTTTCATTCTACCCCAGATGAAAGGGAGCCTTATACCATCGTAATTCCGCCTCCAAATGTTACTGGAGTCCTTCATATGGGACATATGCTGAACAATACCATACAGGATGTTTTAATCCGTAGGGCGCGTTTGATGGGTAAAAATGCCTGTTGGGTACCCGGCACCGACCATGCTTCTATAGCCACTGAAGCCAAGGTTGTAGCAAAACTTAAAGAACAGGGAATTAATAAAGCAGATATTTCTAGAGAAGAATTTCTAGGACATGCATGGGATTGGACCCATGAGTATGGCGGCGTAATTTTGGAACAATTAAAAAAACTTGGCTGTTCTTGCGATTGGGATAGAACAACCTTTACCATGGACGACAATATGTCTGCTTCCGTGATAAAAGTTTTTGTCGATTTGTTTAATAAAGGCCAAATATATAGAGGGTACCGAATGGTGAACTGGGATCCAGAAGCCAAAACGACCCTGTCAGACGAAGAGGTCGTTTATGAAGAAAGACAGGGATTACTATATTATCTGTCATATAAAATAGAAGGCTCTGATGAGACGGTTACCATCGCAACGACCAGACCTGAGACCATTTTGGGAGATACTGCTATTTGTATAAACCCTAAGGATGAAAGATATGCCCATTTACGTGGCAAAAAAGCTATTGTACCAATTTGTAATAGGGTTATTCCGATTATCGAAGACGAATATGTGGATGTAGAGTTCGGAACCGGTTGTTTAAAAGTAACCCCGGCGCATGATATTAACGATAAAGCCTTAGGAGATAAACATCAATTAGAGACCGTTGATATCTTTAATGACGACGCAACCCTAAATAGTTTTGGTTTGCATTACGAAGGCCAGGACCGTTTTGTGGTTCGTAAGGCTATCAGTAAAGAACTAGAAGAAAAAGGCTATTTAGTAAAAACAGAACAACACCTTAACAAAGTAGGGACTTCGGAAAGAACAAAGGCTGTCATAGAGCCAAGATTGTCCGATCAGTGGTTCTTGAAAATGGAAGAATTGGCAAAACCTGCCATTAAAGCCGTTTTGGAAGATGGAGATGTAAAGTTGTTTCCTAAGAAGTTCGAAAATACTTACCGTCACTGGATGGAAAATATCCGTGATTGGAACATTTCTCGCCAATTGTGGTGGGGGCAACAAATACCAGCCTATTATTTTGGCGATGGTCAAGAAGATTTTGTGGTGGCAGAATCTAAGGAAGAAGCCTTGGAACTGGCCAGAAAGAAATCTGGAAATCCGACTTTAGCCGCTGATGAACTGCGACAAGATGAAGATGCCTTGGATACCTGGTTCTCTTCTTGGTTATGGCCAATTAGTGTTTTTAACGGTATCATGGAGCCCAATAATAAAGAAATAGAATACTATTATCCTACCAATGATTTGGTGACAGGACCGGATATTTTGTTTTTCTGGGTCGCTAGGATGATTGTTTCTGGTTATGAATATCGCGATGAAAAACCTTTCCAAAATGTTTACTTGACCGGACTGGTTCGGGATAAGCAAAGGAGAAAAATGTCTAAGTCGCTAGGGAACTCTCCAGACGCCTTAAAATTAATAGAGGATTATGGTGCCGATGGGGTGCGTGTGGGATTACTATTAAGTTCGGCAGCAGGAAACGATTTAATGTTCGATGAAGCCCTTTGTCAACAAGGAAAGAATTTTGCCAATAAAATATGGAACGGTTTCCGACTCCTAAAAGGATGGGAAGTTGCCGACCTTCCACAACCAGAGGCTTCGAAACTTGGTATTGAATGGTATCAAGCAAAGTTTAATAAGACCTTGGTTGAAATTGAAGATCACTTTAGCAAGTACAGGATTTCTGATGCGCTGATGGCGATTTACAAATTGGTCTGGGACGATTACAGTTCTTGGTTGTTGGAAATCATTAAACCAGCTTATCAGCAACCGATAGATAAGATTACTTTCGATGCCGTGATCGAAATTTTTGAAGGTAATTTAAAACTATTGCACCCGTTTATGCCTTTCTTGACGGAAGAGGTATGGCAACATATAGCTGAGCGTAGCCCTGAAGAGGCATTGGTAGTGGCAAAATGGCCCGCCCCAGAAGCTGTTGACGAACAACTGATAGCCGAATTTGAGCATTCAACAGAGGTTATTTCAGGGATCAGAACCATAAGAAAGGAAAAAAATATCCCAATGAAAGAGTCGCTAGAACTTTCCGTGTTGAACGAAGGGGACTTTACCAATCGATGGGATGTGGTGATCGCTAAATTGACCAATGTTTCTGAAATTACTTATGTTTCCGAAGCGGTAGATGGCGCC
Source organism: Arenibacter nanhaiticus (assembly GCF_900141935.1). GTDB lineage: Bacteria > Bacteroidota > Bacteroidia > Flavobacteriales > Flavobacteriaceae > Arenibacter > Arenibacter nanhaiticus. The sequence goes on along the minus strand of NZ_FQYX01000015.1, from coordinate 70,524 downwards.
CTGTCTTTTAGGGCAAAATCTAATGAGTATTTTATACCTATGGTCGGAGCTATTGATGTAGAGGCCGAAATAGAAAAGATAAAAGAAGAATTAAAATATACGAAAGGCTTTTTAATGTCTGTGCAAAAGAAGCTTTCTAACGAGCGTTTCGTAAGTAATGCGCCAGAGCAGGTCATTACCTTAGAACGTCAGAAAGAAGCCGATGCCTTGGCTAAAATAGAAACTTTGGAAAAGAGTTTGGCAAGTTTAGAGCAAGCATAGCCTATAAAAGGAAGTCGTTGACAAGTAAATTGAAGCAGACTTGCTTCTTTTATTTAAGAAAGCGAGGCCCCTAATGAAGAACTATTGTTAAGGGGACTTACAAATTTATAAGCCTAGTTGCCAATTTTAAAAGCAACTAGGCTTAAATTTATCTAGTAATTTAATGCAGAACGGTTGTCCCTAGAAAAGGAGATCGAAGAATTTCAGCGGAAAAAGGAGAAGGAAAATGAATTTTTCAAGGAAAAACTAGCACAACGACTCAGTCAGGAAACCGAAAAAATTCAACTTCAGACCAAAGAGAGCTTTGAGCTCGAACGGAAGGCACTTCAGGAAGAAAGCTGAAAATAGACTGCTGAAAACTCAGGAATTAGACCTCCTAAAACGAGAAAACCAATTAAAAGAACAGGCCGAGGAATTACAGCTCAACATGCAAAAACAACTTCTAGAAAGACAAAAAGAGATAGAAGAGAAGGCTAGGACCAAGGAACGGGAATCTATGACCCTAAAATAAATAGAGTGCCAAAAGCAATTGGATGATCAGAAAAAACTGATCGATGAAATGAAACGAAAGGCCGAACAAGGTTCCATGCAAATGCAGGGAGAAATTCAGGAATTGGCCCTAGAAGAGCTCTTGCGTACAACCTATCCGTTCGATGAGATCGATGAGGTAGCTAAAGGGGTGCGTGGTACCGATTGCATTCAAACGGTGGTGAATTCTTTGCAGCAATCTTGTGGTACCATCGTATATGAAAGTAAAAGGACCAAAAATTTCTCTAACGATTGGACCGATAAGCTCAAGCAGGACCAAATAACATGCAAGGCCGATATAGCGGTTATTGTTACCGAAACCTTTCCCAACGGTATGGACCGATTTGGAGAGAAAAATGGGGTGTGGATCTGTGGTTTCCACGAAGTGAAGAGTGTTTCTTTCGTGTTACGGGAAATGTTGGTGAAAACGCAAGCGGTGAAATCATCCGATGAGAACAAAGGCGATAAAATGGAGTTGCTTTATACCTATTTGACCAGTAATGGGTTTGTTCAAAATATTACAAGGATTGTCGAGAATTACGACGGTATGACCAACCAGTTGAATTCGGAAAAAAAGGCGATGCACAAAATTTGGGCTTCTAGGGAAAAGCAGGTATGGGTAGTTCAAGAGAATATATCGGCACTCTTTGGCTCTATAAAGGGCATTGCCGGTAAAGAATTGGCTACTGCTTCGGTCTTGGAATTGCCAGATACATCCTTTGAGGAATAGGGAGTACAAGCTTTGCTAAACAAAACCCAGCGCACTGCAAGTACCTTTTATTGGGAGCTGACAAATGAAGAGGGAGAAGCGCATTTTTTCCCAATAATAGGTACCTGTAGCTGAGCTTGGGCATAATGGATTATTTAGAGCTTAGGGCTTCTTTTTCAAACGAAATGCCATCCCAACCAGTCACCATAAAATTGCGAATATTCTGGTGGTCGGTACCTGTTGGATTTTTTAAGACATCATTTCTGTAATAAGAACCAAAACAAGCCAAGGTTTCCTCTTTGCTTAATTTGTGATGGGCGCCAAAAGAAAATATCTTACAGGAACCAGAATTTTGGCCGGCTTCGTTCACTAAGGTGCCATTGGTAAAGGAGGTAGGTCTAAAATTAAAATACTTCTCAATTACTTCTAATGTGTCGCTAAAAACGATCTCTTCTGGATTCGTTTTTAGTTTGGTAATAAATTCATGAACCGTCATGGCTTAGTGGATTAAAATTTAACCGCTAAAATTAAGATATCCCGAACAATTTAAGCCTTGGTTCGAGAATTATTTATGCCCTTTATTGCGCTAGTTTTTCTATCTTTAAGAAAAACAGAGATCTATGAAAGCTTTATTGTTCAGTTGCTTGTTTTGTACTTTGATGCCTCTTACGGCTCAAGAAGTAAAAGTCGAAATTCTTCCTGCAGAAATTCAAATTAAAACCGCTGTATTGCCGGCTCCTGATGCCGATAAGGATGGGGCAATGGTGTATGGTTACAATGCCGAGGGAACCTTGGTGGTGCTCCGGAAAGGAAGCAATAACTTGGTTTGTATTGCCGATGATCCAAGGAAGGATGGTATCAACGTGGCTTGCTATTCTAAAAAATTAGAGCCCTTTATGGCCCGTGGCCGCGAATTGAACCTTCAGGGGAAATCTTCCGAAGAAAGGGAAGCAATTCGGGAAAAGGAAGTGGCACAGGGCAGCTTAAAAATGCCAGATGTACCTAGTATGTTGTATGTGTATTATGGAAAGTCGTGAGATTACGATAAAACTACCGGACATCTAAATAATGGCAACTTTAGATATGTGATATACACTCCTTTTGCAACGACGGAGTCTACCGGTTTGCCGGCAAAACCCCATGCTCCAGGCATGCCGTGGTTGATGGATCCAGGAACGTATAGGGCGCATATTATGGTAGGGCCTTTTAATTAGTTTTAGGTCAATTCTTGCTGAGGTGATGTGCGGCCTTGGCTAGATAGCCATGCTCAAAAGGCTAATGGTCGCTTTGGTGTGTGCTTTAAAGGACACTGGTAAATCCAACCAATATTAAGTGTACCTTTGCCGGGTTTTAAATTTACAGATAATCATAGGGATATGGGTAGTAACGACCTGAAAGAAGAGCTGACACAGCAGTCACAAAATATTAGCTCGGAAGAAATAGATCATTGTATTTTCATTTTAAATAAATTGGTAGCTACCGGCTATGAAATTTTAGAGCTTCCAGAAGAAAAAAGAGTGGCTTTGCTAACAGCTGCCGGAAAACTCTCCAGACCTAGTAAGCACGAGTTTAAGCAGCGCAAAAAAGATGCTGCCAAAGCTGCCAAGAGAAAAATGATAGAGCGCGATAAGCACGCTCGTAAAGAAACCGGAATAAGGAGTGCCAGAGAGGCAGCGGTTTTTGTGGCCCCTAAATTATTGACGGCCCCAACACCGGAACAATTGGAGGGACGCGAATTGGAATCCCCAAGAAATTGCTATGTCTGCAAGACGGTCTATACTAAGTTGCATCATTTTTATGATACCATGTGTCCCGAATGCGGCGATTTTAACTATGCCAAACGCTTTCAGACGGCCGACCTTACCGGACAGGTTGCCATAGTAACCGGTTCTAGGTTAAAAATAGGATATCATATCACTTTAATCTTGTTGCGTTCCGGGGCAACGGTGGTAGCTACTACCCGTTTTCCGGTAGATGCCGCCTTGCGCTTTTCGCGTGAAGAAGATTTTCACAAATGGGGACATCGGTTAAAAATCCATGGCCTCGATCTAAGGCATATTCCAAGTGTGGAAATCTTTTGTAATTTCATTGAACAGCAGTATGACCGATTGGATATATTGATCAATAACGCGGCACAAACCGTAAGAAGACCGGCAGGATTTTTTCAGCACTTGATGAAAAATGAAGAAATGCCCTATCAATCCTTGCCTAGTTTTGCCAAGGAGCTTTTGGCAGATCACAATTTTTGCCTGAATGAATTAAATGCCTTGACAAAGGATACGGCCAGTCCACAAAACAATGCCTTGCCTGTTACTTGGCATGCGCCAGAACCAGGGATTGGGATTAGGGCTTCGGCAAAATTGTCGCAGATACCGTATAGTTTCGATAGTTCGCTATCGGTAAAAGAGGTGTTCCCAGAAGGCCAATTGGATGCCGATCTGCAACAGGTAGATTTAAGGAAAACCAATAGCTGGCGCCTAAAGTTAGGGGAAATAGAAACCCCGGAAATGATAGAAGTGCAATTGGTGAATGCGATTGCTCCTTTTGTCCTTTGTAATAGGCTGTCTAAGCTGATGCGTAAGGAGAATACCGGGAAAAAACATATTATAAACGTATCGGCCATGGAAGGTAAATTTCACAGGTTCTTCAAGGAAGACCGCCATCCGCATACCAATATGGCCAAGGCGGCCCTGAATATGATGACGCATACCTCGGCCTTGGATTTTGCCAAAGACGGTGTGTTTATGAACGCCGTGGATACCGGATGGGTCACCGATGAGGATCCTGCGGAGTTGTCTAAAAGAAAAGTAGAAATCCACGATTTTCAACCGCCCTTGGATATCGTCGATGGTGCCGCAAGGGTGCTCGATCCTTTAATTGACGGAATCAACACCGGGAAACATTGGTGCGGAAAATTTCTAAAAGATTATATGCCAATAGATTGGTAGCCGTTGACTAGATTCTTTGAAGCTATTTTATTAAATTTGATACAATAGCTCACTGGATTATGGAAGCCTACGCAAAAGCCTTGTTATATGCCATACCTTTTTTTGTGCTTTTACTGAGCATGGAAATAGGGTATGGCTTTTTTGTTAAGAACCAGAAACACCGCCTTATGGATTCGGTTTCCAGTATTAGCGCTGGCCTGACCAATATTATAAAAGATTCTCTGGGATTGGCCGTCATTGTTATTTCCTACCCCTTTTTAGAATCACATTTGGCCCTCGTTACCGTAGAGGCTACATGGTTGGTGTGGGGCATTGCATTTCTGACCTTGGATTTTGCTGGTTATTGGAACCATCGGTTGAGCCATAGGGTGAATATATTTTGGAACCAACATGTAATTCATCATAGTAGTGAGGAATTTAATCTGGCCTGTGCCCTGAGGCAACCGGTATCTAATTTAATAGGATACTTTTCCTTATTCTTAATTCCAGCTGCCATTTTTGGCGTTCCATCTGTGGTTATTGCGGTGTTGGCGCCAATACATCTGTTTGCACAGTTTTGGTATCATACCCAACATATAGGTAAAATGGGGTGGGTAGAGTATGTCCTGGTGACGCCTTCCCAACATAGGGTACACCATGCTATTAATCCCGAATATATCGATAAGAATTTAGGACAGATACTCTGTATATGGGATAGGATGTTCGGTACATTTCAGGAAGAATTAAAGGAAGTTCCACCTCAATATGGGGTGTTAAAACCGGTAGCCACTTGGAATCCTTTCCGAATAAATTTTCAGCATTTTTGGCGACTCTCCCAAGATGCCTGGCACACCCGTAAGCTTTGGGACAAATGCCGGATATGGTTTATGCCTACCGGTTGGAGGCCTCTAGATGTTCAGGAAAAATATCCGGTGACCATTATTAATGACGTATACCGATTTAATAAATATCGGCCGGTGGCTTCTAACCTCCTAAAAGGGTATGCGGTTTTTCAGTTGTCCGTTGTTCTGTTGCTAATGATGTTTATGTTTTTTAACTACTCGGAAATTGGTTTTAACGGCCTTCTTTTATACGGTGGATTCCTGTTTTTTAGCATTTATGGGTATACCGCCCTAATGGATAGAGATAAATATGCGCTCGGCTTAGAGACTTTCCGCGCCGCGCTAGGAATTGGAATTGTTCTATATTCCGGGGATTGGTTTGGGATAAATACCCTTGTGCCTTCGGCGGCTTTGGCGGTGTTGGCTTATTTGGTGCTTACTGTGGTAGGGGCCGTTTATTTTACATACCTCGAAAAACATATCGGTTTGGATAGTTCTAAGGGGTAGTGGGGGGTGGAGTAATAGGTGGTATACTGCGTTCCTTACTGCAATAAACAAGAATAGCCTTGTGGCGCTTGTAATGTTCTTAAAATTAATGCCTTGGATTATTATTTTTTGGGCGTTCCCCTATAGGGTCGCTCTTTCCGCTGTATCTTTTTTAGAAGTCCTATGGCCTCCTAAAAAAGGATGCCGCTGCAATAGCTAACGCGGGGTGTCAATAAGCAATTGGGAATTATGTTCGTTTATAAAATAGGTTGACCATCCGAAAGCCATGTTCATACATAGATATTAAGGCTTTTTAAAGGTCATGTGTAATTCGCAAAATTGATTTTGTATGCGCAACTAGTTTTCGGACATGTTTATTTCAAATTCCATTCATCATGACTTTAAATCGTGCTTCCCCTTTCTCGTTGGCCATCCGCTACTTGTTACATTTTCCCATTGGTTCATTAAATACGCGTTAGGGACCGCGGCGGCATCCCCGAAGCGAAGCAAGGGATATAGCCAAGGGCCCGCCCGACGAAGGAGGGAACGCCCAAATTAATAGGCTGAATAGACATAGGGGAGGTAGTATGTAACTGCTGGAGTATGATAAACAGCACATAAAAAAAGCAAGAGTGGAGTTACTCTTGCTTCTTAATTTCTTTTTTGACCAGGAGAATGTATTTTTCCATAGCTTCTTCAATGCTGACGTTTTTAGCCTGAATTAAGGCATTTGCTTTAAAGGCATTGATCAAGGGTGTTTTACTTCCCGGGTGACTAGAATTTCGACTGGCAATTTTAAAATATGCGTACAATTTTAATAATAAGTCTGCTGGTAAAGGATCTGTGTAGCCATTGACAAAATTGACCGCTTCTAAAAACTCTTCTTGTAATTTATCAGTCTTCATTTTCCTTTTTAATCCTAGTAGTTGCTATACACGTTTTGGCGCCAATAACCTTCTGGTTTAACTTAACCGTAATGGCAGCGTCCAAAGGTAAGAACAAATCTACTCTTGAACCAAATTTAATAAACCCGGCATCGTCTCCTTGTTGAACACTTTCGCCTACTTCGGCATAGTTGACAATACGACGCGCCAAGGCACCGGCAATTTGGCGATAAAGGACATCTCCAAATTTAGGGGTATTAATAACGACTGTTGTTCTTTCGTTTTCCTCGCTGGCTTTTGGGTGCCAAGCCACTAAATACTTTCCAGGGTGGTATTTGGAGAATTTTATCTGTCCACTAGCAGCATATCTTGTGACATGTACATTAATAGGGGACATAAAGATAGAAACCTGAATACGCTTGTCTTTAAAATATTCGTTTTCCTCAACTTCTTCAATTACAACTACCTTGCCATCTACAGGAGCCAAAATGTCATCGAAGGACTTGACAGGCTTGCGGGTGGGGTTTCTAAAAAATTGTAGAATTAGAATTAAAATTACTAAAGCTAAAATTTGAACGCTCATTTGTAACCAGGGGAGGGTTATAAATTGGTTTGCCAACAATACAGTAACAGCCACTAACAAAAAGGTAGTGATAATAATTCTTTGGCCTTCTTTATGAAACATGGGTAAAAATAATTAAAGTTAAATATGCAAATGGTGCAGCAAACACCAAACTATCCAATCGGTCGAGCATTCCTCCGTGTCCCGGTAAAATAGCTCCGCTATCTTTTACTCCTGCGGCCCTTTTAAACTTAGATTCAATCAGATCGCCCAAACTACCCGTTAGCACAATGACAGAAGCGAGTATTAGCCATTGAATAAGAGAAATGTTGGTTTCGTACTTAGACATAAAATAGGCGCCAATCAGCGCAAATACAAAGCCCCCCACAGTGCCTTCTATAGTTTTCTTTGGGGAAATAGAGGGGAATAATTTATGTTTCCCTATGCTTTTTCCCACCAAGTAGGCAAAGGTATCGTTTATCCAAATAAGAATGAACACTCCCATGATTAAAAACTGGGCAAAATCATTATCCTTATAAGGTATCATCGTTAGGAAAATACAGCCTCCGCCAATATAAAATAGGCCAATGAAAAATTTTTGGATGTTTGTAAATAACTTGTCCTTACCAGAAAACAGGTAATACAATAGTATAAAGTTAACGCTAATTGTAGTCAGCATCAGTAGGTTGATCAGGATTTTGTCCTGAACAAGGTAGATGTAGGCCCACCATAGGGCTAAATATGCGACAAAAATATAGTAGCCTCTTAATTTAACCATCCGTTTATACTCGTACAAACAAATAAGGCCGAAGGTCATAAATAAAAAGTCAAATGCATCGGAGCTTAGGAATATAGCAGAAAGCAGTAAAAACACATATACTGCACCCGTAAGTAGGCGCCTTAAAATTTCTCTCATGTTATAGGTCTTCCAGAAGTAATAGATAAAGATTTTTAGAACTACTTCCGTAAGTTAAGAAATCATCTGAATTATCGGGCGTGGGCTGGAAATGTTTAATAGTCGTAATATTTGTTGGAATAGAATTCTTGTATTTCTTTTTTATAATCTTTAATCCTTCTCCAATGTTTTCTATCATTTGGCTGGTCGTAGCAAAGACAATTAAATTAGAAGGTAAATCGTTCAGTTTTCTTTCCCTTAATTGGTTTTCACTCACTAAAATAGAACCGTTTTGAGCTATTAAATGCTCGCAGGTTGTGAAAAATACATCGCTTTTATTAGGCTTATCGGTGAAATTAATATCTTGACTGGAAAATTTTTCTATCAATCTTGGATCCATTGAGAAGAATGTCTGGTCTTGCCATTCGTTCTCAATGATTATTTGGTCCAAGGTGCTATAAATTTCTTCAATAGAGTCGCAATAAATGAACTTTCCGCCGTTTTGTTTAAAATTCATAGTGAACTTTTCGTCAACTGGGATGTCCAATGCGGGCATATGCATGCCTCTAGTTTCCACAGTTTCTTTGGGAACTTTCTTTTTTCCTCCCCCGAAAAGCATATTATATAATTTCTTCAAAATTAAAAAGAGTTCTTATTAAGTACTCATAAACCATTAAAAACAAATAAATTACTGGTTTATTTTTCAGGTTCTGATTCAGTTTCCGATTCGGTTTCCGATTGCAATTGCTCTTGCTTGGATTTTTCTTCCAATTCTGCTTCAGCTTCCAATTGATCTTTTTCAAAAGGTCGTTTTCCGAAAATCTTTTCCAAATCGTCCTTAAATATAACTTCTTTTTCTAACAAACGCTCTGCTAGCTCTGTAAGTTTATCTTTATTGTTCGATAATAACTCTATAGCTCTTTTATATTGTTCTTCAATAAGCTTAGAAATTTCCTTATCAATGGTCAAAGCTGTCTGTTCACTATACGGTTTAGAAAAGCCATATTCGTTCTGACCTGAGGAATCGTAATAGGTTAAGTTTCCAATTTCATCATTCAGGCCATAAATGGTGACCATGGCTCTTGCTTGTTTGGTTACCTTTTCTAAATCGCTCAATGCTCCTGTAGAAATTTCGTCAAAAATCACTTTCTCTGCAGCTCTACCGCCCAAGGTAGCACACATTTCGTCCTTCATTTGATCTGGACGCACAATTAAGCGTTCTTCTGGTAAATACCAAGCGGCTCCTAAAGATTGGCCCCTAGGTACAATAGTAACTTTTACCAATGGAGCGGCGTGTTCCAGCATCCAGCTTACCGTAGCATGTCCTGCTTCATGGTAGGCGATGGTCTTTTTCTCTCTTGGTGTTATTATTTTGTTCTTTTTCTCTAATCCACCAACAATTCTGTCTACGGCATCCAAGAAGTCTTGTTTGCTAACAGCTTTCTTTTCTTTACGGGCCGCAATCAAAGCCGCTTCATTACAGACGTTGGCAATATCGGCACCAGAGAAGCCTGGAGTTTGTTTCGCCAAGAAATCTACATCTAGGGTTTCTGATGTTTTAATAGGTCTTAAATGAACCTCGAAGATCTCCTTGCGTTCTCTGATGTCTGGTAAGTCTACATAGATCTGTCTATCAAATCTACCAGCTCTCATCAAAGCCTTGTCCAAAACATCGGCACGGTTGGTGGCCGCCAATACAATAACATTGGTATTGGTACCAAAACCATCCATTTCTGTCAATAATTGGTTAAGGGTATTTTCTCTTTCATCGTTAGATCCGGTGAAATTGCTCTTTCCTCTAGCTCTACCGATGGCATCAATCTCATCGATAAAGATAATAGCAGGGGACTTGTCCTTTGCTTGTTTGAACAGGTCTCTTACCCTGGAAGCACCGACTCCTACGAACATCTCGACAAAATCTGAACCAGAAAGGGAAAAGAAAGGTACTTTAGCCTCGCCCGCAACAGCCTTGGCCAGTAAGGTTTTTCCTGTTCCCGGAGGGCCTACCAATAAAGCTCCTTTAGGAATTTTACCACCTAATGAGGTGTATTTATCTGGGTTCTTTAGGAACTCTACGATTTCTTCGATTTCTTCCTTTGCGCCTTCAAGACCCGCAACATCTTTAAAAGAAGTTCTGGTGTCTGTCTTTTCGTCAAAAAGTTTTGCTTTAGATTTACCTATGTTAAAGATCTGTCCGCCTGCACCACCACCGGCACCACCAGACATTCTACGCATAAGGTATAACCATATCCCAATAATAAGTACAAATGGCAATAGGGTGATAATAAAGTCAGTCAATAAGTTAGATTCTGACTCAAAAGTCACAACGGTTCCAGTTAGCTCATTGTCTTCCTTGATCTTATTGATCGTTTGTTCAAAAATGGCCTGATCCCCATAGTTGACAATATATTGTGGGGATGCCGTAGCGCTTAATGAAAAGGGCTGGCCAGAGACATCTTTATGTACATCTTTTGCCAAGGCTTCTTCCGTTAGGAAAATTTTTGCCTGATGGGTGTTTATGATCGCCTGGATCTTGCTAATATCCCCATTTCGAAGATATTCCTGAACTTCGGAAATACTAGCTTTTTTGGTGTTGGTGAAATTACCGCTACCAAAAAATTGAAAACCAATTAATAAAATTGCTATTAAACCATAAATCCACCAAGTGTTGAATTTTGGCTTATTTGGAGTTGAATTGTTGTCTTTTGCCATTATATGTTTTTACTGATTGAAACTACTTTCAATGGAGGTTACTTTGGCATCGCCCCAAAGTCCTTCAATGTCATAATAAGATCGCGCATGTTTTTGAAACACGTGCACGACGACATTTACATAGTCCATTAATATCCATTCGGCGTTATCGGATCCTTCAACATGCCAAGGCTTGTCATGGATAGCCTTGCTTACTGTTTTTTGGACGGAGCCTACTATGGCGTTTACGTGGGTGTTGGAAGTACCATTACAAATTATAAAGTAGTCACAAACCGTATTTTCAATTTCTCTTAGATCAAGTATATTTATATCGTGCCCTTTAACATCTTCTATTCCAGTTAAAATTAAAGCAATTAACTCATCTACACTACTTTTTCTATTTTGCATTCAAAAAATTTAATTTTTACAAAGTTATTGTTTTTTTGTTTTTTTAACTATTGTTTTTAACAATAGATTATAGAATTTTCCATAAGATTGTACATGCAATTAATCAAACTTAGTGCCACAGATTCGACAAACGCCTTTTTAAAGGAATTGTTGTCGGTACAAAAACAGGCCGATTTTACTGTAGTTACTACGGATGCCCAATTAAATGGCAGGGGGCAAATGGGCACAACTTGGGAGGCAGAGCCTGGTAAGAATTTAACTTTTAGTGTGTTAAAGAACCTTGAATCGCTAAAGGTTGCCGACCAGTTTAATTTAAACATAGCGGTTTCCATAGCTATTTATGAGGTGCTAGCGCAGTATCAGGTGCCAAATTTGAGGATAAAATGGCCTAACGACATTATGTCAGGTCATTCCAAAATATGTGGAATTCTTATAGAGAATATATTATCTGGCCACAATATACAGTCGGCTATTATCGGAATTGGTCTAAATGTAAATCAATTAGAATTTAATGCCCTGCCAAATGTGTCGTCCTTAAAGTTATTGATGGGGGTGAATTTTGATCTAGAAGAATTATTGTATGCCATTGTAGCAAAATTAAAGGCGCTTTTTATAGCTTTAGAACAAAAAGGAGGCGCTAAACTGAAGCCCTATTATGAAAGTCTATTGTTTAGAAAAGACAAGCCCTCGACCTTTAAGGATGAAAATGGGGAGCTGTTTATGGGCTTTATTAATGGAGTGTCCGATTCTGGAACGCTTATAATTCTTTTGGAGGACAATATAAAAAAGGAGTTTAATTTAAAAGAGGTAAGGCTTTTATATTAAACTCCTGAAATTACTTAAGAAATAGCTACGCTGTTTAAAGCTTGCTGAGATTGTCCGATAAAGTTCCTATGAAATTAGTGATAGGCGATTTAATCATCATAGCCATCATAGGGTTAAAATCGCCTTCAAAGCTAAGGGATACTTCGCTTTGGTTGGCATCGATCTCCTTAATGTCCGCAGTAAGGGTAAATGGCAGATTTTCGCTGGCCGCACCCAATACCACCTGGGAGTTTGGAGTTTCTTGTTTTTTTTGTAAAACAATCTCCGGCATCCCTTTTAAGGCAAAAAGAAATCTGTTTTCGTTCAAAATTTCAAATTTGCTAATATTTTCAGGCATCAATTTTTCGAAATTTTTAATATCACTAAGAAAATCAAAAACTTCTTTGCTGCTTTTTGATACCGTTTTAATGGGTGTTTCTAAATGCATAATGTTATTGTTTCCAGGTTGAAGGATTGCTTTTCCACTCTAAAAGAGTATTTAATTGCTCTTCCTTAATGTAGTTGGTGTCCGAAGCTTGTTGAATTAAATGCTCGTAATCGCTTAAAGTATGTAAGTCTAAATTGCTGTTTTTAAAGTTTTCGTTCGCAACATCAAAACCATAAGTAAATATGGCAATCATTCCTTTAACGTTGGCGCCACTGTTTTTTAGGGCTTCAACGGCGTTTAAACTGCTTTTTCCGGTACTGATCAAATCTTCTATGACCACTACGTTTTGGTTGGGCTCTAAATGCCCTTCTATTTGATTTTGACGACCATGGGATTTTGGTTCGGGCCTGACATATACAAAAGGCAAACCTAAGTATTCGGCTACCAACATCCCAATTCCGATAGCTCCCGTAGCAACTCCGGCGATGACATCGGGTTTTCCATATAGGTTTTCCAGCTGTTTTGCCATTTGCTCTCTTACGTAGTTTCTTATTATAGGATAAGAGAGAATAATCCTATTATCGCAATAAATTGGAGACCTCCATCCTGAAGCCCATGTAAATGGATTTTCAGGATTCAACTTTATTGCATTAATTTGTAGCAGAAGTTCTGCTGTTTTTTTCGCAGTGTCTTTATCTAAAATCATAACGCAAATGTATAAAGTTTTTGTTAATGAGTCACCTTTGATTTTAACAAATAAGCTGTCAGACGCTGCAAATAATAAATATTTTTTATTAAACGGGGCTGCTATTAATGAAGCCATAGATTCTTTGGTGAATAAAAAAATAGGTCAGGCTTTTGTTTATCATCCTAACCATGAGGAGATTTTGAAGAAATTTTCCAAGAAAATACCGATTGTAGTGGCTGCGGGAGGGGTGGTAACCAACAAAGAAGGCAAAGTTCTTTTTATCTATAGGAACAATAAATGGGACTTGCCCAAAGGAAAGCTCGATAAGGGTGAATCTATTGAGGAGTGTGCTATTAGGGAAGTTGAGGAAGAAACTGGCGTAAAAGGCCTGAAAATCGAGAATTTCCTTAGAACTACCTATCATTTGTTCAAACGCAATGGAGTATATAAGTTAAAAGAAGTTCATTGGTTTGCGATGAATACTACTTACAAAGGCGAACTTACCGGTCAGCTTGAAGAAGGGATCGAAAAAGTAAAATGGAAAGGACCTAAAAAAATAAAAAAGGCTTTGGAAAATTCCTATGCCAATATTAGGATTCTTTTCGAAGATTAAATTTTTATTCCTTTAAAATCCGGTATATAGGGTATTGCATATGTGCCGGTTCATAATATGGTGACTGTTTATATATCCAGTCTAGTTGGGAGTACCAGCTATTTGCAAAGAGGCTGTCATTTTCTTTCTTAGTGAAAAAAACCTCTTTTAGTTGTGGGTCTTCTTTTAAGAGCTCGGAGGCTACATCCTCGAATACATAAGGCGAAAATCCTTCCTTTTGTTGCAGGATGGCATCGAAGAAATTCCAATTAAAAAAAGAATCGGTTGCCTCTGGTTCTAGGGTTTCTAGTAAATAGCGCATCCCTTTTTGATTGGTCGGTACTATAATATCACCGGCAGAAAAGGTTATTTTTTTGCGGCTAGGGGTTATTTCGGTATTGTAATGTGGGTAGTGACCTTCGTAAGGCTGGTTGTAGGTATTATACTTTTTGATTTTATAAGCCTCAACGGTGATACTGCTGTCTTTTTTTAAGGTTTCAAAACTTATTTGGTTTACCCTAAATAGTTCAAGAATCTTATCCAGGCCCTTTTTTAGGATATAGGCCTTGGGGATTTTTACCGTCTTGGTAGGGGTGAAATAATTTTGATACTCGACTTCTTTTGTAAAAGGTTTGTCCCGGTTGTATTTAAGCCTGGGAAAACCGGTGACTTCGCTAGGGATGATATCGGCATCAAAACCTTTGAACCGAAGGGTGGTGCTTTTGGTGGTATCAATTGCCCATTGTAGCGGGTAGTCTTGTTTTTCTAGGTAAGCGTCAAAGGTTCTCTCCCTTAACCGTTTTATTTTATTAGTATCGCGATCCGCAATCTCCAACATCTTTGTCATCAGCACATAGGTGGCTTCTACTCTTTTGGGGTAAGGCTTAAGCATATGCGTCTCGACCATTAACCCTAGGGTATTCCACAGGCTTGTATAACCGGTAGAATATCGTGGGTAATCCATGAACTGCGAAAAGCCTTTTTCAGGTACTTCATTAAATACGTTGACGTAGGGTGTTATATCCCATTGCGCTTTAGCCAATGATTTTTCAAGGGAAGGCATCATCTCCTTGTGGATGTATTCGCCCAATACTCCGTCCAATTTATTGTGTTGAGTGAAAAGATGTGTGAGGGTATATTGGTAATCGGCGCCATTACTTACATGGTTGTCAATAAATATGTCGGGTTTTGTCATGTGAAAAATGGTAGCAAAACTGTGCATATTTTTGGTGTCCGTTTTGATAAAATCGCGATTCAGGTCGTAATTGTTGGTATTTCCCCTAAAGCCATAAGATTTGGGGCCGTTTTGGTTGGCCCTTGTAAAGGAGTTTCTCTTTAGTGCCCCACCAATATTGTAAATAGGAATGGTGACGACCACAGTATTTTTTGGAGAGGTGATTTTTTTTAGGGCCAAATCCCTGAAAAGCATCATAGTGGCATCAATACCATCACTCTCTCCGGGGTGTATGCCGTTATTGATTAAGATTACAGTTTTGGTTTTGCCTATTTTTTGGAAGTTAAACTCCGATTCTGGGTTAAAAGTCACCATATGTAGCGGTAAGCCGCTATCTGTACTTCCTACTGTCCGTATGCCAACTTGGGGAAATTCTTTCGCCAGCGCTTTATAAAAGGCTATGGTTTGGTCGTAAGTGGCCGTTTCTTCGCCCTTGCTTTGTTCAAAAACAGTTTTAAAAGTAGTGGTCTCCTTAGTGTCCTTTTCGTTGCAAGAGGAAAAATGAAAAAGTAAACATAGGGAAAGGAGGAGTCTCTTCAAAGGTGGGGTGTTTATGTGTTGGTATATCTAAATAGCTTTGGTGATTTCTTCAATTTCAGATCTTCGGATGGGTTTGCTATTAAAGGCAATGCGATGATGGGTCAAAGATTTAAAATTTTCCGATTTTTCTTTGTCGTACTGGTCAATAGAGGAAGTAACAATATTGATATTGATGTTTTTGGAGATAGGCAAGGAGATAAACGCCTCTAAAAACTCCCAACCGTCCATTACAGGCATATTAATGTCCAAGAAAATCAACTCTGGTAAATGGGAATTTTCAATGATTATTTTCCTGATTTCATCAATGGCAGTCTGACCGTTTTTAAACTCAAATATGTGATGACAAACTGCTACGGAATGTAATATTTTTTTTATTCCATACACGGTTATTGGGTCGTCATCAATAATGAAAATTGTATTAATGTTCTTCATTAAAGTATAAATTAAAGGTGGAGCCAATATCTATTTGGCTTTGTGCGTTAATTTTACCTCCCATGGCTTCTATTTGGTTTTTAACAATAAACAAACCTAGTCCTTTGGTACTGGTATTATTGTGGAATGTCTTGTACATGCCAAATAATTTATGGCCATTTTTTTTCATATCAATGCCCAAGCCATTATCTTCAATTTTAATCTGAGTATAATTTTGAACATAATTGACACTAATTTTAATAACTGGGGCTATATGTGGCTTTTTAAATCTAACGGCATTGGTTAAGAGGCTTAAGATTATGGAGTCAAAATAAGAAGGAACCACATTTATAAAAACACCATCTGGAATTTCACAGATCACAGTTGCTTTATTTTCATCCAATAAGGTAGAAATATTTTTTAAAATTGAATGAATCTTTTCGTTTATATTTATTTTTTTCTTTAACAAGATTTGCTCACTGCTAATAGTCACTATGTCATTCAGGTTGTGAAGGGTCTCCATTAGGTTGTCCGAAGATTCCCTTAGCATCTTCATGATTCTTGCCTTTTCTTCTTCATCTTCTTCATTGGTCAGGAAATCGAGCAACATGGAAAAATTTGCCGAATGGGACCTTAGGTTGTGAGAAACGATATGGGCAAAATTAATGAGTTTTTTATTTTGTTGGGTAGTGACGTGATTGAGGGTTTTTAGTTCCTTTTCCTTCTTTTTAAGGTCGGTAATATCCATATTAATGCCTACTAAACCGGTGATTTCACCATTTTCGCCCTTTAAGGGAATTTTAGATGTTAAAAAGGTCGAAAAGTTTCCGTCAGCATGCTTATGGACTAGTTCAGTATTCAAAGATGGGGTTTGGGATATCATGACCTCCAAATCGTGTTCACGATATTTTTGAGCCGTTTCTTTATCGAAAATATCAAAATCGGTTTTCCCGATAATATCAGAATCGCTATGAAATCCGCAAAATTCCAGTTCGGATTTATTGGCTAAAATTTTTCTGAATTTTGTGTCCTTGATATGAACTTGTATCGGAATATTATTGATTAAGGTCCTTAATAGACGTTCATTGGCTTTGGTTTTTTGTTCCTTGTGTACAAAGTCCGTAATATCTTGGGTTAACACGATCAATCCGGCATATTTTCCACTTTTGTAAAATGGCTTTCCGGAAACCATTACCCATTTTAAACACCCCTTTGCGGTGATAATCTGTAATTTTTCGTTCCAAGACGTTTTGTTTTCCGTCGCAGAATAGATGGCCATAGAAATGGTGTTCCTGTCGTATCCCGGCTTGAAAAAATCGATGATATTGTTCAGGTCTAATTCAAAATGTTCATCTATTTCCAAGATGTTTCTGAAGACCTGACAGCCAATGACCGTTTCTTGGTTTTTTATATACTCCCAATTTCCTATTTTTCCTGAAAGAGAGGTTTCTTGAAGCAGGAATTCTAACTTTTCCTTTTCTAACTCACTTTTTAGTCTTTGCCCCACATCTTCGGTTTGAACGATGGCGCCAATAGCATTCTCATGTTCATCGAACCAAGGGGAATAAGACCACTCAATATATCTTTCCTTAAAAGTATGGTCTGTGTATAGCTCTATGTTGGGTTGTGGCTGTTGGCCGCGAAAACATTCTTTTAAGGAGTTTAAGGTAGTGTCTTCTAATTTTTTAAAAAGTTCTTGAAGGGTTTTGTCAACAACTTCACCCTTGTTAAAATTTAATTCTTGAGTCCATTTGTCGGCCGCAAACACTACCTTAAAATCCTTGTTTATAAAGGCTGTTGGTGTAGGTAGTTGCCTGATTAATATGTTGTCATTGGCTTTGAGGGGGGATCTCAACATGATTAATGGTTTCTGTAAAATTAGTTAGAATTTATAAATAATTGGAATTCTTTGTTGTGAACTCAATATAATCAGTGGTTTAGTGATAAATTACACAAAAAGGGGTGTTTTTTTTAAAAAAAAACTTTATAGACAATAGCCCTGGTTCTAAAATTCATTTCCATCGTACTGAATCTGGGACCAGTCCGGTATAGTCGCCATTATTTCTAATAACATCCCTAACGATGGAAGAACTGATGTATGATTTTCCCGAGGAGGTCAGCAAAAATACGGTTTCTATTTCGGATAGTTTTCTGTTGGTGTGTGCGATGGCTTTCTCAAATTCGAAATCCGCAGGATTTCTCAATCCTCTGAGAATAAAGCCAGCATTGATTTTTTTACAAAAATCTACCGTTAAGCCCTCGTAGGTAAGGACCGATATTTTTGGTTCGTCCTTAAAAGCTTCGGTGATGAATTTTTTACGTTCTTCTAGGGTAAACATATATTTTTTATCCGAATTGATGCCGATGGCAATCACCAGTTCATCAAAAAGAGTAATGCCTCTTTGAATAATATCGGCATGTCCTAAGGTTAACGGATCAAAAGAACCTGGAAATACTGCACGTCTTATCATTGATTTTTCTTTTTAGGGCGAGCACCTGACACTGGAATTGAGCTTGGTGAAAGGTGGTCATACGCATTGTTCCAAATAATGAACAATGCGTATTGGTTTGGTTTTAATATCCTAAAGTTAATTATTTTGTTCCAAAGCTTCCCAAATAGCACTTTCAAAAAGCTCAGACATAGAAATACCGGCGGCCTGTGCCTGTTGTGGCAAGATACTTTCGGTGGTAAGGCCGGGGGTGGTATTCATTTCTAACATATAGGGTTCGTCCTCTACGAAAATAAATTCACTTCTGGAGAACCCGCGCATTTTTAAGCGCTCGTACGCTAATTTAGCTATGTTTGTCACTCGTAAGGCTTGTTGGTCGCTTATTCTTGCCGGGGTAATTTCCTGTGATTTCCCTTCATATTTGGCAGCGTAATCAAAAAAGTCGTTTTCCGATACAATCTCCGTGATAGGCAGCACTTTGGTCTGACCTTGGTATTTGATGACCCCTACGGACACCTCGGTGCCATTTAAAAAAGCTTCAATAATGATTTCGTTATCTTCGGCAAAGGCCTTTTCAATGGCTTTTGCCAGCGCTTCTTTTTCATAGACCTTGCTTATTCCAAAGCTACTGCCGGCCTTATTGGCCTTAACAAAGCACGGGAGGCCCACAGCTGCTATAATTTCGTCCTCCCTAATTTCATCTCCAAGATTTAAGTAGTAGGACGCGGCAGATTTTATTCCATATGGTTTTAAAACACTCAGCAAGTCTCGTTTGTTAAACGTTAGGGATGCTTGATAATAATCACATGAAGTTTGTTTGATGCCCAAAAGTTCAAAATATGCCTGCATGAGGCCATCTTCCCCGGGCGAACCGTGGATAGCATTAAAAACACAGTCGAATTTGATGGATTCAGTGGGGGTGTCTACCGAAAAATCGTCCTTGTTTACGGGGTGTTCGCGATCGTTCTCATCTACATACACCCACTTTTCCTTTAAAATATGGATTTTGAAGGCATTAAATTTTTCTTTGTTTAAATGGTCGTAAACAACCTGGCCGCTTATTAGGGAGATTTTGTACTCGCTAGAGTAGCCGCCCATTATGATCGCAACATTTATTTTCATAGTTCTGTTAAGGGTAAAATCAATAAACAAATATCATGTGTTCAAAGTAAAGAAAAAGCATTCGGTTTTC
Organism: Arenibacter nanhaiticus; assembly: GCF_900141935.1. Classification (GTDB taxonomy): domain Bacteria; phylum Bacteroidota; class Bacteroidia; order Flavobacteriales; family Flavobacteriaceae; genus Arenibacter; species Arenibacter nanhaiticus. The sequence goes on along the minus strand of NZ_FQYX01000015.1, from coordinate 51,032 downwards.
TATCTTTGCCAGACTATAAAATATAACATGGGAAATTTTTTTAAATTTTTATTTAGTAAATCATTTTTTGTGCAATTGGTGCTAGCCCTAATTGTAACGGTCGTTTTGGTGATAGGTGCCATGCAGTGGTTGAAAAATTCTACCAATCACGGGGAATTTGTGGAGGTCCCGGATCTATCCAAAATGTCGATCAGTGAAATGAGATCGGTAGTCGAAAAGGCAAAATTGAGATATGAAGTGTTGGATTCTGCTAACTATAATCCCGATTATCCGCGGTTTTCTATTATAGATCAAAATCCCCCTGCCGGGAACAAGGTCAAGGAAAACAGAAAACTATACATCACCGTAAACCCTTCGGGCTACCAAAAAGTAAGTATCCCCAATATTATTCAAGTTACCCAAAGGAACGCAAGCGCTATGCTAAAAGCAGTAGGATTGGAGGTAGAGCGGGTGAGCTATATTGATAAATTGGGAAAAGATATGGTGTACGAAATTAAATATAAAGGCAAGAGTATTTCTCCTGGGGATAAATTGCCCAAGACCTCAAAAATAGAATTGGTTTGTGGGAACGGTAATATTGCCGGAGATATCCCAGTAGAAACAGATTCACAATAGCATATGGATACATTAGATGATAGGGATTTAAATGAAGAAGAACTTTTTGAGCATTTTAGTTTTAGTGCCTCTAAAGGTCAGGAACCCCTAAGAGTAGATAAGTTTTTAATGAATTTTATTGAAAACGCTACAAGAAATAAAATTCAACAAGCGGCAAAAGATGGTAATATTTGGGTTAACGGATTAACCGTAAAACAAAATTACAAGGTAAAGGCTGGAGATAATGTACGGGTCATGTTTGCGCATCCTCCACACGAGATGTTGCTGGTGCCAGAAGACATCCCGATAGATATTGTTTATGAAGACGATGCTCTGATGGTGGTTAACAAACCAGCCGGAATGGTAGTGCATCCCGGACATGGCAACTACTCTGGTACATTGATCAATGCCTTGTTGTTTCACAGCGCCAATTTACCCAAGAACAGCGACGAACGCCCAGGTTTGGTGCATCGCATAGATAAAGATACTTCTGGGCTCTTGGTAGTGGCCAAGACAGAAATAGCCATGACACATCTGGCCAAGCAATTTTTCGATAAAAGTAGCGAACGCGAATATATTGCCTTGGTTTGGGGGAATGTAGAAGAAGATGAAGGTACTATAGAAGGACATATTGGCCGTAATCCAAAAAACAGGCTGCAAATGCAGGTGTTTTTGGAAGGAGAGCAAGGGAAAGAAGCGGTGACCCATTACAAGGTGGTAGAGCGATTGGGCTATGTAACCTTGATATCCTGTAGGTTAGAAACGGGAAGAACCCATCAGATCCGTGTTCACCTTAAGCATATAGGACACACCCTGTTCAACGATGAAAGATATGGAGGGGACAAGATCTTAAAGGGAACCACTTTTACAAAATATAAACAGTTTGTCGATAATGCCTTTAAAATTTTACCGCGACAGGCCCTGCATGCAAAAACCTTGGGGTTTGTGCATCCAGTAAGTGGGGAATATATGAGGTTCGATTCTGAAATTCCGGAAGATATGGTTAGTTGTATCGAAAAATGGAGACATTACGCCAAACACAGTCAATCAGAATAGATTTAATTGATTTCTGTATCGATAATTACAGTGGTGGTTTCTGGGAAATCTGAATTTTGAAAGTTATTTTTGGGTATCGTTTTGGATCAACAACGGTATATAAGATTTAATACAGTAGATAAGCATTAGAATGAAAATAGTAATTTCGCCTGCAAAGTCGTTAGATTTAAAAAGCACGGTACCCACAGAAGACTATTCCCTGCCAGTTTTTTTAGAACAAGCAGCAGAACTAAATAAGGTGCTTGCCAAAAAAAAGCCCAAAGATCTATCAGCTCTTATGGGGATTTCGGACAATTTGGCGCAATTGAACTGGGAAAGGAATCAAGAGTTTTCTACTCCCTTTACGCCAGAAAACGCTAGGGCAGCGGTATATGCTTTTAATGGAGATGTATACCAAGGATTGGATGCCTATAGTATACCGAGTTCGGCATTGGAAAGGCTACAGGGAACCCTTAGGATACTGTCGGGCTTGTACGGGGTGTTAAAACCTTTAGATTTAATACAGGCATATCGATTGGAAATGGGAACCCAATTAAAAGTAGGAAGGAAGAAGAATTTATACGAGTTTTGGAAAACACCGCTAACAGCCCAATTGAATTCCGAAATGGAAGAAGGAGAATTGTTGGTAAACTTGGCCAGTAACGAGTATTTTAGTGCCGTAGATACAAAGGCCTTACAAGCGACCGTCATAAGCCCGGTTTTTAAAGAGTGGAAAAACGATCACTTAAAGATTATTAGTTTTTATGCTAAAAAGGCACGGGGTACCATGGCAAGGTATATTTTAGATACCGAAGCCGCAACTTTGGATGATATACGTGCTTTTGACCGTGACGGCTATATGTTCAGTAAGGAACATACCTTAAAGGAGCATCAGCCCGTATTTATCAGGTAGTAACAAAATTTTATACATATTAGAATAAGCCTCTTCTCAGAGGCTTATTTTTTTTTGCCTACACTTATCTTTTCTTCTATAGAAGGCTTTCTTTTTAACTTTCGTTTTCGCCTTGTTCCATAGGTTTTATTAATAATCTTGCCTCTTTTCGATTTTTTATCGCCTTTTCCCATTTTTCGGTTTTTAAATTTTTCTTTAAGGTATAATTTTTAAAAGGCATTGTCAAGTTTTAAATCGATTCAAAAGAAGTTTTATGGTTTTTAGCCAATAGCGTCCTAAACGATTTGAGCCAATCTTTGCATACACTTTATATATCTGTATTTTAAAAGATTTTTGACGATATGGGGGTCTTTTTAAAGGTTTTATTTTTCTCTGGCCTATCGAAAATTTATCGTAAAATTTGAATGAGGATCGAACGTTAAGAAATAGTCCAGTGGACTATTTTAGTGAAGAGGCCAGCTTGCGCGTTGGCGATTTTAGGCTGTCTGAGCTAAACGAATTATCTTATTTAGCTGTTTTTCAAAAGCGAGTTCCTAAAATTTAGGTGCTGACAAAAAAATATTCTGAATGAATCATTTCGCAAGAAAGGCCAACGCTACGGCTGGCTCCTCCAGCCAAAGGTACACTGTACCTTTGGCTGGAGGAGCCTAGTTCGTTTTTTATTCATGGCTTGTCTATTGTTTTTTAAAGGAATTCCTGAATGCTCCGCATTTCATCAATGGAAAAAATGAACAGAATTAGTATTTAGGACAGAACTGGTTTTGAGCCATACCGATATTCTTAAGTAGGCGATAGATCGCCTTTTGTCGGGCATTAAAGAAGCTTGAACGTTGATATAAAACCTCTTAAATAAAAAAATGTAGCTTTAGAAAGGCTCTTGGTTGGATGAAAATGTATAAATTATAAATGTTTTTGGTCCTGCCCAGCAAAAACGGAATTTATAATAAAAACTTATAAGCGTGAATATCAAAAAGGTTTTAGTTGCAAACAGAGGAGAAATAGCTATTCGGATTTTTAGAGCTTGTGTAGAAATAGGAATAAAAACAGTGGGGGTATATACCTATGAAGACCGCTATTCACTGCATCGCTATAAGGCCGATGAAAGTTACCAAATAGGAGAGGATCATGAGCCATTAAAACCGTATTTGGATATGGACAACCTTATTCAAGTGGCAAAAGAAAATAAGGTAGATGCCATACATCCTGGATATGGGTTTTTGTCTGAAAACCCAAAATTTGCAGAAAAATGTGAGGACAATGGAATTATTTTTATAGGTCCTAAAGTAGCTGTTTTAAAGGCCTTGGGCGATAAAATAACGGCGAAAAAGGTAGCTGTAGACAAAAATATCCCCATCATTCGCAGCAGTGAACTTGAACTGATCAATATTGATGTCGCCCTCTTAGAAGCGTCAAAGATTGGTTATCCGCTGATGCTAAAAGCTGCATCGGGGGGCGGTGGACGCGGAATGAGGGTGATCCTTAGCGATAACGACCTTCGAAAAGAGTTCGATGTTGCCAGGCGAGAGTCGCTGAACGCCTTTGGGGATGATACGGTGTTCCTAGAAAAATTTGTAGCCAATCCAAAACATATAGAAATCCAAATAGTAGCCGATACCCATGGCAATATGGTGCATTTGTACGAACGAGATTGTTCCGTGCAGCGGCGGTATCAGAAAGTAATTGAATTTGCCCCGTCGGTAGGGCTGGAAGAAAAAACCAAAGAACAGCTATACCGCTATGCCATTGATATTTGTAAGGCAGTAGATTATAATAATATTGGAACGGTCGAATTTTTGCTCGATGATGACGGGAGTATTTATTTTATAGAAGTAAACCCCAGGATACAGGTAGAGCATACGGTAACGGAAATGATTACCAATATAGACCTGGTAAAGACCCAACTATTTATCGCTGGGGGATATAAACTGTCCGATAAGCAAATTAAAATCCAAGACCAGGCCTCGATCCGGGTAACTGGATTTGCCCTGCAATGCCGGATAACTACCGAAGACCCTTCCAACGATTTTAAGCCAGATTACGGGGTGGTCACTACCTACAGGAGCGCTTCAGGCTTAGGGATCCGACTAGATGCCGGAAGTATTTATCAGGGAGTGACTATTTCTCCCTTTTTCGATTCTATGCTTGTAAAGGTTTCTGCTATAAGTAGAACTTTGGATGGCTCTTGTAGAAAAATGCGCAGGGCCTTGGCCGAGTTCCGTATCCGAGGGGTAAAGACCAATATGGCATTTTTAGATAATATTCTGAAACATCCCACCTTTAGGGCAGGTAAGGTGACGGTGAATTTTATAAAAAACGAACCTAGCTTATTCGAGTTTGTCGAATCGAGGAATCGCGCCAATAAATTACTGGAATATTTGGGCGAAGTCATCGTAAACGGCAATCCTGATGTAAAAAAAATAACGCCCAACGTAGTATTTACCAAGCCTAAGGTACCAGCTTTTTCAAAAACGGAAGCCTACCCAAAAGGAACTAAAGATTTGTTGACGGAATTGGGGGCAGAGAATTTTTCCCAGTGGCTAAAAGCAGAGAAAAAGGTTCATTTTACAGATACTACCATGCGCGATGCCCACCAAAGTTTGTTGGCGACACGGATGAGAACGGCAGATATGATAAAAGTGGCCGAGGGGTATGCCAAGAATCATCCAGAAGTTTTTAGTATGGAAGTTTGGGGGGGAGCGACCTTCGATGTTTGTCTGCGGTTTTTACAAGAAAACCCATGGGAACGCTTAAGCTTGCTTCGAAAAGCTATTCCCAATATATTATTGCAAATGCTCATCAGAGGGTCTAACGGTGTCGGTTATACCGCATATCCCGATAACCTGATCCAGCGCTTTGTAGAAGAATCATGGAATGCCGGTATCGATGTTTTTCGGATTTTCGATTCGTTGAACTGGATGAAATCGATTGCCCCATGTATAGAATATGTCCGTACTAAAACAGACGGGCTGGCAGAAGGTTCCATTTGTTACACCGGCGATATTCTAGACCCCTCCAAATCTAAATACGATTTAAAGTATTACCTGCGCTTGGCCAAGGATATCGAAAATTCGGGAGCTCATATTTTGGGGGTCAAGGATATGGCAGGCCTGTTAAAACCATATGCGGCCTATGAATTGATATCGGCATTAAAAGCCGAAATAAATATTCCTATTCACTTGCATACCCACGATACCTCCTCCATACAATCGGCAACCTATTTAAAAGCAATAGAAGCAGGTGTCGATGTGGTCGATGTGGCCTTAGGAGGACTATCCGGATTAACGGCACAGCCAAATTTTAATTCTATGGTAGAAATGCTGAGGTTTCACGAGCGTGAAAATAGGTTCGATACCGATAAATTGGCAGAGTATTCTAATTATTGGGAAGCTGTTCGGAAGTATTACTACCCCTTTGAGTCTGGCTTAAAGGCGGGTACTGGAGAGGTGTATAAACATGAAATTCCAGGTGGCCAATATTCCAACCTAAAAGGACAGGCCATAGCCTTGGGGTTGGAAGACAAGTTTCCCGAAGTGACTAAAATGTATGGAGAAGTCAATACATTGTTCGGTAATATTATCAAAGTAACACCTAGCTCAAAAGTGGTCGGCGATATGGCCCAATACATGATCAGTAATAACTTAACGGTTGCCGATGTCTTGGAAAAGGGAGATGCTATTTCGTTTCCGCAATCGGTGATAGGATTCTTTAAAGGAGATTTGGGACAGCCCGTAGGCGGATTCCCGGAAAATATAAAAAAACTTGTCCTCAAAGATCAAAAGTCGTATTCCGAAAGGCCTAATGCACATTTAGAAGCCATCAATTTTGAAAAGGAATTTGCAGCCTTTAAGCGGAATTTTAATCACGGGATGGGACGCGAACTGATGATTACAGATTTTTTATCCTTTAAATTGTACCCCAAAGTTTTTACAGAAGCCTATAATAATCATTTAAAATATGGAAATGTAATTCGTATTCCTACCAAAAATTTCTTCTATGGGATGGATATAGGGGAGGAGATTATGGTAGAATTGGATAAGGGGAAAAATGTTTTGATATCCCTGATGTTAAAGGGAGAACCAGATGATTCTGGAAATGTAAATGTTTTCTTTAAGGTCAATGGGCAAATGCGTAACGTGGTCATAAGAGACCGCTCGGTAAAAGTATTAAAGATAGAGAATGCCAAAGCAGATACGTCCAATTCTAAAGAAGTTGGCGCCCCTTTACAAGGAATGCTTTCTTCGGTATTGGTAAAAAGGGGAGAAGAGGTGAAAAGAAATCAACCCTTATTTGTAATAGAAGCTATGAAAATGGAGACTACCGTAACGGCATCCGAAGCCGGAATAGTAGATAAAATACAGTTAAAAGGCGGGGCCTTGGTAAACTCCGAAGATTTGGTACTGGTCTTAAAATAAACTGAAAACTACCCATGGTTCCTTTTTTACATACCCATCCATATGAACCTTTTTTATTTAAAGAGGCGACTAAATTAATTGTAGGTACACTACCGCCACCAAGGTTTACCATCGGCGATTTAAAGGAAGGCGATGTCGATTTTTGTTACGGAAGTAGGGACGGGCAATTATGGCCTATATTAAATGGGATTTTTAAGCTGAATTTAAAGTTTGAAACAACTGAGGAAGCGGTTCAACAAAGGATCGATTTTTTGAGGCAACGTAAAATTGGAATCTGTGATATTGTAGCAAGCGCAGAAAGAACTAAGATGGGTTCCTCTGATGTTGGTATGGAAAACATCCAATTGCGGAATTTATTGGGGTACCTCCGAAAATATCCCAATGTAAATACCCTTTTATTTACTGGGGGGAATAGTAAAAATGGACCTGAATATTTCTTTAGAAGACATTTAAAAGAACATGGATTGCGATTAAGATTATTGTCTAATAATGTTCCCCGTATCCATGAATTCGACTTGCCAATTACAAATGCCTGGGATACCGGGAGTCCTAGGAAGCGACAACCATTGGTTTACCCTTTAACAGAAATTAATACGAGGCAAATTAAAACCGTGTCCTTGATAGCTCCGTCCGGAGCGGCCAATAGGGCAGTGGGGAGTTTAAAGGCGTATAAGGAAATGAAAAAACAACACCCGGAACTCAATACAATCGATTTCCGGGCGTTGCAGTACAAGGCCTTTTTCTAAATTATGAAGAGCAAGCTTGCACCCTTTGAAAATAGACCTTCTATCTATAATGGTACTCCCTATTTTTTGTTCTGTTGTTTTTTTATGGTGTCTTCATCGAAATTTATTTTATTGGTTTCAATGTTAGTCTTACCAGTAGGGTTTGTAGGATTCTCTTGTGTTACTTTTCTTTTAAATTTCCTGTTTTCTCTTATTATTCCCATATATTTTATGTTTTTAGGTTCATCTATAACGTAAAAAAAAACAGTCAATATTTCGGTTAATGATCTTTAAAACCTTTGTTAGAGAATGTTAAATAAGGTAAGTAGCAGCAAACTTCAATAGAAGCCCTTATTGTTTGACCGTTAGAATTCCCTCTATAAAATCTGGAATCTTTTCTACACCTTGGTTGGTGAGATGCTTGACAAAAGCCGAACCTATAATAGCCCCTTGGGATGTTTTGGTTGCTTGTTGAAAAGTTTCGGCATCACTGATTCCAAACCCGATAATCTGAGGGTTTTTTAATTGCATATCGGCAATTCTTTGGAAATACCGTTCTTGAGTGTTTCCAAAACCATCCTGTGATCCGGTAACGCTGGCAGAACTGACCATATAAATAAATCCGTCCGAGGCAGCATCTATTTTTAGAATACGCTCGTCACTGGTCTGTGGGGTTATTAGAAAGATATTGGCAAGGCCGTATTTTTTGAAAATATCCTGGTATTGGTCCTGATATACATCTAATGGCAAATCGGGTAAAATAAGTCCGTCTATCCCAATTTCCTGACATTTTTTACAGAAGGCTTCTACGCCGTATTGAAAAACAGGATTAAAATACCCCATGATGATCAAAGGAATACGAACCGATTTTCGGATGTCTTTAAGCTGTTCGAATAAAATAGCGGTAGTCATTCCGTTTGTTAAGGCTTGGGTAGAACTGGCCTGTATGGTTGGGCCATCGGCCAAAGGGTCGCTAAAGGGCAATCCTATCTCTATCATATCGACCCCGTTTTTTTCGAGATCTTGAATGATTTTTACGGTATCGTTTAAAGCAGGGTATCCAGCAGTAAAATATATAGACAATAATTTTTTGTCCTCTTGTAATTTTTGATTTATTCTGTTCATCTTTTTGGATATAGTATCGTTGGGGGATAATCAAAGAAATAAGCTTATTTCCCTGTTTATCCTTCCAATCTATAGTTTAAAATAATCGATATAGGTTCCTAAATCTTTATCGCCACGACCCGATAGGTTTATAACGACCACATCATCTGGTTTAAAATTTTTTGTTTCTAAAACAGCAAAGGCGTGCGATGATTCTATGGCTGGAATAATTCCTTCTAATTTGGAGAGTTGCATTCCGGCCTGCATCGCCTGATCATCGGTTACTGCAATAAATTCTGCCCGTCCTGTTTTGTACAAATGGGCATGCATTGGGCCAACTCCAGGATAGTCTAAGCCAGCAGAAATAGAATAAGGTTCCGTGATTTGACCATCTTGAGTCTGCATTAATAGGGTTTTACAACCGTGGATAATTCCTTCTTTGCCCAATACCGATGTGGCGGCACTTTCTCCAGTATCAACACCTTTTCCGGCCGCTTCAACTGCAATGATGCCAACTTCCTTTTCGTGTAAAAAATGATAGAAGGTACCGGCAGCATTACTACCACCACCAATACAGGCTACCACGTAATGCGGATTTTCCTTGCCTTCCTTTTCTTTTAACTGCCATTTTATTTCTTCGGAGATAATCGACTGAAACCTGGTCACCATATCGGGGTAGGGGTGCGGGCCAATGGCAGAACCTATAATGTAATGGGTGTCTACCGGATTATTGATCCAATCGCGAATGGCTTCATTGGTCGCATCCTTTAGGGTCCTGCTCCCAGAAAGTGCAGGCCGTACTTCGGCCCCCAACATTTTCATTCGAGCAACATTGGGGGCTTGGCGGGCAATATCAATTTCACCCATATACACGATACATGCCATTCCCATAAGGGCACAAACCGTAGCGGTGGCCACACCGTGCTGCCCGGCGCCGGTCTCTGCAATAATTCTGGTCTTGCCTAAACGTTTGGCCATTAATATCTGCCCAATGGTATTGTTTACCTTATGAGCCCCAGTATGGTTAAGGTCTTCGCGTTTTAAGTATATTTTGGTGTTGTATTTTTCCGAAAGGCGTTTGGCAAAATATAGGGGAGAAGGCCTGCCTACATAATCTTTTAATAGTTGGTCAAATTCAGCTATAAATGTAGGGTCTGCCATAACCTTTAAATACTGCTGTCTGAGGTTCTCTACATTGGGGTACAACATTTCGGGAATAAAGGCTCCGCCAAATTCACCGTAATATCCTTTCTCGTCTACGTTATAATTCATTCTTTAAAGTGTTTTATCCCTATACTTTATTAGCCAATAACGATGGCCAAAGCAGGGAGGTCTTTTTTATATTTTTTGCTTAAATGCTTTTAAAAGGGCTATGTCCTTTTCGCCAGGTTTAATTTCGAATTTGCTGTTTACGTCAATGGCGTAGCAATATTCAGATTCAGGCCGGTTTAGGAAATCGGCCACCTTGTCGGCTTCTTCTAGTCCAATACCACCACTTAAAAAGTAAGGTTTGGTCGAAGGGTAGTCTTGTAATACCTCCCAGCTAAAAGTATAACCGTTTCCCCCAGGAAGTTTCCCCTTGGTATCGAATAAAAAGTAATCGCATACCTTTTCGTAGGGAGTTAACATTTGAAAATCGAAATCGTCTTTAATAGAAAATACCTTTATGATTTCGATCCCCAGGGCTGTAGCGCTTAAAGCTTTACAAAAATCTGGCGATTCTTTCCCGTGCAACTGTACTGCCTGTAGGTCATAGGTTGCAATAGTTTTTCTAATATCGGCAAGGGAGGCGTCGACAAAAACACCTACTTTTTTAATATTGTCAGGGATCTTCGGCATGCTGCCATTAAAATAACGGGAAGAAGGTTCCCAAAATATATACCCCATGTAATCGGGCTGTAAATTTGCGACAGCCAACATATTATCATGGTATTTCATTCCGCATACTTTGAGTTTCATCACTTTAATTTATTTATAAAGTCAGTAGCACTTTGTCCAGGAGCATCGGTTTTCATAAAATTCTCCCCAATCAAAAAGCCTTGGTACCCATAAGGTTGTAATTCTTTAATGGCGGCTATATTGCTAATGCCGCTTTCGGAAACCCTTACAAAATCGTTGGGGATTAACCGAGAAAGTGTTTTGCTGGTTTCTAAACTAAGCTCAAAGGTCTTTAAGTTTCTATTATTTACCCCTAACATATCTATGCTAGGCATAATAGACTTGTAAAGTTCCTCCTCATTATGCACCTCTAACAATACGTCGAGCTGCAATTGCTTGGCCAATTCTGAATAGGCTTTTATTTCTTCCCTGCTCAGAATTGCGGCTATCAGTAAAATTACATCGGCCCCATAAGCCTTTGCTTCTATGATCTGATATTCGTCTATAATAAATTCTTTTCTAAGAAGAGGGAGTTGTACCGATGCTCGTGCAAGAAGCAAATCGTCCAAAGAACCTCCAAAGTACTTACCATCGGTTAATACCGACATGCCGCATACCCCGGCATGCTCGTAGCCTACGGCTACCTCGCTCACACTGCTGTTTTGGTTGATGACAGCTTTAGAGGGCGACCTGCGCTTGTGTTCTGCAATGATACCGCTGCTGCTGTTTCTTAGGGCTTGTGCCAAGGAAACGGTAGGACGATCAAAAAGCACGGAATTTTCCAATTGTGAAATAGGAATGATAGATTTTTTTAAGGCTACTTCCTTGCGTTTGTCAATGACTATTTTATCGAGTATATTCATTTTTTTAACCTTGAGGGGTAGTGTTTAAATTTATAGTGCGCTTAATGCCTGTAATTTTTTGAGAGATGCCAGTCCTTTACCGCTCTGTAAGGATTCCATCGCCTGTTCAAAACCTTGTAATGGACTCAAGCCTTTTACTGTAGCAATAGCCATCCCTGCATTGGCACAGACAACATTGTTTTGAGCTTCTGTACCTTTTCCTTCAAGCACCTTAAGGAATATTTGTGCCGATTTTTCGATGCTTCCGCCTCCTGTAATATCGTTTTGGGAGATGGTTGGCACCCCAAAATCGGAAGGTTTTAACATTCTCTCACTATGATTGGTGATGGTTTTGGTATCTCCGGTCAACGATATTTCATCATAACCGTCCAAGGCATGTAATACCGTAAATTTTATATCGGTCTTTCGATATAGATACCCGTACATTCTGGCCAATTCTAAATTAAACACCCCTACGGTCTGGTTTTTTGGGAAAGCCGGATTTACCATAGGCCCCAACATATTGAAGAAGGTTTTTACCCCTAGTTCTCGGCGAATAGGTGCTACATTTTTCATGGCAGGGTGAAACAAAGGTGCATGTAAAACACATATCCCAGCCTTATCGATGCATTTTTCTAAAAAACCAGGGTCATTGCTAAATTTAACCCCCAGGTACTCCATAACATTACTACTTCCACAAGAAGAAGATACCCCGTAATTACCATGCTTGCTTACTTTAACATCGGCCCCGGCAGTTACAAAACTGGCGAGTGTAGAGATGTTAAAAGTATCCTTGCCGTCGCCACCGGTACCACAGAGATCTATGGGGTTGTAAGCCGATAAATCGACCGCCAAACACAACTCCAATAAAGCATCTCTAAAACCTTCTAGTTCTTCAATAGTAACGCTACGCATCATATATACGGTTAAAAAAGCCGCAATCTGACTCGTGTTGTAATCTCCTTTTGCAATATTGACCAAAACTTCCTTGGCTACCTCCTTAGGAAGAACATCGTGATTGATTAGCCTGTTTAATATATCTTTCATTCTAATTCCTTTTTTATGCAAACGGTGCTGATGATTATAAATGTCAGTCCCCGGTTCGCTATTTTTTAATGGGATACTAATAGGTGTACTAGTCCTGTTAGATCTTTAAAGTCCGATTGTTACTTTTCGAGCCAATTCTTAAGCATGTCCTTTCCTTTTGGGGTTAGCACGGATTCTGGATGAAATTGTACGGCACACACATCATATAATTTGTGGCGTAAAGACATTACCTGTCCGTTTTCATCCAAGGAAGTGGCTTCCAAAACATCGGGCAATTCGGGGTGAACTACCCAAGAATGATAACGGCCAACTTCAATTTCCTTGGGCATTCCTTTAAATAGAACATCATCTTTAATAATATTTATACTGGTAGCAATACCGTGGTATACTTGGTCTATGTTTATGAGTGAGCCACCGAAGACCTCCGCAATGGCCTGCTGACCTAGACAAACGCCAAAAATGCTTTTGGTCGGAGCGTAGGTAGCAATAATTTCCTTTAATAGTCCAGCTTCGTCCGGAATACCTGGGCCTGGAGAAAGAACAATTTTATCAAAAGCGTCTACTTCTTCAAGGCGTAATTGATCGTTTCTTTTTACCGTTACCACACAACCTAAATCTTCTAGGTAATGTACAAGGTTATAGGTAAAACTATCGTAGTTGTCTATAACTAAAACTTCCAATGCTGATGGCTTTGAGGAAGAGGGATTAGATTCGGAATGTATGTTGTTGTTCATGTTTTTTATCTCTGTGTTTTATAGTTCCGCCAATAATGTATGATCGGATTATAGGGTCTCTGCTATTTCTAAGGCTTTGGTTAAAGCGCCCAGTTTGTTATAGGTTTCCTGTAATTCATCGGCAGGGTTAGAAGCAGCAACCAAACCAGCGCCGGCCTGGTAATGCAGCTGATGGTTCTTGCTCAAGAAAGTACGGATCATGATAGCGTGATTAAAATTGCCGTTAAAATCCATAAAACCAATGGCTCCACCATAATAACCTCTACTGGTTTTTTCGTATTTCTCTATCAATTGCATGGCCATATGTTTCGGGGCACCACTTAATGTTCCGGCAGGGAAGGTATCTGCTACGACTTTCATGGTCGAGATTTCTTTTTTGATTTTCCCGGAAACTTTTGAAACCAAGTGAATAACATGCGAGAAAAATTGTACCTCCCTATATTTTTCCACGGCTACCTCGCTGCCATTTCTACTGAGGTCGTTCCTGGCCAGATCTACCAACATAACATGCTCGCTATTTTCCTTGTCATCGGCCCGTAATTGTTTGGCAAGTTCTGCATCCTGCTCATCATTACCGGTTCTTTTAAAGGTACCTGCTATGGGGTGAATCTCGGCCTTGCCTTCCTTTACGATCAATTGGGCTTCTGGGGAACTTCCGAAAATTTTGAAATCGCCATAGTCGAAATAAAACAAATAAGGAGAAGGGTTTATGGAGCGCAAGGCCCTATACACATTAAATTCGTCTCCCTTAAAATCTTGGGAAAACCTTCTGGAGAGTACCAATTGAAAAACATCGCCGCGTTGACAGTGTTTTTTTGCCATTGCTACTTGGGCTATAAACTCCTCGTCTTTTAAGTTAGATACAGGAAGGCCTTCTTTAGAGAAATTATAGGAAGCGAAGGTTTTGGCACTTAAGATTTGTTGTATTTCAGAAATATTATTTTCCGATTTATAGCAATGGGCAAAAATATAAGCCTCGTTCTTAAAGTGGTTGATGGCGATGATATTTTGATAAACCGCATAATAGATATCCGGGATCTCCAAAGAATCCGGTTTTTTTGAAATTTCTAGGTCTTCATAATATCGCACCGCGTTATAGGACATATACCCGAACAAACCATTGTTGATAAATTTAAAATCGTTGGTGTCCGCTTCAAATTTTCGACTGAAATCGTGCAGTATCCTTGGAATATTGGTGTCCTTGTCTATGCGGATCTCTTCAGACCTGCCGTCGGGGAACTGTTGTATTACCAATTCGTTTTCTACCCTAATAGAAGCAATGGGGTTACAGCAGATGTATGAAAAACTATTGTCATTAGCATGGTAATCGCTACTTTCCAATAGAATACTATTGGGGAATCTGTCCCTTATTTTAAGATATACACTTACAGGGGTAATGGTGTCTGCAAGGATTTTTTTGTGATGAGAATGTAATGGGTACTTCATGTGTTGGTTTTATTCGATGTTATTGCTGTTGCTCTGTGATTTTATTTTTAAAACGAAAAAAGGCTTGTCGTGATGACAAGCCTTTTTCTATAGTTTAACTACAATGATGCTTTGCTCACGATGTTTGCCGTAAGTTAGTCCACCACCAAGTATTTGATATTCTGTTCTTCATTGCGTCAAATATAAGGATGAATTTCTTAATTACAAATCAATGTTATGTAATTAAATAAAAAACCTCACAAAAGTGAGGTTTAAAACATTCATATATAAGATGGTCTTAGAAAGCTAAATCTACAACCAAATCAAATTCGTCATAAATTGTTTTGTCTCCTAGGTTATCAAAGAAACTTCCAGAACCATATTGTACGTTGTACAAAGAACGGTCTACTTTTAAGCTTGCAGTAGCTTTGTTTCCGTAAACAGAGATATCGAAAGTTACAGGCTTGGTAATTCCTTTAATGGTTAAATCTCCAGTAACTTTATAGGAGTTTTTTCCACTAGCTTTTACTTTTTTAAAGATAAGTTTAGAAGTAGGGTTGTTCGCAACACCAAAGAAATCATCAGATTTTAAGTGACCTTCCAATTTAGTTCTATACTCACCTTCCAAGTCGGTAGCTATTAAAGTAGTCATATCTACTACGAATTCACCTCCGGTAAGTTTGTCGCCATCAAAAACCAAAGCACCTTTTTTCAAGGCTACGGTACCATAATGAGATCCGGTGACTTTGTATCCTTTCCAAGTTACAGTGCTCTCAGCGGTTTTAACTTCTTTTTTAACGCCGTCTATCGGTGTTGCTGCTGTTGCTGTGAAACCTGTTACAACGGCTAATACTAAGCTTAAGATACTTTTTTTCATAATTCTGATTTTTAATTTATTTGTGTTAAGGTTTATAGTAAGGTAATTAAATTTTCTTTTGATTTTCGTACTTTTTTATAATGTTGGGTCTCGTCTTCCTCAGAGCGGTAGCCAATAGTTGCTATAACTGCTGTGTTTAGATTTTTGGAGCTTAATCCCAAAATATCGTTGAACTCACTAGCATCGAAACCCTCCATGGGACAGGCGTCTATTTTTAAATCTGCTGCGGCAGAAAGTAAGTTTCCTAAGGCAATATAGGCCTGCTTTGCGGTCCATGTAGCCTTGTCTTCATCGGACATGGTTACTACTTTAGACTTCATAAAAGTCGCATAGCCTTCTAGGTTTTCGGACGGAATCCCACGGGTTTCGCTAACATTGTTCAAGTGGTCATCTACAAGTTCTTCTCCAAAATTTGTTAGGTTCGCAAGAACAATTAAATGAGAAGCATCAGTAATCTGAGATTGTCCCCAAGCCGCCGGCTGTAATTTCTTTCTAAGGTCTTGGTCTTCTATAATCAGAACCTTGTATGGCTGCAATCCATAAGAAGACGGACTTAAAGTTATTGCCTGGGTCAATAATTCTAAATCCTCAAAAGACACTTTTTTAGAAATATCGAATTTTTTGGTGGCATAACGCCAGTTTAAATTGTCTATGTAATTACTCATTATATTGTTGGTTTAAAATTTGTCTAAAAAGTTGTTTAATAAAACTAGGTCTTCGTTTGTGAAGTTTTTTAACAATTCTTTTTCCGCGGCCTTTATGGCAACATCCATTTCGGACAAGGCCTCTAGCCCTTCTGGGGTAATGTTTATTTCTATCTTCCGTCTGTTCGATTCACATACAGTACGATTGACAAAACCCTTTGTGATCAACTTATCGACCAATCTTGTAGTGTTGCTCATTTTGGTCACCATACGTTCGTTTAGGGTAGATAAGTTCGCCGGATTCCCTTTTTGGCCTCTTAATATCCTAAGGACATTAAATTGTTGGGGCGAAACATCATGTGGTTTTAAACTATTTATCATAACTTCATTGATCTTATTCTGAACTAGACTTATATGAATAAGTGTCCTGCCCTCCAAAGGAAGTTGTTTTTCTGTTTTTATTATTTGTTCTACATTCATGTCGATACAATAGTTGTATATACAAATGTATAGCGAATAAATGGATTGTAGGGGGGCTTTTGTGTATTTAACAATTATTTATGAATAAACGGTGGTAACTATTGTTTTACCAAGTCTTAACAGTAAATTAAAAGAGTGCTTTGATTTATCGCTTAAATATTGGATGTAGTTTTGGAAAAACTTAAATTTGACCTTTAAATTAAAAAAAGTAATGGCAGATTTATCCCAAGAAGAGTGGAGTTCGCAATTAGAGAGCGACAATAATGCATTGATATTGGATGTTAGGACCCAGGAGGAAGTAGAGGAAGGATATATTCCGAATTCTATCCATATCGATATTTATTTAGGACAAACATTTATTGACGAATTAGAGAAATTGGATAAGACCAAAAACTATTATGTGTATTGCAGGTCTGGTAACCGAAGCGGTCAGGCATGTGCTTTAATGAACCAATTAGGTTTTGAAAACGCCTTTAACTTAGAAGGTGGTTTTATGAACTGGCAGGGAGAAGTAGTAGAGTAGTTTTTAAAATATATAGAGGTTGCCCCATAAGGCAGCCTCTTTTTATTTTTAGTCGATCAAATAATCTTAATTTCCAGGAAAATGTATCTTGTATAATTTTTTTCCTTAATTTGGATTATGCGCGAAGACCTTTTGCATTTTATATGGAAATATAAAAAACTTCCTTTAGAGGAATTGTATACCTCCAAAAATGAAGAGGTTTCCATTGTGGATGTCGGCCTCCATAATATGCTATCCGGTCCCGATTTTTTCAATGCAAAAATTGAAATAGGCGGACAGCTTTGGGCTGGTACTGTAGAGATACACGTAAAATCTTCAGACTGGTACGCACACCATCATGAAGTAGACGATAATTATAACAATGTAATTTTACATGTGGTCTGGGAAGATGATATAGCTGTGTTCAGTAACAATAACACCGAGATTCCCACCCTGGTGCTGAAGGATTATATTTCGCCTAGTATTCTAGCGGCTTATCAAAAACTGTTTCACAATAAGGGGAATGGATTTATCAATTGCGAAAAGGCAATTGCCCAAATAGAAACCTTTGTTTTTGACCATTGGATAGAACGATTGTATTTTGAGAGACTAGAACAAAAATCCTTGCAGGTAATGGGGCTTCTAGAACAATCTAAGAATGATTGGGAAGCTATATTTTTTGCCTTGTTGGCCAAAAGTTTTGGATTGAAAATAAATGGGGATATATTTTTTAGAATTGGAAAAGAACTAGATTTTTCGATAATCAGGAAAATTCAGAACAACCCTTTGCAACTAGAGGCTCTCTTGTTGGGAAAGGCGGGATTGTTGTCTGAAGAAATTCAGGGAGACGAGTACTTGGAACTATTAAAAAAGGAATACCATTATATAGGACTAAAATTTAATATCTTGGAAGAGCCGTTTCAGAAGGCCGAGTTTTTTAAATTAAGGCCACATAATTTTCCCACTATTAGACTGTCACAGCTGACGGCGGTGTATGGGAAGCACCAAAATCTTTTTAGAAAAATTATAAACGCCTCCCATATAGAGGAGTTTTATACAATTTTTAATGTGTCGGCCAATGCGTACTGGGAGAACCATTATACTTTTGGAAAGCTGTCCAAAAAGAGTCCAAAAAGGCTTACGAAGCGATTTATAGATTTATTGGTAATCAATACTATCTTGCCGCTAAAACTGTCCTATGCCAAGTATTTGGGGCAGGAAGAAAATGATCAGATCCTCAGAATAATAACAGGAATAAAAGCAGAAAGCAATCATATAATTTCAAAGTTCCATGGCTTACAAATAACAGTGCCTTCGGCTAAGGAGAGTCAAGGAATATTAGAGTTATATAATAATTACTGTACAAAAAATAAATGTCTGCAATGTGCGGTAGGCAATCAATTAATGAACCGAAAACCTTAATTACTGAATATGAGTGTTTTTTATAAGTTATTATATTATTTTCAGAAACGCGGTTTTGAGGTGTGTCGTAGAATTTCCGAAAGGTTAGGGATGCGTACCAGAGTAGTCCGAACTACCTTTATCTACCTGACCTTTGTAACCTTGGGATTTGGATTTGCCTTGTACCTGTTCATAGCTTTTTGGTTAAAAATTAAAGATTTGATATATACCAAAAGGACCTCGGTTTTTGATCTGTAAATATGATAAAACTTTTTCGTTCCAAGATATATTTAGCACTGACATTATTAGTGCTGGTCTTATTGATCGGTGTTCTTGGGTATAGGTTTCTTTCCGGCTATACATGGGTAGATGCCTTTTATATGACCATTATCACGGTCACAACGGTTGGTTTTTCCGAAGTAAGGCCCTTGGACGTTTCTTCGAAACTTTTTACTGTATTACTAATCATTTCTAGTGTATTTATTTTTGCCTTCGCGATTTCGGTAATAACAGAGTATATCCTAAGTAAAAACACACTACAACTTTTAAAGAAAAAAAAAGTGAAAAACACTATTAATAGTTTGAGCAATCATGTGATCATTTGTGGGTTTGGAAGAAATGGGAATCAAGCGGCAGAAAAACTAAGGGCTTATAAGAGACCATTTGTGGTCATTGAAAGGGATAAAGAAGTAATTCTAAAGAACGAGAATGAAGTTTTATTTATCGAAGGCGATGCGAACGAGGATGAGGTGTTGATCGATGCCGGGATAAAAAGGGCTCAATTTCTAATTACAGCTATGCCCGAAGATGCTGACAACCTTTTTGTAGTGCTCTCTTCTAGGCAATTAAATAAGAAGTTGTTTATCATCAGTAGAGCTTCACAGACCTCTTCCCAAAATAAATTGATCTTGGCCGGGGCCGATAAGGTAATTATGCCCGATAAAATAGGGGGCGATCATATGGCTTCCCTGGTGGTGATGCCTAATTTGATCACCTTTATGGACAAGCTTTCTACCGAAGGGGAAGATACCACCAACTTAGAGGAAGTTGCCATAGAAAGTTTTACGGACAAAATAGAAAACAATTCCCTGCGCGACCTAGATTTGAGACGCAAGACAGGCTGTACCATAATCGGTTATGTAGAGCCTGATGGCAACTATATAATTAACCCCGGGGCTGATTTAAAACTACAGCCAAAAGGGAAAGTAATTGTGCTTGGGAGACCAGAACAAATAAAAAAATTAAATGAAATGTTTAAGATCTAATGGCTATCCTTAGGATTAATATTTGATTAGGAGTTATATTATTGTGATATTGTTAAAATTTATAAATAAAACCAACAAAACTTTAAAATTAATTATGAAGAAATACATGTCTTTCGTTTTTTTGCTTTTTTCCATAACCTTGTTTGCACAAGAGCTTAAAGTCAAGGAAACTATCTTAAACCCTTCCAATAAGATTAATGACGGAGTCATAAAGCTTGAAGTCGAGGGGGGCACACCTCCCTACCAATATAAATGGAGCAACCAGGCTACCTCCCTTAATTCTAATGAATCGGTAAATTTGGTCGAAGGCTTGCCTTATGAAGTCCTAATTTCAGATGCTAGTGGCGCACAACTTACCAAATCCTATAAGGTGCCCGCCAAAGCGATCACGGAAATATTCAATGGGGCTATGACTCCTGCCGTAAGTGCTCTAGGGGCGGTGCTGTTTTGGGATCCTTTTGCAGCTATTGGGATATATGATCCTGTGGTCTATGCCGATGTAAAAAGGGTGTCTATCCCTAATTGGACACCAGATGTAGAAGACAAGTACACCCTTAAGGAATGGTTGCGGCCAGAGGGAAGTAAAGTGAAAAAAGGAGAGCCTATCGCTATTATTGAAAACAAAAGCGGTGCTAAGGAGACTATTTTGGCTCCGGTTAATGGTGGGTTACAATATTTGGTCAAGGAAGGTGGTGTTATTTATAATTCCGAAAACATGGAACATGTTATCGAACAAGGCGCCAATTTTTTGGCCGCTATTTCCTATGATGAACCCGTAGCTGTAACACATCCTAACGGAGACCCTCAGGAAAAGGCTATTCCCTTTATCGTTATTTGGTTAGTGGTAGGGGCGTTGTTTTTTACCTTAAGAATGGGTTTTATAAATATAAGGGGCTTTGGACACGCTTTAGAGTTGGCAAAAGGAAAATACGACGACCCGGATGCACCGGGACAGGTGACTCACTTTCAGGCTTTGGCAACGGCAGTGTCGGGGACCGTTGGACTCGGGAATATCGCCGGAGTTGGGGTTGCAGTTTCCTTGGGAGGGGCCGGAGCAACCTTTTGGATGATTGTTTGTGGATTATTAGGGATGTCCTCTAAGTTTGTCGAGTGTACCCTAGGGGTTAAATATAGAGATATCCTTCCCGATGGTAGGGTGTTTGGCGGACCTATGAATTACTTGCGATATGGGCTCGAAAAAAGAAACTTAAAAGGATTGGGTAAAGTGCTAGCCGGTTTATTTGCAGTCTTGGCAGTAGGAGCTTCCTTCGGAGGAGGGAATATGTTTCAGGCAAACCAATCCTTTGAACAGCTTTCTGGCCAGTTTCCGGCATTGGAAGGAAACGGATTTTGGTTTGGGATCATTACAGCTATTCTTGTAGGAGTCGTAATTATTGGTGGAATCAATAGTATCGCACAGGTTACGGGAAGGGTGGTTCCGGTAATGGCTTCTATTTATATTGTAGCGGCCATGGCAGTAATTATCATTAATATTGAAAATATAGGGCCTGCATTTTCTGCTATCGTAGACGGTGCTTTTAGTCCTAGCGCCATTAAAGGTGGTGTGATAGGGGTGTTAATAGTTGGGTTTCAACGAGCAGCCTTTTCCAATGAAGCAGGAGTAGGATCGGCCGCTATTGCCCATAGTACCGCCAAAACAAATCACCCGCCATCGGAAGGGTTTGTTGCCTTGTTAGAGCCTTTTATAGATACGGTTGTGGTTTGTACCCTAACGGCCTTGGTGCTGATCTTCACAGGAATGCACGAGGTAGACGGATTGGCAGGAGCACAATTGACTTCGGATGCCTTTGGTAGTGTTATCTCTTGGTTCCCATATGTGTTGGCATTAGCCGTATTCTTGTTTGCGTTTTCTACCATGATTTCGTGGTCGTATTACGGGATGAGAGCTTGGACCTACCTCTTTGGGAAAAGTAAAAGAACCGAGTTTGTATATAAAATGTTGTTCTTGGTCTTTGTTGTTATAGGGGCTTCTGTAAGCTTGGGTGCCGTGTTGGATTTTTCGGATATGATGATTTTAGCCATGGCATTTCCTAATATAATCGGACTCTATATTATGTCCGGGGAAGTAAAAGTGGACTTAGAAGATTATTGGTCGAAACTGAAAGCCAATAAGCTGTTTAAAAAGCAAAAAGCTTAGAGGTTTTTCGTTAAGAATTATGTAAGGAATTCCGCTTATCATTGTGTTAAAAGCAACGTTGATAGGCGGAATTCTTATTTTATTGTGTGTTGTCTATCCAAATTTTACGATCTTGCGAAACTTTTATTAAAAAGTTATAATCAGTAGAATTTAAGAATGGCAAAATCAGCAGAATCATGGGGCTCACGTTTGGGACTCATATTGGCAATGGCGGGTAATGCAGTAGGTTTAGGAAATTTTTTGCGATTTCCTGTGCAAGCTGTTGAAAATGGAGGTGGAGCATTTATTATCCCATATCTAGTATGTTTCTTATTGATGGGAATCCCATTGCTTTTTATCGAATGGTCTTCTGGGCGATACGGTGGTAAGTTTGGAAACCATAGTACTCCTTATATTTTGGATACTATGATTAAAGGTAGGGTCTTTAAATATATTGGGGTCTTCGGGATTTTTACCAACTTGGCTATCGTGGCCTATTATGCCTATATAGAATCGTGGACCTTGTCCTATGTGTACCATTCCCTAAGGGGGACCTTTGAAGGGATGTCCCAAGGTGAAGTGGCCGGATTTTTTAACTCTTATGTCGATGTTACCCGTAGTTCTACGGGAATCCCATATGAAGCGATTGTTTTTTATGTCCTCTGTCTTGCCTTTAATACCTATATTTTGTCAAAGGGGATCAAAGGGGTAGAGAAAGTAGCTAAAATAGGAATGCCGTTATTAATTTTATTTGGCGTTGTTTTAGCGATAAGAGGGTATACCTTAGGTGATAGTGGGGCTTCGGCACTTTTCCCTGATGCCAACGCTTGGGATGGACTTAATTTTTTATGGACCCCGCAATACGATTCTTTATTGAATCCGAAGGTGTGGTTGGCGGCTGCAGGTCAAATATTCTTTACGCTCTCCGTCGGTATGGGTACCATCCATTGCTATGCCTCTTATGTGAAAAGCAAGGACGATATAGCTCTTAATTCGGTTTCTGCCGGATTTATGAACGGATTTGTAGAAGTGGTATTGGGTAGTGCTATCGTTATTCCAATTGCGGCCGGATATTTAGGGTTGGACTGGGTAATTAACAATGCCGGTTTTGGAATGGCTTTTCAAACAATGCCTTATTTGTTTCAGCAATGGGGGCCTGTATTGGCTGCTGTAGGCGGAGTTATGTGGTTTGGTCTCTTGTTCTTTTCAGGGATTACCAGTTCCTTGGCCATGGGGACTCCTTGGTTAGGGTTTATGAGAGATGAGTTTGGATGGACTACCAAGAAGGGAGCTTGGTCTTTTGGGGCCTTAGCCCTGTTTATGGGACTGCCTACAGTGTTCTTTTTCCAAAAAGGAGTATTCGATGATTACGATTATTGGGCCGGTACCGTGAGTTTGGTATTCTTTGCGTTTTTTGAAGTGATTACCTATTCGTGGGTTTTTGGTATGAATAAAGGATGGGAAGAAATTAATGCAGGGGCCGATATTAGAGTGCCGCTGGCATACAAGTATGTCATAAAGTTTGTGACCCCGGTATTGCTAGGTTGGGTGTTCTTGGCCAGTTTGCCCAGTATGCTCGATAAAATAACACATCAGGATACCTTTAATAGGGATTCCTTTGCGGAGGTTTATTATGCCGAAAATTTCGATAGGTCCGGAAATGCCCTAGGAACCGTAGAGGAAGTAAATCCGCAATACATTAAGTTTTCTTTCGAAAATACACGTAAACGATATGATAAGGAGAATCAAATATCCTTGGAAGAAAAGTTTATAGATTATAAGGAGTACCGTTTCGAGGAAGATCAGAAAACGACCGTTAGGGTAGGGGATCAAGTAAAACCTGGCGCGCAAATTGCTACAGGATCTTTTGTAAATGACGTATTTTATAAAAACATCGGTAGAGTTATGTTGATGGTGTTGTTTTTATTTATTTCATTATTAGTATATTTAGCATTCAACAAACGAAGAAAAGAAGGGAGGGAAACATTATGAATTCATCAGCTTTAATAATAATGTTATTGGCACAAGGGACCATGATATCTTTGGCGGGATATTTTTTTTATAGGGTATTGACTACCCCGCCAAAACAAGAGCCCGATTCCTATTATGAGAATGACGATATAGAGAACAGACAAAAAGAGTAGGTTTTGAATAAGAAGCTAGGTAAATCCCATTTCAGTTTTAATAGACAAGAACGAAGTGGGATTTTCTTTTTTCTTTTTATCATAGTGTTTATACAGCTCCTTTATTTCTTTGCGAAGACGTACTATGTGCCAGGGGACAAGCACAGCGTACAGGTAGATCATGAAATTCAGGTGCAGTTGGAAGAGCTAAAGAAACAGGCTGCCCTTCAGGATACTTTAAAGCCATTCCCTTTTAATCCTAATTTTATCACAGATTATAAAGGGTATGCCTTAGGGATGACGCCTGTTGAAATTGATAGATTGCACCGTTATAGGGAAAAGGGGGGCTTTGTAAACTCCGCCAAGGATTTTCAGGAGCTAACCTTAATTTCGGATTCCTTATTAAAGGAGATGGTTCCTTATTTTAAGTTTCCTAAATGGACACAAGGGTCAAGGGGCAAACCAGATAAGAAAGAAAAAAAAGTAATTGCTTCGGTCTATACTTATCAAGATATAAATTTAGCTAGTCCGGACGATCTTATGTCTATAAAAGGAGTAGGGGAGGTGCTGTCTCGACGAATTGTTAAGTTTAGGGATAGATTGGGTGGTTTTTTAACGGAAGAACAACTGTATCACGTGTATGGTTTGGAGAAGGAAGTGGTGAAAAAAATCTTAGAAAAGTATAAGGTGCTAAAGGTGCCAGAAGTACAAAAAATTAATATTAACAGTGCTACGGCCAGCGATATAGCAAAATTAGTGTACATTAACAAAGTCCTTGCGAAGGAAATTGTACGCTATAGGGAAGAGAACAGTTTAATTCATTCATTTGATGAATTAACGAAAATAGAAAATTTTCCAACCGAAAAAATAGCCGTAATTCAATTATATTTGGCGTTAAAATAAAAAACTTATTCAATGAACTTGAACTCAGGTGCGGAAATGAATTTTGATTATTCAGAAACTTTGGAAATGGTAGCTTCTTCTGCCAGAGAATTCGCAGAACAATATATTAGACCATATGTTATGGAATGGGATGAAGCACAAACCTTTCCTGTAGAAGTTTTTAAAAAAGCAGGAGAATTGGGCTTTATGGGAGTGTTAGTGCCTCAAGAGTTAGGGGGGTCCGATCTGGGGTATCACGAATATATTAAGGTAATTGAGGAGATTTCCATCGTAGATCCCTCAATAGGACTTTCTATCGCTGCACATAATTCTTTATGCACCAACCATATTCTGTCTTTTGGGAACGAAGCGCAGAAAAAGAAATGGCTCCCCAAGTTGGCTACGGCAGAATGGATAGGGGCCTGGGGCCTTACCGAACACAATACTGGTTCCGATGCGGCCGGTATGAGTACCACCGCTGTAAAGGATGGGGATTCTTGGGTAATCAATGGGGCAAAAAACTTTATAACCCATGGTAAAAGTGGCGATATAGCAGTTGTAATTGTCCGCACTGGAGAGAAAGGCGATAGTCATGGTATGACAGCTTTTGCCATAGAAAAGGGTACGCCAGGATTTACCAGTGGGAAAAAAGAGAATAAATTAGGGATGAGGGCCAGTGAAACGGCAGAATTGGTTTTTGATAACTGTCGCGTACCCGACGCTAACCGATTAGGCGAAGTAGGAGATGGTTTTATACAGTCCATGAAAATTTTAGACGGCGGTAGGATCTCTATCGGGGCATTGTCTTTGGGAATTGCCAAAGGTGCCTATGAGGCCGCTTTAAAATACTCCCAGGAAAGGGTTCAATTTGGGAAGCCAATTAGCAAGTTTCAGGCGATTTCCTTTAAATTGGCCGATATGGCAACAGAAATAGAAGCTTCCGAATTGTTGTTGCACAAGGCAGCCTTTTTGAAAAATGAAGGGCGCAATGTAACCAAATTAGGGGCTATGGCAAAAATGTACGCTTCCGAGGTTTGTGTAAGAGTTGCCAATGAAGCGGTACAGATTCACGGTGGCTATGGATATACCAAAGACTATCCTGTAGAGAAGTTTTATAGGGATTCTAAATTGTGTACCATCGGAGAGGGGACAACCGAAATTCAGAAAATTGTCATTGCAAGAAATATTTTAAAATAATTATTTGATTTCTAGTATTAATCTTTATATTTGCAGCCTTAATCATAAAAGAGAGGAGGTTATCGCCCATGTTAATTATACCAATAAAAGAAGGAGAGAATATCGATAGAGCTTTGAAGCGTTTCAAGCGTAAGTTCGACAAAACAGGTACAATGCGTCAGTTAAGAAGTCGTCAGCAGTTTAATAAGCCATCTGTGCTTAATAGAGCTAAGATTCAAAAAGCTGCCTATATCCAAGGACTAAGAGATCAAGAAGAAATCTAGATTTTAAAGTTTCTTAAAATAATTAATAAGACCGTCTAAATGTAAGTTTGGACGGTCTTGTTGTTTTTGGGCCTTTTTGGTGTTGCTGCTGTCTTTGTATTTGGGCATTGGGTTTTGTGTGGGGTCGGTGGAATGGATAAGATGGGCGTGCTGCGAGCTTGGGTGTAGCGTCCGGAATTGTGTTAAGGTTGGTAGGTGTTGTGTTGTATGGGCGTTCCCTTATCGGGTCGCTCTTTCCGCTATATCTTTTTTAGCTGGCCAGGCCAGCTAAAAAAGGATGCCGCTGCAATCCCTAACGCGACATCAGTGAGCAATTGATAATTTGTGCTGCCTTGGTTGAAGTTGACTTGTTTTATTAGATGTCAGTTTTATTATTAAGGGTAGTGGGTTTTGAGCTTCCTTGATTGGTGTTGACAGGGTTTGGATATTGATTTCATCATTAAAGATAACGAGTTTTTTTCTTGGATCACTGCAGGCTTTTTACCGATTGCTCTCGATGAACTTCCCTGATTAGCGTTGACCGTTTTTAGACATTAATTTGATTATTAAAGATAAGGAGGTTTTCTTTTCTCTGTTTTCTTTTCCCTGTTTCTTAATTGCTGGCGGGTTGGGGTTGGTTGAAATCTGCGTTAGGGATGGCGGCGGCATCCCCGCAGCAGCGCAAGGGATATAGCCAACAGCCCGCCCGACGAAGGAGGGAACGCCCAAATTATTATGATAAGGCCTATCGGGGTTTGGGATCGCTTGGTTTTAAATATCGTATTCCTTGTTATTTTAATAGAATGTGCTGTTTTCTTATCGGTAATAGAGGTCCTGTTTTTGAATAGAATAAGATGGGGTTCAAAAAGTTAGGGAATAGGCCGGGTATAATCTTCTTTTTGTAAAGATGGTTTAATTTGTAGTTGTTGATTATTACTGTAGTAAAAGTGCTGTTTTCTGCATATTGTTTCTTAATTTTATAAGGTTACCTATTCATTGTATTCAACCTTGTAGCTTCCGATATGGCCATCGATTCCTTTATAACTTATTTGTCCCTGGAGAAAATCTACTCTCCGCATACCTTGCTAGCTTACGAAAAGGATCTGGAAGAATTTAAGAGGTTTTGTAGGGTCGAGCTGGAGTTGGAAGATATCTCAACCGTATCATATAATATCATAAGAAATTGGATTGTTGCTTTGGTTGATTCGGGAGTGTCTAATAAAACCGTCAACCGAAAAATAGCATCCTTAAAAGCGTACTATAAATTTCTTTTGGGGATAGGAGAGATCGATGTGAATCCTTTGGCGAAACACAGGGCCTTAAAAACTGATAAAAAAGTTGAAATTCCATTTTCTGAAGCAGAAATGGTGAGGGTGTTTTCTGAGCTTTCTTTCGAAGATACTTTTGAAGGAAAAAGGGATAGGTTGATTATTGAGCTTTTTTATGTTACCGGAATTAGGAGGGCGGAACTGATGAGTCTTAGTTTAAAAAATCTAGATTTTGGGGTCAATACTATCAAGGTGATAGGGAAGAGAAATAAAGAGCGGGTGATTCCGATTTTGGAAATTACCAAAAAATTGTTTCTGGAGTACTTGGTGGAGCGTTCCAAATTGCCATTGATCGTGGATGCGGAATTTGTTTTTCTTACCAATAAAGGAGATAAAATGTACGATACCCTTGTGTATAGAATAATAAATAAGTATTTTAGTTTAGTGTCCTCTAAGGTGAAAAAAAGCCCACATGTTTTAAGGCATACTTTTGCAACGCATTTGCTTAATAACGGCGCTGAGTTAAATGCTGTAAAAGAATTATTGGGACATGCGAGTTTGGCTTCCACGCAAGTGTATACCCATAATAATATATCGGAATTAAAGAAGGTGCATTCCAGTGCTCATCCAAGGAGCAGGGAATAGTGCTAGAGAGAACAATTATATTGTATAACAAAATTAACACTTCATTCTATGAAAGTAAATGCACAATCAGTAAATTTCACGGCAAACGAACAATTAATAGGCTTTATTCAGACAAGGTTGGATAAGATGGAGCTCTTCTATGATAAGGTAATAAGTTCGGATGTGTATCTCAAGGTAGAGAACACCAGTGCCAAGGAGAATAAAATAGTGGAAATTAAAGTCCTTGTTCCCAAGGATAGTTTCATTGTAAAAAAACAATGCAAGTCTTTCGAGGAGGCTATTGATATGGCTTGCAGTTCTTTAGAGCGGAAATTGGTGAAGCGAAAAGAAAAAATGCGCCTAAATGCGTAAAAAAAATCAAAAATATTTTGCAGAACTGAAAAAACCTTCTACATTTGCACACCGTTAGCAATAGCGGTCTTCTTTTGAAGAGAAAGAAGAGCAAAAGCCGATGTAGCTCAGCTGGCTAGAGCAGCTGATTTGTAATCAGCAGGTCGTGGGTTCGAGTCCCTCTATCGGCTCAAAATATTGGAAATACCAATAGGTTTTTCAAGGTTCTTTTAAATATTAGTGTTGGGGAGATACTCAAGCGGCCAACGAGGGCAGACTGTAAATCTGCTGACTACGTCTTCGCAGGTTCGAATCCTGCTCTCCCCACAACGAATCGAAAGATTTGAGTACGAAAGTACGGCGAAATAATTTTTGAAATATTGAATATAATTTTTAGGTTTGCCTGGAAATTAGAATGCGGGAGTAGCTCAGTTGGTAGAGCGTCAGCCTTCCAAGCTGAATGTCGCCGGTTCGAACCCGGTCTCCCGCTCTATTTTAAAACAAAAGGCTCCTTCGTATGGGGCTTTATGTGATTATAATTAAAAGGGCTTGGCGTTGTAGTCGGGTTTTTTGCGCGGCCAAAAAGGTTTTTTTGGCCTGAAATTTTTGATCTTTGAGTAGGTGCTTATGAGTATAAGTCTCTCGGGTGTTAAGAGAAAAATGCCGGTGTAGCTCAGGGGTAGAGCGTTTCCTTGGTAAGGAAGAGGTCATGAGTTCAAATCTCATCATTGGCTCAATTAAGGCATAATTTGTACACTAATATAAACTAAGAATTAAATTTAACAAACATGGCAAAGGCAACATTTGATCGTTCCAAACCGCATTTAAATATAGGTACTATTGGACACGTGGATCACGGTAAAACTACATTGACTGCTGCGATTACTACGGTATTGGCTAACGCAGGTCTTTCTGAATTGAGAAGTTTTGACTCTATTGATAATGCTCCAGAAGAAAAAGAAAGAGGTATTACTATTAATACGTCTCACGTAGAGTATTCTACTGCGAATCGTCACTATGCACACGTAGATTGTCCAGGTCACGCGGATTACGTTAAGAATATGGTTACTGGTGCTGCTCAAATGGACGGTGCGATTTTAGTTGTTGCTGCTACGGATGGTCCTATGCCACAAACCCGTGAGCACATCCTTTTAGGTCGTCAGGTTGGTATTCCAAGAATCGTTGTTTTCTTGAACAAGGTTGACATGGTTGATGATGAGGAGTTGTTAGAGTTAGTAGAGATGGAAGTAAGAGAGTTGCTTTCTTTCTATGAGTATGACGGTGATAATGGTCCTGTTATTTCTGGTTCTGCTTTAGGTGCATTGAATGGTGAGCAAAAATGGGTTGATACAGTTATGTCTTTGATGGAGGCTGTTGATAGCTGGATTGAATTGCCACAGAGAGATGTTGATAAGAACTTCTTGATGCCTGTTGAAGATGTATTTACAATTACTGGTCGTGGAACTGTTGCTACAGGTCGTATCGAAACAGGGGTTGCTAACACTGGAGATCCAGTAGAGATCATCGGTATGGGTGCTGAGAAATTGACTTCAACTATTACAGGGGTAGAGATGTTCCGTAAGATATTGGATAGAGGTGAAGCTGGTGATAACGTAGGTCTTCTTTTGAGAGGTATTGATAAGACTCAAGTAAAAAGAGGAATGGTAATCTGTAAGCCAGGTTCTGTGAAGCCGCACGCTAAATTTGAAGCTGAGGTGTATATCCTTAAAAAAGAAGAAGGTGGACGTCACACTCCATTCCACAATAACTACCGTCCTCAGTTCTACGTAAGAACAACTGATGTTACTGGTACTATTAATCTTCCTGAAGGAGTAGAAATGGTTATGCCAGGTGATAACCTTACTATTATTGTAGATCTATTGTCTCCGATCGCTTTAAATGAAGGTTTGCGTTTCGCAATCCGTGAAGGTGGTAGAACGGTAGGTGCTGGTCAGGTAACTAAGATTATAGACTAATATTGAATATATTGCATGAAGGGTGTCTTGCTCTAGTGAGACACCTTTCCATGTAAATATAGACGGGCGTAGCTCAGTTGGTAGAGCACTGGTCTCCAAAACCAGGTGTCGGGAGTTCGAGTCTCTCCGCCCGTGCAAAACAAGATTGGTCAGTAGGTCGATTATAATGTTTTAAAGAAATTTTAGAAATAGGGCCCGTAAATTTTAAGCTTGTACGCTAAAATATACGTGCCCTATAATAGAAAGATAAGGTTATGAGTTTGTTCTGATCTGAGTCTTTCGTTTTTGGTTAAAATAAAAATATTTCGCGACATGTTAACATATATAAAGGAATCTATAGACGAACTTAAAAATAACGTGACTTTGCCTCCGAGAGAGGAATCTACCAATCTTATGGTGGTAGTTGCGGTATTTTCTATTATCTTTGCGCTTGCAACTTGGGGTGTTGATACTTTGTTGGGGGAATTAATACTGTTGTATTTTAATAGCATAATAAATTAAGAAGTGCCTTATGTCGGAAGTGTTGGATAAGAAGTGGTATGTTGTAAGGGCAGTTAGCGGTCAAGAAAATAAAATCAAAGGTTATATAGAAGCTGAAGTTGCTAGACTTGGTTTCGAAGATTATTTGGAAGAAGTATTGGTTCCTACTGAAAAGGTGGTTCAGATAAGAAACGGGAAGAAGATAAACAAAGAACGTGTTTATTTTCCTGGTTATATCATGATTAAGGCAAACCTTGGAGGGGAGATGGTGCATATTATTCGTTCTATTACGAATGTAATCGGATTTTTAGGGGAGACCAAAGGAGGAGATCCTGTGCCTCTAAGAAAATCGGAAGTGAATAGAATGTTAGGAAAAGTAGATGAGTTGGCGGTGAAGACCGACAGCGTTGCAATTCCGTTTGCGTTCGGCGAAACCGTGAAGGTTATCGACGGACCATTTAATGGCTTCAACGGAACAGTTGAAAAGATTAATGAGGAAAAGCGTAAACTTGAGGTAATGGTGAAGATTTTCGGGAGAAAAACACCGTTAGAGTTGAGTTATATGCAAGTAGAGAAGATTTAACAAGAACTGTTACATATATAGTTAAAAAGTGTTGTTGCTTCCAAAACAAACACACTTTAAATTCAATTTAAACAATGGCAAAAGAAGTAAGTAAAGTAGTTAAACTACAAGTTAGGGGAGGTGCTGCGAATCCATCGCCACCGGTCGGACCCGCTTTAGGTGCTGCCGGGGTCAACATTATGGAGTTCTGTAAGCAGTTTAATGCTCGTACGCAGGACAAAGCTGGTAAAGTTTTACCAGTAGCGATCACGGTTTATAAGGACAAATCATTTGAGTTTGTTGTAAAGACACCGCCAGCGGCAGTTCAATTAATGGAAGCGGCTAAGATTAAAAAAGGATCTGGCGAGCCTAACAGAAACAAGGTGGCAAGTGTATCTTGGGATCAGATCAAGTTAATTGCCGAGGACAAAATGGTAGATCTAAATGCTTTTACGGTTGAATCCGCTATGAGTATGGTAGCTGGTACAGCTAGATCTATGGGTTTAAAAGTTTCAGGTAATAGACCTTTTTAAAATCTTAAAAGCAATTTAGAATGGCAAAATTAACAAAAAAGCAAAAGGAAGCGCACGGTAAAATAGATAAGAATAAAAACTATTCTATTTTAGAAGCTTCTGCTTTAGTGAAAGAAATAACCAATGCAAATTTTGATGCGTCTGTAGATATCGCGGTACGGTTGGGTGTAGATCCAAGAAAAGCGAATCAAATGGTGCGTGGAGTTGTTACTCTTCCTCACGGAACCGGTAAGGACGTAAAAGTATTGGCATTGGTAACTCCAGATAAAGCAGCCGAAGCTACAGAAGCGGGAGCTGACTATGTAGGATTGGACGAGTACTTGGAAAAAATAAAAAGCGGTTGGACAGATGTTGATGTGATCATCACTATGCCTAGCGTAATGGGTAAATTAGGACCTTTGGGTAGAATTTTAGGGCCAAGAGGTTTGATGCCTAATCCAAAGACCGGTACCGTTACTATGGATGTTGCGAAAGCAGTAACAGAAGTGAAAGCTGGTAAGATTGATTTTAAGGTGGATAAGACAGGTATCGTGCATGCAGGAATTGGGAAAGTTTCTTTCTCTGCTGAGCAGATCTCAGAAAATGCAAAAGAGCTGTTAGAAACATTGGTAAAATTAAAGCCAACAGCGGCTAAAGGTGTATATGTAAAAACGATTTACATGTCCAGTACAATGAGTCCTAGTGTTGCATTAGATCCAAAAGTAGTTTAACTGGTAGTTTAAAGTTTTTAATATGACAAGAGAAGATAAATTAAACGTTATAGAGGATTTAACTGCGCAGTTAGCTGATAGTCCTTCTATATATTTGGCAGACATTTCTGGATTAAACGCGGATGCTACATCGGCTTTAAGAAAGGCTTGTTTTAAGGCAGATATTAGATTGGCCGTGGTTAAAAATACCTTGCTTGCAAAAGCAATGGAGGCTTCAGAAAAAGATTTCGGTGAGCTTCCAGAGGTGTTAAAGGGGAGTACTTCTTTAATGTTTTCAGAAACAGGAAACGCCCCTGCTAAGCTGATAAAAGCTTTTAGGAAAAAGGCAGAGAAGCCTTTGTTGAAAGGAGCTTATATTGCTGAAGCAATTTATATTGGTGATGATCAATTGGATGCTCTGGTAAGCATCAAGTCTAAAGAAGAAATGATTGGTGAGGTTATTGGATTGTTGCAGTCTCCAGCCAAGAATGTTATTTCTGGACTTAAATCTGGTGGTGGAAAAATCGCCGGAATTCTTAAGACATTATCAGAAAGATAATACGTACGCACTACAAACAATTATATTTT
Source organism: Arenibacter nanhaiticus (assembly GCF_900141935.1). Classification (GTDB taxonomy): domain Bacteria; phylum Bacteroidota; class Bacteroidia; order Flavobacteriales; family Flavobacteriaceae; genus Arenibacter; species Arenibacter nanhaiticus. The sequence goes on along the minus strand of NZ_FQYX01000015.1, from coordinate 17,502 downwards.
AAAAATTTTATTAAACGATAGAAAAATGGCAGAATTAAAAGATTTCGCAGAACAATTAGTTAACCTTACAGTAAAAGAAGTAAATGAGTTAGCTGCTATATTAAAAGAAGAGTACGGTATCGAGCCTGCTGCTGCTGCAGTTGCAGTTGCTGCTGGTGGAGCTGCTGACGGTGGTGATGCTGCTGCTGAGCAAACTGAATTTGATGTTATTTTGAAAGCTGCTGGAGCTTCTAAATTAGCTGTAGTTAAATTGGTTAAAGAATTAACTGGTTTAGGTTTGAAAGAAGCTAAAGATATCGTTGATAGCGCACCAAAAGCTATTAAAGAAGGTATCTCTAAGGATGAAGCTGAAGGTATTAAAAATTCTTTGGAAGAAGCTGGAGCTGAAGTTGAGCTTAAATAATAGCGACAACCATAATAATTTTGGTTTAGGTCTTTCTGCATTTTTGTAGCTAGACCTAAGCCTATTTATATATATCGTGTATAAAGGAGTACACAACCCAATTATAGTATTCACGATCAAAATTTTGTCCATAGATGTTCACAAATCAGACTGAAAGAATAAGTTTCGCATCCGCTAAGAACACGCCGAATTATCCGGATTTCTTGGACATTCAGATTAAATCATTTCAAGATTTTTTCCAACTTGAAACTAAATCTGACGAAAGGGGCAATGAGGGGTTGTACAACACCTTCATGGAAAACTTTCCAATTACAGACACCAGGAACCAGTTCGTATTAGAATTTTTAGACTATTTCATTGATCCACCGAGATACTCCATCCAAGAATGTATTGAACGTGGACTTACGTATAGTGTTCCATTAAAAGCAAGATTAAAATTATATTGTACAGATCCAGAACACGAGGATTTTGAAACCATTGTACAGGATGTTTACCTAGGAACTATTCCTTACATGACTCCAAGTGGTACCTTCGTTATCAATGGAGCTGAGCGTGTTGTAGTTTCTCAATTACACCGTTCCCCAGGGGTTTTCTTTGGCCAATCTTTTCACGCCAACGGAACCAAGTTGTATTCTGCAAGAGTAATACCTTTTAAAGGTTCTTGGATAGAATTTGCAACAGATATCAATGGCGTTATGTACGCTTATATTGATAGAAAGAAAAAATTACCAGTAACAACCTTATTTAGAGCTATTGGCTTTGAAAGAGATAAGGACATATTGGAAATCTTTGACCTTTCGGAAGAAATTAAAGTTTCTAACGCAGGGTTGAAAAAAGTGCTAGGCCGTAAACTGGCGGCAAGAGTATTGAATACTTGGCACGAAGATTTTGTGGATGAGGATACAGGTGAAGTGGTTTCTATTGAAAGGAACGAAATTATTCTTGATCGTGATACCGTTTTAGAAAAAGATCATATCGCAGAGATAATTGATGCCGATGTGAAAACTATTCTTTTACATAAAGAGAATAATGCACAAAGTGATTACGCAATTATTCATAATACCCTTCAAAAAGATCCAACAAACTCTGAAAAAGAAGCTGTTGAACACATCTATCGTCAATTGCGTAACGCAGAACCGCCAGATGAGGAAACTGCACGTGGTATTATAGATAAATTGTTCTTCTCAGATCAACGTTACAACTTAGGTGAAGTTGGTCGTTATAGAATGAACAAAAAACTTGGTTTGGATATTGGAATGGACAAACAAGTCTTAACCAAGGAAGATATCATTACCATTATAAAATATTTGATCGAGTTAATTAACTCTAAGGCCGAGATTGATGATATTGATCACCTTTCCAATCGTAGAGTTAGAACCGTAGGGGAGCAGTTGTCCCAACAATTCGGTGTGGGTCTTGCTCGTATGGCCAGAACTATTCGTGAGCGTATGAACGTTCGTGATAACGAGGTATTTACACCTATCGATTTGATTAATGCTAAGACCTTGTCTTCTGTAATTAATTCTTTCTTTGGTACCAACCAGTTATCTCAGTTCATGGATCAAACCAATCCATTGGCCGAAATTACTCATAAAAGAAGATTGTCCGCATTAGGGCCAGGAGGTCTTTCAAGGGAAAGAGCCGGTTTCGAAGTGCGTGATGTTCACTATACACACTACGGTAGACTTTGTCCTATCGAAACACCGGAAGGACCGAACATTGGTCTTATTTCTTCTTTATCTGTGTTTGCTAAAGTAGACCCAATGGGCTTCTTGGAAACACCATACCGTAAAGTAGAAAACGGGAAAGTGGATTTGGAAAATTATGCATACCTAAGTGCAGAGGAAGAAGAAGGAATGAAAATTGCCCAGGCAAACATTCCTATGGAAGAAGATGGTACTATTACTGCAGAAAAGGTTATTGCTAGAGATGAAGGGGATTTCCCAGTTTTAGATCCATCTGAAATTAATTATACCGATGTTGCTCCTAATCAAATTGCTTCGATTTCGGCTTCTTTAATTCCGTTCTTGGAGCATGATGATGCTAACCGTGCCCTGATGGGATCTAACATGATGCGTCAGGCCGTTCCCTTGTTAAAACCAGAATCGCCAATTGTCGGTACTGGATTGGAACGCCAGGTAGCTTCAGATTCAAGAGTATTGATCAACGCTGAAGGTAATGGGGTTATTGAATATGTAGATTCTCAGAAAATCACTATTAAATACGACCGTACCGAAGAAGAGCGTTTGGTAAGCTTTGAAGAAGATTCCAAGACCTACGATTTGGTGAAGTTTAGAAAAACGAACCAAGGGACCAGTATTAACCTTAAACCTATTGTTAGAAAAGGGGATAGAGTTAATAAAGGTCAAGTTCTTTGTGAAGGATATGCGACAGAAAAAGGCGAATTGGCCTTGGGAAGAAACTTAGTAGTGGCCTTTATGCCTTGGAAAGGGTATAACTTTGAGGATGCTATCGTAATTTCTGAAAAGGTTGTTCGCGAAGATATATTTACTTCTATCCACGTAGATGAGTACGCTTTGGAAGTTAGGGATACTAAATTGGGTGCTGAAGAGTTGACCAATGATATTCCAAACGTTTCCGAAGAAGCGACTAAAGATTTGGACGAATACGGGATGATCCGTATTGGGGCAGAAGTAAAACCTGGTGATATTTTAATTGGTAAGATTACTCCAAAAGGGGAATCAGACCCTACACCAGAGGAAAAATTATTACGTGCTATCTTCGGTGATAAGGCCGGTGATGTGAAGGATGCTTCTCTAAAAGCTTCTCCTTCTTTAAGAGGGGTTGTTATTGATAAGAAATTGTTCTCACGTTCTATAAAAGATAAGCGTAAGCGTTCTGAAGATAAAGAAGCTATTTCTAAATTGGAGTTGGAATACGAAGTAAAATTCCAACAACTAAAAGATGTATTGGTAGAGAAGTTATTTACCCTTATCAATGGTAAAACATCTCAAGGCGTTCTTAACGACCTTGGTGAAGAAGTTCTTCCAAAAGGTAAGAAATACAGTATGAAAATGCTTAACGCGGTAGACGATTTTGCCCATTTAGTTGGTGGAAGTTGGACTACGGATAAGGATTGTAATACTTTGGTAGCAGATCTATTACATAACTATAAGATAAAATTAAACGACCTTCAAGGGAACCTAAGAAGAGACAAGTTTACAATATCTGTAGGGGATGAATTGCCAGCTGGTATTATGAAATTGGCAAAAGTTTATATAGCTAAAAAGCGTAAACTAAAGGTTGGTGATAAAATGGCAGGACGTCACGGAAACAAAGGTATTGTTTCTAGAATTGTACGTCACGAGGATATGCCATTCTTGGCAGACGGAACACCTGTAGATATCGTATTGAATCCACTAGGGGTACCTTCTCGTATGAACATTGGTCAGATTTATGAAACTGTTCTTGGTTGGGCAGGTCTTAAATTAGGGAAGAAGTATGCAACGCCAATTTTTGACGGTGCTACCTTGGAAGAGATCAATAGCTATACCGATGAGGCCGGAATTCCTAGATTTGGCCATACATACCTCCACGATGGTGGTACTGGTCAACGTTTTGATCAGCCTGCAACCGTAGGAGTTATCTATATGCTGAAATTAGGGCATATGGTCGATGATAAGATGCACGCACGTTCTATAGGACCATACTCATTGATTACACAACAGCCATTGGGTGGTAAAGCCCAGTTTGGTGGTCAGCGTTTTGGAGAGATGGAAGTTTGGGCCTTGGAAGCATATGGTGCCTCGGCAACCCTAAGGGAAATATTGACGGTGAAGTCCGATGATGTTATTGGTAGAGCAAAAACATATGAGGCGATCGTTAAGGGAGAAACCATGCCAGAACCTGGTTTACCAGAATCTTTCAACGTATTAATGCACGAACTTAAAGGATTAGGTTTAGACATTAGATTGGAAGAATAACAAGAATAGGTTTTGAACACTATTCCTAACATATACAATTAAATTAGTATCAGAATATAGTTATGGCTAGACTAAAAGATAATAATACCATAAAAAGGTTTGATAAAATTTCCATCGGTTTGGCTTCTCCAGAATCTATTTTGGCAGAGTCAAGAGGTGAGGTTTTGAAACCTGAAACTATTAACTATAGAACGCACAAACCTGAGCGTGATGGTCTTTTTTGTGAGCGTATCTTTGGTCCTGTAAAGGATTATGAGTGTGCCTGTGGAAAATATAAGAGAATCCGATACCGTGGTATCGTTTGTGATCGTTGTGGGGTAGAGGTAACAGAGAAAAAGGTACGAAGAGATAGAGTAGGACACATTAATTTGGTGGTTCCTGTAGCTCATATCTGGTATTTCCGTTCCCTGCCAAATAAAATCGGTTACCTTTTAGGTTTGCCTTCCAAGAAATTGGATATGATTATTTACTACGAACGTTATGTAGTAATTCAGCCAGGTGTAGCCAAAGGTCCTGAAGGTGAAGAAATCCAGAAAATGGATTTCTTGACCGAAGAGGAGTACCTAAATATTTTAGAGACTATTCCTCAGGATAACCAGTATTTAGACGATACGGATCCTAATAAGTTTATTGCTAAAATGGGGGCAGAATGCCTTATCGATTTGTTGGCAAGAATAGACTTAAGCGACTTGTCTTACGAACTAAGACATAAAGCAAATACTGAAACGTCTAAACAACGTAAGACAGAGGCCTTAAAAAGACTTCAAGTAGTTGAAGCCTTAAGAGAGTCTCAAGAAAATAGAGAAAACAGACCAGATTGGATGATCATGAAAGTGATCCCTGTAATTCCACCAGAATTACGTCCTTTGGTACCATTAGATGGTGGTCGTTTCGCTACATCGGATTTAAATGACCTTTATAGAAGGGTTATTATCAGAAACAACCGTTTAAAACGATTGGTGGAGATAAAAGCTCCTGAAGTGATTCTTAGAAATGAGAAACGTATGCTTCAAGAAGCAGTGGATTCTCTTTTTGATAATACACGTAAAGCATCGGCAGTTAAAACCGAATCTAACAGACCTTTAAAGTCACTTTCAGATTCATTAAAAGGTAAACAAGGGCGTTTCCGTCAAAACCTTTTGGGTAAACGTGTAGATTATTCTGCCCGTTCGGTAATCGTCGTTGGACCTGAAATGAAATTGTTCGAATGTGGTTTGCCTAAAGATATGGCGGCTGAACTGTACAAACCTTTTGTGATCCGTAAGTTGATCGAAAGAGGAATTGTAAAAACGGTAAAGTCTGCTAAGAAAATCATAGACAAAAAAGAACCGGTAGTATGGGATATTTTAGAGAATGTTCTAAAAGGACATCCTGTATTGCTAAACCGTGCTCCTACTTTGCACCGTTTGGGTATCCAAGCGTTCCAGCCAAAACTTATTGAAGGAAAGGCGATTCGTTTACACCCATTGGTATGTACTGCATTTAACGCGGATTTTGATGGGGATCAGATGGCGGTTCACTTGCCATTGGGACCAGAGGCTATTTTGGAAGCACAACTTTTAATGTTGGCTTCTCATAATATCTTGAACCCTGCAAATGGATCTCCTATCACTGTACCTTCCCAGGATATGGTCTTGGGTCTGTACTATATGACCAAGGAAAGAAAGTCTACACCAGAAGTACCTGTTAGAGGTGAAGGCTTAACTTTTTATTCTCATGAAGAAGTAGTGATCGCCTTTAACGAAGGAAGACTACACCTGAACGCAGGAATAAAGGTAAGAGCAAAAGATTTTAACGAAGCAGGAGAGCTTGTGTACCAGGTGATACCTACAACCGTTGGTAGAGTGTTGTTCAACATGGTAGTGCCAGAGGAAGCAGGATATATCAACGATGTATTGAACAAGAAGTCCTTAAGAGATATTATTGGTAATATTTTAAATGTTACCGATGTTCCTACTACAGCAGAGTTTTTGGATAAAATTAAAACTATGGGGTACGAATTCGCTTTCAAAGGTGGATTGTCCTTTAGTTTAGGAGATATTATTATCCCGCCAGAAAAGCATGAAATGATCGCTGATGCTAACGGGCAGGTTGAAGGAATTATGGCCAACTATAACATGGGGCTTATTACCAACAACGAACGTTACAATCAGGTAATTGACGTTTGGACATCTACCAATGCAATGTTGACCGAGTTGGCTATGAAACGTATTCGTGAAGACCAACAAGGATTTAACTCGGTGTATATGATGTTGGATTCCGGTGCGAGGGGATCTAAAGAACAGATCCGTCAGCTTACCGGGATGCGTGGATTGATGGCGAAACCGAAAAAATCGACCGCAGGAGGTGGAGAAATTATTGAAAACCCGATTTTATCGAACTTTAAAGAGGGACTTTCAATTTTGGAATACTTTATCTCTACTCACGGTGCGCGTAAAGGGCTTGCAGATACGGCCTTAAAAACGGCCGATGCAGGATACCTAACCCGTAGATTGGTAGACGTTTCCCAAGATGTTATTATTAATACTGAAGACTGTGGTACCCTTAGAGGTATTCAGGTGGAAGCCCTTAGGAAGAATGAAGAAATTGTTGAATCTTTAGGGGAAAGAATATTAGGTAGGGTTTCTTTACATGATGTGTACGATCCGATTTCAGAAGAGTTATTGCTGAAAGCTGGTCAGGAAATCATGGAGAGCGATGTGAAGAAGATTACAGCTTCTCCTGTCGAAAAAATAGAAGTGCGCTCTGCATTGACCTGTGAGGCCTCTAAAGGTATCTGTGGTAAATGTTATGGTAGAAACCTTTCGACCAATAAAATGGTTCAAAGAGGGGAAGCCGTAGGGGTTGTGGCAGCACAATCAATTGGAGAACCAGGAACACAGTTGACATTGCGTACTTTCCACGTGGGAGGTATTGCAGGGAATATTTCCGAAGATAGCAAGCTAGAGGCTAAATTCTCAGGTATTGCAGAGATTGAAGATTTAAGGACCGTTACTAGCGTAGATGCAGAAGGTAACAATGCTGAAATCGTTATTTCTAGAACTTCTGAAATAAAAATTGTTGATGCGAAGACTGGAATTACCTTAAGTACAAATAACATTCCTTACGGTTCTCAATTGTTCATCAAAAATGGTGATAAAGTTGAAAAAGGGAAGGTAGTTTGTTCTTGGGATCCATATAACGGTGTAATCGTTTCAGAATTCCCTGGTAAAATTGCTTATGAAAATATTGAGCAAGGTGTTACTTATCAAGTTGAAATCGATGAGCAGACCGGATTCCAAGAGAAAGTAATTTCTGAATCAAGGAACAAGAAACTAATCCCTACATTATTGATTAAAAACAATAATGACGAGGTGTTGCGTTCCTACAACTTGCCTGTTGGTTCTCACATCATGGTTGATGATGGCGATAAAATTAAAGAAGGTAAAATTTTGGTTAAAATACCACGTAAATCTGCCAAGTCCGGAGATATTACAGGGGGTCTACCAAGAGTTACTGAATTGTTTGAAGCGCGTAACCCATCAAACCCAGCGGTGGTTTCTGAAATTGACGGTGTTGTTTCCTTCGGAAAAATTAAACGTGGTAACCGCGAAATCATTATCGAGTCTAAATTGGGCGAGGTTAAAAAGTATTTGGTGAAATTATCAAATCAAGTCCTTGTACAAGAAAATGATTATGTACGTGCAGGTATGCCATTATCCGATGGGTCTATTACGCCAGAGGATATCCTAAGAATTAAAGGGCCATCTGCTGTACAGCAGTACTTGGTAAATGAAGTACAGGAAGTATATCGTTTGCAAGGGGTGAAAATTAATGACAAACATTTCGAGGTTGTAGTACGTCAGATGATGCGTAAAGTACGTATTCAAGATCCGGGAGATACTATTTTCTTAGAGAATCAATTGATTCATAAAGACGATTTCATCAGAGAAAATGATGAGATGTTTGGTAAGAAAGTGGTCGAGGATGCTGGAGAGTCTACGAATCTTAAGCCAGGTCAAATTATCACTTCACGTGAATTGAGAGACGAGAACTCTATCTTGAAACGTTCCGATAAGAATTTGGTATCAGCTAGAGATGCAGTAGCAGCAACAGCAACACCAATTCTACAAGGTATTACACGTGCATCCTTACAGACGAAATCGTTTATATCGGCTGCATCGTTCCAAGAGACAACTAAAGTATTAAACGAAGCCGCAGTAAATGGTAAAGTAGATACTTTGGAAGGATTGAAAGAAAACGTAATCGTAGGACACAAAATACCAGCAGGTACTGGTATGAGAGAATATGATAATATCATTGTCGGTTCTAAAGAAGAATACGACGAGATAATGGCTCGTAAAGAGGAATTGAAATTCTAAATATTAAAGCCTCGGTGATCATCACCGAGGCTTTTTTTTATACCCATGCCATAATATTAAGGTTGTTTTAATATTTTAGTACCTTAAATTATTACGATGAGCGATAAAAAATCAGAACAACAACAGATCAATATCGAATTGGATGAGAAAACTGCCGAGGGAATTTATTCTAACTTGGCAATTATAAACCATTCGGTATCGGAATTTGTGGTAGACTTTATAAGTTTAATGCCCGGGGCCCCAAAGGCTAAGGTGAAGAGCAGAATAGTGCTCACTCCTCAACATGCCAAAAAGTTTTTAAAAGCGCTGAGCGATAACGTGCAACGTTTTGAGAATGCCCATGGCACCATAAAAGATTATGAACAACCTCCGATTCCAATGAATTTTGGCCCCACTGGTGAAGCATAATAAAAAGCCCCATGAATTAATATTCATGGGGCTTTTTACCTTTTGTGTCTGCCTTAATTAGGCAATCCAGAAACAGCTACTATTCAAATTCTGAGGTGAAATGTAGCGTTACATTCGGATATTTTTGTTGTGTCATTTGTAAAGAAAACTGAGAGTCGGCAAGAAATACCAATTGCTTTCTTTTGTCCATGGCTAAAAACTTTTGTTTTACCCTTTTAAACTCCTTAAACTCTTCGCTGTTTTTATCCTTAGCCTGTACCCAACAAGCCTTGTAAACAGGGAAATTCTCGTAGGTGCATTTGGCGCCATATTCGTGTTCCAATCGATATTGGATGACCTCGAACTGTAGGGCTCCCACCGTACCGATAACCTTTCTTCCGTTCATTTCTAGGGTAAATAACTGGGCAACACCTTCGTCCATAAGTTGGTCAATACCCTTGTAAAGCTGTTTGGATTTTAAAGGGTCGGCATTGTTTATATATCTAAAATGCTCTGGAGAGAAACTTGGAATTCCTTTGTAATTTAAAATTTCGCCCTCTGTAAGGGTATCGCCTATCTTAAAATTTCCAGTATCGTGTAATCCAACAATATCCCCAGGGTAAGAAATATCAACAATCTCCTTTTTCTCTGCAAAGAAGGCGTTTGGACTAGAGAACTTAAACTTTTTACCCTGGCGAACGTGTAAATACGGTTTGTTCCTTTCAAAAGTTCCCGATACAATCTTTATAAAAGCAAGTCTATCGCGGTGCTTTGGATCCATATTGGCGTGGATCTTAAATACAAATCCCGTCAATGCAGTTTCATTGGCCTGCACTGTGCGTTCCTCGGCCGCTTTGGCCCTTGGCGAAGGGGCTATGTCAATAAAACAATCCAAGAGCTCTCTAACACCAAAATTGTTTAGTGCTGAGCCAAAAAATACAGGTTGTTGCTTGGCTGCCAAATAACTTTCCTTATCAAAATCTGGGTAAACACCTTTTACCAATTCTATATTATCGCGTAGATCAGCGGCAGCTTTGGTTCCTATGATGTTTTCTAGTTCTGGGCTATCAATATCATCAAAAGCAATAGTTTCTTCAATATTCTTTTTACTGTCCCCACTAAAAAGATTTATATTTTTCTCGTAAATATTATATATCCCCTTAAAATCGTATCCCATGCCTATAGGAAAACTAAGAGGGCTTACAGATAAGCCTAGTTTTTGTTCTACTTCATCCAAAAGATCAAAGGCGTCCTTTCCTTCCCTATCTAGTTTGTTGATAAAAACAATCATGGGAATGTTACGCATGCGACAGACTTCCACTAGTTTTTCGGTTTGTTCCTCTACACCTTTGGCAACATCTATAACAACAATAACACTATCTACCGCGGTAAGCGTCCTAAAGGTATCTTCGGCAAAATCTTTGTGCCCGGGAGTATCTAGGATGTTAATTTTTTTGTCCTTATAAAGAAAAGCTAAAACAGAAGTAGCTACAGAGATCCCTCTTTGTCTCTCAATCTCCATAAAGTCACTGGTAGCTCCCTTTTTTATTTTATTATTTTTAACTGCACCAGCCTCCTGAATAGCACCTCCAAACAATAATAGTTTTTCGGTTAGGGTGGTTTTACCGGCATCTGGATGCGATATGATGCCGAAAGTTCTTCTTCTTTCTATTTCTGTCTTGAAACTCATTCATCAATGATTTCCGCAAAAATAATGTAAATAAAACTTCTTCAAGGCCCTAAATACTTTAAATATCACCAAATAATGGAATTTATACAGTTGTTAAAATAGCAGCAAAGGGAGATGTGAACATTTTTTAAGGGAGCACTAATCGGGCTGGCAAGGAAGCCTTTTACCGACCTTTAATATCTAAACCTTTAAATCAGTTGTATGGGAGGCTGATATTTGGTGCTTGTAAATAATCATATCCTTCGGCAATACTAAAGGGTGTTTTAGCGTTTAAAAGAATAAATGCCTGTTAGCCTGGTTTTTGCTGTCACTTTCTAAGTAAAATGAGAATGGCATGAAAATCACCTTGGTTCTTTTTAATAAACAATTTATGCTATTTTAAATGAGACATCAAAGGAGGTCCTTACTGTTGGTTTTATTGCTTTGTACCGCTTTTTCTGGGCTTTATGCACAACAAGATGCTCAATTTACCCAGTATATGTTTAATACTATGAGTATTAATCCTGCCTACGCTGGTTCAAGAGGCCAATTGAGCATTGCAGGGCTTTACCGTTCACAATGGGTGGGTGTTGAAGGAGCTCCGAAAACACAAACCTTAAACCTGCACGCTCCTATAAGGGACAGTAAGCTAGGATATGGAATATCTATTGTAAACGATGAAATAGGGAACGGAGTAGTGCAAGAGACTTATCTGGACGCTATGGTTTCGTATACCATAGAAGTGTCCTTAGAGGGCAAACTGTCCTTTGGATTAAAGGCAAGTGCCAATATTCTAAACCTAGATTTTAACGGATTGAAAAATTATGAGTCCGAAAATGTGCAAGGAGATAATATAGATAACAAGGTGTCGCCAAACTTTGGAGTTGGACTGTATTACCATACCGATAAATTCTATGCAGGGCTGTCTGCTCCAAATCTGATAGAGACCAAACATTTTGATAATTCCCAAAGAAATGCCAAGGACACTCAGTTCCTAGCGGCAGAACGAATCAATTTTTATATGATTACCGGCTATGTTTTTGACCTAGAACGTGGTTTTAAATTTAAACCAGCATTATTGACAAAGGTTGTTGGCGGTGCGCCTTTGCAAGTAGATGTTTCTGCCAATTTTCTGTATAATGAAAAGTTTAGCTTTGGTGCTGCCTATAGATGGGATGCGGCTGTAAGTGGCATGGTAGGATTTCAAATTAGCGACCAATTTACGATTGGTTTAGCATATGACAGAGAAACGACCGCCTTGGGAAATACCCAATTTAATGACGGGTCTTTTGAGGTGTTTTTAAGATTTGAAGTAGAGAAGTCTGTCCGAAGAATGAGATCAAGGCGTTTCTTTTAAAAGGATATCCATGTGACGCCTTTTTTATGGATATGGAAATAGCCAAATTTAATAATCTCCTCTTGTTATTTGGTATATACAAAACTCCCTTTGACTAGGGGATAGCGAACATTCACAACATTAAATTTTAATTGCTTTTGATATTGTATACTTTGGGGTATCAACCAAGTTGTTATAAGCTATTACGAAATCATAGTTCATAAGGAGCAGTAACTATAAAAAAAGTTTTTAGGGCCTATGTATTTAAGCCATAAATTAAAATGTTTAGTATTATTAATGTTCTCCTTTCTAGTTGCGCTGCCGCTATTTTCACAGGTTACCGGTGATTACAGATCCAAGGCAACCGGTAACTGGAATAGCCCCAGTACTTGGCAATTCTTTAATGGTACCTCATGGGTGAATGCCACTTCATATCCTGGTCAAAATAGTAATGTGGCTACCGTAACCATTGGGAGTGATAATGAGGTAACCTTAAATACCAATATAACAACTTATACCGTAAACCAACTTATTATTGGAGATGAATCAGGTGGCAAGGACACCTTATCATTGCCTGATAATGGGAATTTTACTGTCACTATTTTGTTGGTCGCCGTGCAAAGTGACGGTATTCTCACTTGGGTAAAGAATGCGGATCTTCATTTACCCCATGGGGCAATGATATACAATAACGGAGGAAAGATTACAACGAATAGCAATTGTAATGCTTCTCAAAACATCTTTATTGGAGACAGTAAATTCTCAAACTGTAACGGAAAAGGAGGTTCTGATTATTCTTTTAATGAAATAGAAGGGGCCTTGCCCCCTCCAAGCAGTAATGGCGATATTACCGAATGTGAAGAAAATCCCATCCAAACCTTAACGGCTTCCGCCACTCCTCCTTCGGGCGCCTATGTAGTGTGGTATACAGCAAGCAGTGGTGGGGCTTCTGTTTCCCCAACCTTAAATACCGTAGGAAATGTTACCTATTATGGAGAAAGTGTTGATAATTCAGATTCCAATCGAAGAAGTCTTTTTAGAACGCCGGTGAAACTTACCATTCATCCAAGGCCTATTATTACAGTTACTCGTTCTCCAAGCTGTAATTTGTTTTTTACGAATTACTCACTAGAGGTAACGGTGAGTTCAGGAACTGTAACCAGTACAGCAGGGACTGTGACCAATACCTCGGGAAATGTTTGGAATATTGCCAATGTGCCCTCGGGAACCAATATTGTAGTAACGGTGACCGATACCAATAGTTGTACTAATCAACTACCGGTAACCGCACCTAATTGCAACTGTCCTTTTGTAAATGACCCTAGTAGTGGTGGTGACCAATCCTATTGTGCCGGAGATCCCGTACCCTCCATTACTGCTTCGGTAAATTTTGGAGAGACAGTAGACTGGTATGATTCGGCCAGTGGTGGAAACTTACTGCTTTTGGGAAATACAACATACCAGCCAGCCGGATCTGAGACCTATTATGCCGAGGCAAGAAATACGATATCCAATTGTATTAGTGGGACCAGGACTGCTATTACAGTCATACAAAACGCTCCCTCCTCCGTTTCTATTAATGCCGATGAAACTGTTTTTGTGGGCGGGAATGCTATTTTTACTATAACTTCTACCAATGCAGATAGCTATCAATGGCAAGTCAGTACAGATGGGGGAACGGTCTTTAACAATATTAGTGATGGTACGGAATACGCCGGAACGCAGTCAACTGCCTTAACCGTCAAGACCGCCGGTGTAAATAAAAATGGATACAGGTACCGCGTTTTGGCTTCAAAGTTCGGATCTAGTTGCTCCCCTACAACTTCTGCTTCCGCTCTATTAACGGTAAATGTAGCAACGGTAATTACCAACAGAAGAATTAGCCATAGGGTCTTTATAAATAAATTGGGCTCGCTATAAGTTTTTGAGTAGCTATCAAACTTCTATATAGCAGATTTACGTGGCAAGGACTTACACTGATTTTTAATAAGGCTTATTCGTCACGGATATGACTAATATGTTGTTTACACTTCATAAAACAAGCTTTTTACAACAATTAATTTGCTGTGATCGTAGGTGGACTAACTTTGTATTTAATAATCATTAAATCATGGTGTTTAACCAATAGAACGCTTTTTATGTATTATTTTAAACGTAACATCTTTGTTTTTCTGATTGTATGGACTTTGTTTTTATCTATAAATCGAATTTTTGCCCAAATAGGAGTAGGTGCAAATTTTGGGATAGAAGCCGATGTGCATTCAGGAGATATTTTATCCGGACTCTCTACCGACGATTGGTTTTATAACGGAAGTTCCGGTGCAGGAGTTGTAGATGAAGCCACAGCTATCACAATGGGCTATAAAGCACAACTGATGGCTAACAATAATATTGCTTTCGATTTACGACAAAGTATCCCCAATTACGCTACAAATGGAGGGTATATCTGGTATAGTAGCCGATATGGACGGGATTACGTAAATATCTCATCTCCAGACCTTACAACGTTTATTGGAGGTAAGAACGGGGATAACCCCAATACATCATGGCCCATTGGTTCAGGACAGGTGCCCGATAAATCAGATATAGTAGATGCAGGGGTTCATATGAGAAGAAACGGAATAAATGTCACTGATGATCTATGGGTGAATTTAATGATATCTACTTTGTCATCTTCCGGTAGTCATTTTATAGATTTTGAGTTATTTGTATCCGAATTACAGACCACCAGTAATGGATTCACCAATTCGGGGGCACAAGAAGGACATACAGCGTGGGTTTTCGATACAAGTGGAAATGTAATCACCATAGGGGATATGATTATTGGGTTTTCTTTTGGAGGATCGGGTGTTTCTGGTTTAGAAGTAAGGCTTTGGGTAGATAGGACTGTCCATAAACCTGGAACTTCACCGGGAGGCACTTCTACCTTTACCTGGGGAAATAACATAGACGGAGGAAGTACCTACGGATACGCTCAAATTGTCGTTCCTCCTGGAGCCTTGTTGAGTAGTGTAAACAGCCTTCTTTCTAAAGACGGCCCTCCTTGGGGAACCGCAGATACAAAAGGTTATGTGGACGATTATGGGAAGGGAGTTTTTGCAGAAGTTGGTGTCAATTTTACCAAATTAGGATTTGATCCACGTGCCCTATTTGGAACTGGTGCGGCCTGTGATTCACCTTTTAGTGCAGTGTTGGCGAAATCTAGAACTTCGGAATCTTTTACTTCCGCTCTTAAAGATTTTGCCGGACCTTACGTGTTTTTGGGTTCCGCCGAAGGGACTCAGGTGAATACAACTATAGTCGATCCCGGAGATTTTGATTCCTGTATGACAGGAGAAACCTTAACCCTGAAGGCAGAGTTTATGTCAACTTCCTCGGAATATGTTTGGTACTCCCTTACACCGGGGGTGGTTTTTCCAGCCAATGGGCTTTCACAAATATCCGGGGTAGGAATGGACGAGGTAGTTATAGACACCATGGGAGACTATCAATTGGGGATAGCACCTTTGTTGGGGTGTACCCCGGCAACCGACCCAACAGATATTATTAGTATTCGCGCAAAACCATGTGCCTTTGCCGATAGTTATAATGTTACGGAAAATATCAGCTTAAATGTGGCAGCAAGTGGATTGATAGGAAATGATACCGATGACGATAGCAAT
The DNA here is from genome assembly GCF_900141935.1 of Arenibacter nanhaiticus. Lineage (GTDB taxonomy): Bacteria > Bacteroidota > Bacteroidia > Flavobacteriales > Flavobacteriaceae > Arenibacter > Arenibacter nanhaiticus. Next base: position 1,740 of record NZ_FQYX01000015.1, on the reverse strand, counting down.
GATACCCTAACCGTAACGACTATTCCTGTAGTAGATGTTTCTAATGGGACCCTTAACTTAGCCTCTGATGGTAGCTTTACCTACCTGCCAAACCCTGGATTTACAGGAATAGATACTTTTACATATCAGGTATGCGATTCTTTTGGTTTATGTGATACAGCAGCGGTTAGCCTTGTTGTGTTTGCAGATTTTGATGGAGATGGAATTATTGATGTTAATGATTTGGATGATGACAATGATGGGATTCTAGATACTACTGAGTCCAACGGTATAGATCCCAGTGCAGATCATGATAGTGATGGGATTCCTAATTATAGAGATCCTGACTTTTGTACTTTAAACATCCATGGTGTCTGTGAAAACCTGGATCCAAATGGAGATGGGATTCCTAATCACTTAGATTTGGACAGTGACGGCGATGGCTGTAACGACGTTACAGAAGCCGGATTTACAGATGCTAACGGTGATGGTATACTAGGAGATTTATCGACAATGGTCGATGCTAATGGACTAGTTGTAGGAACCAACGTTACAGATGGCTATACTACTCCTAAAGATGGAGATAACAATAGTATTTATGATTTCTTGGAAGTAGGACAAGCTGCTGTTATTACAATGCAACCATCTGATGTTACAGTACTAGTTGGAGCTAATACTTCTTTTTCAATGACTGCTACTTCGGCAATAACTTATCAATGGCAATTAAGTACCGATGGAGGCAGTTCTTTTTCTAATCTATCCAATGGGGGAAAATACTCGGGCAGCGATACTCCTACACTTCAAATAAACTCGGTTCAATTAGATATGAATGACTATCAGTATAGAGTAATTGTTTTTAATGATGCCTTTAATTGTGACACTACGGATACCACTGTCCCGGCATCCTTAAGAGTACTGGTTAGGTCGGTAATTACCAATAAAAGAATTACCCATAGGGTTAAAAAGAACTAGGCCTTGCCATCTATCTTAACGCCTGTGAAAAACACATTCTTATCATCCAATAACCATCTTGCGTTTACGATAAATAAAAGGGTAATCGACCAACGACCACTAAAAAAAGAAAGGTTTTTAAGAATGGTTACCCCTAAAAATATGCTCTTTACATAATGAATGGGCACTTACACAACATTTATTTTTAGGAGGATATAGTAAAGTTAATTTTGTTAATAGTTAATTCTTTGCTGCCTTGATGTTTATAAAGACGATGATCAAAAACCATCAAGAAACTAAGGTTTAGTAATGGTGAAATAACTGACCAATAAGTACCAAAATTTGAATACCGCATAAATCAACAACCATGGACAAAAGAATTCTGCTAATAATCTTTTTTCTCGTAACTGGAATTTCATTTTCTCAGACTACGGTTACTTTACAGGATCAATGTAATTGCGAGGTACTTAGTGGTACCCTAGTAGCTTCTCCTGGAACTACTTCTCCCGGAGGAGCAGATATAGGTGATATCTATGTTAATACCACAACTGGGACCATATATTTTTGGGACGGTGATTCTTGGGAATTAACCTCTTCCGATAATCAACAACTACAAAATTTTAGTTTTGATGCAACAACCAACCTGCTTTCCTTGACTTTGGAAAATGGAGGCAGTATGAGTGTAGATTTAGGAAGCCTGAAATTTGTGGAGACCCTGACTTCCATAGTAGAAAATGCCAATGGGACCTTTACCTATACGGATGAAGCGGGGAACCCTACTAGTATCGATATCACCAACCTGGAGACCTT
>NZ_FQYX01000026.1 GCF_900141935.1 Arenibacter nanhaiticus | reverse complement strand
TGAAGAAATACAGGTAGATCTGGATGGCTGGTTGCAGTATTACAATAATGAAAGAACCCACACAGGAAAGCACTGTTTTGGAAAAACACCGATGCAGACCCTACTGGACAGCAAATATTTGGCTGATGAAAAAATGTTGGATTTACAATCCGATAAAATTGTACCTTTATTAGAGGCAGGTAAAGCGGAAACAGGCTCTGGTGGAGACCAACCTGTCAGGAATAACCTGTCCGACGACTGGAATGGTCAGGGGGCTCCAAACGAGCCCCTAAACCAAAATTATTCCAAGAGTCAAAATGCCTAAAAAAACTCTTAACTGTCAGACGAAATCGTAGCTATTACATTTTTATAAAGTTTCACATCATCTTTCTTTTCGAGAGAAGAATAAAGAAAATCACAAACCATTCTGTTTAAAAACGAAAATTTTCTTTCCTTATAATTAATGGGCAAAATATCTTTCACCTTTGTAATGTCGAATTCTTCCTTAACAATCTCATAATTTAATTGATTGAGTTGATGATTTCCCAAGATTTTTTCCAATTTAAATCTTGTAAGGTGATAATAAGTATGTAAGTTTCTTTTACGTAAATATTGTTTACTTCTGAAAAGAGAGGTAATACTAAGGGCTACCAAATTCGAGGTAACTGATCTGGGGTTGTATAAGACATGAAACTCAAAGCGATATACAATGTCGCTAATTTGTTTCTTTATGCCATTATCTCCCTTAGAGGAATCAAATATGTGCATATCATTTTTTATGCACCATTCTATTACCTTAAACGTTAATATATTTCCTAAGCCATATTTAGAATAGTCCGTATCATAAACAGGAATAGCACCAATTAATTTTTTTTGATGCTGGAAACATAATTGCATGGCTATGGGTTCAGAGTCATCATACATGACAAACAAAGCTGCTTCTTTGTTTAGTATCATAGGATATGTTAATTCTTTGATATAATCCCATTTAGATATTATGTGATAGTTAGTTTGTTTTTCTTCAAAGCGTTTGGTTAGTAATTCAAAAAGTCTATCAAATAGAGTATTATAAGAGTTTATATCTATGGCACCATAAAACATTTTTGAACTTATATTGAAACTTTTCGTTATACGATTTTCACGTTTCCTGAGCAGCTTTCTCACAGATTTGCTGAAGTTTAATTCCAAGAAATTATCAATACAACTGTATTTTTTTATTGTGGTTAAATAACCATTGTATTGGGGTATATGATTAGATTTTAAATACTTTAAATCTTTTATTGAAGGGGTATTATAATAAGATGGTATATCGTAAATAAGAAATACATTATTGCTTTTTTTTATTTTTTTGGGATCGATGGTATAATCAAATCCTTTTGTCAAATTCTTATCGATATTGGTGTACAGTGGCAAGTATTTGTGTTTATAAAATCGTACTCCATTAATAAATTCAAACTGTTTGGGAGGAATGGAATTTTTAAAATGTTTTAGCCATGTACTCACAAACCAGTCCGAATTAAAGGGAGTATCCATTAGTGACTTTTTTTATTGTGATCAATAGGTAGGTCAAGTTACAGGCATTCCCTAACTAGAGCTATCTAATTTTTTTAAAGTATGAACCTATTATTTTTAAGCGTTCACTTTATCTGCCTTTAATCTTACAATTTTATCAGATTCAACCTAAGAATGAAAGTTTGGCTAATTATAAATGGTTCAGCGGTTATTACTTAGTTGTTAATCATTATTTTTTGCATTTTATCTTGGCCTATTACCCAAAAGGAGCCCTGAGATTCGGTAACCTTAATATCTTTTATGTGAAAGCCGGTTTTATAAATGAATTCATATATAGGTTTTCGTAAGAATGCATATTCGCAGGATTTGAAATTTAATTTGTTAAATTGGTGTGAGTCACTTAATTCGGTTTTGGGTCCAAATTGAAAACCTGGATATTTATCATCAATTTTTTCTTTGTTTTTAAGATGAAATAGTACTTTATTGAAGGCTTTGTTCAAATTTTTCTCCCTTAGTATTTGTTTCCATCTAAAATAATTGGACATGAAAAAAGCCAGGAAGCTAGCGGTTATGCTTTTTGAATCGTATAAAATGTGATAATCGAAATTGTAAATTACATTAGACCACCTTTTTTTATAATGAAAATAGCCCTTAGAAAAATCATAACCTTTGAAATTGTTTTCTATACACCATTCTATGCATTTCATAACGGACATATAACCAATTCCAAATTTGGAATAATCACTGTCATAAACAGAGAAAAACAAGAAGGAAATGTCTTCAGAATGGAAGTTTAAAGCAATGCATATTGGTTCATCTTCATTTCGCAAAACATATAGGGAGGCTTTTTTTTCAAGGATCATGGGGTATACCAATTCGTAGTAATAATCCCATTTTTCCAAAATATTAGTGCTGACTTGTTTCTCTAAAAAGGTTTTTTTTAACAGGCTATGAAAGCTTTTGAATACAGCATCATATTCATCTTTGGTTATAGAACCAAAATATATGGATTCATTAATATGGAAGCATTGAGTGAGCTTTTTCTTGTTTTTTCTAAAATTATACCTGCTTTTTGAATCGAACCGATCTTGCATATATTCGTCCAAGGTTTTAAAACCAGATAGGTTTGCTAAAAAACCTTCGTATTGCCTTACCTTATGAGTCTTTATAGGGCCACCGGCGGTCAATTTATTTGGGATGACATAGTTTGGGATATCGTAAATTAAAAGAACCTTATTTTTAGGAACACTTTCAGGATCTGGACTTATGGAATAAGACATTGCCTTGGTCCAATTTTTACCAATATTGATGAATACGGGGAGTTTTTTATTTTTAATAAAGGATAAATCATCAATAAAACTAAACGAATATTGTTCCTTAAAACTCGTAAAATGTTTTAACCAAGTGGTCACAAATGTTGGAGAAGTAAACGGATTGTTTTTCATATATGTTTTGAGTTAAGGTGAACTTATTCTAAAAACACTTTTACACTTAAAACAAGAAATAACTAGTTGCTTTAGTTGTCTTTGTTTTGAATGGACGCTTTACGTAGAACATCAAAATCTATCATGCCTGAATCGGAATCCAAGGCAATATCTTTGGCGGCAATTACTTTTAAAAATGTTTGTACCAATATTTTAAAATCAAGAGCAAAGGAGATGTTTTTAACATATTCTACATCCTTTTGTAAACGATCGTCCCAATTCAACAAATTTCTGCCAGAAATTTGAGCCAAACCTGTTATACCAGGTCTTATGCTATGTCTAAGTTGTTCTTCCTTTGTATAATAGGGAAGGTAACGTACTCGCAATGGGCGTGGGCCTATAAGGCTCATTTCGCCTTTTATGATATTTAATAATTGTGGAATTTCATCTAAAGATGTTTTTCGTAAAAAGGCACCAAATTTGGTGATTCTTTTCTCATCCGGAAGTAGTTTTCCTTGTAAATCCTTTTTATCGTTCATAGTTTTAAACTTAAAAATGTAAAATATTTTTTCGTTTTTACCAGGTCTGGGCTGAAGAAAAATTGGTTTTCCTTCGTTAGAAATATACAGTACTAAAAAAATTACAAATGAAAGCGGCAAAAGGACTATGAATCCAATTGTTGACAGAAAAAGATCTAAAGTTCTTTTAAAGAATCGCTTATACATAAGTGGTTTGAATGTGGGTGTTTGTACCTTTCAACAGAACGAACTATAAGGTAATTTAAAGGAAATTATCGTTACGGTAGATTAATTCCGATGAATTATAGATTGTTCTTGATAAGTGGTGTCTTCGGACTGCAATCCGAATAATTAGAAGTAGGGAGGGAGCATTTTATTTAAACAACTATATGGGATTTAAATGTTCTTTTCGATTTTCCGAATGGTTTTTAATATTATTTTAATTCCGTTTTTTACAAACTTTGGATAAAGGGAATCAAAAGTATCATTAGATTTTACTTTTATGGGATGTTGACAAATAATAATTCCCTTATCATATTCATGGTCAATGATGTGGGTGGTGATTCCTGTTATTTTAACGCCATAGGAAATAGCGTCTTGTATGGCAGTTTTAGTTCCTAAAAAACTGGGAAATAAAGAAGGATGGATGTTTAAAATCCTTTTAGGAAATGCTAAGAGCATCTCTTTTTGAATGAGGTACTTGTAATTTAATAAGAATAAAAAATCAATTTTATGATTCTGTAGAACATGGATTATGTTTTGTTGATATTCAGAGGAGGAAGAAAAATCTTTACGCTGAATTTGAAATGTTGGTATTCGATATATTTTAGCAATTTCAGCAGCGCCGCAGGGTTCACTTTCATAGATAACAACCTTTATTTTGGAGGCCTTTAAGGCTCCATTCGTATAAGCTTCAATTAAATCCGTAGCATTTCTGCCCCATCCAGTACAGAGGATGGCCCAGTTGATACTAGTGTCGATTTTAGAATTCTTCATGAAAACTTGTGTGCTTTAATTTAAATGCCATAATTTGAAAAAGTTATATTTTTTATAAACAAGACAAGAGTTAAGCGTAAGTTTCTATTGAATAACAATTAAAGACCTCTACAATTACCTTAGGGAGTTGTACTCCTTTAAGACTTCTTCCCAAATCGTTTGTCTATCATATTTTTTGGCGATCATTTCACGAATTTGCTTTTCATCAAATAAAATATTTTCTTTTTTTCTATTATACAGAAGTTCCATGGCGTCGGCTAATTTCTCGATATTTTTAGCGGGAACAATAAAACCATTTAATCCTTCCTTTATGATTTCATTGCATCCATTAATATCCGAAACTATAGACGGGATGCCCATTGCTCCGGCTTGCATGACCACATTGGGAAACCCCTCTCTGTAACTAGGGAAGGTTAAGGCATCAGAAATAGCAAAAAACGGACGTACGTCTGTTTGGTAACCCACTCCTATTATATTGGGATTGGATGAAATCATTTGCTCTGTATCTTTCCATAGGGGATCAAGTTCTTTTTCATAGGGGCCTACCAGTATTAATTTGGTGTTTTGATAAGAAGTATTCAGTTTAGAAAAGGCGTAGACTAATTCATTGACACCTTTATCGGTAACCATTCGACCAACGAACACATAGACAATATCGTTTAAACCAATGCCCAATTTTTTACGGAGTTTTTCTTTTTCGGATTCATTAACAGTTTTAGGATCAAATTGACTGGTGTCAATCCCATTAGAACTACCATTACCAATAACCTTTATTTTGTTTGGGGTGGTATATTTATTTTGTATTATGATTTCCTTTAAACCAAAAGAATTGGGGTAAATCATGGTAGCACAGGAATAGGTGATTTTTTCAACGTAGTCCAACAATAATCTTTTACTGCCTCTAGCTTCTAATAGAGGCATTCCGGCTATTGTATGCATGCGATGAGGTACTCTGGCCAAAAACGCAGCAAACATTCCTAGGGTACCTGCTTTGGGAGTATGGGTATGGACCATAAAGGGTTTCTCTTTTTTTAAGATTTTATAGATCTGCCAAGTTGCTTTTAAATCTTTTAGGGGAGATATGGTACGTGTCATTTCAACGGGGATCACCCGAATTCCTTCTTGTTTCCCCATTTTGTCCAATAATCCATTCTCATAGGAAGCAATACCGACCACCTCATAGTTTCCGGACACGTATTTTAGCTGACCAGTGAGAAGTCCTCCAAGGGAGGCGGGGACGGTTGTGATTCTGATGAGTTTTTTTTTCATTTTAAAGATTTTGGTAAGTATTATAGTACCACTTTTGGAAACAATAAAATGTCCATACCTTAAATGTATTATCTGCTTTAGCATTCAAGTGATTAAATATTAATTCTCTTGTGGGATCAATATTAAAAACACCTTGATTCTCTAGTTTATTGGTATCTATATAGCTTTCTAATTCAGATTTTAATGAGGATCTTAACCAATCTCCGACAGGTGCTCCAAATCCACTTTTGCTTTTATCTAAAAAGCCGTCGTCAAACTGGTCCTTAAATGCTTCTTTTAAAATATATTTTTTATTCCAACCCTTGAGCAATAAACTTTCAGGAAGAGAATTGGTATAATTCCATAGTGTTTTATTTAAAAATGGTGCCCTACATTCCAAGGAATTAAGCATGCTAGTTCTATCAACTTTTACAAGCATATCACCCTCTAGACTTATATGCTTATCAATTGTTCTAAAATCTGATAAACTTGTAGGATTCGCTATTCCGGTTTTGTTTTTATACCATTCAAAGATATTATCTTCCAAAATAGCAGGTAATAGGAATTGGTGAAGGCTATTTTTGGTATATCCAAGGGAAATAATATCCCAATAATACTGCCCGTTGTAATTAATAGAGTTTAATAATCGTTCTAACTTGAACAAATGTTTTCTTTTATCGCTTTTTGTTTTTAAAATTGGGGAACTGATAGCGGATATAAAATTATGAAACGGCTCTGGAATAAATTTTGAATAATAGTTATTCATTTTTCCCATATAATATTTGTTGTAACCACCAAAGACTTCATCGCCTCCATCACCGGTCAATGCAACTTTTACATAATCACTTGTTCTGTTGGAAACAAGATAGGTCGGCAAACTCGAGGAGTCGGCAAAGGGTTCGTCAAAGTTTAAAAGGATTTCTTCAATATTTTTTTGAATATCTTTTTCTCCAATTATGAATTCATGATGGTTGCTCCCGATAAGTTTTGCAACAACTCTAGACTTATCGGTCTCATCGTAGGCCTTTTTTTCGAAGCCAATTGAAAAGGTATCTATAGGAGACGATTTCTCTTGTGCCAAACATAAAGAAACAATGGACGAGTCTACACCACCAGATAAGAATGTCCCTAAAGGCACATCTGAAATAGATCTACTTGAAACCGTTTCGTATACTAATTCTTTAACTTCTTTTTTTGCAGTTTTTAGAGAGTAGTTCTTATTTTGAACGATTTTGGAAGGTTTTTCAATCGGGATGATTACGAATTCATGAGTAAGTAGGTCGTATGATAAATAATGATTGGCCTCTAGTTTATAAACACCATTATAAATTGTAAATGGAGCAGGAATGTAAGTAAGCCTAAAAAAAAGGTTTAATCCTTTTTTATCAATTTTGGGTTTCAGCTTAAGCTTATTTATCACCGATTTTAGTTCCGACCCCCAAACGAATTGATCATTATGAGAGGTGTAGTACAAAGGTTTTTCACCAAAAAAATCTCTGGCAATAAAAAGCTTGTTTCTTTTTTTATCATAAATACTAAAAGCGAACATGCCGTCTAACTTTTTGAACGATGATTCCCCTTCATGTTCATATAATTTTAGAATTACTTCGGTATCACTATTGGTTAGGAATTGAACTCCGTTTTGTTGTAATTTATTTTTTAGATCTAAATAGTTGTATATTTCACCGTTAAAGAGGATAACTAGTTGTTTGTCTTCAGAAAATATTGGTTGTTTTCCTAAGCTTAAATCTATAATAGATAGCCGTCTCATGCCCATACCGATGCTGAAACCATCATTGTGATAGGTAAAGACACCGTCATCATCTGGGCCACGATGTGTAATGAGGTTATTCATGTCATTCACATCTTGGGCTAAATGTTGGTTTGCTTGGTTGGTTTTAATTATAAATCCATTGATTCCGCACATGTTGGTTGGTTTAAATAAAATTCCTGTAATTTTTCCGAATTTTGAAATATGTCATAGTTGCCATCGACAATTTCTTGGAAAGTATTTCTACGTGTGTATTCTAAATTCTTTATAATTAGTTCAGCCCATTCTTTTTCAGATTTTCGTAGGCTACAAAAAGTAATGAGCTCAGTGATAGCTACCTCTTTAGTAATAGTGTCGGAGGCTATTATTTTTAATCCGGATGCCTGAGCCTCAATTAAGGTAACAGGTAAACCTTCGTATAATGAAGGAAATAAAAATAAATCGAAGGCCTGTAAAATATTAGGAATATCTTCGCGTACGCCTAAATAACATATATTCTGTTCAAGTTTTAAGGCTATAACTTCCTTTTCTATTTTAGATCCATAATATCCGTAACCTACTAATACTAGGACGAAATTATTTTTTATTAAAAGTAATTCATGAAATATTTTAATTATAAAACTATGATTTTTTGCTTCTACAAAATTGCCGACATGACCGATTGCTATTTTTCCATTGATATTAAAAGTTTTTTTTGCCTTTAACGATTTTATAGGATCATAGGTAAATAACGAGGCATCAATAGCATTATTTATAACGGTTACCTCTTTGTTTTTCGAGCCAAACAACCATTTGCCAGCCTTGATACCACAAGAATAGTAATGAGTGGCATATTTGGGTACCTTATATCTTATAATTGATTGAATGGTATCCTTAACAGTGGTCTTTAAATCAGTATTTTTAATAAATATTTTTTTATAAAATGGTTCAATTGATGTGTGGGAATGTGCTATTCTTATTGGGATTGCTCTTTTTTTTGAGGCTTTTAGAATAAAATAGCTCAAAGCGTTTAGATGTGAATGAACAATTTGATACTCAGGGTGATTTTTAAAAAAGGTGTTTAATACTTTTTGGTGCAAAAAGTAATTTTTTGGAGTTATAGGAGGGATTTTATATATTTTCCCACCTAAGGATATTATCTCGTCTTCAAAAGCCGACTTTTCATCTCTGTGTAAAAGAAAATCAAATTGTACCCTAGTTCTATCTATGGCACGGTAATAATTCATAACCATATTTTCGGCGCCTCCCCGGGTCATAGAAGTTAATACATGTAAAATTCTTTTTGGATACATTTAATTTAAAATTTCGACAAATAGATTTTCATATTCCTTTAGAATCTTATTTGAATTATATTTATTATATATAGAATTGCGCACAACACTTGGCTTCCAGTTTTGGTAATTTTGGGTTAATAATTTAATTTTATTAACGTAATCAACTGTAGAGTCGGCGATAAATCCATTTAGGCCATCTGTTATAATTTCATCTATTCCTCCGGGTGCTTGGAAAGCGATAACCGGAGTGCCTACCGCACAGCTCTCTAAAAGAGCATTAGGAAACCCTTCAACATAAGAGCCTTGTAAAAATACATCGCTTTGTACTAAGTATTCTTCAACATTTTTGGTGTATGGAATATGGGTAATATAATTCGATAGCCCATATTTTTTTGCTGTGTCAAAAATATTTTCCTTTTCAGGACCATCACCAATAATGGTATAGTGAAAGGGAAAATCTAATTCTTTTAATACTTCTAATATTCTAAGATGTCCCTTTTGTTTTGCTAATCTTCCAATGGTAATAAATTTAAAAAAAACTTTTGGAAGTGAATGATCCTCTTTTTTTACCTTAAAATTATCCGTAATTGGGTTATTAATAACTATAATTTTATCTGGATTAACCTTAAAGTTAAGAACCATGTCCTTGGCCATATCATTAGACTGGCAAACTATTTTATCTATTAGTTTTTTACTGATTAGGGATAGAAGACTAAAGCATTTTATAGGTTTATTTTCGGAGTACTCTTTTAAAACACTATTGACATTAACTTCCCGTGCAACAAATTTAGATGTAGGGAAAAATATAGATAATAAGCCCATTACCGTATTTAAATGTCCTATCGCACTTATGGCAATATCAGGGGGATTTTTAAATAAAAAGACAAAGAGATTTGGAATAGATTTTAGGACTCTGGGTTTATTCAAAAAAACAACTTTAATATTGTCGACTTGATATTGGCAATCTTTTTTGTAACCAATAACCAAAAGGGTAACATTAAAGATAGTTCTATCTATATGTTGTGCTACATATGACATTACCCGTTCCGCACCTCCAGCTTTTAGAGAAGGAATAATAAAAACTATTTTTAATTTACGTTTGATCATATAAAAATATGGTTGCTGATAAATTCGTTCTTGGTTATAGCGGTTTGTTATTATAGGGGTAAGGCTAATTTTTCACCTAATTTCTTGTCCCAAACTTCAGGCGTAAATTTGCCTAATCCAGATTCTGAATGAAAAGTTAATTCCCCAAAATATATTTTAGAATCTATGGTGTACAAATCGACTCTTACATAAATAAAATCTTCAGCGATTTTTTCAGATAGAGCTTTCATTTTTTCTAAACTTTCCGGTCTTTCAACCTGATTTCCATTTTCATAAATCCACTTAAAATCTAAGAAATTCCAATCCGGATCATAGTGGTTTCTTTTATGGTCGGTAGCTCTATCCAAATCGACTTGAATGTATGCAAGCTTACCATTAAAACAATGGAATTTGTAGTCAGCAGGAATGCAGCCATCAGGAGTGGTAAGCAATTTTTCTACTATGATACAGGGTTCAATGTCTTTGTATTGCCACTCCTTTTTGGCGTAATAATAGTTCCTAGATAAACGCCTTTTGAGCAACTTTTTAGTTTCTGTGTAGTTGAGTTTTTTTTTGTCCCTAACAAAAATCCCACCTCCGCTATCATGATTGGTTTTGATGATACAAGGATAATCAGGTAAATTCATTGGAGTGATATCATTCACATTTTTAGTCATAAAGGAAATAGGAATAAGATATTCATTTCCAATTTTTTCTTTAATATAATCCCGTACAGCGAACTTGTCAGCAGATATGGTATGTAAACGGGTTCTGTCATTTAATTTTAACCACAGAATTTTTTCATTTAAAGTTTTCGGATGATCTAAGTTGATTGGGTATCCAAAATTGTTTTTAAATTGTTTTTTTAAAAAAGCCTTGTCCGAGCTAGTTCTGTATTTAAGGAAGTAATATGTTTTTAAAAAAGGCTCAATTAGGTAATATCCAATATTGGATTCATTATAAATATGTTTAATGATCTTTTTCATAACGTTGGTTTTTTGATTGATAATAAGGCTATTAAAATAAAAGGATTTTTATTACCAAGTTTTTAACTGTTATTCTTCATCTAAAACATAGCCTAAATAAATAAATATACAAACGATATAAGGTTGGTTGATAACCGTTTGTAAACTGGTCATAAATATTAGAAATGTAAGGAAAACAGCGAGAATATAATATCTTTTTTCGGCAGAAGACCTTATTATTTTGTTGAAATAGACTCCTAATAAAATAAAGAAGGCTATAAGGGGGACGATTCCCGCATCGGCCCAAATGCCCACAATAGTATTATGGCCTCGCATGGTATTTCCAAATCCAATTCCATTTCCGATAAAAGGATTCTCATACACAAAATTCAATAGGGTATTTAATAGACCGGTCCTTCCTGAGCTGTCTACTTCTTCTAAGTTAAAGGTGAGTAGATTCTCTAAATTCTTAACTTTTAAATATTGAGCTTCCCTCAAATTAAAACTACTTGCAATCTGAGTTAAGTTAATAATTCCAAAATATAAAATAGGGAGAAGGAAAAGGGCGATAAATATTCTTTCCTTAGTAAAAAACTTATAGTTTATTAAGAGATTTACTAAAACGAAAATGAACAAACCAGTAGTAGAGAATGTTAAAAATATCGAATACGCTATAAAAACTAATACCATAAATTTTATAAGGTATAGCTTAGGATTGTAAAATTTATGAAATAGAATATAGGTTATAATGGCAATAAGCGCACTGTTATTGGCATCTCCAAAAAGCCCTTCGGCTCTGTCAATACCATATTTTTTAGGTCCAAAAGATCCAACATCATACCCTATATGATAAAATACAACCAAAAAAACTGAAGAAATGAATAAGGTTACTAATAAGGTGTTAAAAAATATCTTTTGGTTTTTTTTTGTTTTAAAAAAAATGAAGAAACCAAAAAAATAAACTACCGGAACAATGGTCTGAGGAATATAATCGAGCCTGTCAAAAGTAATGCTTGCCACTAAGCCAAAAGCATAATACGTGATATAAAAAAATATCCAGGTTTTAGCTGTAGTTGAGTACACCCCATCTTCTTTTAAAAAGATTAACGACCCTAAAACGAGCAAAACTAAATTTAGATATGCAAAGTTTTGTCCTACACCTGTTGATATATAATGGGTTAAAAATTGTTGAATATTCAGGATACTAACAATAAAACCATAGAGAAAAAAAATGATGCCTAGCTTTTTCATTTAGATTTTTAAAACATTAAACAATTCTTCCCATTTTGTAATGATTCTGTCGATGTGGTATTGATCTATACTGGTAATGGCGTTTTGGGCCAATGTTGTTCTTAATTCTTTATTATTAATTAAGGAACCAATACCATCGGCCATGGCATTTTGGTTCTGGTTTTCAATTAAAAGACCGTTTTCTCCCTGTCGAATTATATCGGATGGCCCTGAAACACAATCAAAGGCGATACAAGTGACTCCTTGCGACATGGCTTCTAAAAGCACCATGGGCAAACCTTCAAAACGAGAGGAGAGAATGAATATTTGGGATTTTGTTAAGATTGAATTTATATCAGATTGGAAACCAGTAAAGATTATCTGATCGGTCATTAGCAATTGCTCGACCTTTTTTTTTAAAAACTGCATACCGTCATCACCACCTCCGATAATTTTTAATTTCCAATCCTTATTACTTTTTAAAACAGGATGTATCAGTTGAATTAAATTATCAAAGCCTTTATGATAATATCGGTCTAAATTACCGATGGCTAAAAGAATTTTATCTCTTTTTGGGTTGTAAGTTTTTATGGGTGAAAAAGTACATGGGTTTGGCATAACGGTTACCTTTATCCCTTTTTTTTCATAATAAGGTTTATCAAAGGTAGTTAATACAGTGACTCTATCCGCAAATCTATAGGCAATAGAACGGGTGAACTTGGTTATATAATTCCCTTTTTGCAAGTGGTTGATATGCTCTGAACATATTATGGGTATTTTGAAGTATTTTGCAACTATGATGGCAATAAGATTGGTGGCCGTAATAAAGGATATTGCGATTTCGGGACGGTTAATTTTTACTTTATAGTATTTATATAAATTATTGAGGCTTCGAAGTGTGTGATTTTTTATTCCTCCATCGTGAAGACGAATTCTATGGATGCCAGGGTCGATTTCAAAGTCTTCTCCTTTATTAAATGTAATTATGGATACACTATGTCCTTTTTGTAGAAGATGGGCTGCGAGAAGAACTAGTACACGTTCAGCGCCTCCCCCAATCAAAGAACTTACTATAAAATCGATTTTCATATCCTTAGTATTTAATTACTAATACTATTTTTTTTGAATAAAGTGTACGTGTAGTAAACGTATATGATGCTACAAATAATGTAAACTATGGTGGTGCTTAAAACAAGTCCGTAAACTCCATAATATTGCACTAAAACATAATTCATTATTAGGTTTAATAGTAAGTTCCAAAAGGAAATCCATGCCATAAATTTATTTTCATTTATGGAGGTCAAGAATTTAACACAAACCAATGTACACAGGTAAAAAGGTACGTAAATCAAGGCGAGTTTTTGAATATTGGAAACAATGTAGGTGTCTTCCGAAGTAAATTCGTTTCGTTCAAATAAAATTTGAATGATGTTTTCGGAAAAAATAATGGTTACTATGGTAACTAATAAACTGCTTAAAAATATGATTTTCAATATTTTATAAAGCTGAAAATAGGCTTTCTGTAGGTCAATGTTGATAAGCCTAGAAAAGTGTGGTAATATAACATTTCCTATTGATATCATAAGAATTCCAACTGTGAAAGCAGGAATCTTTATTCCGTAATTCATAGCCGCTATCGATCCCGTTACTAACTGAGCTGCGAAGAATTGATCTACAAACGGGTTTATACCCGTAAGTAGTCCAGAAGTAGTCTTGGAAGGGTACTGCTTGAACATGGCAATAATGTTGTCATTGGTTCTCAAAGCTCCTAAAATGATTATCTTATTCAGTAAACTAGTTGTTAAGGTGTATAAAAAACTTGTTATACTACCCAGTAGTAAGCCTATAACCAAAACCATCTCTCCAAAATGATCTTTAGAGAAGATCAAACATACAATGGTGACAACGGGTAAAAATATTTGAGCTATTGTTGAAGCAAAGAAATTGTTATTTATTTCTTGTAATCCGTTTAAAAAACCGGTATAACCCCATAAGAATAAACAAGGTAGTACATAATAGAGTTGCGTACGTATTAAATTATAGTAACTCTCGTTATGACCAGGGAAAACATATTCAAGAAAAAATTCTGATAAGACAAGCGCTACAATTGTTAAAATAACAATTAGTACAGTAATGGAATAAAAAGTGAAAGTTTGAAAACTTCCTTTATCATTTGTTGTATTTATTTCATTAATATAATTGGGAATAAATAAATTTTTTAAAGATCCAATAAATACATTTTGAATAAAGGAAGGGATTAATATGGCAATATAGTAAGTGTCTAATAATTCTGATAGACCAAATAATGAAGCAACAATTGTTTCTTTATAAAATGAAACTATTTTAATGAGAAATGAGATAGATCCCACTAATAACATATTCCTGATAATGGGATTTTTACCCAGACCAATAAGTTTGTTATTAATTGTTTTGAGAAACAGCGGAATCATCTAGTATTCATCTATAAATTAGTTTTTTGGCAGATTGAACAAAATGGATTTTAATTTGCTTTTATATTATAACCTAGCACTTACTCTTCCATTTAAAACGCTTTTTACATCATACAATACCCCGTTTTTTATAAGCATAGCCGATAGGTCAATGTTTAGAAATGAATTATGTCCAACCGCTAAAACAATGGCATTGAATTTTTCATTTGGTAATTGTTGTGTTGTTTTTAAATTGTACTCATGTGCTACTTCCTCGGGAGATGCCCATGGATCATAGGTTGTAATTAGTGCGCCGTAACTTTTTAGGTTATTAATGACATCGACGGCCTTAGTATTTCGCACATCAGGGCAATTTTCCTTAAAGGTTATACCAAGCACTAAAATATTCGATCCTTTGACCTTAATATCATTTTGTACCATTAATTTAACCACTTCCGATGCTACATATTTCCCCATCCCATCGTTCATTCTTCGACCAGCAAGAATAATTTCCGGATGATAGCCATATTC
The DNA here is from genome assembly GCF_900141935.1 of Arenibacter nanhaiticus. GTDB lineage: Bacteria > Bacteroidota > Bacteroidia > Flavobacteriales > Flavobacteriaceae > Arenibacter > Arenibacter nanhaiticus. The sequence goes on along the minus strand of NZ_FQYX01000026.1, from coordinate 44,617 downwards.
CTGAGCTTTTTGTGCTAAATAATAAGGATCTACACCTATACAGTGTCCGCCAACCAAGCCAGGTTTAAAAGGTAAAAAGTTCCATTTGGTACTAGCAGCCTCCAATACATCATGGGTGTCTATCCCCATTAAATTAAAAATTTTTGCTAGTTCATTTACAAAGGCAATATTGATATCTCGTTGAGAATTTTCTATGACCTTGGCGGCTTCTGCTACCCGGATAGTAGGTGCCAAGTGTGTGCCTGCGGTAATAACCGAAGCGTATAAGTCATCTACCTTTTTGCCTATTACGGGAGTAGATCCTGAGGTTACCTTCATTATTTTTTCGACCGTATGTTCCTTGTCTCCAGGATTGATACGTTCTGGGGAATAGCCGGCGAAAAAATCGATATTGAATTTAAGTCCACTTATATTTTCCAAAACCGGAACACACTCTTCCTCCGTAACCCCAGGGTATACGGTAGATTCATAAATTACAACATCACCTTTTTTAAGAACCTTTCCTACGGTTTCACTGGCCTTGTATAATGGGGTTAAAATAGGTCGGTTAGTACTGTCTACCGGGGTGGGAACAGTAATGATGTAATAGTTACAATCTGCAATGTCTTCTAAGTGATTGGTACAATATAGCCCCTTGGTCATATCTGTAGACGCACAAAGGACTTCTTGTAAAAGCTCATCTTCTACCTCTAGGGTTTTATCTATTCCCGAACGTAATTCATCAATTCTTTTTTCGTTAATATCAAACCCAACAACTGGGAATTTTGTAGCGAATAATCGTGCCAAAGGTAAACCTACATAACCTAGTCCTAGAATTGCAATTTTGGTCGTATTCATAGTTTGATATAATTTAAAGTGGTTGGTATCTAAGTTATTTAAAAATCAGTTTTTGGTGAAGCGGACTATTGCCAACATCCATAATATTAAAAGCTAAAGACCTAAGACTTTTTAAGGGCTACGGCTTCTAAATTGTTATCATGTAATTTAGGGGAACTAGAATTTGATTTAGAATAGGTTTGTTTTCCTATTTGAAAATATTCGATCCCTAGTTCATCCATTTGGGTATCGTTGTATTGGTTTCTTCCATCAAAAATAATAGGCTGCTTTAACTGCACTTTTATCTCTTCAAAATCTGGAGACCTGAATTCTTTCCATTCGGTTAACAGAATCATGGCATCTGCATTTTGAAGTGTTTCGTATTTAGAGCTGTGATAGGAAATGCTTTTAATGTCTTTTAAATAAAAATCCTTAGCTTCATCCATAGCCTTGGGATCATATGCCTGTATTTTTGCCCCTCGATTGGTTAATTCTCTTATAGTATAGATGGCTGGAGCTTCACGCATATCATCTGTCTCGGGTTTAAATGCCAAGCCCCATATGGCAAAGGTCTTTCCTTTTAAATCCTCTCCAAATCTCTTAACTACCTTTTGGGCTATGATTAATTTTTGTTTATCGTTAACTGTTTCAACAGAACTAATCAAATTAGCTGTATATCCGTGTTCTTCCGCGGTTCTTTTTAGTGCTTTTACATCTTTCGGAAAGCAAGAACCCCCATAACCGCTACCCGGATAAATAAAACTATATCCTATTCTGCTATCCGACCCTATCCCGATACGAACCTTATTCACATCAGCGCCTACTAGCTCACATATATTAGCAATTTCGTTCATAAAGGAAATCTTAGTGGCCAACATGGCGTTAGCTACATATTTAGTCATTTCAGCCGAACGGACATCCATAAGAATTAATCTGTCTGCACTGCTTCTAAAAAAAGGACTATAAAGTGTCCTCATTTTTTTTGCAGCTTCTTCATTGTCCGCTCCTATGACCACCCGGTCTGGTTTCATAAAATCGTTTATTGCATCTCCTTCTTTTAAAAATTCGGGATTAGACACCACATCAAAGTCTATGGATAGCTTTCTTATATTAAGTTCTTCCTGAATAGTTCTTTTTACTTTATCGGCAGTGCCAACAGGAACGGTAGATTTGTCTACTATGATCATAGGATGCGTCATATGCCGGCCGATTTCCTTGGCTACTTGTAACACATATTGCAAATCTGCAGAACCATCATCACCCATAGGGGTGCCAACGGCAATAAAAACGACATCGATTTTGTCTAAATGCACGCTTAAATCAGTGCTAAATTGTAATGTTTTGTTTTGAACGTTCCGCATCACCATGGCCTCTAGGCCCGGTTCATAAATGGGGATGATTCCTTTCTTTAAATTATTGATTTTTTTAGAATCGATATCAATACAGGTCACCGTGTTTCCCATTTCGGCAAAACAAGTACCACTTACAAGGCCAACATAGCCAGTTCCAACAACAGTTAAATTCATTTAGTTTATTTTAAATTGGCCCAGTACCAATGTACGGACTCTTTTAATCCTTTTTTTATATCGTATTTGGGATCGTAGCCCAATAGGGTTTTAGCCTTATCAATAGACGCCAAAGAGTGGGGGACATCGCCCTGTCTTGTAGGGCCATATTTGATTTGTACTTCAGCGATTTTAGAATCGTATTCGCTTAAATATTCTTTTAATAGTCCTACTAATTCATTAAGATCCGTTCGCTCCCCATAGGCAACATTATACACGGTGTTAACGGCTTCTTTATTATTACTGCTGATAGCCCGAATATTCATTTGGATTACATTATCTATATAAGTAAAATCTCGGGAAAAAGAACCATCGCCATAAATTACCGGAGATTCATAATTCATTAATTGCATCACAAATTTAGGAATCACGGCAGCATAAGCACCTTTAGGGTCCTGTTTTCGACCGAATACGTTAAAATAGCGCAAACCAACAGTTTCTAGTCCATATGTTTTACTAAAGATATCGGCATATAATTCATTCACATATTTGGTAATGGCATAGGGAGATAATGGTTTTCCAATGTGATCTTCAGTTTTGGGTAAACTTTTAGAATCCCCATAGGTTGAGGAACTTGCTGCAAAAACAAACCGTTTTACCTTTGCATCTCTAGCGGCCACTAGCATATTTAGGAACCCTGATACATTGACATCATTACTGGTTATAGGATCATCGATAGACCTAGGGACAGATCCCAAAGCGGCCTGATGTAAAATATAATCAACACCTTTACAAGCTTTGTGACAATCTTCTAAAATTCGAATATCTCCTTCGAAAAGCGAAAATTTAGGATTGGAAAGCAAATGCGTCAGGTTTTCCCGCTTTCCTGTCGAAAAATTATCCAAACAGCTAACCGTATTCCCATTTTTCAAGAGGGCTTCACATAAGTTAGAGCCAATAAAGCCTGCTCCTCCAGTAACAAGAATATGGTAATCAGAATTTAGATTCATATTTTTTATTCCTTTATTATTAAACAAATATGGAGATTACTTATAATAAACTCCTTTTTTTTGTTTCAAGTACTCATAAACTCCGATGAATTGGATTCTTGACTTGAATTCAATCCTCTTAAATCCGGTTTAACAAAGTTAATTATCCCTTTGTAGTTTCAGGTACTAACAATTTGGGGCAAGTTGGTAATATTTTTTATACCAATTTATAAAGGCTGCTACCCCTTTATTTATAGAGGTGTTGGGTCGGTAGTCGTAATCTTTTATTAAATCATCAACATTGGCCCAGGTTTTTTCAACATCACCAGGTTGCATAGGAAGTAAATTTCGGTTCGCTGTTATACCTAAATTTTGTTCGATACATTCAATAAAATCCAATAGCTTGACACAGTTGTTATTACCTATATTATAGATTTTATAATTTTCACCTTTTTCAATCCTATCGACGGTATCTTTTTCTAAAATTCGGACTACTCCCTCTGTAATATCATCAATATAAGTAAAATCCCGCTCCATTTTTCCCTCATTAAATACTTTAATTGGTTTTCCTTTCACCATAGCATCTGTGAATAAAAACATGGCCATATCTGGTCTTCCCCATGGACCATAAACGGTAAAAAAACGAAGACCTGTAGTCGTGAAATCATATAGATGACTATAGGTGTGGGCCATAAGTTCATTACTTTTTTTAGTAGCGGCATAAAGGCTTATGGGGTGGTCTACATTATCTGAAGTTTCGAAGGGAATTTTTTTATTTAAACCATAAACGCTAGAACTACTAGCATATACCAAATGTTTAATTTTATGGTGCCTACAACATTCTAAAATATTTAGAAATCCAACAATATTACTGTCTATGTAAGTTTCCGGATTTTCTAGACTGTAACGAACCCCAGCTTGTGCCCCAAGGTTGCTTACCACGTCAAAATTTTCAGTTTGGAATAGTTGGGGTAGCGCCTCGCGATCCTCTAGGTTAAGACGTATAAAGGAAAAAGAATTGGGATGTGTTTCACTGACATTGATTTCGCCGAATTTTTCCGCATTTTCTCTGGAAATTCCCAACTCTTTTAAACGGGCATATTTAAGGTTAACATCATAGTAGTCATTTATATTATCTAGCCCTACTACTTTATGGCCTTTATATATAAGAGATAGGGAAACATGGAATCCTATAAAACCTGCTGCACCAGTTACTAGTATTTTCATTTATTTTATTTTAGATCTATAAACCTAACTATTACAAAGAAATCTTCTTTTAAAATATTATCAAAAAGTCTTTCAATAAATAATTTCTTTGTCCATGATTCTATTCTGTTTTGCATACTGTGGAAGTTCCTATAAATGTTTAAGAAAGAAGTCTATGTTGAACAAAAAAATTAAAGGTCATGATTTATTTTATTTTAAACAATTTCTCGTTGAGATATATGATCCTTACATAGGTTTGGTCAAAATTTTCTAACGTTTATTGGATGGGTTTAATTAATTGAATTTTTTAAAAGTTAACGAAAGGTATGATTAATGACTTTGGTTAAGGATTAAAATGATCGAATTGCATTAAGTACTTGTAAATATACAAATCTCTAATGTTTAATTATTTGGTCTTATTTCCTTAGGGTTAGAATTTTTGGGTATTAAATCAATACTGTCCTAAACGATTTCAGGCAGTTCTAAAACTACCATTTTTACTGTTCTTTTCAGATTATTTCTTTCCTTTTTCAAAATAAGACCCCCTGTCGTAGATTTCCGGGCGGCGGTTTTGGCTCGACAAAAGGCTCGTCGAGCCATTTTTGAAGGTCTATCTTGACAAAAAGGTTCAATCTTATAAAAGAAACCAGATTCGATAAGTGCCAGGGGTATTTCCCTATCGCCTTCAATGCCTTTAGGACGAGGATTGTAATCAAGGCTGTCCATATTTGGATCATTACCGCATTTTCCGATGTGCCCACGAAAGACTTAATGTGTAGCAACTGTTTTATTTCCCTGAAAAATATTTCTATCTGCCAACGCGCCTTGTAAAGTTCACCTATCGTGTTTGCTGTCCAAGTCTTTTGGTTGGTGATGAGTTCTATTTCCTGCTGGTTCTCATCGTCCCATATAGCGACCCTTCTAAGCCGCTTGGAGTATTTCTGGGACGATCGGTACCCCGTGAGTTCAATGATCTCATCCTTTAGAATATGCCCGTGCCTATCGTCGGGGAGTTCGTTCTCCTTAATGCTTTTAAACTGGATGTTTTCTTTATGCCTAATAACGAAAAACACTTGGTTGCTGTCCCAGACCTTGAGCAGGGAAAAATCATTGTAGAACCGGTCGGCAACAATGACGCTCTGTTTTAACAGCGGTATGTCATAAGCACCCTTGTTATCCGCCGTCTTTCCATCTGTAATGTTCACATAGGCCGGCAGATGCCCATCATAATCCAGAAGTGTATGCATCTTTATGGCACCTTTTGCCGTCTTGTATTTCGCCCAATCAAAAAGGCTTAGGCAAAGGCTTATGGTAGTGGAGTCCAGCAGGAATATCTTTGATTTGATCCTGAATTTTACACGCTTGCGATAGGCATGCTGTCCTAATGTTTGGAGCAGTTTATAGTAATAATCCCTGAAAAGTTCCCAGTCCCGTCTCTGGTTTTGATAGCTGACCGTGGATTTGGACGGAGCCCTCTCTATTCCCAAATGGTTCAAGTTACCGGTGGCCGAGCGGAGCCCGTTGCTGATATCACGGACGGATTGGCTCTTGGCAAACTGGCAGAAAAGCATCGAGACCAAATGGGTCCAGCTATTAAATCCTTTGGAATGCTTGTCCGTTTGCTTTTCCCTGACCATTTTATTGAAAGAAGAACGCTCAAGTTTTTTAATTATCTGTGAAAACAGGGTTATATTTGTCATGGGAAGGGTTGATTTTTGTTTCGCACCTCAAAGATAACTTTGAGTTACAAAACTCCCTTCCTTTTTTAAACGTTTAGGACGCTATTGGTATTAAATCTAGAAAAGGGTTGCTTTAGCCGAATTTATCTCCGAAATGAAATTATTCATTTACATTTATCTGTATACAATAACGATTTATGGATATGGAAGCTAAAACTTTTTTAAAGTGAAACTTTTCTTTCAACGTTCTACTAGATATGTGATTAAAAAAATTGCTTCAATTGTAATGTTTGATTGTTAAGGTTTTAACCTTTAAAATCATTTGGTATCGCGAAATTCAAATTGTTAATATGTAGCTGGGAATAAAAGAAAATTATACCATGAACAATACAGGAAAGTTTGTTATTTCATTAGATTTTGAGCTATTATGGGGAATGAGGGATGAAAAAACGATAGCTGAGTATGGCGAAAATATTTTGGGTGTATGGAAGGTTATTCCAAGGATGTTAGATCTTTTTGAAAAGTATGAAGTCTCTGCAACTTTTGCAACTGTAGGATTCTTATTGGCTTCTGATAAGGAAGGCTTAATGAAATTCTTTCCAAAAAGAAAACCACAATATAAAAACCCAAACTTATCTCCTTATAATGGGCATTTTCATCTAGTTAAGGACTCTGAGGCCGAGGATAAATATCATTATGCATCCGATTTGATTAATCTGATTAGAAAATATCCAAACCATGAGATCGCAACCCATACTTTTTCTCATTACTACTGCAACGCTGAGGGGCAAACTATTGAAGATTTTAGAAGCGATATAAAATCAGCAATTAGTATAGGAAACCATGTTGGTATATGTTATAAAAGCTTGATTTTTCCTAGAAATATGTTTAATGAGGAGTATTTGAAAGTTTGTGAAGAACACAGGATCTTGGCTTATAGGGGAAATGAAATCGCTTGGTGTTATAGAGCGGAAAAGGGGGTTTCTAAATTAAAATATAAGAGCAAACAAGCTTTTCGCTTATTAGATTCTTATATAAATCTAACAGGACACCACTGCTACTCCCTAGAGGATATCACTAAAAGTAAGCCCTATAATATTCCTTCTAGTAGGTTTTTAAGGCCTTACGCTCCAGGCTTAAGGGCTCTAGAAAGCTTTAGGAAAAAACGAATTCTGGATAGCATGACCTTCGCTGCAAAAAACAATCTTTTATACCACCTTTGGTGGCACCCTCATAATTTTGGGAGTAAACAAGATGAGAATTTTAATTTTTTAGAAGACATTTTAGTTCATTATAAAAAACTGAACGAACAATATGGTTTTGAAAGTATAACCATGGGTGGCTTTGCTGAAAAAATACAAATAAACCATGAATAAAAAGATCGTAATGTTGGTAGGGCATGGACAATCGGCAAAATTCATGTATAATGGATTAAAGGATGAATTTGAAATCATGAATGTCCTCAGGGCTGGTTATACCTCAAAAGGTCGAGTGAATTTTTTAAAACGTCGCGCAAAACGTTTAGGGTACTCTAAATTAATTGGACAGATCCTTTTTCAGATATGTTGTGTACGCCTATTAAATGTCTTTTCTAAAGCACGAGTAGAAGAATTAAAGAGAAATTTACAGTTGTCTGAAGAGGATATTAATAAAAATATTTTAATAGACGTACCATCTGTTAATTCTGATGAATGTTTAAAGGTGTTGAAACGATTAAATCCAGATATTATCATCGTTAATGGAACAGAAATTATTTCAAAAAAAATACTCAACGGGATAAGAGCAACCTTTGTGAACACCCATGTTGGCATCACCCCAAAATATAGAGGAGTTCATGGAGGGTATTGGGCTTTGGCCAGTGATGATAAGGATAATTGTGGTGTAACGGTACATTTGGTCGATGCTGGTATTGATACCGGAGGTATTTTACGCCAAGGGATTATTAAGGTAACCCCTCAGGATAATTTCATTACCTATCCATATTTGCAATTGGCTGAAGGTATTACATGTATGAAATTGGCCTTAAAAGATATTCTAAACGATAATATTTTGCCAGTAAAAAGAGATTTGGAAAGTAAACTATGGTATCATCCCACCTTGTGGCAATATCTTTATGTAAGAATTACAAAGGGCGTTAAATAACTCTTGGGTAGAAGCTATAATCATTATTTCTTATAAATAGAAAAAGTCCGTCTACCAATTAGTAGACGAACTTTTTTTTTATTTGAAAATAGATAACTCTATTTTAGGGGACTAATTATAGAAAATCTACCTGATTAAGGAAATCTTCCAAGTTAGTATATCCATCATTGTTTCTATCAGCTGCGGCATCATCAGGATTGTTTGGATCTAAACCATTGGCAAGTTCCCAGGCGTCTGCCATCCCATCCCCATCAGTATCATAATTATTCGCTCTTTTGTTAGTTGGTAGCGAAGGAATTCTCCAACTAGAGTAATCACGATATACCTTCGTACTGATATCATTTTTAATATTGAAAATTTTTATTGTGTCATATTCATCTAAATATAACTGAACTGTACCATTGTCGTCTATGTACTTGTTTGCTCCAACATCGGCCAATACATTAGAATATGCTTCTGTGGCATTCATAATTGGTACAGGCACTCCGATTAATGGGAATTGTGTGTCAACAAAATATCGGCTAGGAACCGGATTACTACCACTAAAAGTAGACCAAATTACCTCATTGTTTTCAGATTCAAGACCCTTAAGAACATTACCAGAATAGTAATTTTTTCTGGTGTAGATTAAAGCGCTGGCACTTGTTTGAACTTTATTGGCATTTGCGGCCACACTGTTTTGTTCTGTAGACCTCCCTCTTTTGTAATAATTGGCAATATGATTAAGATGAGGTGCGCTTTGGTTGATATTAGTAGCTCTATTCCTCCAGTTGTAAATCACATTGTTAATGACTTCAAAGCTTCCAGTTCCTCCTACATTTGGAGTTCTATGTGGCATATCTACAACAACATTGTAAATGAATGAAACATCGTCTGTAGATTCAAAAGGAGCATTAGAATCTCCCAATAGAACACCAGTATATGAGTCTGAAAAGATACTTCTTTGTACAGTATGTCTTCTACTTGAATGGGTTGAGCTCTCTGCTGCTAAGGTAGTAGCTTGGTCACCGCCAAAGGATACGGAAACGTGATCTAATATTACGTCATCACAACCAGAAAATATAAATGCATCGCCGTGTTTTACCTCTCCAGAAGTGGCTTCAGCGGGGCGACCTCTCATATATCTAATTATAATATTTCTTTTGCCACTAAATTTAATTGTTCCATTGGTAAAAGTAATTCCTCCTTTAGGAGCTGTTTGACCAGCAATAGTCAAATCACTATTTCCTCGAAGTTCTGCGCCTCCTAAATTTATATTTCCGGAAACATCGAACACAATAGTTCTTTTTCCACTTGCTTCTACGGCTTCTCTTAAAGATCCAGAACCACTGGCATTTAGATTGGTAACGTGTATCACTCTTCCGCCTCTACCACCAGTAACATTGGCGCCTCCACCGAATGCTGTAGGGAAGGCTTTTAATGGTCCATAATCCATATCTCCGGAAGCAGGGGGTACTTCGGTGACAGCCTCTTTACTTACTATTATAGTACCTTTCTCTGTATTTACAGTTTCGTCTACATTGGTAATAGAGGTCGTATAGGTAAAGGTGTCTTCGCCAGAAGTATTGGCTTTAGGAGTATAGGTGATGGTGTTATTATTGTTTAACACTGCGGTACCATTAGCTGGTTCGCTTATTTCTGTAATGGATACAGTGCTCTCTTTATTAAAGGTGTCATTTTTTAGAGGTTCTATAACGATAGGATCATCTGTCGTTGTAACGATTGTATCTTGTATAACATCGGTTACGGCATCAATAGTGATATCTACTGTTACTACAACTTCAGAAGTAGTTTCGTCCTCATTGGTGACCTCTAGCGTTAATTCAAGATCGTCCGTTCCATTAAAATCGTTTAATGGAGAATAAAGGGCAATACTGTCTTTTTGAATGGTTAATTCCCCATATTTAGGATTTCTAGAACTCTTGTATGTTCTTCTTCCACCTCCTTTAGAAGTAGTGTTGTTAAGAATATTGAAAGTTACTGGTTTGTCTTCTTTGGTTGTGATAGCCGCATTTTCTAAGTCGATGACGACTTCTTGAGGCTCTTCTTCTTTGTCTTCTTCAATAGCTGTGTTGTTATCGTCAACAACATAATCTACTAATAAATCCGAGTCTTTCGCACAGGAAAAATTCAATAACACCGCAGCCGTAAAAATTAGCATGCTCATGAGTTTGGGTAGGTTAAGCTTCATAAGATAGGAAATTAATTTAAATTTAAACATAATTTGGGTTCTTAAAAAATAATCTAAAATTGTAATCAACGACGAAATGCAATTTAAGTTCGTTGAACTGCACAGTTGTAATGCAATGTTGGTTTAACGTTTAGATTACGGTTTTAGATCTTTTTAATTTTCGTTTTCGATGAAATGCATCTTTTTTTAAGATTTTTTAAAAGTGAAGGCCTAAAAAGTATAGAAGGTAAACAAAATGCTATAGTCTTGTTTTTACTAACTTCTACATAATCAGATAAGCTATAAGTATACTAAGGTATAATAGATACTGGTATTTCTATATGTTTAATGTAGACTGCAGCCATTTTAAGTAGTCATCGTTCATTCCTCAAGGATATTCAGGATAAAAAAGAAATGGTTGCTAATAATAATTTAAAAAAGTCAAAAGTTATTTTCACGTAGTTCTGGCACTAATCTTATGCTCGATGTTGTTAAAAAGTTGATATAGAGCGTTATTGTATGCAATTGTTGCTGTTGTTCCTTAAAATTTACTTCGATAGAAAGGTTTTTGACCGATATTTTTATTGCTTAAACGAATACTGGTTTTGTTTTTATAGGAGTTAAAACAGTATGGTTATTTTTATTGTAGTAACGCCTAAACCCAATCTTCTGTGATAACCCTGACTAAAATATGGCTTTCTTCTCCTCATATAGGAAACAATGAACAATCCTATGTACAGCAGGCTTTTGATTCCAATTGGATAGCGCCGCTTGGCCCTAACGTGGACGGGTTTGAAGCTGCGATCCAGAAATATTTAGATAATGGAGTTTATGTTGCTGCTTTAAGTTCTGGTACGGCAGCCATCCACCTAGGGTTAGCATTATTAGGAGTAGGTAAGGGAGATGAGGTACTTTGTCAGAGTTTTACTTTTTCGGCCTCTGCTAATCCTATTTGTTATTTGGGGGCAACCCCCATTTTTGTGGATAGTGAAAGTGATACTTGGAACATATCCCCTGTTTTACTAAGAAAGGCTATTGAAGATAGGATTGCGAAAGGGAAAAAGCCTAAGGCCATCATTGCGGTTCATTTATATGGAATGCCATATAAAGTAAAAGAATTAAGAGAAATATCCGATCACTATGGAATTCCGGTTTTAGAAGATAGTGCTGAGGCTCTTGGAAGTACAGTAGGGATGGAAAAATGTGGTACGCTGGGAACCATGGGAGTATTGTCTTTTAATGGTAACAAAATAATCACCACTTCTGGAGGTGGAGCTTTAGTTACCAATAGTTTAGAATTGAAGAAAAAAGCTGTTTTTCTTTCGACCCAGGCCCGCGACGACGCCCCGCATTATCAGCATTCCCAAATAGGTTATAATTATAGGTTGAGCAATGTGCTGGCCGGAATCGGAAGAGGACAAATGGAGGTGTTAGAGGAACGGGTAGCGGCTAGAAGAGCTCATTTTGAGTATTACAAGCAGCAATTGTCCGAAATCAAGGAAATTGAATTTCTCAAGGAACCTAAAGGTTTTTTTTCCAATAGATGGTTAAGCTGTATTTTAACCCCCTCCAAGAATATAAGAGAACTTATTCGGTTGGCGCTCCAAGAATATGAAATAGAGTCTAGACCGTTATGGAAACCAATGCATTTACAGCCTGTTTTTGATAACTGTATCAGTTTTGTAGACGGAACTTCGGAAGATTTGTTTAATAGAGGTTTATGTCTGCCAAGCGGATCTAATTTGAATAGGGATGATCTAAACAGGGTCATTGAAATAATCCAAAAAAACTTTAACCCATGATGCAAGATTACTTAGTCAATAGGGTAAAAAAGAATACCTCCAAATGGATTGTTCTGGTCATTGATTTGTTATCAATTGCCATCACTTTTATATTATCCTATGTCATTAGGTTTAACTTAACCTTGGACTTCGAAGTTAATATGTTGTTGATACAATTGCCTATTATTTTATTGATTGGGTTGGTATCCTTTTTAATTACAGGATCTTATAAAGGGGTTATAAGACATACTGGGGTTAGGGATGTTTATAATATTTTCAATGCTATTTGTTTATCGAGCATAGTTACCATTTTTATGGTAATCCTAAATAGAGAAGCCCAAATTATGGAGGGGCTAACCGTGCCCTTGTCTATAATTATAATCCATAGTTTATTAAGTTTTTTGATGCTGACGGCATCTAGATATGTGTTTAAAACCTTGTATTATAATCTTTTAAAGCGATTTAAAACCAGTAAAAATGTATTGATCTATGGGGCAGGGGAGTCTGGCGTACTTACCCATAACGCATTGACTAGTCAGATCAATAGTGTTTCTAGGGTGATTGGCTACATAGACAAGGACAATGAGAAGGTAGGTAAAAGTATCAATGGAGTTACTGTATATGGACCCGATGTATTAACCGAAAATTTTATCAAAAGGAATCATATAACAGAGGTTATATTTTCTATTCAAAATATTAGCCATAACCGGTTGCGAGAATTGGTGGGTGGTTTGGTCGATTTTCCGATTCAAGTTAAAATTGTACCGCCCATAGAGAATTGGATCAATGGCGAGCTTAAGATATCTCAGATAAAACAGGTTCAGATCGAAGACTTGTTGGATAGGGTTCCGATCAATATTAAGAACGAAAGAATTTCTATGGAACTGAAAGATAAGGTGATACTTGTCACCGGTGGCGCAGGTTCTATTGGGAGTGAATTGGTTAGACAAATTGCTAACTATGAATACCGATCGTTAATTATTATCGATCAGGCGGAGTCTGCCTTATATGATCTTCAGCAGGAATTGATTCAGAACGGATTTCATAATTTTATTCCTATTGTGGCCGATATTCGTGATAAAAACAGAATGACCGGGGTTTTTCAAGAATACAAACCTCATATGGTTTTTCACGCTGCTGCTTACAAACATGTCCCTTTGATGGAATATAATTCTTATGAAGCTATAAAAATAAATGTGGCAGGAACAAAAGTAATTGTAGACCTATCGATGGATAATAATGTTGACAAATTTACTTTTATTTCGACAGATAAGGCCGTCAATCCTACCAATGTTATGGGTGCTACGAAAAGAATTGCAGAAATGTACATTAGTTGTGCCCAACAAAATCATAAAACTAAATTTATTACTACACGTTTTGGAAATGTATTGGGATCTAACGGATCGGTGATTCCATTATTTAAAAAACAAATTGAAAAGGGAGGACCGTTAACAGTAACTCATATGGATATTACCCGCTATTTTATGACCATTTCTGAAGCATCACAATTAGTTTTAGAAGCAGGAGGTATGGGGAAAGGTGGAGAGATTTTTATTTTCGATATGGGAGAATCCGTAAAGATTTTTGATCTGGCAAAGAATATGATCAAATTATCGGGGCTTCGATACCCTGAAGATATTGATATTGTAATTACAGGGCTGCGACCTGGAGAAAAGCTATATGAAGAGTTATTGGCCAATGGGGAGGATACGATGCCAACCTACCATAAAAAGATAATGATCAGTAAATCCAGGGAACTTTGTTATGAAGATACAAAATCAAAAATCAACGAATTATGTGTCTCAAATATGTTTTTTGATCAAAATACAGTAAGGCTTATGAAAGAGATTGTTCCAGAATATATTTCCAACAATTCTAAGCTATGTAAACACGATAAAAAACTTACTGATGCAACCAAGACTCTAGGAGGGCATAAAATATACCAATCTTAGTTTTTCTTTTAATCCTTTTAGAAACCAATCATTATGTATAAAAAATCCTTCGCAATAAATTTCAAATTTGTTTTAGTATTTGTACTTATTGGTGTGCTATCGTCTTGTGCCTCCAGAAAGGATGTGGTATACTTTCAGAATGCCAAGTCTTTTGAGACCCTTGTCAGTGATAATACGAGTATTAATAGGTTTAAAGTCGATGATGCTATTAGTATAAATGTATCTACCCTTGATCCACAATCTAGTGTCCCCTTTAATTTAATTAAAGGATACGAAGAAGGAGGGATGCGACCTGAGCAACTCGATTATATTATCGATAAAAACGGAGAAATTGATTTTCCTGTCTTGGGAGCTGTAAAAATAGCGGGACTTTCTCCTAATGAAGCCAAGATGTTGCTGGCTGCTAAACTAAAAGATTATTTAAAGGATCCTATAATCAATATCCGGTTAAAAAATTTCACAGTAACTATTTTAGGAGAGGTTAATAGGCCTGGTACCTATGCCGTAAATGGGGAGCAAATTACTATTTTGGAGGCCTTAGGATTGGCTAGTGATTTAACGATAAAAGGAATGCGAACAAACGTCATGGTGATTAGAGATTTTAATGGCACCAAGGTTTATGAACGAATCGATTTAACAAAAAAAGAGTCCTTAAATTCACCAGTTTATTATTTAACTCAAAATGATGTAGTGTATGTTGAGCCCAATAATTCGGCAAAGGCATCATACAGTTTGGATAATAGAGCATCTATAGCCATATCCATAGCTTCTATTCTAATTACATCTACCATAGTACTTCTTACTAGGCTATAATTAATAATAAAAACACATGGGTTTAAATTTTAAAAATAAATCTTCCGATAAAAATTTAAAGGAAATTTTAGGAATGTATACTCGGCATTGGAAATGGTTTGTGCTGTCTGTTATCATCGCTCTTTCTTTGGCATTCGTGAAACTTAGGTATTCTATTCCCGAATATTCGGCGCAAGCTAAAATTCAAATTTTAGAAGATAAAAATGCTAATTCTGAATTGGGGTCCTTTAAAGACTTAGGGATATTGCCTTCTGGAACCAATAAAGTAGAAGATGAAATAGAAATTATAAACTCTAGGTCTAATTTCATTGAAGTGGTCAAAAAATTAGGGCTCAATGTTAAGATTACGGCCCTTGGGAAGATTTTAGATTCTGAAGTATATAAGAATCCACCTATTAAGATAAGTTTTATAGCGAAAGATTCTATTGTGGAGAACTCCTATTTTGATTTTTATATCACCCTTGGCAATGGTTCTTCTTTCGTATATACGGAATCGGAAGACGAACCTGCTAATTTGGTCTCATTTGGAAAAAGTATATCGACGGCTATTGGAGATATTGTTTTGACACCGAATAAAGATGATTTATCCTATTTTAATGATAAAAAGTTCAAGATTAGTATTAAGCCCGTTGGTGAAGTAGCACAAAAATATCAGGAAAAGACTTCTATTTCACCGGTAATGGAGTATTCCAATATTTTAGAAATCACCTTAAATGATCCTATACCTGAGAAGGCCAATGATATAATTAATAATTTAATAGACACCTATAATAGTAATGCTATTCGTGATAGAAAGGAGATTGCTGACCGGACTTCCGAATTTATAAATGACAGAATCACTGAGATTTATTCTAATTTGTCTTCGGCAGACCAAACGGAAGAGGAGTATAAGGAGGGCCGAGGTATTACCGATGTAGCCTCCCAAGCGAGTGTGAATTTAACCGTTAGCGCCTCGAGTCAAAAAGAGCTAGAAAATGCGTCACTACAATTAGATATTGCGTCTTCTATGAAGGATTTGGTAGATACCCAGAAAGGATTTGATATTTTGCCTTCCATTGGGCTTTCTGACCCAGCTATAGCGAGTACCACTGCCAAATACAATGAGCTAGTGTCCGAAAGAAACCGGTTGCTAAAAAGTTCGAATGAAAAGAATCCTATTATTGTCAACCTAGATGAACAACTTAATACCCTCAAACAAAGTATGCAGTCTAGTTTGCAAAGTATGACCGATAATTTGGTCCTACAAGTTAATAGTCTCAGTGGTCAACTCTCTAGGGTAAATTCGAGATTATACGCCGCGCCTAGAAACCAAAGGGCCTTAAGGGATATAGGTAGAAAACAACAAACTATAGAGTCTCTATATATTTATTTATTACAGAAAAGGGAAGAATCGCAAATCTCGTTTGCATCGGCCTCTCCAAAGTCCAAAATTATTGATAACTCTCATAGTGTAAGTCCAGAACCAGTTACTCCCAAAAGAAAAATTGTGTATTTGGCGTTTTTTATTTTTGGGCTTCTAGTACCCTTTTCGGTAATATATGGGAAAGATTTGTTGGATAATAAGATACATAGTAAAACCGGTTTAGAAAAACTGGTAAAGGATGTACCGGTGCTGGGAGAAATACCTAGCTTAGGAAGGCGTGAAGACAAACTTGTAAACAAGGAAGATAGGTCCGTATTAGCAGAGTCCTTGCGAATTATTAGGACCAATATAGATTATAACATAAAAGCTACTAACCAAAGACATAAGGGGAATGTCATCTACATTACATCGTCGGTTCCTGGAGAAGGTAAGACCTTTTTATCTTCAAACCTTGCCATGATTTTTGCCAGTACCCATAAAAAAGTTCTTCTAATTGGTGCTGATATTAGAAATCCTAAAATATTTTCTTTTTTCCCGAATACCAATGAGCTCAAATCCGGAGCTGATAAGAAACCCGGATTGACAGAGTTTTTATTTGATTGCTCGATAAAAGCAAGTGATATTATTACCACCATGGAAGTTAGAAAAAATACCATAGATGTTATATATTCAGGAAAAATACCTCCCAATCCTGCCGAACTTTTAATGAAGGATAAGATGAAGGAATTACTATCGGAAGTTGCGACACAATACGATTATGTCATTGTGGACACAGCTCCCTTAATGGTGGTTACAGATACCTTGCTTATTAGTGAATATGCCGATCATATTCTATATGTTATCAAGGCTGGGGTTACTGAAGAAAAAGTATTGGAATTCCCCTTAAAACTTAAAAGCGAAGGGAAACTAAAAGGACTTTCCTTTGTTGTCAACAATGTTAAGGCAAATAATTTAGGGTATGGCGGATCCTATGGCTACGGCTATGGGAAATCTCATCTAAAATGGTGGAAATTTTAGCACCTTAAAAATGTGACTTTGTCTTTTCTATAATAGGCATTAATAATTTTGCTGTTTTATTGGTGATTCGCATTTCTTTAAGGCAATTAAGCTGTTTTTGGTTATGAACATCAGAACCAGCAAAATCGAGCAATCCCTCTGACAAGAGTTTATGGGCTTTTTTCTGTACCTCTATACCGTAGTATTCACTAAGCGATAAAAGATTTAATTGAAGCGCAATTCCATTATTTTTATAGGATTTTAATTTTGGCGAATTAATGGGAAAGAATGCATACCGCTCAGGGTGGGCTAGGATTGGAAAATAACGATGCTCAGTGATTTTTTGAACCGCCTGATCGAAATTAATGGAAGGTTGTAAATAGGACATTTCAATAAGCATATACCTGTTTTTTATAGGCATCACCTGATTGTTTTCTAATATAACCTCGAAGTTAGCGTCTATCATATGCTCTGCAGCAGCAGCAATAGTTATCTGAGTCATCCCTTGTTGTGACAATTCCTTTGTAAGGGAACTTAACGCATTTGTAATGGTATCGCTATTATTGGGATAATAATTATCCATGATATGTGGTGTGGCGATAAATTTTTGAACGCCAATTTCTGAGAATCCCTTAATCAAAGCTACAGAGTCAGCCACGGTTTTGGCACCATCATCGATACCTGGGAGAATATGATTATGGATGTCTATAAATCCGCCGAGGAAGTCTGCTAAAAAAGTTTTTTTACTAAAAAAATGAAACATTCGTACTTGATTTAAATGCAAAAATAGGCTTTCTAAAATATATGGGTAAAAAGTTTTTTGAAATATAGTCCTCTAAGTTTATGGGATTTATTTTTAAATTATAATTTAAGTTTAAGACTTCCGTTATTTTTTAATAATGAATTGTTTTTTAATATATCTTTGATTCAAAATCACACACTAATGGGTTTAAGCTTAATGTATTGAAACCATTACCTTCATTCGGGCAGCCAGTGAATATGCCATCTAGCCTACAGGAAAGGGCAACGAATTCTACAGTTAAAAATTTAAGAACAGCACCTTTTGAAATTGAGAATACACTCTTTGACAGTACCGTGTGTTTTCATGTTTGTAAAAAGGAATACGTAAACAGAACATATAAAATAAATTGCAGCACTTAACGATTGGTATCAAATTGAAAACAAAAGCAATAAATAGTACTATAGAAATTAAACGTAATTTCTTAATAATTTCCCGATGGGGAGAAACCTTGGATTTGGCCATCGCTATTTTAAGCGAGGGGCATCAAGTAAAAATGTATATAGAAGACAAGCCGTCCAAGGAGATTGGATATGGATTTGTGCAAAAGGCCAAAGATTGGAAAACTCATATGGAGTGGGCCGATATTTTTATTTTTGATTACACCGGATATGGTAAAATTTGTTCTGAATTAAGGGCTCAGGGAAAATTGGTCGTTGGGGGTACGGAATATTCGGATCTGTTGGAGCTTGACCGTAATTTTGGGCAAGCCGAAATGAAGAAACACGGGATTAAGATATTACCGTCCAAGGAGTTTTTTAATTTTCAGGATGCCATACAATATGTAAAGGATCATCCCAATGCATATGTAATAAAACCTTCAGGAGAAACTCAGGAATACAAACAATTACTATTTGTGGGTAGCGACGATGAAGGCTTGGATGTGATAAGAGTTCTTAAGGCCTACGAAAAATCATGGGGGAATCAATTTGGGAATTTTCAATTACAACGAAAAGTAAAAGGTGTTGAGGTCTCGGCATCGGCTTATTTTAACGGTAAGGAATTTATCAATCCTATTAATATCACCTTTGAGCACAAAAAATTATTTCCAAAAGAGTTGGGAGTATCTACAGGGGAAATGGGGTCTAGTATGTTCTGGACCAACGATTCCCCAATTTTTGATGCTACTTTAAAAAAGTTCGAAAGTTCGTTGGCAAAAGGTGGTTTTATAGGGCAAATAGATATCAATTGCATCGTGAACGGAAATGGTATCTACCCATTAGAATTTACCTCGAGATTTGGATATCCGCAAATTTATATTCAACGTGCAGGTATATTAGAACCAATCGGCAATATGTTTTATAAACTAGCTTCGGGTGAGAAATTTAAGATCAATGTTAGGAAAGGCTTTCAGGTAGGGGCCTATATGGTAGTACCTCCATTTCCTTTCGAGGATAAAAAAACCTTCGAATTATTCTCTAAAGATTCCGTTATTGTTTTTAAGAAAGATATGAAAGAGGGAGTCCATCCCATGCATCTTAAAAAAATTAATGATGAATGGCTAATTACTGGTAATACAGGGATAGCTCTATTGGTTACCGGCACGGGGCTTACCATGAAGGATGCTCAGCGTATGATGCATAACCGTATCAGCAATATCATCATCAATAACGTATACTATAGAACGGATATAGGAGATAGATGGTCAGAAGATTTTGATCGTTTATGGTCTTGGGGATTGTTGTAACAGTGGTAATTTAATATTTTTATTGATGGATTTCATATCTTTAGAAAGTGACGCCAAGGAGTATTTTAAGATGCTGCCGCTAGATTGGCAGGCCATAATTGTACCTGTATGGAATACCTATAAGACAAATGCCAATATTTATGTGCTTACGGATCAGGGGGCTATAGTAGCGGGTGGAATTGTATTTGAACAAGACCCTCCGAATATGACCGATTTTGAACTAACTGAGGGTAAGAAATACAGGGATGTTAGTTTTCAATATATCGGATTTTTGTATGTAGATCCCAACCGTCGAAACCAAGCTTTGGGAACCCAGTGGTTAAATGCTTTAAAGGCAAGACAGCCAAAGCAATCGTATTGGCTAACTATAGAAGAAGAGGGGTTGCAAGCATTCTACGAAAAAAACGGATTTCAGGTTGTTTCACAGTCAAAGGATCCTTCAAATAGGGAATGGCTATTTATATATACCCCCTAAAACTCATGCTGTAAAAGGTTAAGCTTTAGTATCGTCTAAGTGGTAGGCTGGTCTGGATGCTTTTGAAATCGTGTTTAATCTTTAATTAGATTCATTTTCAAAAGCATCTAGGTCTTCCCTAAGGTCTAGTTTTCTAAAGGTAGGAGAGATCGCTCCAGTAAATAGGACGGTGGCCAAGGTCATACATCCTCCAAAAACTACCGCCGTTACCGTACCTATTATTTTGGCGGTTAGTCCGCTTTTAAAAGCACCAAGTTCGTTGGAGGAGCCAACGAACATGGTGTTTACCGAGGCGACCCGCCCGCGCATATGGTCTGGGGTTCTTAGCTGCAGAATGGTTTGCCTGATGTTTAATTGATTCCTATAAGAAGTAACAATCCTGAAACAATAAGGGCTTCTTTACACAAGCTGCTTTTTAATTAAACCCGAAGTAATATTAAAATCCATATCACGAGACGACGCCCCTAAACTTATGCCTTATTTATTCTCCTATTTTTTTGCGTTAGGGATCGCAGCGGCATCCCCGCAGCAAGGCAAGGGATATAGCGGAGAGCCCGCCCGACGAAGGAGGGAACGCCCAAGTCATTGCCCTAAAACCTATAGGGATATAGAAGCACTTTATTTAATTGCTACATCGCATTTACTTCCAAATATAGTACTCAGGGAAATTAATTTTCGAGGGATTTTTGATGAATAAAAAAGAGTTTAGACACCGGTATTAACATCAGTCCCGAAAATATAAAAATAATAAAGGAAGTTTGTAGGTTAAAGGCATGGGCCAGATAACCAATTAGGGGGGGACCGATAAACATGCCAAGAATTCCGTAGGTGGCGATAATAGATATAGCCATTCCTGGAGAATATTTTTTTGAGGTACCCGCCAACGTAAAGGTCATAGGGAATACGGAGGCGGCACCAAACCCGATGAGACAAAAGCCAAACATGGCCGGCCAAAAATAGGGGAAACCAATGGCGATAGCTATGCCTATTGAAATTAAAATACCACTGGCCATATAGGTCTTGGCCATACCGATAGCGTCGATAAGATAATCCGATAAAAATCGGGATAAGGCCATAAAGAACATGAAAATAAGATATCCCAGGGTAAACACATCTTCCTTGATTATTTCCTTAAAGTATACGCCGCTCCAATCGTACATTCCGCCCTCGCATATGGCAGCAAAGAAGACCAATAGCCCCAAGTAAAACACAAAAGGATCTGGTTTACCAAGAATTAGCTTATTTCCGGATGGCGCTTTGTCATTGGTCAATAGAAATTTAAAGGCCAGCAAGGAAACCACGATGGTTATTATGGCTACCATTAATAAATGCTGTGCCATGGGAATATCCATTTTTAAGGTGAGGGTAGAGAAACTGACACCTGCGATCCCACCGGTGCTCCAGATGCCATGAAAGGCCCCATTTATCTTTTTATCATATTGCTTCTGCAGGGTAATGGCTTGGGTATTCATCGATATGTTTAGGATACGCATACAGAAGGCAAAAGATCCAATAGCGGCTATTAAGGCAACCGTGCTCTTGGCATACCCTATAAAAATCAGGGAAATTGCGAACAGCAAAAATGAAATTAAAAGTGGCATCCTACTGTTGTATCGGGCTACCAGCCATCCGGAGAATGGCAGCCCGATCATGGAACAAATAGGCAGGGTCAGTAAAATATTGCCCAATTGAGCTTCATTTAAATCAAAAAAAGTTTTTATCGTTGGGATACGTGCTGCCCAAGTAGAAAAACAAAATCCAGATAAAAAGAAATAGGTGCTTAAAGCAAACCGTTGCCTAACTTTTAATTCCATAAACTTAAAAAAAATGGGACCTTTGAGGTTGTAAGAAATAAAATTGGCGATGAACCGACCTATTTATATTTTCTTAACGTATTTAGTAATGATCACGATTTGCTGACCATCGACTTTTCCTTCGATATATTCTGCATTTTCATGGTCCAAAGAAATTCTTCTAACGGCAGTTCCTCTTTTGGCAACCATACTAGATCCTTTCACTGGTAAGTCTTTTATCAGAACGACGTTGTCACCAGCAGCGAGAACAACTCCGTTACTATCTCTATGAATTATTTGATCTTCGGCAGGAGCTCCTTCACCTGTGGCTTTAGCCCATTCCAAATCTTCTTCTTCCAAATAAAACATATCCAACAAATCTTGAGGCCATCCTTCATTTCTAAGTCTGCTCAACATTCTCCATGCAATGACCTTCACGGGAGTATGCTCGCTCCACATACTATCGTTTAAGCAACGCCAATGATTGGGGTCTGTATGCTCTGGGTTTTCATATTGGTCTTTGCAAGTTTCACAAACTAGCAAGCTTTCATCTACGCCGCCAGTTTTAGTAGGGAGTACTTCTAAAACACTTAATTTTTCGGAACTGGTACATAGTTCACATTGATGATTGCTACGTTTTCCTAATTCTCTTTCTAAGCTCATAGTATTTCTGTTTTAAGTGGCAAAAATACACGAATTGTATGAATGGTGGCCATATTGAAAGTAAAATGTAAGCATTAGAATTTTTAAACGGATACTTATAATTTCTTCAGTATTAATGGAATCTGAACAATGTTTATAAGTTCTAGGTTTTATGGAAGATTTAAACTCCATCTAGCATTACTTTTAGTCCTTTTTTACAATGGAAGCGTTAAAAATTGGAGACAAGGTTTACAATGTTAGGCAAGATGGATTTGCCGATTTTCTAAGATTTTCTTTTTCGGAAGTGGTACGCCTTACTAAAACCTTGGCGGTCTTAGAAAATGGTGTTCGATTGGTAAACCAACCCAGAACTTCATGGATCAGGGCAGAAATCTGTTATTCCGTATTTGGGGATAAATGGGTGTATTGGCACATTGTCACGGAGGAAACCTTGCAAAAAGCCAAAGAGGAAAATGAAAAGATTGCAGCCGCTAAAGTTGTCTTTCAAGAATTGGATAAATAAGCGAAACTAAGTGAGTAAACAATTTCCTGAGAGCTTTATGACGTAATGAATTGAATTTCAAGTGGTCCGTGAATAAGTCCCAGATTAAGGAAAAACAAGGGGTATAATTTTTGGTGCAGATGATTTGATTTGTGATTTGAACCTCGCATTTTTGCCGCGAATAATACACCTATGCATGATTGATAGTGCCGTTATATCTGATATTTTACAGAACTCACCTAGTACCGAGTTGCTCAAACTCAAAAACAGGGAGGTGGTCATCGTATTTCTGTTGAGTATGTTCACAGACCATCCGGAAGCCATTACGGCCGACCGCATACACTCTAAATTGGCTGACTATTTGGAATTTCACCAGATTGAAAGCGATGAAGAAGATGAACAAGAAGAGGTACAATCCTATGATGATAAGGCTAAACGATATGTTCAACAATGGACCAATAGGGGTTTTTTAACCAACTATCAAAACGAAAAGGGCGATATATATTACGAACTTTCGTCGCATTCTAGAAAGACTATAGATTGGTTGTCTGCCCTTCAAAAGGAAGCTTATGTTGGGACGGAATCTAAATTCAAAATCATCTTTAACCAGATCAAGGAGTTGGTTGAATTTACCAATGATGATGCCGATAGCCGCATTCGGTTATTGGAAGCTAAAAAGCGCGACATTGAGGAACAGATAGAACGCATCAAATCGGGAGAGGATATAAAGACATATGAAGAGTATGAGATTATTCCGCGGTTCAACCATATTAATTATTTGGCCAAGGAATTGCTTTCCGATTTTAAGGAAGTAGAAGATAATTTTAAGGAAATAACAAAAGCCATCTACCGAAAACATGCCGAAAACAATCTCCCAAAAGGCGATATTCTGGAGTACGCCTTTGGAGCTTTGGATGAACTAAAGGAAAGTTCGCAGGGCAAGAGCTTTTATGCCTTTTGGTCTTTTCTACTCCATCCGGAACTGCAACTGGAATGGGATGAACTCATCGATGAATTATACACCCGTTTAGAAGAGAAGAATATCGCAATTGGCGATTTCTTTCTAAGGGGAATGAAAAAACATTTACACAGATCTGGGCAAAAGGTATATGAGGCCAACGATAAAATGGCCGAAAAACTGAGTCGCATCATCAGGGAAAACCAATCTTCCAAAACCGCCTCTACCAAACATATTATACAGGACATAAAAAAGTCTTTGCTCGAGATCAGAAATACCGGAGTAAGACCCGACCTTTCTTTTGAATTAGAAACAGCTATGGAAATAGCCATGCCTTTCGAAAGAAAACTAACCTTTGACAAAGAAGAAGCGGGCACTTATAAGGCGGCACCTAAATTGGCCGATGAACATTTCCTTAACTCTAATAGCCTCGATAAATTGTTTTCCCAAGTGAGTGTAGATAAGAAATTACTTCGCGAACGGATTACTATGGCATTAGCTCAAAAATCGCAAGTAACCCTGAAAGATGTCATTGAAGATTATGGCGGATTAGAAAAGGGGCTGCCAGAGCTGTTTGGATATTTGGGGATAGCCAAAGAGCACAAGCACGTCATAAGTTCGGAAAAAATGCAACGTATCAATTTTAATAACGCAGAGGAGAAATCAATACAAATACCCGAAATAATACTCACTAAATGAGCAGTTTAGAAAAAAATATAAAACCGTATTCCAAGGCAATTGTAAAATTGCTTAAGGCCCCAATAGAGAGTAGTGCTAGTTTGTGGGAAACGGTCATTAATTACCAAACGGAAATTCAGGAATATGTAAGCCTAATGGGGTTGGAATTAATGGTGAAAAAAGATGATGGTTTTGCTTATTTAAGGCAGTTTGAAGATAGTGATGGAAATACCCTTGGATTGATATCTAGGCGCCAAGTAGGGTATGAAATCACCATTATACTGGTAGTGTTGCGGCAAAGTCTGGAAGAATTTGATAGCAACCCAGCACAATTTGATGTAAACGAAAAGTATATAAGCAGGTCTAACATCAAGGAAGAATTGGAATTGTTCCTAGAAGCGGGCTATAACGAATTAAAATTCCAAAAGGAACTCGATGGCTATATCAATAAAATAGTGGAATTGGGATACTTGAAGGAAGTGAGCAAAACCGATAGCGAAGTCATTTATAAGATCCATAGAATCATAAAAGAGAAAGTAACGCTAGACGTTTTAAAAGAATTTAAAAATAAATTACAGCATTATGTTGAGTCTGTTTAGTACCAATTCCAATACAGCTGGTTTTAGGCTTCAATATATGGAAGTTTTAAACTGGGGAACTTTTCACGATAGAATTTTCAGAATTCACCCTAAAGGAAACAATTCGCTCTTAACCGGAGCCAACGCTTCGGGGAAAAGTACTTTTATAGATGCCTTGCTTACCCTCATGGTACCTGCCAAGAAAGATAGGTTCTACAACCAGTCTTCTGGGGTAGATAAAAAAGGAGACCGTACCGAAGAAACCTATGTATGTGGTAATTACGGGAGTATACAAAAGGAAGGGGAATTAAGTAGTACGCTACAAATGCTACGGGATAAAAATTCTGCCTATTCTATTATTCTAGCTTCTTTTTCTAATACAGAGGACAAACATATTACCATATTTCAGCTTCGTTGGTTTTCTAACGGTAACTTAAAAAGAGCTTATGGAATGGCGCATGCGCCTTTGGAAATCGCGGTAGATTTTGCCGAATTTGATGATAAATTTGCATGGAAAAGACGATTAGAAAAAATTTATAATACCAATAAGCCACGAAAAATAGTAGAATTTTTTGAAGGTCCTACTACTTATGCCCAAAGGATAGCCGATCTTTTTGGGATGCGCTCCGTAAAGGCTTTAAGTCTTTTTAACCAGGTAGTTGGCGTGAAAGTTCTAGAAGATCTTGATGAATTTATCAGAACGAATATGTTGGAAGAGCTCGATGCCGAATCGCGGTTTATGCATCTAAAGGAGAGTTTTTTAACCCTTATGGATGCTAAAGTCAATATAGAAAAGGCAAGGGAACAAATAGCCCAACTACAGCCGATAGATCAGTTTGCCACAGACTTGCAAAGCATCCAAACTTCCTTAAAGAAATTGCAGCACGAGAAGGAAGTGGGGGTGTATTGGTTTGCGAAAAAAAATGTAGACCTATCCGAAATAGCCCTAGAAAAGTGCCAGGAAAATTTAAAGGCGCTTGAAGAGGCTTTACAGGGGTTGAAAAGACAGGAAGCCGAGCTTAAAATTCGGGAAACCAATCTAATGGTTCAAATAAAGTCGGACCAGGTTGGGAATCAAATAGAACAGCTAAAAACAGAAATAGAAAAATTAATCTTTACGAGGGATCAGAAAAAGCGCAAGCTTTCCCTCTATAACGAATTGGTAGCATCTTTAGGGCTCAACCTAGACCCAGGACCGGAAAGTTATAAGGACAACCGAGACAAGGCTAATGTAGGGAAGGAAACTTTAGAAAAAGAAGAGCTTGAGAGTAGTGAAAAACTAAGACTGGCCAAGAATGGGGTAGACTTGGTAAAAGAAAAAATTACTGCAGCTAATACTACCATTGAGGAACTTCGGAAAAACAATAATAACATATCGGGTAGGGTAGCAGAAATTAGAGACGAAATTCTAGCTCATATCGGTGCTTCCAAAGATGAACTTCCCTTTATTGGAGAGCTGATTAAAGTAAAGGAAGAAGAAAGTATATGGGAACATGCTACGGAGAAGTTATTGCACAATTTTGCGCTACGGCTCATAGTACCCGAAAAATATTATTCCCGTGTAAATGCCTATGTTAACAAAACCGATCTAAAAGGAAGAATAACCTACCAGCGCTATAGGGGCTTTACTTCTCTAGCATCTTTGGATCAGGGGAAAGAAGCGTCTAATGAACTTATTCATAAACTAGAATTTAAAGCCGATAGCCAGTATTCGGAATGGCTTGCCGATATTATTTCCAAGCAGTACAATTATGCCTGTGTAGAAAATTTAGAGGTATTTGAAACCTTTGAAGAAAAGGCTATTACCCCTGAGGGACTAATTAAGTTTGCCAAGGGAAAACACGAAAAGGACGATAGGATTCATATTTCGAGAAGAGCAAATTTTGTGTTGGGCTGGGACAATAAGGAAAAAATAAAACACCTGCTGGCCGATATCAAGATCTTACAAGAAAAGGAAATAACCATCAACAAGGAAATTGAAAGGCTTTCTCTGGAATTAAACGGGTTGAAGCAGCGTCGGGATTCGTATATAAAACTTTTGGATGTATTTACCGATTATGAGGATATCCATTGGCAAGCCTTGGCTGTTAGCATTCAGGAAAAAGAAGATCAGAAATTGGCTTTGGAAAAGGCGAATGATAAGGTAAAGGAGCTGCAAAGGCAGTTAGATGAGGTGCAACAAAAATTAAAAGTGATTTCCGAATCAGAAATAGAAACCAATAATAGAGCCCGATTTAAGCAAGAGGCGAAAATTGAGGAAATTGACAAGGAAAGAAAAGGAAGTTTTCAGATTATCAATCACCTTGGGGAGGTAAACACCCACGATTTTGAAAATCAATATCCTGAACTTTGTGAAGTGACTTTGGACGATATTAAAAAGGTCGAGGTCCGTTTTCAAAAGAACACTTCCGAAGCCATTAATAAACTAGAACAAGAGAAAACTAGCAAAGAGTATAATTTAAGGTTAAAAATCAATGCCTTTAAAAGGCCGTCGGAGGAAATTACCGAAAAATTCAAAGACTGGCGTTCCGATGTCAGTGAATTGCCAGATGCTAGCAACCTTGAGTTTGTAAGGGAGTATCAGATATATTTAAAACAATTGGTAGATGATAATTTGCCAAAGTTCGAGCGCAAGTTCGACCAATATCTCCAAGAGACCATTACCAATAAGATTGGCGATTTCCGAATGTTTTTTGAAGGCTGGTCCGATGAGATAAAGAGCAGTATACAGCACCTGAACGATTCCTTAAGGGGAATCAATTTTAAAAGCAATCCTGCTACCTATATTCAGATGGTCGTACCTCACAAGATCAGTGAGGATGTTAAGGTGTTTAGGTCATTATTAAATGCTGCTATTCCAAATACCCGTGAGATAGAAGCTTCCGTAGACGGACGAAAAAACCACTTCTTTAACCATATAGAGCCTCTGATAGAGAAGTTAAGCGTTGAAGAATGGCGAAAAAAAGTAACCGATGTCCGTTCCTGGTTTAGCTATAAGGCCGAGGAGTTTTATAAGGAAACGGGCGAAAAAGCCAAGACTTATGAAAGTATGGGACAACTAAGTGGTGGTGAAAAAGCCCAACTTACCTATACTATATTAGGGTCGGCTATTGCCTACCAGTTTGGGCTTACCAAAGAAGGATTACAGCCTAATTCATTTAGGTTTATCGCTATAGACGAGGCCTTTAAGGCCCAGGACGAGGATAAATCACGCTATTTAATAAATCTTTGCAAACAATTACATTTACAATTGTTGGTAGTGACCCCAAGTGATAATATTCATATTGTAGAAAACGATATTTCATTTGTGCATTATGTCGAAAGAAAGGAAGATAAATACTCTTGGCTCTATAATATGCCTATAGAACAATTTAGGGAACAGAAAGCCCTTTTAGTAGACTAATGGCCGAGCGAGTACCGGGTAAGAAACGGTGTATAGAAAAGATATAGCCTTCCTGGTGTTTTTGTCAAGGAAGGCTATATTATTTAAAAAAAAATTAGGATTCTGGCGCTATTTCTAGTGTATGTTATAAAACCTTCGCTGCCAAAAGAGAGCGCTAATTTTAATTTTTCCTTATATTTGGGCTACAATTGGCAATGATGTCTGCCTTAAACCGTTCCTAATGGAGCTAATGACTTCTACTTTTAATGGCCTATGCCATGATAGATTCATTCATATAAGGAAAAATGAAAATTAATAAATATAGACACCTTCTTACGTCAGTTGAGCAAATTCCAGCTTTTCTATATCTTTTAAAATGGCTCTTAATCTGTGGTCTTATCGGGTTTTGTGCCGGTAGTATTTCTGCATTTTTTCTTTTAAGTCTCGAGTGGGCAACCAATTGGCGAGAATCCCATCTATGGGTAATAGCCTTGTTGCCGCTAGGGGGATTCATAATAGGGTTATCGTATCATTTATACGGCAATAGCATCGTCAAAGGCAATAATTTATTATTGGAAGAATTTCATCATCCCAAAAAGATCATCCCTTTTAGAATGGCACCTTTGGTTTTATTTGGAACCATTGCCACGCATTTGTTCGGAGGTTCTGCAGGACGGGAGGGGACGGCCGTACAGATAGGAGGGGCCATTGCCGATCAATTCACAAAGATATTTAAGCTATCGAGGAGAGACCGGAAAATTGTTTTAATTGCCGGTATCAGTGCTGGTTTCGCTTCGGTGTTTGGAACTCCTTTGGCCGGTGGTATTTTTGCCTTAGAAGTATTGGTTTTGGGGCGGATTAGATTAGATGCCATTCTCCCGAGTTTTTTAGCCGCCGTTTTTGCTGATTATTTCTGTCATATCTGGAATGTTTCCCACACCCATTATTATATTACCGAGGTAGCCCAAATGACTCCTGTGAATCTTCTTTGGGCATTGTTAGCAGGTATAATTTTTGGTCTGGTAGCCATGGTATTCTCAAAATCGACCCATTTTTGGAGCAACCTTTTTCAGAAACAGATAAAATACCCCCCTTTACGCCCTGTTATAGGAGGGGGCATCTTGGCATTTGCCATTTATTTTATGGGCACCACAAAATATATTGGACTTGGTATTCCTACCATTGTCGATGCCTTTTCTATTAATCTCAACTCCTACGATTTTTTGCTAAAGGTCCTTTTCACCTCCTTTACCTTGGGGGCTGGTTTTAAAGGGGGAGAGGTTACCCCATTGTTTTTTATCGGGGCAACCTTAGGAAACGTGCTTATATGGTTTATCCCCTTGCCCATGAGTCTATTAGCAGGCATGGGTTTTGTGGCTGTTTTTGCCGGGGCCACCAATACTCCTATTGCCTGTACCATTATGGGCATTGAATTATTTGGAATCGAAGCCGGAGTTTTTATTGCCTTGGCCTGTAGTGCCGCATATTTGTTTTCGGGGCATTCCGGGGTGTATGCATCTCAGGTCATCGGAAGTCCAAAACACCCTTTTTTTATAAGGGATAAGGGGTTGCGATTGTCAGATGTAGAGGAGAAAAGGAATCATAAGCCTAAAAAAACCTAGCCGATTATTTGCAACTAGCTATAGTTGACTTTCCTGGATGAGCATCGTTTGCAGGGTTTTAATTTGGGCGTTCCCTCCTTCGTCGGTCGGGCTCTTGGCTATATCCCTTGCTTTGCTGCGGGGATGCCGCCGCCATCCCTAACGCAAAAAAACTCAATAGCCATTGCTAGAGTGTCATAATTTTTAAAGGGATACCTAAAATAAATAGAAGGATTAATATTCCTGTTTAGGGATGCTTCTAAAACTGCAACTCGCTTTCAATTAGGTTCTAAAAATTAAACCATCCTTGATAATTTATATTTTGTATACTCCATCGAAACCGGGCAGTCGTTCCGGAATAAAGCGGACACTTTTCTCATCTTATTACCATTAACTTTAAAAAAAGATAATGGGCAGTTTTAAGATTTAATTCTGCTATTCTTTTCAAATGGATACCTGCTTTTTTTCTTGGATAAAAGCACGATTATTAATCCCACTATCGGACTTAATAGTAAGGATAAAATCAAGGCCAAAACGAAACCTATTTTTTTGGTAGTCCCCAAATACCCTATGGCAAAGCTGCATAAAATCCATCCTATAAATATTTCGATCATTTAAAATTTGTATTTTTTATTAAAGGTTGTTGGTTGGCTCTCGTATGTTAGAGCAAGTTTCTAATTAGAAATTACTATATAGAAATAGCACTAAATAGGAGACGCTATTTTGTTTTTTTTAACAATTCCAAAATTATGATAATGAATGAAATAACCATAAAATAGGGAGGTATTGTAACAAAGGAAAATGTAAAAGTTATAGCTGAAATAATACTTTCATTTTTGTGCTCTGAGATTCATAAAAAGTAGTTTTTTTCTACGCTAGTTTTCCGATTTTATAACTGATCATAAGGAAGAGTAGGGTATTAACCAAAAACGTAAGATTGATTTGATAGTTTTTTGTTATACCAAGTTTTATTGAAGACCTTTCATTTTTAGATCTTTGGCTTATTTCTACTAAAATGGCAGGTTGTGAACACTCAGAATTTGGATAATGTTTCTTGACAAGTATTATCATGTCCTAACAGGGAAAAACTGAGAATAGTTAATACGAAAGTTTTCCTTTTTTCTCAAATAAATGGATTATGGGGCCAATATAGCGTCCTTACAAAGTAAACCCCATATCCGGAATTGGGATGAAATACTTTTGTGCCGTTAGGAAACATTCCCCTCACAAGAAAAACCCGTTAATTTCTTGAGCTAACGACTTAAATTTAAGGTGTAGGAAAATTATAGTGAATTTGACGTTAGTCAGAATATTGGAGATCAGTCCCTATGAAAATGGGCGACAAGTAAATTACAATACTAGTTTTTTACAGTATACTTTAGGAACGATTGTGTTAATGTTACAAAGCTATTTTTCCTACCTCTTCATTACAATCCTTATAAAGTTTAGCAAAGTTGTAGGGAAGTGCCGCAATGGAGGAAAACATTAAAGTTGTGTAAGTAAAATATTATACTCCTAAGCCTCTGAAACCTTAAGTTCTTCCATTAAAGGGGACTAAACAGCTGTTTAGTAAGTAAATGGTAAAGTTATTATTTCAATAATTATAGCTAAAAACTTACATAGGTGTATAAAATTTACGATATTAGTGGATCAAAAAAATAGGAAAGGAGACAAAATCGGGAGAAGGCAACCCCTCTTTATTAGGATTTAAACATACCTTTTTACAAATAAATAAATATGAAAAAAACATACTATTTAGTCATATTGGTAGCAATGTTTATTTTAGGGATCTTTGGATTTTGTTTTGAAACGGAAGATTTTGTTACATATGATGGGGAACGATTTACTTTTCATAATTCTGAATTGGTTGGAGAATGGATTCAAACGACTAATCAAGAAGGTGTAATAAATCCGAACCGGGAACTCATTAAAAAAATAAGATTAAACGAAAACTTCACGGCAGAAATTGTACTACTTGATTCTTCTCAAAATAATATTAATGTATCAGGAAATTGGAGGCGCGGTGTAAAACCTACAATGGTTAAATCGGATTTTACAGGCGAACAACCAAAATTAAATTTAAATCCTCATTTATTTTTAACCTTCCATTTGAATGGTGATACTAGCCAAGTACTGATGCTAAGAATTGGGGATATGAATAAAAAGAATGTTTTAATTTCCCCAAAGGGGTGGTTTAGGAAGGCTGGGAAAAGCGGGTAATAATTAGTTCTTAATTTGTCATTTCGCCCGTTTCTAAAAAACTTATTGGTGAACACGAAAATATTTATAGTGGGAATTCGACCAGTTTTAACAATCCCTTTTTTAAATAAAATAAAAAATGACCCACCAAGTTGCAGATAAATTAAAATATAATGGTTCAGTATATTCCATAAATGAAGATTTGTTGGAAAAGTACTTTATAGAGTTTCCTGAGAAAATACCGGAATTTGAAGTAATCAGTTCTGCTCTTTGGAAAGGATATCTCGCAGAATACGAAATTATAGAAGATCAGCTCCTAATAAAAAAACTAAAGGTAATGGCTAGTGGCGAATTAAAAATGAGGTCCGTGCTCCAAGATGTCTTTCCAAAGAATAAAAAAATGGATTGGTTTTCGGGACTAATTAGGATAGATGATTTTAAGGGAGATTTTGGAATAGAGACAGAGGAAGCCATTTTTGAATTTCTAGAAATATTTAAAGGGAGATTGATTCAAAAAAGGGTTTTTGATTACCGCCAATTACAAGATTTCAAAAAGGCCCAATTAGAACATTTATTGGTTTCCGAGGACGTAGCTTCTGTTTATGAATTATGGCATAAAATCCATGTTTCTGACAAATACTATAAAGAAATGGATTTAAAAGCCATCAACAAAGATATCGCTGATAATATAATGTATTACACCGAAAAAGTATATGTTTAACAGCTGAATTAAAATTTGGTATAAAGTACTTCCTTCCTATGAGTGTTTGGTCATTGTCCAAATGGAATACTACCTAGAGAAAAAAAGCTAATTTTTCCGAGCCCATAAGAATTGAAAGATCGGACAGCGTTTAATTTACGGACCCCGGGATTTTTTTTAAAATCGGCGCATTTCTTTTGATTTATTTTTTCTCTTTTATGCTTGTACAATCAAACCAAATAAGTCTTTATCATCCTTCCTTACCTTTAGCGATGCAGAATTGCCCTTGGTCTAAAAATATTATAAAATCAGGACTGTAATGGTTATCATTGGAGATAAATTACTATAAAATTCTATAAACGATGTGTAACAATTTTAAATTATTCTTTGTAATTGTATTCCTCTTAGGTGTTTCAACCAATACCATGAATGCTCAAAAAACGGGAAACATCGTTGAATACTTCGGTAAAGAAAAAATTAATGAAGTTAGCGAAGGTGATGTGTTGCACGTTTTTAAAACTGCATTGGCATTAAAAATGCAGAATATTGGCTTTGAATCCTCTTCCTTTCCTAACGACCCAGTATTTAATCGATTCCTGACTGATAATCAATATAGAGCAGCCAAAGAATTAACTTTTGATATTGATTATTTAGGAAATCCTATGCAATGGAAATTCATAAAAATTGATAGTACGAGCAGTTTTTCTGGCAGTAATTTAAGGTCAGCCTATGTATATCTATCTTATAAGTCCAATTCAGAACAGGTTGTGCTTTTTGAAGCGTCAGGACATTCTATTGCTTTGATCAACGGTTTCCCTCACGAAGGAGATCACTACGACTTTGGCTACAGCCTTATTCCTATAAAATTGAAAAAAGGAGAGAACATTTTTGTGTTAAAGGTGGGGCGTTTTCCGCGAATCAGAGCAAGATTGATTACGCCTTCTACTGGAGTCCAATTTACAACAAGGGATATGACCATGCCCAATATTCAACAAGAAGAAAGCAAAGAATACAAAGGAGCCGTTAGAGTGGTAAATGCAACTGAAAACTGGATAAAAAAAGCAATTATTGAAGCAAAAATAACAGACAATAAGACAAATACGATTATTGCCAATATTCCACCTTTATCAGTACAAAAAGTTCCTTTTTCTTTTACTTCGAATTCAGTGGATGCTTCAAAAGAGAGTATTGATTTACAGTTAAATTTAAAAAACAGCAAAGGAATCACTTTTAATAATCAAACAGTAACCTTAGAGGTAAAATCAAAATACAAACATCATAAAAAAACATTTATAAGCGATATAGATGGAAGTGTGCAATATTATAGTGTGGCACCATCAACAACTAAAGAAGAGTCACAAGCGTTGTTTTTATCGGTACATGGCGCTTCAGTTGAAGCTGTAAACCAAGCCAATGCTTATGCTCAGAAAGATTGGGGTACTTTGGTTGCACCTACCAACCGCCGTCCGTTCGGATTTGCTTGGGAAGATTGGGGCAGGTTAGATGCTTTAGAAGTATTGGCTGATGCAAAAAATATTTACAAGCCCGATGAAAGCAAAATTTATTTGACTGGGCACTCTATGGGAGGTCACGGTTCTTGGTATTTAGGAGCTACATATCCTGATAAATTTGCCGCAATTGCTCCTTGTGCAGGGTACCCAGATTTATTGGCTTATAGAGATGGATTTTCGAGAAGATTATTAAAAATGACATCGGAACAATTAGAAGAAAGAGGAATTTCAACAAAAAGTGTGGAGCGTATGAAGTTGGAACCCCTTAATACGCCTCTGCAAAATATTATTGAAAGAGCAGGTACACCTAGTAGAACCTTAAAATTAGAACGTAATTATTTACAAAGTGGTGTCTATGTTTTGCATGGGGAAAAAGATAATGTGGTTCCTACTGCCATTGCAAGAGAAATGAGGCAACGTCTGGGTAAATTCCATAATGACTTTACTTATTATGAGTATCCTGATGGTACACACTGGTATGGGAACCACAGTGTAGATTGGCAACCAATTTTCGACTTTTTTAAACAGCGTACTATTCAAAAAGATTCAGCAGTTAAGAAATTAGAATTTTTTACAGGATCTCCAGGTGTATCTGCAAAATCTCATTTTTTGACCATCCATCAACAAGAAAAGCCTTTTGAGGTCAGTTCTTTTGATTTCTCTAAAGAAGATGGTTTCAATATTACCACCAATAACGTTGCACTACTAGAAGTCGATTTCTCAAAATTAACCGAAACCATAAATGAAATTACTATAGACGGAGATACATTGAAAGTGTCTTCCAACCTTACAAATTTCTTTAAAAAGGAGAATGAAAAATGGGTATCGACCTCTATGCCATCCTTAAGTGAAAAAGGTCCCCACAGAAATGGTGGATTCAAAGATGCCTTTAGAAACAATGTGGTTTTTGTTTATGCGACCAAAGGTTCTACTATAGAGAACGATTGGTATTACCATAAAGCACTTTTTGATGCTGAGACATTTTATTATCGTGCGAATGGAAATGTTGAAATGATTAAAGACACAGACTTTTCCTTGGAAAAATACGCTGATAGAAATGTTATCGTTTATGGAAATAAAGACAATAATTCCGCTTGGAAAATGCTGTTGAAGGATAGTCCAGTTCAGGTTAAAAACAATGAAGTGAGTATTGGCGATAAAACACTATCGGGAAACCAATGGGGAATGTATTTTACAGTACCTAGAAAGGATAGTGATGTGGCGACTATCGGTGTAGTTACCGCAACAGGAGATAAAGGTATGAAAGCAGCTTATGCTAATCATTATTTAGTAAATGGGACTACTTTCCCTGATGTTGTTCTATTTAATAGCGATTTGTTAAGCCATGGTACCGATGCTGTAAAACATGCTGGATTTTTTGGTAATGATTGGACGATAGAAAATGGAGATTTTGAGTGGAAATAAAAAAATAAAAGCCAATTTTTTCCGAGTCTAAAAGAATTGAAAGAACAGACAGCGTTTAATTTGCAGTACTAAAGGGTGTAATCTGAACTCTGTTTGAATGTTAATATATACAATCATTTAGACAGAGTTCAGATTACACCCTCTTTACAGACCCAATCCAAACTAAAAAAAAGAGCTTTTGCGTTATTAAAACAAAGACTCTTTTTCTCGTTTTTGATGGTTAAATATTTTCAACCATTAAAATCTCTAGTTTTCTTTCCCCATCCTTAAAAGGCCAATTTATTATATCGCCTACCTGTCTACCAACTGTAGCAACGGCAACATCGCATAAAATAGATGATTTTCCTTTTTTATTGTTTGTTTTAGTGGATGCCACAAACATATATTCTTTTTCTTTGTTTTCAGTATGATCTTTAATTTTTACACGTCGGTTTACCGTAACAATATCATCTGGTAAGTCTCGCCTAAATACTTGTTTGGCGTTTTTTAATTCTAAAAGTAATAGCTCTTGTTCTTGTTTGGTTACTTTATTTCTTCGAACATGTTCTTTGATCATATCGTATATTCCGGTTGTTACAATTACATTTTTTGTCATAATATTTTTTTTTGAATGTCCTTCTTAATACACGTAGTTGTGACTCAATCATTCAAAATAGGGCACGGTATATTATGCTCCTGTTTTTGAGTGCTAATAGCAGTGGTAAAAAGAAAATAAGATTAAAATTTGAGAATAATAAAGAGTAGCCCTGTTTTGAGTCGTAACAGGGATTAATTAATAAACTCTTTTGAATTTTTTAAAAAAATATCGTCATGTAAGTAAGATAATGACAGCGCTAACCCTAAAGGATTTTTTTTAGTATTTTGAAAGTAAACTGCTGCCATTTGCATTAAAATTAATGTGTTACAAAGTTAATCATTATATTGAATATCTACAATGTTAAAGCCACTAAGGTATATTAAAAACAATTATTCTATAGGTATACCCCAAGGCGTCATGTTTTTGAATTCGTAACGTTTTTGTGTATTAAATGTTGCGATTTTGTCAAGGAAAAATTTTCAATGGAACTTCAGAAGTTGGCAAAATTTCAACAAACTTGGATTAGGCTAAAAGAAGCAAATTTTATACACATCTTAGTTACTAGGAAATGTTTTTTATTATGTTTTCTATTCGGTTTATATTTTCAAGATTTTTGCCATAATCTACCAATGTTGGTTTGACCCCTATAAAACAAGAGTATTCTTTTAAATTTCGTCGATTAATTTAAGCGGTTAATTTTTCAGTTATAATTTTATGTTTTTCAGTGTTCCATTTTTCCATGGGGCTAAAGTATATAGCAAAAGTAGAGATGGACAACAAAATGAAAACTCCTAATAATTTTGTATTTAAAGCCATAGTGTAATTTTTGGAACTATTCGTTAAAAGGTATTTCACAAAACTGAAATTTAATTTTTTATATTCCAGATTTTTATAGATTTAGTCTCAGGCCTAGTAAGTAAATCGTTTTTTTTTGTGAATTATTGTGTATCTAGGATTACCTTTTATATTTCCGATAACGGTCCCGGTTAACGCAAGTCGGCGAGTAGGGGACGCGGATTTGTGTGCTTAGGTTTAAATTGTTGATCAAGTTAATTATTAACATTCTAACGGTGCCGCCTATTTCCGATAACCGTTGTTGAATGCTTTACATTTTTGCTTCCTTTTGTATATTCTCTAAACTTGCGTTTAATTGATTTAGCATCCATTGGCGTGCGTTACTAGATTTAGCCAATTCAATGGATTTTTCACTAGATAAAAGTGCATTATCATAATCGCCTAATGCCAAATAAACTTTAGAGAGACCATCATATGCATTGAAGGAAGAAGAATTATAGGTGATACTTTTCTTATAATTTTCAATTGCTTTTTGATACTCTTTATTTTCGAAATAATTAAACGCAAGTTGATGATAATATTCCTCTAGTGAACTTGGGAAATGTTCTTTAATACCATTTTCAAGAATTAGTAAATCTTCTTTTTTATTGCGATTGAAATAATAATAGATAATATTACCTAAAAAATAGGGATGAATTGAAACGATGGAAGAATACGTTTTAGACAATTCTTTGTAATGGTTAATCACATCATTTGCACTGTTAAATGATTTGAATTGGCTTTCTGAAATACTCCAATTTTTAAATAGATCCTCAAATGATTTTTTTATAGTTGGTAAACCTACAGAGTTGTGGTTTTCTTCTTCAAGATTAAAATACTTCCAATTTCTGCTACCTGTGAAATGTGTTTCCAGAACTTCCTCATATTTATCTATCCCCATTCCTTGGGCGTTGGAAGAGGAAATATAGTAGGACGTCGACAATGATTTTTTTTCCTTGTAAATTGAATCTGCACGATGGACAATTTCGTATTCACCAAGCCACAATGCTGGATCTATTGCAATAAAGGCTTTAAAAGAATCGGGCTTTTGTAGATGAAAATTTGTCACAAATAACCCACCGATAGATTGCCCGATAAGTATGTTATAATCAGCTGTTCTAAATTTCTCCTCTATTAGAGGTTTTAACTCACTATCAATGAATCTTATATAATTTTCAGCATTTCCATTCCTTCCTTCTATGTCATTAGGAGTACAATTCTTTCTGTATTTTGAAGCTCCTTTATCAGCAATCCCAACAACAATAAATTCAGGAATCTTTCCACTTACACTGGACATTAGTTCAACCAAACCTGTAACATAATGGAAATTATAATCCCCATCTAATAAATAAATAACTGGATAATTATTTTTATCATTAAAGTAATATGTAGGAGGTAAATAAACTTGAAATTCTCTTTCCTCACTCAAAATTTCAGATGTGAATTGATATCTATTTCCAATTTCCACTTTATTCAAATTATTTTGTCCAAATAGAACAGTATTGAAAAGAGTAAAAATAGCAATCTGTATATAAAATTTATTCATCTATTTACATCTTATGTTTAGGTATTGGATACAACGGTAGTTTGCGCAGCAACTCCATTTCGCTTAAAAATAACAACTTCTAACTTAGTTTAAATTGATTAAGGAAAGTTTTTCGTGCCGTAACTTTAGAATCTGATGACTTGGTATTGGAGAGGTTTGGATTTTAAGGTAGCAAATTGTAGGATATTTTATCAATATTTAAAGACCAATGCCTTCGCCTGTAGTCGTGCTAGAAATGCATAGCATTCACGAATACCTATGAATAACAATAATAAAGCAATGAGTAATGGGGGATGGGCAGTAGCCCAATACTGCGTACTACAATCACCGTAAAACGGTTAAAGAGGAAAGGTTATGTTAGTTTAATCGAATACAACAAACGTTAAGCTTCATTATTGAACCGCTGTATATTTACCTCGATCTATTCAGGGGGGCGAGACCCGCTTGGCCTGCCCTAAGAGAAGGCGAAGGGTACAGCGGTGTAGCCATGCATTTTTATTCTTAGAATAAGGTATTCGTGAATGTGTAGGCATTTGAGGGGTGGACTCTGTCAACCACTCGATTAGCAAACGATTTTTTCTTTAATTAATATTTGAATTATAATATAAATTGCTACAACAATTGTTACTGATATAAGGAAAGAAAAAATAAAATTTAAAGTTTTTCTAAACTTTAAAGTCAGATAAACAGAAACAATCATTTCTAAAACCCCGATAGCAATAGGGACGTATCCCTAAATAATCACTTCTAAATCCAATATTCCTAAACTTTTTTATTTGCCGATACAGAAAGTAACGAGCCCTTATTTTACTAGGGTTCCCACGCTTTGAGGTACACATGGGGTACAAAAATACTTTTAATGATATCAACTAAAAACCATATACGTCTCATTTAAAAGGGATAATGGGAAACAAAAGATTTACTGATAAAATATGGAATTATACCTTATGAGCCGATTAATAACATTAATCGGCTCATATTTTTGCTATATTTGAGCCGATAACAACTTTAAATTGGCTCATGCAATACAATTGGCAACATAAAAACTGGCCTAATTTCACATATGATGCATCAATAATTGATGAACTCGTTTTAGAATTTGCTATGGAAACTGGTGAAGTTAAAGGTTTGATTGATGGTTTAACCAAAGAAGAACAACAAGAAGCCATTCTTCAATTTATGATCAATGAAGCCATAAAAACTTCGGAGATAGAGGGGGAGTATCATAGTCGGCAAGATGTGATGTCCTCCATCCAAAACCGTTTGGGGTTTCATGCTATATCATCCAACGTCAGAGATATTAAGGCGAAAGGTATTGCTGAACTGATGGTTGAAGTTCGTGAAAATTATGCAACGAAGTTATCAGAAAGCCTAATTATAAACTGGCATCAGATTTTATTTTCAAACGCTCGTACTATAAAAGTAGGAACGTATAGAATTGGAACGGATCCTATGGTTATTATTTCGGGTAGTATTGGTAGGGAGGTTGTTCATTACGAAGCTCCCCCATCAGATATACTTAAAAAAGAAATGGCTGAGTTTGTCAATTGGTACAACGCATATAGTGTAGACTCCAAGAACATCAAAGAGAGCTTGATCAAAACAGCTATTGCCCATTTGTACTTTGAATCTATACACCCTTTTGAAGACGGAAATGGTCGCATAGGTCGTGCCATAGCAGAAAAATGTCTTTCGGAATCATTAGGGAGACCGCTGATTTTGAGTATCTCCACCTCAATAGAGAAAGATAAAATGGCCTATTACGATGCGCTTAAACAAGCCCAAAGAACATTGGATATTACTGAGTGGATCTGTTATTTTTCTCAAGCTATTTTGAATGCCCAAAAACAGGCCAAGACCCTTATAAGGTTTACTCTGGAAAAGGCCAGATTTCTTGATAAATTTAAATTGAAATTAAATGAACGTCAATTAAAGGTAATTATGAAAATGCTCGCCAATGGCATCGAAGGATTTAAAGGGGGAATGACGGCTAAGAAATATATGTCCATCGCCAAAACTTCCAAGGCAACTGCTACCCGAGATTTACAGGAACTGGTTGAAAAACAATGTTTAATCCCAATGGGGGCTGGACGCGGAGTGCATTATGAGATAAATTTAAGCGTGTTTTAAAATGGTTTATAATATGACTTTGATAAAAAATTAGCCCCAAATCTTACCCAAGAACTTTGCGCGTGGATCCTGTGCTGTTTTTGTAGTGTTCAGGCAGATTAGGGTAAAACAAAAATCGGAGAGGGCGCAATTTACTTTGTGTTTCTTTCTTTTTTAGACCATTTCTGAAATCCTTTTTAGACGTTTGGGTGTTCGTCAAAACCCCCGTTTAAATCCTGTATAATAGCCTTTCTTCCTTCAATGTGAGCAATCTTTCTTTGGTCATCGAATTGCAGGATTTGATGCCCGTAATTGCCCGACAGGAGCAAGGAAAAGGTGGGGATGGCATATATCAACGCCAACCTAGCCGAAAGGGAACTCGAGCTTATTGAAAATACAACCTTCAAAGGCGCAGGATATGAAAAGGTGCGTAACATATTTCTATTTTCATGTTATACCGGCCTATCTTATATAGATATCAAAGAACTAATGACCAATCAAATGGTTTTAGGCAATGACGAAAATTATTGGTTATTCACTAAAAGGGCAAAGACCAACGAAATAGTAAAGATTCCACTACTACCCAAAGCGAGGGCTATCATTGAAAAATATTCGGATGAAATGGCGCATCATCCAGGCGGTAAATTACTCCCGGTGCTTAGTAACCAAAAAACGAATAGCTATTTAAAGGTTATTACCAAAGCATGTAATATTCATAAGAATATAACCTTCCATGATGCCCGCCATACATTTGCCACTACCGTAACGCTTTCTAATGGAGTGCCAATAGAAACTGTTTCAAAATTATTGGGGCATACCAAACTGACCACAACCCAAATTTACGCAAGGGTATTGGAAAAGAAAATTGGGGAGGACATGCAGAATCTTATGGATGTTTTTGCGGCTAAGGAGAAACTAAACGAAAATTCTATCTTGCCAATAAGAGAGCATAGGGCTAGTATTTAGTTGGATGATATTAGTCCACTGTTCGGTAAAGATCAACCTGCTGACAAAGGACACTATGCAACATCATTATTCCAATACATAGAATTATTCTGCACACTGGTTTCCTGGTTGCGCCATTCCTTCTTACCGGACTGGATGATTTTAATTCCCGTGAAACCTAAAGTGTTACGCTCATCACCAACTGGATAGTTGCTTATTAAAATACCATACTGATAGGGGTTCTTTTTAAAGAAGATGTTTCCAAAATCACTCTCTAAAGTACAATTCCAGTTACGATACACTCGATTACTGGTCGCATTATAAGCAGATGCAATACGTACAGTAACACCTTTCTGCTTAAAGCGTGTTCCCTTTGTAGAAACATCATAAAAGTGTGATTCAAAATAGTCCAACAATCGATGATACGCATCATTATCTATAAATGACAACGTATCGCGTCCCTCCTCTGTTAACAGTTGTTCATATGACAGGGTA
This sequence comes from Arenibacter nanhaiticus, assembly GCF_900141935.1. Classification (GTDB taxonomy): domain Bacteria; phylum Bacteroidota; class Bacteroidia; order Flavobacteriales; family Flavobacteriaceae; genus Arenibacter; species Arenibacter nanhaiticus. Next base: position 1,769 of record NZ_FQYX01000026.1, on the reverse strand, counting down.
TCTATATGCTTTACTGGTATAAATGATCCCTCTGTTTGCGTTTTTACAAACTTGGTATGCGTGCTTAATCCTTTCACATTGTGATTAAACAAGTTGTTACGCCAATCTTCATCTGCAAATATCTCCCAATCTTGTTCAAATTGTGCATAATGCTGTAATAGACCAATGCTTGCCATTAATTTGAAATTCCGGTTATTATGATATCCACAGAAACGACCAGTAATACCTTGAGCACCATTGGCTAACTGTTTATCTCTAGGTTCAATACCGAAACGCACCTTTTCTTTAAGAATACCTAAATCCTTGCCAGCTGTTAGTGCCTGTACAATTATTAGTACTACTCTTTGACCTCTTTTTAGAATTAAATCTGAAAGCTCTTTTATTCCCTCATTTATACTAAAATCACAAGCCGCATCAGAGCCAATCAATATTGTGGTACATTCTTTCTTATACCTCTCATGCAACAACCCTCTTAACTCAATTGCTCTTGACGTATTTGACTCTCTGATAATACCTAACTGGAATGTCTAATTTAGTTGGTACGGATTTATGTGATAAACTTAAATTTGTAATATGGATAAAAGAAGTTACGACCGGGAATTCAAAACCACTATTGTAGAGTTAGTAAATGCAGGGCGGCCTGTTAAGTCCTTGTCAGAAGAATATGGAGTTAGCCAGGCCTCAATTAACAGGTGGAAAAGGATGGCAATCACAAATGGTAACCCACAAGCTATTGAGGAGACCAAAGAGGCACTAAGAATCAAGGCTCTAGAAAAAGAGTTAAAGGAAACAAAATTAGAGCGTGATATTTTAAAAAAGGCGGTGAGCATCTTTTCCAAGAGCGACAGATGAGATATAGATTCATAAAGGATCATAAGGACAAATTTCCTGTTGAAAAGATGTGTAAAATCATGCGAGTCAGTAAAAATGCTTACTATACATGGCTAAGAACGAGGAACACCAATACCACTAATTCCAGCCTAGAAATTTTAAAACAAAGCATACAAGAAATATATCACGACAGTAACCAGATATATGGCAGTTTAAGAATCCAAAAAGTATTGGAAAGACAAGGAATGTTTTATAGTAGGTCCTATATAGCTTATTTGATGAAACAAATGGGATTAAAAAGTATTTTAAGCAGAAAATTCAGGGGAACTACAACTGACTCACAACATTCGTTCCCAGTTGCAGCAAATCTATTGGCAAGAGACTTTACCAGTGATTATCTAGGTGAAAAATGGGTATCTGATATCACTTATATCAAAATTGGAAGCCATTGGAATTACCTAACAACAATTTTGGATTTAGCAGATAGGAAGGTGTTATCTTGGGTTTTAAGTGAAGATATGAGCACTGAAAACACAGTATACAAGGCTTGGATCTTAGCCAGAAAAAGAAGAGAAATATCGGATAATCATATTTTCCATTCCGACCGAGGGAGCCAGTATGCTTCAAATAAAATAACAAGCCTGTTAAGCTTAAGTTGCAAAACAACTCAAAGTATGAGCCGGAAAGGGAACTGTTGGGATAATGCCGTAGCTGAAAGTTTCTTTAAGACCATAAAATATGAATGTATCCATAGGCACAACTTTAAAACCTATTTTCAAGCTTACCAAATTATTGAAAACTACATTAATTGGTATAATAATGTTAGAATACATTCTGCCTTGGACTATAAAACACCGACTGAAAAAGAATTCGAACTAAAAATCAAAAACATGCATAATGTAGCATAAAAAATAGTACCAAATTTATTAGGTAGTCCA
>NZ_FQYX01000060.1 GCF_900141935.1 Arenibacter nanhaiticus | reverse complement strand
TGTCCATAGGCAGGAAATTCAAAAGCGATTTGCACTACGGCTCTTTCCACTTCTTCCTCAATTCGATTCTTGAGGTTTGGCTTCCTTCTATTGAGTTCCCGTAGTGCCAACTCACCTCCTTGGTCGTAGAGCTCTTTGAAACGATAAAAGCTATCTCTGCTATAACCAAAAAGCTTGCAGGCCTGAGATACGTTGCCCAATTGTTCTGCTAACTGTAATAAACCTACCTTAGATTTAATTACCTTTGCTTCTGTATTCATTCTGACAGTTTTAAGGATTAATATTTGTTGTTTTGACTCTTTAAATATAATTCTTAACTGTCAGATTTTATCGTGGTTACTTCATATTATGTAGTAGGCAAAGACCACCAACAGAAGGTATTGCTATTAAATAGTTTTTAATCCCGATTCTTCTTTAGATTTCTTCCTCATTTTAGGTAGAGTATTCAAAGCATTATTCACAACCAATTTTCTTTTTCCAGATTTAAGTAAAGGAATATCGATTACGTATTCTATGTTTATATTGGCGTCATGCCCTAAATATTCTTGATATTTTTTAATTATACCTAGTTCATCGTCGTAATCAAAATCATATGCTACCTTAAGTTTTATAATATATTTATTATTCGTTTCCTGTATAAACTGAAATTGATCAATACCATTAAATTGTAATATATGATGAACAATATGAGAGGTGATAAACTCGCCCTTGGTATTGGTAAACATATCCATTTTTCTTCCTTCAATTTGCGAAAGCACTAAGGCTTTACAATCATCCTTAGTCTCAAAATTTAATATTCCAACATCGCCTGTATCATATCGTATTAATGGCATAGCATAACTAAAAAGATCTGTAATAACAATTCTGCCTAAAGTGCCATATGGTACCGGGATATCCTTGTGCAAATCCAATATTTCGACAAAATAACTGGCCCAGTTGACTTCAAAATTTCTATTGCCCATATTTTGTTGGGCAATAATTCCATTTTCAGAATTTGAATATCGAGAAACAACATGGGTTTTAAAATATTTTTTTACTCCTTTTCTAACATATTCATCCAAACCTTCAGCAATGGCCACTACCCCATTTATTTTTGTTTCTAATGGTTTTGCTTTCTTATTATCCAAGAATTTAAAAATTGCCTGCAAGGCGGAAGTATACCCCAAAATACTCTTGGCGGATTTGTCATTTTCTAATTCTCTTATCCAGCCTGCTATTTTTTGATCATTAAAATCATCGACCGAATAATTAGTCCTAACATTTTGAACCCAAGATAAAAAATTTCCTTTTTTATATTGCTTATCCCACAGTCTTAGGTAATATAGCCTTGCCCCCAACTTATATCCCGACTTTTCAGAAAAATAAATGGTGTCCGCCGTATTTCGGTCCCTTTTATTTTTATCATGTAAAATGTAGAAAGGTTTCCCTGTAGATCCACTGGTCGTTACTTTATACTTTTTTTTATCGATAAATTCTTTGCTTTCGAATAATTTAAAATTATCACGTATATAGGCCTTGTCAACTACTGGAAAGTCTTGCAACACACTATCCTTGGTGAAGTTTTTATACAAGGGAACAGAAGTTGTTGCATGGGTGATTAAATTTGTTAAGTGTCCTTTGGTTAAACGTAAATATTCAGTATTATGAAAGTTTTCCTGTAATAAAGTAATCTCCTTCAGGTGTCGCCTCACTTTTCCTCCCTTTAGCGCATCTACTGACCAAAATAATTTTCTACGTAAAAACTCCAAAGCCTTCATACTGATTAAATCAAATTAAACAAAAAAATAATAGAGAGATCAAGGGCGTACAGTTTCTAAAACATAAAGTACATAATTCCTATTCTTTTAATTTTCAACTACTGAACTAACATAGATAATACCTTCTTGAATACTATCGATGGCGTAGGTAAAATTAAGTACTCCTTCTTTCGGAATTTCCAAATACCGGGCATAATTTATTTCTCCCATAGAGCAATAAATTAGTGGATCATCCCTTAAGGGATCGTAATTTAAAATTTTATATTCCGAAGTATCCTTAGGTTTTAAATCAGAAAATTCCATCGAAAATAAAACCACATTACTGAAATTGTTATTGGTACGGTTAATAACCCTTATTTTAGTCTCTTGAACTATTGGAAGTTCATTTATATTTCCACAGAATACAAACAGCATCACTGATAATATTGCTAATACTCTTTTCATGATTTCTGAAGTTGTTTTAGTGAGATAGCCTATTATTTTATTTATAATTTCAGAAAATATTAAATCCTTACTTCAACTAAAATTACATCTTTTCAATTCCTTTTTCTCTTCAACATCTATCAACAACCTAAATAATCTGTGAACTACATAACACGTAAAATCTTGATAATCTTTATCATAACAACAACAATTAATATCTATTTTTAATAATAAATGAGGCTATTCCTCAAACTAAAAATAGTTTTAGGAGTTGTCTATAGTACTTATAAACTAAGTAGTTAAGCTTTTGAATCGGTATGGTGTTTAATCAGTATAAATTCCTTTTCATGACATGAGGTTATTAAAAACAATTTTTTTATCCCTTTTTACTTCTTTAGTATCCGGACAAATAAATATATCTGGAACTGTGTTGGGCTATAATAACGATCGGAAGGAAATACTCTTATCCGATGTTAATATTGTTTGGCTAAATAGCACTATAGGGACTAGCACCAACAGCGCAGGAGAATTTTCGATTCCCTTCAAAAAGGAATATGGAAAAATCGTTATTAGCTACGTGGGCTACCAGTCCGATACCATAGTAGCTAATAGACCCAATTTAGGTAAAATATGGTTAAGACCAGATAAAGAGCTCGAAGAAGTCACGGTGCGAAAAAAATTGAATCCCATTCAAAAATCTTTATTCAATATACAGAACGTAGTTACCGTAGATAGCAGGGAAATGTTAAAAGCGGCCTGCTGTAACTTGTCGGAAAGTTTTGAAACCAACCCAACTGTAGACGTGAATATATCAGACGCCATTACCGGTGCAAAACAAATTCAAATGTTGGGGTTAAATAGCCCCTATTTATTGTTTACCCAAGAAAACATGCCCTCAATTCGAGGGGCATCCCAAATTTATGGGCTGTCCTTTATTCCAGGATCATGGATAGAAAGCATTCAAATCACTAAAGGCTCTGGGAGTGTTTTAAATGGTTTTGAAAGTATTTCGGGGCAAATAAATAGTGAATTAGTAAAACCACTTAGCGATAAAAAATTGTTTTTTAATACTTATGCCAACAATTATGAAAGATATGAGGTCAATACAAGGTATAATTATAAGTTTTCAGAGAATTTAGGAACTGGGATTTATCTCCATGCCAACCTTAGAAATGGTAGCATCGACAAAAATTCTGACAGCTTTTTAGATACCCCCCTATCCAGACAAATAAATTTTATGAATCGATGGCAGTTTTTAGATCCGGAAAAAGGGTGGGTCAGTTTTTTTAATGTACAGTATTTGCTAGACGATAAACAAACTGGTCAAGAAGATTTTAGTCCTAAAAGGGATAAATTTACCAATAACTACTGGGGTAGTGAAGTAAATACGGACAGATTTGATGTTTCTGCCAAATTAGGGTATGTTTTTCCAGAACTGCCCTACCAAAGTTTCGGTTTTCAAACAGCCTATAGCAATCATGACCAAAATTCTTATTATGGATTTAACCTATATGATATTCAGCATAAATCCTTTTACTCCAACTTCTTGTTCAATAGTATCATTGGAAGCACCCAACATAAATTTAAAACCGGACTTAGTTTTAACTATGATTCTTTTTATGAAACAGTTAATGCGGAGAACTATGACAGGAATGACAACTCTGTGGGAGTTTTTTTTGAATACACCTACGACAATTTAGAAAAATTGAGTTTTGTCGCAGGAATAAGGATGGACAGCCACAACCGATTAAACACGTTTATTACCCCAAGACTGCATCTAAGATATGCCTTATGGAAGCAGTCGAGTTTGAGATTTTCTATTGGAAGAGGGAAAAGGGCTGCCGATATTTTTGCGGAAAACCAACAATTATTTGCTTCCTCAAGAAAAATAAACCTCCTACACAATACTGGGAACGTTTATTCCTTAAAACCAGAGGTCGCCTGGAATTCCGGGATTGGATTTATTCAAAAATTATTTATAGCCAATAGAGCCTTTGACTTTTCAGTCGATTTTAATAGAATAGTCTTTATAGATCAAGTTTTAATTGATTGGGAAAATCCAAGGGAAGTATCGTTTTATAATCTAAAAGGAAAAAGTTTTTCTAACAGTCTTCAAATTGATTTGAACTATGAGATTATTCAAAATTTGGATATCAGAGCCACCTATAAAAATAACAATGTAAAACTTGATTATAATTCGGGGTCAATGACCAAACCCTTACAGTCCAATCACCGTTTTTTTGTAAATCTAAATTATGAAACCTTCAAAAAATATAGAGAAAGGCACTGGAGAATGGATCTTACCGTAAACTGGCAAGGCAAACAACGTTTACCGAATACCTCAAAAAACCCGCCCCCATATCGCTTACCTAAATTTTCTGAAGCCTATAGTATTGTAAATAGCCAATTGACCAGAGTTCTCAATGAAAAATTTGAGATTTATCTGGGAGGCGAAAATATAACCAATACTACTCAAAAAAATTCCATTCTTGCCACAGAAGATCCTTTTGGACCGTATTTTGACAGCACCCTTTTATATAAACCTGTTTTAGGACATACCTATTATCTTGGACTTCGGTATAAGTTATAGATTTAAATAAATCAGTATACAGACAATCCTTAACCACATAAAAAACTATATCTCATGGTAAAAAACAAAATTAAAGCAATAATAATCACTTTACTATTATTAATTGGAGTTAATTTAAATGCTCAGGACAAAAACAAAAAAACAAACTTTCATGTAAAAGGCAATTGCGAGATGTGTAAATCTAGAATTGAAAAAGCTTCTCTTAAACTTAAAGGCGTAAAGTATGTATCTTGGAATATTAAAACAAAGGAACTAAGTCTGATAATGGATGAGAATAAATGTAAGGTTTTAGATATCAAAAAGGCCATATCTGCCGTTGGACACGATACGGACGAAACAGAAGCTGAAGTAAAGATTTACGAAAGCTTACCAGAATGCTGTAAATATAGAGATCCTAATAGTATTTACATGGACCATGGGAAGTCTCATTAACACCACTTTACAAAATGTTCTCTCGAGTTGTTTTTCCCATTTACACCCTAAATGGGAGAGTTTCATTTTTTAAAGAATCTAAAGTTTTACCACTCTTTTAGCTATGATAATATCTCCTTTGGCATCAACCACTCGAATTACATAAAAACCGGCAGCAAGCCCATATAATTTATTAATAATAATAGTATCGGTATTTTGAAAGACTTCTTGCCGAATCAATCCCCCCATCATATTAAACACTTCTACACTGCAATCTGTATTCTTATTTAATTTAATGGTTATTTTTTCTGTAAAGGGATTTGGAAAAGCTTGTAAAAGAACAGGGCTATCGTCCTTGTTATCTTCTTCCCATACTATTTCCTGTAGGTTCTCCACATGTTTATATGGATTATTAATTCTAGTTTTAATTCCAGGCCTATTAGACTGATTAGCAACATCTATGGAAGCCAAGAATCTTGATCCAGAAGTAGCTTCAAATCCAGGAACCATTAAAATTTCATTGACAGATTCAATGCTGCAATCTGTGCCACTAGGAACAATAAAATTATTCCCCACCCGAATCAAAAATTGATAATAAAAAACTTCTTGAGGTCTATATGTATTACTGACGATATAATTATTAAGATTAGCTAGACCATTGGCCCCATAAAAAACCCCTAATGATCGTGTATCGGTTATACTATTGGGGTTAACTAAAGGCAAAGTTTCTCCATTAAATGAATAAGTCCCGTCGTACCGCAACATCGAAGATCTCAGGAAAGAAGAACTATTGTAGATTTCTTCCCAATTAAACCATATGAAATCGACAAAGGTATGATGAAGAAAAAACACTGGATCACGAGGAGATAAGGGAGTGGGCATTGCTCCTCCAGTCCATACATGCGCGCCCCTATGAACTGCTCTTCTTTCCAATTCGTTTGAAAAGGTATTAAAATTGCTCATACCATATAAATTACTCACATCTGAAGGCACTGGTAATGGACCGTTTCCACCCAAATTCCTGTTTAAACTCCAATTTGTATTAAAGCTTCCCATAAAGTTCTGATTCCAAAGCGGCGATGTTGTAGACTGATCTATGCTGGTATCCCACCAAGCCAAACTTATCCTAGGATTAATATCTTGTACTGCTTGTTCCAATTCAAACATTTGCCTTCTATGCCAAGGTAGAAATATTTCCCTTTGCGGTTCGTCGGGAAGGTTAAAATGTAAATCTAAACGCGTTGGATCGGCTGTATTATCAAAATTGAAAAATTCCATATGGAAATTAGCCATATCATCGAATAGATCGGCACCATTCCTTATATCATAAAAGGCATTTACCAATTCTGTCCTTTCATAATCAGTCATTTCCTGATAATTCTTTCGGATACTCTGCGCTTCAACATCCATTACCAGTCCTAATAAAATAAATAATGTGTATACCGTTTTCATCGTGTGTTACATTGGATGATTATAGCTAATTCTTCATTTGCATAATTTGTTTCTCTAATTCCAATAATTTCTGTGCTAATTGTTGGACTTGTACGTTCTCTTCTTGAAGCTTTTTAATTTTCTTTTCTTGTTGAATAGAATACAAGGTGAGCTCCTCAATTTTTTGGAGTAATTTGGCATTCATTTCACCTAAAAGAATACCTCCACTTTCGACTACTTGTTTAGCACTTGGAATGTTTTCCAAATGTCCCTTCTCCAATATATGTTTTTCCACGTCCTCCAAAGTTGGAAGCTCATATTTGTTTTCAAATACAAAATCTGGCCAATTCTGAGAAAGTTCAACTTTAATTTCTTCTGCTATGACATTACCATCAACTGCCAATCTATAGCCTTGGGTATTTATGGTTCCAATACCAACATTACGCGTCGCAAATATATCTTGAGCTGCATTAAGGTCCCTAGTTTGCCAATCTACTGTTGTTAGGTTAGCGTTGTCCGAAGTATAATGTAGTGCATCATCGAAAGAAGTAATCGCCTGGCTCGCTGCAGTATTATTGTTCCCTGCGGCATCTTGGGCCACGTTGGCAGGAACATCGATAGTTATATCTCCTGCTCCGTTGGGCGTAATATCACAAGTATAAGTATTACCATCGACTATCATAAAATTGGAAGCCATTCCGTTACCGACTATTATATCACCCAATTCAAAACCTACCACATCTTCACTAAATTCAATAGTTATACTATAGGGGTTTGTAGTATTTACTACCAGTGGTTCTCCTATAATATTAGTACTTGGTGCAATAGCATCATAGGTAGTGGTTACTGTTAATGCTGCAGTATTATTATTTCCGGCCGTATCTTGGGCCACGTTGGCAGGAACATCTATGGTGATATCCCCGGCTCCAGTCGGCGTAATATCTACTGTATAGGTATTGCCGTCGACTGCTACAAAATTGGACGACGTTGCATTGCTTAGCACCAAATCCCCTAATTCAAAACCAACAACATCCTCGCTAAATTCCAGCGTTACATTATAAGCTGCGGTAGTATTCACGCTTGCTGGTGCTCCTTGTATTACCACGCTAGGTGCTCCAGCATCAAAAGTTGTGGTGACCTGAGTGGCAGCAGCATTATTGTTCCCTGCGGCATCTTGGGCCACGTTGGCAGGTACATCAATGGTTATATCTCCTGCTCCGCTCGGCGTAATATCTACCGTATAGGTATTACC
>NZ_FQYX01000075.1 GCF_900141935.1 Arenibacter nanhaiticus | reverse complement strand
AAGGCGTTACCCCTGCCCATAAGGGACTTGCACCCTCTAGATTAATTATCTACTTTGCAGTAGATAAAAGATGCCCATGCTGGGCACACACAATGCATAAAAAACATAGGGCGTTTGTGCTAAACCGAAAGGTCTGTAATTATTAACAAAGTCTGCTAAATATAAAATTTGGCATTTATAGCAGAAAAGATAAAAGCAAAATATTTCTATTTAGCTAAGTAATAAACCGAAACGATAGTGCTTATCACCTGCCCTACGATTTCTTATACTAAACGTTAGCTACAATTAAAACAAGATGAAAATTATACCAAAATTATTCATTTTCCTTCTTACAGGTTTATTCTCTTTAATCTCAACAGCTCAAGTTCAATTAAACTTTAATTTTGATACACCATATGGCAACAACCAAGCTGTTGGGAAATATGTTGAAATTAATGGAGCTAGGATTTATTTCGAGGAGTATGGTGAAGGAGAGCCTCTTTTACTTATTCATGGAAATGGTGGAAGTATTATTTGGATGGGTAATCAAATAGATTATTTCAAAAAAAAATACAGAGTAATTGTTGCGGATAGCCGAGGTCAAGGAAAGTCTGAATTAAAAACTGATTCATTGACGTATAAGCAAATCACAGAAGATTGGGAAGGATTGGTAAATCATTTAAAACTTGATTCCCTAAATATTATTGGCTGGAGTGACGGTGGAATAATTGGTCTAAAAATGGGAATTAACAATAAAGTCAAGATTAAAAAAATTGTGTCTATGGCTGCAAATCTAAGACCAGATACAACAGCAGTTCATCCATACGTGGTTGATATAATCAAAAAAGAATTTGACGTGGTAAAATTAAAAATAAAAGAAAAAGACAAAACCCAAAATTGGAATTTGAAAAAACAACTTTTAGGATTAGTTGGAGAACAACCTAATATACCAATCACAGATCTTTCCAAAGTTAAAGCAAAAGTATTAATCTTGGCTGGAGATGAAGATGTAATTAAAAGCGAGCATAGTATGGAAATATATGAAAATCTAGAAAAGGCACAACTTTGTATTATGCCAGGTGAAACACATTTTACTCCTTCCTCTAATCCAGATTTATTTAACAGTATTGCGAATAGATTTTTGTCAGAACCTTTTAAAAGGCCAAAGTCTGATGCATTTATAAATAACTAATGCTAAAAAATAACTGTAGCTAATAACTAAGACTTCGTGTGGTCGGTACGGCCAAACATGAAGACCGTGTTGACTGAACCGGGTCCTGTTTTCCCTTACTATGGGGATTGCTAAGGTTTGAGGGAGTCTTTTACATATACCTTGTTGTCGGAGCTGGTCCCTTAATTTGGTGGTCACCTCTTTCGTAGCCCGTTCCGGTGCCCTTTTTGATTTCCTTGGCCCATTTTACTCTCCGGAACGGCCTTTTCCATCCCGCTATTTTAATTTTGGCCATGGGTATCCCCTTACGCTGTTTGGGGCGTTCTTCTTGGGGCGCTATTTTTCAGTCGATCGGACCATGCTTTGGGCGGGCCACGGCTGTCGAATACAGCTACGGTCACCATAATCCCGATCTGGCAGTAAGGACATCGGCGATGTTTCAAGGGAGGCCGTCCATTGGGCACGGGACCGCCCAGGACCTGTTGCAGCAAAGGAAGCAGTGCCTTCTTCCTGGAACTGCTCAGGATCCCATAATGGCGTATACGCACGAACCC
>NZ_FQYX01000007.1 GCF_900141935.1 Arenibacter nanhaiticus | reverse complement strand
CCATTGAAGAAATACAGGTAGATCTGGATGGCTGGTTGCAGTATTACAATAATGAAAGAACCCACACAGGAAAGCACTGTTTTGGAAAAACACCGATGCAGACCCTACTGGACAGCAAATATTTGGCTGATGAAAAAATGTTGGATTTACAATCCGATAAAATTGTACCTTTATTAGAGGCAGGTAAAGCGGAAACAGGCTCTGGTGGAGACCAACCTGTCAGGAATAACCTGTCCGACGACTGGAATGGTCAGGGGGCTCCAAACGAGCCCCTAAACCAAAATTATTCCAAGAGTCAAAATGCCTAAAAAAACTCTTAACTGTCAGACGAAATCGTAGCTATTACAACATAACCGTTTATGCGGATAACTGCCCAACCGGATTTCAAGCTGTATCACCCAATTTGGAGCACGCTTACTTCACCCATTCAAATGGTATAAAATGAAAACGGTTTTGCTCAACGACATACATACCTCGCTAAAACAAACAACGACTACTTTTTCTTTGTTAGTTTATTTAGTACTCGGTTTTTTTACAGGCTATAAGTTTAATATTAATGTCGGCGACGGAATCACGGCCAATGCACCGTATTCCATTGGCTTTATGACAGGCTTATTGAGTCTGATTATTATTTTGATAGCAACACTATTGGCTTTTTCAACTCTATTTAAGGAAGAGGATACTGATTTTGGTTTGATTATTTTCACAACACCTATTGAGAAAAGTCAATTTGCCCTAGCCCGATTCTTATCATTCTATTTTCTTACAGTAGTAAGCTTTTTTGTTTTAATCCTTGGATATATATTAGGGCTGTACGTTCAATACTATGCCGAAATGCATTCCAATTTTGATCTATGGCATTTTGTTTATCCTTTTATTGTTTTTGGAATGATCAATAGTTTAGTTATATGCAGCATCCTCTTTTTTAGTGCTAAAAAATTTCAGAATAAATTATTCGTAACTATTGTAGGTGTAATGCTCTATATCATGTATATGATTGTGTTGATATTTTCCAACGCACCATTTATGGCGCAATCCCTACCACAGTCTTTATTAGCTCAAAAAATATCTGCCCTAACTGATATTTTTGGGCTTTCGGCTTATTTTTATGAAGCCAAAGACTTAGATGTTTTTCAAAGAAACAATAGTATTGTTTCTTTTGCCAATTTTCTTTTGCTGAATCGCTTACTTGTTATTCTTCTCTCATTGATTATGGTAATTTGGGGCATTCGTTCATTCTCTTTTTTACCAGTTTTCAAACAAAAATCTAAAAAGGATAAAACTTTATTAGAGGCCAAAATCTTAGATACTCCATTTACTACAGCAAGCACTTTATTTAATTCAAAAACAAAACAGAAAGCGCTATTTTCCTTTGTGAAGATCGATCTTATCTATTTGTTTAAAAGTATACCTCTTATTACTGTATCAATATTGCTCTTATTTTATGTTGGTGTGGAAATGTATGGCGATATTGATATGGGGATTAGGTTACCACAACAATACGCCAGTTCAGGATTATTGGCTCAAACTATTAATGGAACATTTTATTTTATAGGAGCATTGGTAGTTATTTATTTTTCGAATGATGTATTTTGGCGATCTCATGCGACCAAGTTCGCTATTATCCAAGACACAACCTATTATGCGAGAGAAAGATTACTGGGACATAGTATAAGTATGTTAGTATTGATTCTTTTTCTTACTGGTTTAATGCTATTGGAAGCTATAATTTTTCAACTTATTTATAAATATTTGTATTTTGACTGGAAGGCGTATATAGGTGTTTTTGTTTTTAATACGCTACCTCTTATTCTTCTTTCTTTTACACTGCTTTTTTGTAATAGTAAAAGTAGGAACAAGCAGGTTGCTTTAGGGCTCTCAATCTTACTATTTTTGATATTTGTTGCGCCAATTTCAAAATATATCATTTCCAATCCATTGTTTAGATTTTTATCGGGCTACGGAGGCACATATAGTGATTATATAGCATATGGTTCTTACCTTAAGATGTTTTTATGGCGGCTAATTTTTGGGTTTTCTCTCATTGGCCTTCTAATTTTAATTTCTCATTTAATCAAAACTACCGGCAAAAGAAATAACAAAATTGCACCAATAATCATTTGTGGATCAATTGCCCTTGTTAGCAGTTATCATTTCTTGGAAGGATACTTGCCAAAAGACAAGGAATCTGCTATTCTGGAAAAAGTGACCTACGAAAAAAACTACCGAAAATACCAAGGCCATCCACAACCTACTATTAAAACGGTAAAAACTCAAATCGATTTATTTCCTAAAGAGCAGGCTTACGTTATCAAGGGGAAATATTGGCTTGTAAATACACATAACCAAGCTATTGACTCTTTTCTTCTAACTATTCCAAAAGAATTTGAAATCAAATCGCTCGTGTTTTTTAATAAAAATGAGGTGCTGAAATTGGACCGTTCCATTTCGGAATTAAATTTAGGACAATCTCTACAACCACAGGATTCGGCAAAACTGGAATTTGAATTGGCCTATAAATGGCATCCTGTTAATGGTCACAATAGCCTTAATACTATAGTGGAGAATGGTTCGTTTATGCGAATTAGTCGTTATTTTCCTCAATTTGGCTACGATGCCTCCAATGAAATTTCAGATAAAAATATTCGAAAAAAATATGCATTGGGAGAAGAAACTAAAATAAAGTCGCTGGGAGCTCCAAAAACCGATACCGATGATTTTATTCGTTTAGACATGCAGATTTCAACAGTTAAAAATCAGATTGTCGTTGGTACGGGAGAATTAAAGAAGCAATGGCAAGACGTAAATAGGAATTATTACCAGTACCAGGCAATTGCCATTCCTTTTCGTTTTGCTGTTTCTTCTGCCAGCTACAAAGTTCAAAAAGTCCAACACAACGGGATTTCCATTGAAGTTTTATATCACCCCTTACACGCAAACAATGTGAACCAACTCATCGAAAACACAAAACTTTCATTGGATTATTGCACCGAAAACTTTGGACCTTACCCTTATTCCTCGGTTAAATTTGCTGAAATTTCTTCGTTTACACAGGGCTTTAATGGAACGGCTTATCCAGGGGTGATTTTTATGACAGAAAATATGACGTTTAATGCTAAAATAGAAGGCAGTCAGAACGAAGATGTCATAAATGAATTGGCAGGGCATGAAGTGGCGCATTTTTGGTGGGGCACAAACCAGATTGACCCTGATTATCGAGAAGGTTATGCAATGTTGACTGAAAGTTTGGCAATGTATACTGAAATGATGATTTACAAAAAAAAGTACAGCAAAGACAAAATGCTAGAACGAGTCGCCATTCACCAGCAGATCTATGATGCTGCAAAAGGTTTTAATGAAGACCATTCTTTATTGAAAGCTACTAAAAACAATGCTTTTGTTTCTTATTCCAAAGGAGCAATAGTTTTCGTAGAATTAAGTGAATTGATTGGAGAAGAGCGGTTGAATTTTGCATTAAAATCTTTTTTAATCAAACATAAATATCCAAATGCAAAACCAACTTCAACTGATCTACTAAAAGAAATCCTAAAGGTCAGCGATACAAAATTTGAGCAAAAAATTAAAACAATGTTCGAGTAAAAACTGTTGCCATAGGAGTAAGCATATCCGCCCCTAAATAGAAACAAACTGCGCCTCTCAGATGCCTAAGCATTCACGAATTCCCAATTATTTAAGCAAAGTACATAAGCACACCACCGTACCCTTCGCCTTCTTTCGGGACAGGCCAAGCGACTCCCGCATACAGCGGTTCGCAGCCTACCTTCCCAAAATCGCTCTTTACTCCAATGAAAACTATTCTGTACTTTTTCGAAAGACTACAGCTATTCTTGGGAATCGGTCACCCAATAAGTGAAAATCAATGCTCCCATCGCAATTTCCAAAAGGACTGCTTTCAGCCCTTCCCCACTTTTGAGACCTGTGCAGTTTTATGCAATTCGTTTCGCGTTGGCACTAGACCTCGACTGATTGAAAATAACGTCTTCAGCGTTACTTCCCCGTTTTATCAACACGTAATTACATCACACGCCGGCTGGCTCGTTCACTAAAAATGTGCACTGGACATTTTCTTAGCCCTCCTCCCTCCAGGTAATGACATCTTTCCGGCCAGGCCGAAAAGCGTGGTTTCACCCGATCCTTGTTGCATCTACTAATTTGATCATCGCTTAAATGTGTTTCGGACTTCACAGTAAACTGTGCTTGCTCATCCATCCTTACAGCCTTATATCTGGTTCCTGTTTAGCCTGTCCTGAGTCTAAGGGTTACCCCTGCCTATAAGGGACTTGCACCCTCTAAATTAATATTATATCTTAGATATGGTAAAGATGCCCATACTGGGCACACACAGTACCTATAAGTAATGCGGGCTTTTGGTGTTTTATTCTGGGTTTTGTCTATATTTATAGTCCGCCAAAGGCACAAAACTGGTCAAACCTTGCCAAATCATACACAAGAACGTTGTGCGTCACTCAAGGAAACAGACTACATAGATGAACTATCAGACATATAAACCACATGTAGACTTAGAATCTTTAGTCAAATTTTATTGGACTTTGGAAGTGCCTTTTGACCCAAAAAATAAAAAGCAAAAAATAGTTCCTGATGGCTGTATAGAAATGACTTTCAATTTTGGCGACAAGATTAAAAGATACACTTCGGAAAACGACTTCATCCTTCATCCTGATGCAATGGTAATGGGCCAGAGAACTAAATCGTATTACATTTTGCCGGTTGGTCACGTTGACACTTTCGCAATCTGTTTCTATCCTATTGGATTTGCAAACTTCGTAAAGACACCTCTTGATAAATTGGTTGACAAGGAAATACCAATTTCAGATCTTTTAGAACAAACAGAAGCCTATGATTTAGAGCAACAAATGGTTCAGGCAAGTGACACTCAAGAAAGAATAGATATTATTGATGCTTTTCTTCTGAAAAAACTAAATGAAAAAAATACGATCAGTAGTATCGTAAAATCAACCGTTGCTACTCTTCTCAAGACAAATGGAACGACCCCCATAAAGGCTCTCTTGAAAGATGACATTTCAAAAAGAAGACAGATTGAAAGGCACTTTAAAAAACAAATTGGCATAAGCCCAAAACAGTTGGGCAAAGCCATTAGACTGCAAGCAACTTTAAATCTGATGCTCAACAAAAAATCAGAAACACTGACAAACATTGCTTACGAGAGTGAATATTTCGACCAAAATCACTTCATTAAAGATTTTAAAAACTTTGTCGGGATTACGCCAAAAGAGTTTTTAGACAATGAACATATGGCTCTATCTGCACTCTTCTACAAATAAGCTTATAATGTCGCATTTCTACTATTATAACTTCCAATCTACCTGCAATTTTGTACTTCAATTAAGATTGACACATCAATGACAGTCAAAGGAATAATTTTAGCTTCAATGGTTTCTGTAATATGTTTTGTTTCGTGCAACAATTCGGATAAGACAAATTCTGAACTAGTCGCAAAAGACACTATAACAAATTCAAAGAAAAAAGATATGAACAGTTACATTTCAATGTTTGAAATTCCAGCTACGGATATTTCACGGGCAATTAATTTTTATCAGGCATTGTTAGACATCAAAATAGAAAAAATGGATGTAGAAGGAATGCAAATGGGAATATTACCTTATGAAGGACAAATGATAACAGGTGTGATAATTCAGGCAGAAGGGTACAAGCCATCCGCGGATGGAGTTATTATATACTTAAACGCAGGAGAAAATCTCCAGATAGTCCTTGATAGAGTAGAAAAAAATGGAGGGCAAATCATAATATCTAAAACAGCTCATGCCGACGATAGTGGGTACTTTGCTATATTCCTTGACTCGGAAGGAAACAAAATGGCTCTTAACTCTCCAAACTAAATAAGAAAAGGAAAAGAGCGAACGCACAGTCGAGTAGGTAAAGGGGAGTCTCCCTTAGCCCCCCTCTTTTCAACAACATAATTATTAATTAATTTATATATTATTTCTGATTCAAATCTCAAGGCATCGTAGGTGAACCTCTCGATTCATACGGCTCTTGTCATACAGTCGGTATGGTCTAAATAGGTAGACCTGTTGGCATCCCAATTCCCAATGATAGAATAGATTTGGATATGACTTTATAATAAACCTAAGCCATTTTACGGCTTTGACCTTGCTTCCTTTGAAGCTTTTATACTTGTTCAATAGCCATCTGATCATACGATTGTGCAGATAATAGAATACTGGATGCAAGCGCCTACAGCTTATCTTTCCGTAATACTAGACCCAACCACGAATCTTTAGGTTTAGCAAATTTGCCAAATCTTGTATCCCGCGTTGGGTTTTGTTGTGGAAAGATTAAACGTTGAGAGGAAAGATGCTTCAAGATATTTTAAAAAAATGGAAGAAATTGGAATATTAACTTCTCAAAAAATTGGAAGAGAAAATGTATAGGTAGATACAAAATTGATTGAAATATTAAAAAAAGCACTAAGTACAATAATTAAGAAGTATTTGGCCCGCCGATAGGCCAGGGCTGAATATTTTGTTGACGGATCCCTTGTCCTTCTATAGCTATAATTTTTAATTGGAAGTAGCGTCTGATAGTCTGGGGAATTACTTATAAATAATTAAGGAGGGGGTATATAAAAGTGGTACAGTGTTTTTCTGCTTATATTTACCTCTTATGAGTTCTATATACGAACTTTCCCAACAAAGAGAATGCATTAACTAGCTGAATAACACATGAATAAAACACTTATATTATTATTAATAGTTCTGACTTCAAATTTAACCGAAGCACAGTTTATTAAAGAAAAATCAATAAATGCCCAAATCGGATATGGAATTAGTGTGCCATACAACAGTGTTGACGAAATAGCTGATAATGGTTTTTTTGCACAAGGGGAACTAGTTCTGAAAGCTGCTTCTTGGGTTGAATTTAGACCGTATGCAGGCTTCATTTTGACAAGCTCAAATGGAAAAGACCTAAATGACAATCCGACTGATGAAAAAGCGGAATCAAAAGCCTTTTTACTTGGTGGAAAAATAAGAGTGCGTGCGCCTATTCCTTTGGTGGCACCATACGCAGAAATTGGAATAGGAACTTCAATTGGAAAATTTGAAACATTGACAGCATTTAATGATATTGACAAAAGCGGAATTATTTATCATATACCTTTTTCATTTGGACTTGAATTGGGGAAAAACAATAATGTCGATTTAGGATTTGCTTATTATTTTCAACCGTCAGTTGAACAGTATACTGGAGCATTTGCAGTTGGAATTACACTTCCCTTGAACAACAAAAAATAACCTGTTATAATAACTAAGACTTCATATGGTCGGTAGGGCCAAATATATAGGGATTGTTCACAGAACCGAGACCGGTTTTCAGTACTATGGGGATTCCTCTTTAGTTGCGAAGTTTTATGGATTCCTCCAAGATTCTTGAATTTTTAAAAAAAGGAAATTAAGGAGGATTCCTATGCAGATCTGTTTTACTTTGAATAATATTAGTCTATTTTTATAATAAATATAGATCTCAATGAATACTAAAGACCAATTCATAAAGCATATAGAAGAAGGATATAGCACCAAAGGCGACTTTATCACAATGGGGTCGGCAATATTAAATGAGGAAACCATCACCAATGCCTTTGTAAAAATTCCTTTAAAAACCCTTAACAGGCACGGACTTATTGCGGGAGCTACCGGTACGGGCAAAACCAAAACCCTACAGGTAATTGCCGAAAATTTATCCGAGAAGGGGATTCCTGTTTTGTTGATGGATTTAAAAGGCGATCTCAGCGGCTTGGCACAACCGAGTCCCGGACACGCCAAGATTGAGGAACGGCATGCCAAAATTGGACTACCTTTTACCGCAAAAAGTTTTCCCGTAGAAATACTCTCGCTCTCGGAACAAGAAGGTGTAAAACTACGAGCGACGGTATCTGAATTTGGCCCCATATTGCTATCCCGAATTTTAAATCTTTCGGTAACCCAGGAGGGTATTGTAGCGGTCGTTTTTAAATATTGCGACGACAACCATTTGCCCTTATTGGATTTAAAAGATTTTAAAAAGGTACTGCAATACGCTACCGGAGAGGGCAAAAAAGAATTTACCGATAGCTACGGGCGTATTTCTACCAGTTCTACTGGGACTATTCTAAGAAAAATTATAGAATTGGAACAGCAAGGCGCCGAACTCTTCTTTGGCGAAAAGTCCTTTGATGTTGAAGATTTAACCCGTATAGACGAAAATGGTATGGGCATTATCAATATTCTTAGGCTCACCGACATACAAGACAGGCCCAAACTATTCTCTACCTTTATGCTAAGCCTATTGGCAGAAATCTATGCTACTTTTCCGGAACAGGGAGATAGCGACAGACCAGAGTTGGTGCTCTTTATAGATGAGGCCCATTTAATTTTTAAAGAAGCCTCCAAAGCGTTATTAGACCAAATAGAGAGTATTGTAAAACTAATACGCTCTAAAGGCATTGGACTCTATTTTGTTACCCAAAACCCTACCGATGTTCCTGATGCCGTACTGTCGCAATTGGGATTAAAGGTACAGCATGCCTTAAGAGCTTTTACGGCCAAAGACCGAAAAGCGATAAAATTAACTGCCGAAAACTACCCTATTTCCGAATACTACGACACCAAGGAGGTCTTAACATCCCTAGGTATCGGGGAGGCCCTAATTTCGGCCTTGGACGAGAAAGGAAGGCCCACCCCCTTGGCAGCAACCATGCTAAGGGCCCCTATGAGCCGTATGGATGTATTGACCGACCAAGAACTGAAAGCTGTTATAGACCGCTCTAAACTAGTTTCTAAATACAATGAAACTATAGATCGCGAAAGTGCCTATGAAATCTTGAATGAAAAAATAGATAGGGCCGAAAAAATGGCCGAAAAGGAAAAAGACAGCCCAAGTCGAAAAACCACAAGCAGAAGAACCAGTACGAGACAAAATCCGATTATTAAAGTGCTGACCAGCGCCACATTTATTAGAGGTGTATTGGGCGTATTGAAAAAAGTAATGCGGTAATTTATTACTTTAGCCCACAATAGAAATGAAACAACCAACAGTATAACAATTTTACCTACTTAACAAATGACAAAAATTATAACCTTCTCCTTGGTTTTGGCCTCCTTATTATTTATTCAATGTACTTCTGATAAGGATAAATTTCTAATTGCCAAGGACCATGTAGGCAGGCTTAACAAATTCTCCATTGTAGACGAATTTGACAATATTTACGCTTCGGATTCTATCGTTAAGGATACCATTTTTACCAATATTGGGGTACGCACCCAAAAAATCCAAGTGTATGAAAAGGGTGGCAAACATTTACTCTCTATTACTCCCACTACCGATAGTATCCAAAAGGTTGATATTGTCCGCATTTTTGACCCGCGTTTTAAAACCGAACAAGGGGTAGGCCTCAACAGTACTTTTAAGGATATTAGGGACAAGCACGAGATTAAAAAAATAGTGACTTCTATGAATAATATTGTTGTTTTCCTAAAAGATTCTGACGCGTATTTTACCATAGAGAAAAAGGAACTTCCTGCCAATTTACAGTATAGCAATACTAGTATCGAAGCAGTCCAAATTCCAGACAATGCCAAAATAAAATATATCATGGTTGGATGGGAATAATCGTTTCCCATCCAATTACAAGGTGTATTGTAAGGACTAAAGATGAAACGTTATATCAACAAATTATTGCCACTGGCTTATGGGGGCTACTTTAATGTACTCGCTCAATTTTCGGAGAAAACAGCGGCCCAAAAAGCGTTCGATTTATTCAGCACTCCCAGAAAAGGAAGGGTACTGCCCAGTCAGGCCGATTTTTTAAATAGGGCCCTTAGCGACAAAATATACGTAAACAAGCTAGGAGTACAAACCTACCACTGGCAAGGCTCCAAGGAGACCGTCTTATTACTGCACGGTTGGGAGAGCAATGCCTTTCGGTGGCGCCTGCTTATCGAAAAACTCCAAGAGAAAGATTACAACATCATCGCTTTTGATGCCCCCGGCCATGGGTATTCGGAAGGCAATAAAATGAATGTGCTCACCTATTCCAAGAGCGCCCAGCAACTGATCGATCTTTTTAATCCATCGTATATGATCGGTCATTCTATGGGCGGACTCACCACCATCTACAACCAATACCTACACCCGCACTCGTCCATTGAAAAAATAGTATCCCTGGGGGCACCTGCAGAACTCTCAGAGCTGATGGAACATTACCAAAACCTATTGCGATTTAACGACAAGGTTCTAACGGGGCTGGACAACTACTTTTTTGACAATTTTAATATTAGGATCCACGATTTCTCCACTTCCAAATACGCGGCTACCTTTACCAAGCCCGGATTGATCATACATGATGAACACGACACCATTGCGCCTTTCAGCGCTTCGGAACGACTTCATAAAAGTTGGAAAAACAGCACCCTGATCAAAACTACAGGCTTGGGACATTCCCTGCACCAAGAGCATGTAAACCAACAGATCCTAGAATTTTTAAAAGTTTAGACTTTTACCGTTTTATAGAGGATTTATTTTAAAAAATAAAGTATTTTTAATAAGAATACGGCCTCTTTCGGAGCCCTATTTTGATTTTCTAATGTACCCTTAAAAACACCTAATCTATGGCTGCTTTAACTCCTTTTCATATTGCGATACCTGTCCATAATCTGGCAGAATGCCGTCGCTTTTATAGAGATATTCTTAATTGTAAAGAAGGCAGGAGCAGTGAGCATTGGGTCGATTTCAATTTGTTTGGCCATCAATTGGTCATTCATTATAAGCCCAAGAGCCAAGACCAACCCTTATATGCCAACCCTGTCGATGGAAAGGAGGTACCAGTTCCTCATTATGGTGTAGTATTGCCATGGGATACTTTCGAAACTTTTTCACAATCGCTAAAAAGTAAAGGGGTCGCATTTGTAATAGCCCCTTATATTCGCTTTCAAGGAGAAGTTGGAGAACAGGCCACCATGTTTTTTTTGGACCCAGCAGGAAATGCCCTCGAATTCAAGGCCTTTAAAGATATGGGACAGTTATTTGCAAAATAACTGCCCTTTTCTTATTTATTATCCTTACATATTTTTCATAAAGGCCATATTATGGGCCATACTTTCAAAGGGAGTACTACTGTATTCTTCTTGTTCTATAAATATATATTGTAATCCCGAAGCTTTTTTATGGCGCAACATTTTAGGGATATCCAAGCCTCCCTTTCCAAATTCGGTACTTTCTTTTTTGGTCATATCCATATCCTTAAGGTGCCATAACGGAAAGCGGCCTTCGTATCTTTCAAAATAATCTATCGGATCTTTACCGGCTACCACGACCCATCCTAGATCTAATTCCATATACACCAAATCGGGCTGCGTATTATCTAGCAGTAGGTCGTACAATACCTTTCCCTTATGGGTATCAAATTCGTAGTCGTGGTTATGGTACCCAAATTTCAGGTTGCGTTTTTTACACTCTTCCCCGGCCTTATTAAAAGCTTCTGCCACTCTTTTATAATTGGAAATAGTTTGGCCTTTAAAGGGCAGGGAAGAACAAAGCAAGTACTCTTGTCCAGATTCCGCTGCCTCGTCCATGGATTGCTGCCATTGGTCGTCTAAGGCCACATGGCCGCTTCTTAGGGTCAGCCCAAGGTCTTCACAGACCTTCTTCATTTCCTTGGGCTGTAAGCCGTAATAGCGTCCGTTATGGCTCAAGGCCGTTTCTATCTGTTTGATCCCTAAGGCCGCTATTTTTTTTAATGTTCCAACGGCATCGGCGGCCATCTCATTTCTAAAGGTATACAATTGAACCCCTAAGTTATTTTCCTGATTATTGGGCAACATGGTAAAAGAAGGCAATAAAACAGTACCTGCCGCTAGCAGGCCCGTTTGGATTAAAAAATCTTTTCGTGTGGTCATTGGCTGTTATTTTATGATACTTTATAGGTTATTGGGACCAAGAGGTAGGCACCCGGTCCCATCGATGTCCTTTTAATTCCCGATACAGTTCGGCAGGCAATCCCTTTCCGTCGCTCAATGCAGTATTCATTAAAACATTGCGTTGTTTCCGCATCCCTGGGATAATGGTACTCACCGATGTATTCATGGTTATAAACCTAAGGGCCATTTCGGCCATCGTCATCCCTTCTGGGACTAGGGGCCTCAACAAATCGGCTTTTTCGGCACTGGAGATTAAATTTTCGGGAACAAAATAACTCCCTCGCCAATCTCCTTCTGCAAAGGTAGTTTCTTTGGTGATCGCTCCTGTCAAGGTACCTTCATCGAACGGAACACGGGCTATTATAGCAATATCCAGGGCTTCACACAAGGGAAAAAGGGCATCTTCTGGCGCCTGATCAAAAATATTGTATATGACCTGAACCGCATCGAAGTGCCCCGTTTTTAGGGCCTTGATGCCATTTTCGGGCTCCCAGCGGTTTACACTGAGTCCCATGGCCGCTATTTTACCTGCTGCCCTTAGGTCTTCTATAGCCCTTTGCCACTCTTCCCTATCTGACCAACTATCGTCCCAGGTGTGAAATTGCATAAGATCTATTTGTTCTACGCCCAAGTTCTTAAGAGTCTTTTCTGTATACTCCTTTACATGTACGGTAGGATAAGAGTCCTCAAAACGATATTCGGGTTTTGCGGGCCATTGAAAGTTTTTTGCCGGAATTTTACTGGCCGCATATAATTTTTTGTGAGGGTATCTTTTAAGCAAGTCCCCTAATAAGCTTTCGCTATGTCCATGCCCATATGCCCATGCCGTATCAAAAAAATTCACGCCATTTTCTACCGCCAAATCCAAGGAATTCGCAGACAAAAGGTCGTCCGACTTTGTCCAACTTCCCATTCCCCACATTCCATATCCAATCTCTCCGATCTTCCATTGGGTTCTTCCAAATATTCTTTGCTTCATCTTTATTTACAACGGTTTTTTATGGCTCCCTCCTTTTGTTATGAGCATATCGAAGGCTATGATGCCTTTAGTACCTCAGTTCTTAAATGTAGGAAATAATCTTTAGTTTCTATTGGCCAGTAGGAGTAATTATAGCGCCAAGCAA
The DNA here is from genome assembly GCF_900141935.1 of Arenibacter nanhaiticus. Taxonomy (GTDB): domain Bacteria; phylum Bacteroidota; class Bacteroidia; order Flavobacteriales; family Flavobacteriaceae; genus Arenibacter; species Arenibacter nanhaiticus. Next base: position 126,127 of record NZ_FQYX01000007.1, on the reverse strand, counting down.
GGACCATAGGTAAAAGAAAAAATTACAGTGATGCATTGATTCATTTTTGAGACCAGTTTTCGGTCGTGCTTATTTGAAACCGTCTGACTAAAACATTGTTCGGTTGCCCTATGCTGCCGTTATTCCGCGTTAGGGACCGCGGCGGCATCCCCGCAGCGCAGCAAGGGATATAGCCAAGGGCCCGCCCGCCGAAGGAGGGAACGCCCAAAGCAGTATGACAGGGGAAACAACCAATTTAAATGGCGTAGCCCTACGCACTACACCCCCTATACCTCCTATGCCATAAAACCGAAAAAAGCCCCCAAAAGGGAGCTTTTAAAATATTGTCATTACGGACGGGCTTATGGACAAAAACGTCTATAAGCTGCTTTTACTGCAATCCAGGGATAGCCACTACTTCGTTGACATCTGCATCATAATCCACTCCAGGCACTTTAAAGCCGAATAAATTAAAGAAATCAGTATCGTAGCCTTTTAAATCGCCTATCTCTGGCAAAGTTTCGGTAGTTGCCTCTTCCCATAATTCGGCTACTTTGGCCTGAACATCATCGCGCATTTCCCAATCGTCAATACGGATTCTTCCCTGCTCATCGGTAGCGATAGTATCTGCGTATAAACGATCGCTAAACAAACGCTGGATCTGCTCTATACAACCTTCATGAATCCCCATTTCTTTCATCACCTTATAAAGCAACGAAATGTACAAAGGAATCACAGGAATGGCAGAACTGGCCTGGGTAACCAACGCTTTGTTTACAGAAACATATGCCTTACCGTTAACGTCTTTAAGGGTATCGGTGATATCGAATGCCGTCGCTTCTAAATGGTCCTTGGCACGACCAATGGTACCTTTTCTATAGACAGCTTCCGTCAATGATGGCCCTATATAAGAATAGGCTACCGTATTGAAATCTGGCGCCAACAAACCTTCTGCTTTTAAGGCATCGATCCACATTTTCCAATCTTCCCCGCCCATTACGGCCACGGTATTCTCTATATCGTCGCCTTCTGCAGGAGCTATACTAACCTCTGTTACTTTTCCTGTATGGAAATCGACTGTTTTATTTTGAAAAGTATCGCCTATAGGCTTTAGTACCGATTTATACTTCACCCCTGTATCTGGATGTGTTCTTACCGGAGAGGCCAAGCTATAGATCACTAAATCTACCTGTCCTAGATCTTCTTTTATTAAGTCTAGGGTCTGTCTTTTAATTTCATTTGAAAAAGCATCTCCGTTGATACTTTTAGCATATAGTCCTTCTTTATGGGCCTGCGTTTCAAAAGCGGCTGTGTTGTACCATCCTGGAGACGCTGGTCTACCTTCTGATGGTGGTTTTTCAAAATACACACCAATTGTTGACGCATTGGCACCAAAAGCGCTTGTTATCCTTGATGCCAAACCAAATCCGGTAGAAGCGCCAATAACCAACACTTTTTTAGGACCGTCTATAGCTCCTTTAGATTTTATATAGTCAATTTGATTGATTACATTCTGCTCACACCCTTTAGGATGAGCGGTTAAACAAATAAATCCACGTGTTCTAGGCTCTATTATCATCTTGTAATTTTCTGTTTTTGGCCCTGTACCATCCTAGGAGTTGCTACAAGTACCCATTATATTTTTTGCTACCAAATATCGAAGATATATAAAAGTTTTAAAAGAGAAAGTGACCGTTGCTAAAATTGCGTTATAAAAAATTTAGGAAACGCCCTATAAACATCTATATACCAACTCTTTTAAGAACGAAATCCCCTAACAAAAAGTTTGCTTTTAGGGATAATACTTCTTTATTTTTTTCTTTCTAATTCCTCTTTAATACGCTTCTAAACAATGGTACTTTCCTTGTTTTAATCGGTAGGACAAAACCGGAAAATAACCCTGCAAGCCTTACCGTTGTGGTTCCCTTCTCCCCTTTACCTGATTCCAGCACCATTGTTTTCTAATTTTTGCCCTAGGGCGACCTTTAGAATTAGGCATAAAAAAAGCCCCATTTAAAACGGGGCTTTCGTTTTTATTTTTTACTTCTGTGACGTTCTCTTGCCAACAAGGTATTTTTTAAGAGCATGGCAATCGTCATTGGCCCTACCCCACCAGGTACCGGGGTTATAAAAGAGGCTTTTTTACTGACGTTTTCAAAATCGACATCTCCAGTAATATAATATCCTTTTTCTTTAGTTTCATCTGGAACACGGGTAATACCAACATCGATAATTACAGCGCCGTCTTTCACCATTTCTGCCTTTAAAAAGTTAGGCACTCCCAAGGCAGAGATAACGATATCTGCTTGTGATATGATCTGGGTGATATTTTTTGTATGGCTATGGGTTAAGGTTACCGTAGAGTTTCCTGGCCATCCTTTTCTTCCCATTAGAATACTCATTGGTCTACCAACGATATGGCTTCTACCAATTACGACGGTGTGTTTCCCTTGAGTTTCTACTTTATAGCGTTCTAACAATTCCAAAATTCCGAATGGCGTTGCTGGGATAAAAGTACTCATATCCAGGGCCATTTTACCAAAATTGGTAGGATGAAATCCGTCTACATCCTTATCTGGATCTATGGCCAAAAGAACGCGTTGCTCGTTAATTTGCTCTGGCAATGGCAATTGTACGATAAAACCATCGATATCAGCATCTTGGTTCAGTTCTTCGATCTTCTTCAACAATTCCTGTTCGGAAGTGGTACTTGGCAATTGCACCAAGGTAGATTCGAAGCCTATTTGCTGGCAAGACCTTACTTTACTCCCCACATAGGTAAGGCTAGCTCCGTCGCTTCCGACTATAACAGCAGCCAAATGCGGTACTTTTTCGCCACGGTCGCGCATTTTAGCCACCTCAGCGGCAATTTCCGTTTTAATCTGATTTGATACTTTTTTACCGTCTAGTAATTCCATTTCTATCTATATTCTATTCCCTAATATACTCCCTACTTATACTTGTTGCAAAGGCTTATTTCATCCCTTTCATTGCCCCCATCATCTGCATCATTTTTTTGCCGCCACCGCCTTGCATCATTTTCATCATCTTGCTCATTTGGTCGAATTGTTTCAGCAATTGGTTGATTTCCTGAATGGTTCTACCGCTACCTTTGGCAATACGTTTTTTTCTACTGGCATTTAATTTTGTAGGATTAGCTCTTTCATCTGGCGTCATGGAATAGATAATGGCTTCTATATGTTTAAAAGCATCATCTTCGATATCCAAGCCTTTTAGTGCTTTTCCGGCACCAGGAATCATCCCCATAAGATCTTTAAGACTACCCATTTTTTTAATCTGCTGAATCTGACTTAAGAAGTCATCAAAACCAAATTTATTTTTGGCAATCTTCTTTTGTATTTTACGGGCTTCTTCTTCATCGAACTGCTCTTGGGCACGTTCTACCAAAGAAACAACATCTCCCATGCCCAAAATTCGATCGGCCATACGCGAAGGGTAGAACACGTCAATGGCATCCATTTTTTCACCGGTACCGATAAATTTAATCGGTTTATTTACGACCGATTTAATAGATATCGCTGCTCCACCACGGGTATCCCCATCTAATTTTGTTAGGATGACCCCATCAAAATTAAGGACATCGTTAAAGGCTTTTGCTGTATTTACGGCATCTTGCCCCGTCATAGAATCTACTACGAACAAGGTTTCTTGCGGCTCGATTGCCTTATGGATATTGGCAATCTCGTTCATCATTTGTTCATCCACGGCCAAACGACCCGCGGTATCTATGATCACCACATTAAAGCCATTAGCTTTTGCATGGGCAATACCTGCCTTGGAAATCGCTACCGGATCGGTATTTCCCCTATCCGAGAAAACCTCTACTCCGATTTGCTCACCTACCACATGCAACTGATCGATTGCTGCAGGACGATAGACATCACAAGCTACCAATAAGGCTTTTTTAGATTTTTTAGTTTGAAGGAAATTGGCCAACTTCCCTGAAAAGGTGGTCTTACCAGAACCTTGAAGCCCCGACATTAAGATTATAGAAGGCGCCCCTGATAGATTGATGCCTTCGACATCACCTCCCATTAATTGGGTAAGCTCGTCCTTGACCAGTTTTACCATTAATTGGCCCGGCTGCAACGAGGTAAGTACGTCTTGGCCTAAAGCCTTCTCCTTTACCGTATTGGTAAACTCCTTGGCTATTTTAAAGTTAACATCCGCATCTAATAATGCCCTACGAACCTCTTTCAAGGTCTCGGCCACATTTATTTCGGTGATTTGCCCATGCCCTTTTAGAACATGTAGTGCCTTATCTAACTTTTCACTTAAATTATCGAACATAGTCTTACTTTATTATCAGGAATGTGCAAATTTAAGAATAAGTACGGGAAGTGTGAACTTTGAGATCGAAAATATAAATGTAAAAAGGGCAACTTCTATAAGAAATTGCCCTTTTAATTGAATTTGGGGGAAATTTATTCTTTTTCGAAGACTAAAATATCATCCAAACCATTTTTCAATTCTATTCTGGAGTCACTTACCACTGTAATACTCCAACGGTCCGATAAATTCCTTAAGGAAACATCCAATCCAAAATTTAGGTAACATTTCAATTCTCCGTCACTATTTCTAATCACTCGCCATAAGCCACTTACCCCAGAAACCCCACTATTGGTAGTTCTTACCAACGCATTGGCGGCAAAGGAAAATCCAAAGTTTGCATAGGCGGCCGTTTTATCTATCCCATCGTCCTTATACTGGGCTACCATCCAACTCCCGTCCTTTAAGATATCGCGAATCTCCATCACATCGTCGTCGTCCTCATCGTTATTACAATTTCTTTCCAAGATGAGTTCAAAATCGCCTACCTCAAATTTCAATCGCTTGTCTCTAAGATCGGACAACGGCCAAGAGAAATTTACGCCGGGCTCTTGCCCCATAGTTATGTCCATGATTAAGCGTCCCTGTGCATTGGAAGTAATAGCCCAAGTTCCTTCGGAAGTGTTTGTACCATTGCTTAAGGTAACGGCCCCTTCGGCCATAAATTTAAACTCGTACCCTAAAAGCCTGTCTATTTCTTCCCCATCCTTTTTCACTTTCCTAATGATCCAACTACATTCCTTCAATACTTCTCTAAGGGTATCGGGCTTGTTGTCTACAATATCGCAGGCGTTTCTCATAATAATCTTATTCCCCTCCCCAGAGAACAATTTTATTTTTCCATCTTCCAAATCGTATACAAACCACTCTAGGGTAAAATCTGTCAGCACCTCAAACTCCAGCTTCAATAAAACGCTATGATTACCTACTTTGGTAGTCCATGTCCCCATTAAATTGTTGCCTAGCCTATCTTTCACTACTACGCTACCATCTGGTTTAAAGTTCATTACATACTCAAAATACTGATCTGTTTGGTTTTGACCATCTCTTTTAATTTCTTTGATCAGCCATGGACATTTTACCAGGTATTCTTCTAATTCCTCTTGAGAAAAATCGTCATCGTTATAATCGTCATCATCATCCTCGTCACATGCATCTTTCGCCATTTCTATCGCATCGGCAAGTTCAGCATTGTTAGCAACATTTATTTCAGTGCCATCGTACAAGGTTAAAGCCAATGGAAAATCGAAACTGATCATGGAGTTGTCATTTAACCCCTTAAAAAAACGTCTCAATTGCAGATCGTTTTGTACCGTAACCGAATTGGTTTTTTGGAGGTTAATATTAAAAGAATACACTGTAAGTGGGTATGAAAAGTCTATACATTCAATATCATCATCGTCTCCGCCTTCGATACATTTATTTGCTTGTTCTCGTAGTTCTTGCTGATTATTGATCGTTATTTCGCTATAATCTGCCATGGTAATGGTTACCGGAAACACAATTTCCAAAATATCGTTATCGTCTTCTAGTTCGTCCAAGATTCTCTCGATCAATTTTAAATCGGCCTTAGCATTTACTTTAATGTCCAACCCATTTACATTCACCACATAGGGGAAATTAAGGGCAAAACAACTTGCCTTATCTACAATATTATCATAGGAACCATCCTTTGACGAAACGTTTTGGATTAATTTGGCGGTATTGGAAGTTGCCAAAATTGCTTCCTGATTTTCTCCTTGCGGCGAATCTTCAAATTCTTCTTGGCACGAATTAAGACTCAGTCCCAACAATAGCAGGCCCGAGTAGACTAAAAATGACATCAGCTTTTTCATAACGATTTGAATTTTATTATTTATCTATAACTAAAACAACTCAGTAAAAATAAACCCTACCCAATATTATGTTTATTTTTAAAATATCTTTGATAAAAAACCAACAATAGATTGAAAGCTACTAAAAATGATCACGTGTGTGAGGATGAAGTCTATGCCTCCATCTTTAAGACCCATTCCAAAACCGTTTATAATTACATCTATTATAAGTTTGGCAATGAAGAAAAAGCCTATGACGCCGTTCAGGAAGCCTTCGTAAAGCTTTGGGAGAACTGCTCCAAAGTTGCCCCCGAAAAGGCAAAGTCTTTTGTATACAATGTTGCCAATAATTTATATTTAAATGTGATTAAGGCAGAAAAAGTACGGCTAAAATATGCCGAATATGCCGCTCCTATAGAACATGAAGCTCCAGATTTTATTTTGGAGGAGCAAGAATTCAAGGAAAAACTAGATCGCGCATTACAAAATTTACCAGAGCTCCAACGCACCACCTTTTTACTCAATAGGATTGACGGTAAAAAATATGCCGAAATTGCGGAAATGGAAGGTGTAAGTATAAAGGCCATTGAAAAAAGAATGCATTTGGCGCTAAAAACCCTTAGAGAGAATATCGATGGTATATAAAATGATTCTCTTGTAAAAAAATACTTGAATTTATCTTAAAACTATAAAATCTAAAATAATAACAACGGCAAGGTAGGGTTTTGCCCTATTCAGTTGTTATACTGATATAAAGCTAAAAACCATGCAAGAAAATTACTTAGCAAAATGGCTCAACAACGAACTTTCTGAGGAAGAGGTCATCAAATTTAAGGCAACTAAGGAGTATGCCACCTATCAAAAGATAGTAGAGACCACTAAAGGTCTTAGTGCCCCTAAATTTGATATGGATAAGGCTTGGAACGATCTTAAAAAAGCAAAAACGGTGGCGGTGCCAGAGGAGGGGTCCAAGGTTATTTCCCTAAATCCGTTAAAAAAATACTTGAGAATTGCCGCTGTAGTAGCATTAATGGTGAGCGTTGCTCTTTTTTATAACAACTCCTTAGACGAAAGAATAAGTACCCAATATGCCGAACGGGCCGAGGTAGTTTTACCGGACGCTTCTGAAGTAGTGCTGAATGCGGAATCTAAAATTAGGTATAGCAAAGAAAAATGGGCAGAAAAAAGATCTCTTTCCCTAAGTGGCGAGGCATATTTTAAGGTAGCCAAAGGAAAGCGTTTTTCCGTTAACACCCCCGATGGAACCGTAGCTGTCTTGGGAACCCAATTTAATGTAGAAAGTAGAAAAGGCTATTTTGAGGTAAGTTGTTACGAAGGCTTGGTCAGTGTAACCTATAGGGATAAAGAAATAAAACTGCCGGCCGGCAACTCCTTTTTAGTGATCGATGGGGAAATTACCCCTACCCAACACCCTTCTACCACCGAACCGGCATGGCTCAGCAATGAAAGTACTTTTAAAAGTATTCCTTTAAGATTTGTTTTTGAGGAGTTCCAAAGACAGTACAATGTTAAGGTAAGCACTAAAAACATTGATGAATCGCAATTATTTAGCGGTAGTTTTAGCAACCAAGATATAGAATTGGCCCTGCAGAGTATTAGTGTTCCTTCCCAAATAAAGTTTAAATTTGAAGGAAACAAAGTACTATTTTATGCTAAAGCCCCCTAAATACAGTAGTCTTTATTTTTTGTGTTTACTGCTCTTTCTCTCCATGGTCGGAAGGGCGCAAGAAATACAAAAAAACACTATTGGGCTTATTCCATACATCCAGCAATTAGAGAAAGATTTTAATATTAAATTCTCTTATGTCGATGAGGACCTTGCTTCGCTAAGCATTCGTATTGATCCGGAAAAAGTATCCTTGGAGGCCATTTTAGAAGGGATCCGTAATGAGACCCAACTACAAATCAAGAAACTCAATGATCGATACTACACCCTATCGAAGCGTAATCTGGTCACTATTTGCGCCTTTCTAGTAGATATCAGTGATAACAATCCGCTTATCAATGCTACGGTAGAAGTGATGGGCAGTAGCATTCGCAGGATCAGCGATTTTGAGGGACAGTTTACCCTTCATGAAATCCCTAGAGAGGCCAATATAGCCATCAGGCACCTTGGCTACAAGACCATTTATATAAAGGCCCAGGACTATGTTTCCCAACGTCCTTGCCGTTCTGTAACAATGAGTCCTAACATCCAAGAACTCAACGAGGTCATAGTGTACAACTATCTTACAGAAGGACTTAGCAAACAAAAAGATGCTAGCATCAGTTTAAACACTGAAGAATTTGGCATCTTGCCTGGACTTATAGAACCCGATGTATTACAGACCATTCAGGCCCTGCCCGGCATAAAGAGTGTAGACGAGACTGTCTCCGACATCAATATCAGAGGAGGTACCAATGACCAAAACCTTGTTCTTTGGGACGGTATTAAAATGTATCAAACCGGACATTTTTTTGGGTTGATTTCTGCCTTTAATCCTTATTTGACCGAAAAAGTAACCATTATAAAAAATGGTACAAGTGTAGAATACGGCGACGGTGTCAGCAGTGTCATCGCCATGGAATCTAAAAATAAGGTCAATAAAACGTTTGAAGGGGGAGCCGGATTTAATTTGCTCAGTGGTGATATCTTTGCACACATTCCTATTGCCAACAAGCTTTCTGCACAATTTTCGGCAAGAAGATCTACCACCGATTTTGTCAAGACCCCTACTTACAACCGTTTTTTTGACAAGGTTTTCCAAGACAGTGAAGTCAAGGAAAACAACGGTACTTCAGAAGATCAAGACATTGTGAGGAACGAAGAATTTTACTTTTACGATTTTACGGGAAAAATACTTTATGACATCAATGAAAAACAAAAAATAAGGCTCAATTTTATTACCCTTGACAACAATTTACAATATTCCGAAAAATCCAATACTAGCGAAAGTAAGAGTCTTTTAGACCAGACCAACCTATCTTTTGGGGGAAGCCTAGATAGCCAATGGACGCCTGGACTAGGCAGCTCATTAGCTGTTTTTTATACCCGCTACAACCTAGATGCCCAAAACACCTCCTCGGAATCCCAACAGTTATTCCAAAATAACCTCGTTTTAGAAACCGGTATTAAATTAAACACCCATTACCAGCTATGGCAAAACCTGAATTGGTTAAACGGCTACCAATTTAACGAAGTAGGTATCACTAACACGGCAAATGTTACCCAACCTCCTTTTAATAGCAATATTAAAGGGGTAATCCGCACCCATGCCCTATTTTCCGAATTGGCCTACCAGAGCGACAATAGAAAATTAGTCGCCCGTGCAGGAGCGCGTTTAAATTATATAGAAAACCTCAACACCTTTACCAAATTTATTTTAGAGCCCCGATTAAATATCAATGTTTTATTAGCGCCCTTTTTCAGAGCCGATATTTTGGGAGAATACAAGAGTCAGACTACGAACCAAATCATAGATTTGGAACAGAATTTCTTAGGAATAGAAAAACGTCGTTGGATACTCTCGGACGAAAAATACTTGCCTATCACCAAAAGCAAACAAGCGTCCTTTGGCCTTAATTACGATAGAAGAAGCTTGTACATAGGAATTGAAGCTTTCTATAAAGAGGTAACCGGTATTAGCACGGCAACACAAGGCTTCCAAAACGAAGACCAATTCAATGGAGAAATAGGCAGCTATGACGTAAAGGGAATAGAGTTCTTAATCAACAAAAAAACGAATAAATACAGTACTTGGTTCAGTTATTCCTTTAATGACAATACCTATACCTTTAAGGATATAAGCCCCAACAAATTCCCGAACAATCTAGACATAAGGCACACCATTACTTTTGCTGGAACCTATACCTATAAAAAATTTAAATTTGGTTTAGGCGCCAATTACCACACGGGAAAGCCATATACAAAACCGCAACAAAAGGATAACATTATAGACTTGGGTATTTTTCCCAACAAAATTAATTACGAATCCCCCAACAGCAGTAGGCTACCAGATTACCTGCGAATAGACAGTTCTTTTGTTTACGGCTTCACGCTCGGGAAAGGCATTAAATCTTCCATGGGCATCTCGGTATTGAATCTGTTGAACAGACGGAATCTTTTAAATACCTATTACCGGATCAATGAGAACGATGAGATTGAAACTGTAGAAAGGATTTCGCTGGGGATCACCCCAAATGTTAGTTTTAGGTTGAAGTTTTAAAAGAATATAGTAATGCTTATAAAAACCAGATAACATCTATTTAAAATAAAAAGTCGGAAGCTTTGCGATATTGCCATCCAAAACTTCCGACTTCAAAAAAGACAGTTTTAAGTACTACTTACTTAGGTCTTTGATTCTTATATTACGGAAGGCTAATTCCGATCCATGTCCCAAAAATGCAATATGACCTTTGCTTCTCAACAAACCTGGATGATCTTTCTTATCTAAAGTACCGTTTTTAGTAGCTTCCTTAATATTACCATCAAGAATAACTTTTCCGTTCAGGGTAATTTTAATCTGATCGTCCTTTACAATAACCTCTTGGCTGTTCCATTCTCCTACCGGATTAAGCGCCCCTCTTTTAGCGGCCATTATACCGTACACAGATCCGTGATATTGGTGATCGTCCAAATTGGCATAAATCTGGGCAGTATTATCCAAGATCTGCAATTCTTTCCCCATATAGGCAACATCACCTTCTAAAGGAGCATGAATTCCCAATCCGTTATTGGCACCGGGAGTTAGTTTAAAATCGAATCTAAAAACAAAATCAGAATATTCCTCTGCCGTGTACAAATTACCGTGTCCACCTTGTTTTGGCTTCACCAACAACTCATTGTTTTCTACGATATAATCTGTTTTATTCCCTATCCAATGATCAAGATCTTTTCCTCCTAATAAGGATTTGAAACCCTCCTTCTTTTCGGCTTGCGTCAATTGGTCGTCACCAGAGCTAATTTCTCTAACGTATATATTCCTAAATCCTAGATCTTCACCATGTGCCTGAAGTTCTATAGCTTCCTTAGCGAAAATTGCCTGTGTACGATCCCAATAGTTATCCATAACCACGTTATCGGTTACCAATACTCCGTTTAAATGAACGGTTACCCTATCGCCTACCATTTTAATACGGAAGGTATTCCATTCATTAACCGGGTTATCGGCTACTTGCAAAGGTTTACTTTCGTGTTTTTGGTTATTGTACAATCCACCGGATCCTACCTGAGCACCTACTTCTACCAAAGCGACGTCCCAAATTTGAACTTGGGGAGTACCTCTTAGATAAATACCGCTATCCCCTCCATTGGTAATCTTCCAATCGACCAACATTTCAAAATCGCCGTAATCTTTTACAGTACATATGTTATTATATCCTTCTCCTTTAAAGCCAATAACGCCGTCTTTTATATACCAATCTTCCATCATTTGTGCATTGGCCTTAGCCTGTTCCCTTGCCAATTTAGAAGCGGACATTTTAGAACGTGCTATTGGGTTTGCTACCAATCCTTCCCAGCCTGTAAAATCCTTTCCATTGAAAATAGAGACAAACCCTTTATCGTTTGGCATCTTATCCAAAAACTCTTTAACATCAATCTTTATATATTGGCTGTCCGGACCAGTAAGGTTGTCGACACTTCTGGAAACGATATCCCTAACAACATCGCCACTCAAACCATTTTTAACACCTGGTGTTGGCAGCGCTATAGCTATCGCTGCATTTGAAGCGGTAGTCAACAATTCCTGGTCGTCCAAATACTCTGAAACGAACACCAAAGAAAGGAAGGTCTTTATGTTTTGTGCTGCCATAAGCACTTGCTTCTTCTCCTGTACATTTGTAGCTTCTGGCATTATTTTACGCACCAAAAGTAATTTTTGATCATCTGGGTAATTAGACCTTACCACCTTGGTCAGGTAGTTTCCAAACGCCTTTTTACGGATTTCATTGTCTGATCCATTTTTTGCAGTTTCGAACAAATAAGGGATAGCATCGTTGTTTTTCCAATTCGTCAAGGCTTTTAAGGCCAATGCCTTTTCATTTTTATTTCCTGTAGAAAGTCGATCCGAAACCATCTTTAAGGCTTCCTCTGAACTCAAAGCCGCTAAAATTGGCAATAACTTAGATTTATCTTCTGCACTTTCATAAGTTGAAAGGATTTTTCCTGAAAAATCGCTATCACTTCCATTAAGCACGTTTAGGATAGCCCTTTGGTTGTTTTCTATGTATTCTTCCTTTTCCGTTTTCCCTAAAAGGACCATTAAATCGGACAAGTTATTTCCTGTAGCTATCGACGGTAATGCCTTGTAAATAGCGGCATCTACCTTATCACTTCCTTTGTTGACAAGTCCCAAAAGAGCATCGAATTGATTATTTGCGTTACGAGCAGCCAAAACATTTACTAGAACTACTTTTGCATCTTCGGCAACCTTGTTCAATTGAAAAGCCAATAACTCATTATCCTTGGCATCTACAACTCTTAAAAAGGTTCCTTCAAGGGCAGAAAATTCCTCACTAGTCGAAGCTTTTCGTAAGCTTTTGAACAACTCTGGCAAGGCCTTTACTTTATCTTGATATGCCAAGGCTTTTATCCCTGCCACTCTAACATTGGAATGCTTATCATTTAAGGCTTTTAAAATTACCTTTTCAAAAACCACGGCATCTTCCCTTGTTTGCAACATTCTAATAACCAGTGGTTTGATATCGGCACTAGATTTCTTGTACAATTTGGTCCATTTGGCCACTTCCGCATACCCAAGTTGGTCAGAAGCCGCATCCAATACTGCTCCAACATACTTGCTATCCTTGTTTTTAGCCTCCTTCAATAAGGTTTTAGTTATTCCCTTGCCATCGTTTGCAGCTAGTATATGAACCCCAGCTGATCTAAAATGCAATTGTTCTTCGTCCTTGCAGTTCTTCAACAAAGCATTGGCTATCGTTGTACTAAGCGCCTTATTGCCTTCTTCTTGCAACCTATTCCCATAATGGATAAAGGCCAAAACACTATTGGTATCATCCAAGTTATAATTAGAATTTTCAACAGCATTCGCCAATACCTCATAAGAACTTACCCCAGCAATATTGGCCAAGGCCATTATGGCTTTTTGCTGTACCGTTTTTGATGACGAAGCAGCCAATTCCTTAAGTACGGTTTCACCTGCAGCATATTTTAATTCTCCTAAAGCATCTACCAAGGAGGCTTGTTTATGGCTATCGGCACCTTTTACGGCATTTAAGATTGCTGCAGCGGCTTCATTGGTCCCAATAGAGGTTAGGGCAGCTAGTGCAGGATGAAACAAGGCTTCTTGGGATAGGTAGTTTTTTAAGGCAACAATACTAGCATTGGTACCACAAAACATCAGGCGATCGATCAAAAAGGTCTTTACCTCTTCGTTTGAAGCTTTTTCCAAAGCCTTTAATATGGCCTTTTCTACAACACCTTCTTTAATTATAGCCTGGGTTCCTCCACTGTACACCGCTACACTCTGCATGGCGTAACGAGCCTTGGTGTCATCACCGCTTCCTAAGGGTATTAACATATCAGAAAATTTAAGTACCCCATCGGTACCCAAATCAATGATTTCTTGCATCAATCGATCAGAATGTTCCAAATCTTCTGTCGGCAATTGTGCTAATATATCGGCTACCTTAGTATCCAACGTTCTATTGTCCTGGGCATTCATGGCAAAGGCGCCTATAAATAGCAAAAGCACAGATAGCTTTTTATATAGTGTATTCATTTTTAGTATTCTTTAATTTTAATTAATAAGCCCAAGAGGCCCTCATTGGTTGATCTATTAATCTGTTTGCCTCTTCATCGTTGATGAATTCTTGCTTAACAGGGTCAAATTCTAACGTTCTTCCTAAACGAAGTGCAATAATCCCCATATTCACCACAGTTGCGGAACGGTGGCCGTTTTCTTCATTAAGAGCAAATTTTTGACGGGTTTTTACAGATTCCGAGAACAAGGTAATTTGTTCTTCCGGATCTGGCATACTATCGATCAGTCCTTCTATATTAGGGATAGTCGATTTAAATCCGTTGTATATTTTTCCATTGGGACCTTCGATATAGGCCGCGTCCTTATCCTTATTTTCTCCGTCTAAAATTATCTGACACCCATCAGCATAGGTATAGGTAATTTTTCTCCATGTACCAATAGCGTCATAATGTTGTTGTGGCGCATCGACCTCAACCTTTACAGGACTGGTATTGTCTTTTCCCAAGAAATACTGGACAGGGTCTATATAGTGCTGTCCCATATCACCTAATCCACCCCCATCATAATCCCAATAACCTCTAAAGGTACCGTGTACTCTATGTGGGTTATAAGGTTTTTCCGGTGCTGGCCCTAGCCACATATTATAGTCTAATTGTGCCGGAACTGGCTGAGGGGTCAAGTTTTCTTTCCCTACCCAGTAAAACTTCCAGTTAAACCCAGTAACCCCACTAATGGTTACTTTCAACGGCCAACCCAAGGCACCGCTATCGACCACTTTTTTAAGTTTCTTAACTGGGGTTCCCATTCCGTAAAAATTATCTTTAAAACGGAACCAAGTATTTAAACGGAACATTTTTCCATGCAATGCCATGGCCTCGACTACCTTTTTACCTTCCCCTATGGTTCTGGTCATCGGTTTTTCACACCATACGTCTTTTCCTGCCTCTGCGGCCATAATAGACATAAGCCCGTGCCAATGCGGAGGAGTTGCAATATGAACTATATCAATATCGGGTCTTTGTAAGACCTCACGAAAATCTCTGTATCCGGTTACCCCACTACCTACTTTCTTAAGGGTATTGGCCAAATGGTTTCCATCGGCATCACAAATAGCCAACAACCTTGTTCCTTCATATGTCAGGTGACCCTGCCCCATTCCACCAACACCAATTACAGCCTTGGTCAATTGATCACTAGGAGGAATAAAATTCGTGCCCCCCATAACATGTCTTGGAATAATGCTGATTCCTGCAGCTGCCACTAACGATTTTCTTACGAAATCCCTACGGCCAGTTGAATTTTTCTTCATTAAAATATATTCTATGGTATTATTAAATAATTTGATGTATTTCTTAACAAAGAAAGATGGTAATGCGTAAAAAAAGGGGTAATGTTTGGGGTAATACTTTTAAAATAAGGGTATTTAAAGAAAAAAATAATGCTACCGGATTCTATACGGGTTCATTGGCCACTACGTCTTCAAACCTAACCAGATATGAATCACCGTATAACTCTTCATACAGTTTCGTAAAATTATTATACACCTTGCGAGCTAAGCTAAGTTTACCTTGCTTGATTAAAATTTGAAGTTTTATTTTAAGAGCTGTTTCATTCAGCTCATCATAGAGATACATCACTTTGGCAAGGTCATATAAAACTGCTGCGTGGTCATCGATCTCCAAAACAGCAGATAAGTCCGTACAAACCTCAATAATTTGGTGGCTAAATCGTTCTAAAAAAGGATCGAACCACGAATCCTTGATATTGGTTAAAAATCGATCTTCTTTTAAAATGTTAAAAAAAGAGGGCAATTGCTTCTCTAAGTCCTCTTTTTGAAAACTTCCCTGGCCTAGTTCTTCTATAAATTTTTGAACCCTTTGGTAATCGCAATAGCTATTATCTCCTAATTCTAACATCCAGGATTTATCCTTAAAGCTTAATAGTATCCCTGTACTGGCAGAAAGAATAGCCCTTAAATTCTGAATATTGGTCCCTCTGGTATTCTTGGCCTCCTGAACACTCATTCCAGGCCATAGCAATTCGGTCAATTTTTTAGTAGTGATTCCTTTTTTGCCCTCAATGCTGTTTAATAACACTACAACAAAGAGTTGCTTAAGTTTGGGCGAAAGCTTTTTAGCAACATCTTCACCCTCGGCGGTAAGAATACGAAGAGCGCCAAAACAAAGAATTTTTTCCTGGACATCTTGCTTCACAGACACCATTTCCACAGGTTTTTCAACAATCTCCTGGGGTGTTATAGTAGGTTTACGCGGTAATGTATTGAATCTGTTAAAAACCCTATACCCTATAAAACCGAAAACTGCGATTAGGCCCAAACCTACAATCAGAAGGTAATAGTTGTATGAAAATCCGTTGGCACTTGTGTTCTCAAAGTCCTTTTGAATTTCGTCGGCATTCAGTTCTCGTTCCCAAATCTTGATATCGGTGATATAGCCCGTAAAAAATTCTTGCCAAAGGTTGCTACCTATTAAAATATTGAAGTCGGAAGTATCGTAATTTTCTATTAATTTAATTTTATCGGTTTGCTTTCCATTGAGGTAAAAATAAAGTTCATCCTTTACCTTGGAATGCACCAAGCCCACATGGGTCCACTCATTTAAGGGAACTTTCGAAGTATTGGAAATATAATCCTTCACACCGGCCATGGTAAAGGTTAAATATCCCTTATGAAGTTTCAGCACAAAATTATCGCCCTTTCCTAAAATACTATTGTTATTGCTTAGTTCCGTTGGTTTAATCCATCCCGAAATTGTAAAACTCCCCTGCAAGGAACCTCGGCTGTTTATTCCGGCATCGACAAAGGCTCCTTCACTTAGATATCCCACGGTACCCCGAACAGGATCATTGTACACCTTAATATTATTGGATAAAATCTCCCTATCATTTTTTCTAATAGTATTTTTAACGGCGGTATCAAAACTAAAATGATCGGTAAGCCCGTATTCGAAATCCAGGGGAAAGCCAACAAATTCTTTAATATTATCACGATTTTCGGGAGTCGTAATAATTATATCCGGAGAGAAATAATACCCAGGCTTATGGGGAATAAAGACCGGCAAACTATTCTGTTTAGAAAGTGGAAAACTAAACAGGCCTTGAACAAGAATATCTTTTTTATCCTTGAAGCTTACATTGTACAATAGCCCTTCTTTAGATTTTAGGGTCCCATACACCTTTCTTGTTGCGTTGAGCGCACCTACCAGACTGTCTGCCGACGCGAGCAGTTCTGGTGCTACTTGAACAAAAGTAGGTTTTCGACCAGAATTTTTCCAAATATTGAACAAGGTACTATCCTTAAGACTACTGGCCTTTTCGACCGTAATGAGTCCTAATTCCATGGCTGTTTTGAACATGGGTAAAACCGTGTCCCGAGTCTTGGCACTTACGACTAGGCTTTCAATAATATTCTTGGGGATTTTAATGAGGTTATAGCTCGAGCCGAGCTCCTCACAAGTATCCATATCGTATAATATCACTAGGTCCTTGTGTTGGGCAGCAATAGTTGCTATAAGTTCTTCCTGTTTTTTAGAATCCTGATGGACTAGCAGCGCTATCGGAGCTTTTCGCTCTAGTAGCACGGGTACATTGGAAGGTGTAATTTTATCTATATCGACAAGTAAATGCGACTGCAAGCGCAATTCCCATTTTTCTTCCTCGGAAAGACCATCATATTCCTGACCCCATGCCCTGCTCCAAAATAGAAGAAAGGGTAGGCACCAACATCCGAATATCAATAATCTTTTCAACAAAATTTAAGGAATAGTATTTTATACAATCTGCTCACGAATTTAGGAAGAATATATAAAATTCCATTACACGAAAATTATAAGTTTTCGAACAATAAAAAAGAGGACATCTCCAATTATAGAAATGTCCTCTTTAAAGACCGTCTTTTTAGGTGTATTACATTCTTTCTGGAACCTGAATTCCCAAAAGACTAAATGCAGATTGAATAACTTCGCCTACTTTTTTAGCCAATTGCACCCTAAAGATTTTTTTAGAAGCATCTGACTCTCCCAATATAGAAACATTTTGGTAAAAAGAATTAAACTCTTTTACCAGGTCATAGGTATAATTCGCTATAAGGGCCGGACTAAAGTTTTCTGCCGCCAATTGTATCGTTACAGGATACTGCTCTAACTGTTTCAGCAATTCTTTTTCTTTTTCATGAAGCTGACCCAGAGCTTGATGAGACATTTCTTGTGAAAAATCGAAATCTGCCTTTCTTATAATCGACTGAATCCTTGCATAGGTATATTGAATAAACGGACCTGTATTTCCTTGAAAATCTACCGATTCTTCAGGGTTGAAGAGAATTCGCTTTTTAGGATCTACTTTTAGGATGTAATACTTTAAGGCTCCTAAACCGATCATTTTATACAACCCTTGTTTTTCTTCGGCCGTATAATCGTCTAGTTTCCCCAATTCTTCGGAAATTTCTGCTGCCGTACGGGTCATATCCTCCATCAAATCATCGGCATCTACCACCGTACCTTCCCTACTTTTCATTTTTCCGCTAGGCAAATCGACCATTCCATAACTTAGATGGTATAATTTCTCTGCCCATGTATACCCTAATTTTTTTAGGATCAGGAACAATACTTTAAAATGATAATCCTGTTCGTTCCCTACAGTATAAACCATCCCACCAATGTCTGGATTGTCTTTTACTCGCTGTATGGCAGTACCAATATCTTGGGTCATATATACAGCGGTACCATCGGACCTTAGTACTATTTTTTCATCTAGACCTTCGTCGGTCAAATCTATCCACACACTACTATCTTCCTTGCGATAAAAGACTCCTTTTTTAAGTCCCTCTTCTACCACATCCTTTCCTAATAAATAGGTATCACTTTCATAATAATACTGGTCAAAATCTACGCCCAGATTATTATAACTAACTTCAAAACCATTGTACACCCACTGGTTCATCTTTTTCCAAAGACGTACCACCTCTTCATCGCCAGCTTCCCATTTTCTAAGCATTTCTTGGGCTTCCAATAAAAGTGGAGCTTCTTTTTCTGCCACTTTCTTATCTACGCCTTCAGCTATCATAGCTGCAATTTCTTCCTTATAGGCCTTGTCAAAGGCTACATAATAGCTCCCTACAAGTTTATCGCCTTTTAAGCCCGTGCTTTCTGGAGTTTCTCCATTGCCAAAGCGCTGCCAAGCCAACATACTTTTACAAATATGTATTCCCCTATCGTTAATTATCTGGGTTTTATACACTTTTTTTCCAGAGGCCTTAATAATTTCCGCCACTGAATATCCCAACAAATTATTACGAACATGTCCTAAATGCAATGGTTTATTAGTGTTGGGAGAAGAATATTCTACCATAATAGCATTATCATCCTGTGCAGAAACGAAACCATAGTCCGAAACATCCTTAATGCCGTTAAAGAAATTCAGGTAAAAACTATCGTTAATGGTTATGTTTAAAAACCCTTTAACTACATTGAAATCTTCAACTTCGGCCACATTATCCTTTAAGAATTGGCCAATCTGTTCTCCTATTTGTACCGGGTTTCCTTTAACAAAACGCAACATAGGAAAAATTACAGCGGTGATATCCCCTGCAAAATCCTTTCTTGTGGGTTGAAATTCAACGCTCGGCAATGCTACCTTATAAACAGAGTTAACTGCTTCTTTTACCTTTGTGGTTAGGACTTCTTGGATGTTCATTAAATATTGATGTTTAAGGCTGCAAAACTAAGCAATTTTTATTCTTTTTACCCTGAATATAAAGTCAACTCCCCAGAATGACCCAAGTTTTCGTTAACTTTAAGGAAGATCTTCAAAAATAGATCTCAAAATTGTATTAAACTCTATTGTTAATCCTTACCCTTACTCCAATGATAGGACAAAAAAGAGCAGTATTCCAATAGACATTCTGTTAATTTTAAACAACGAGGTGAGTTAGCATTCACTTGATTATGAAATGAGCTAAACCGAAAATTGGTCGCTAAGACAAATTCAGCTATGCGAATTACAAAGGACCTTAAAAAAACAATAAACACCTATGAAAATATTACTAACTGGAGCCAACGGATATATTGGAATGCGTTTATTGCCGCAATTAATGGCCATGGGCCATGAAGTTGTTTGTGCTGTTCGGGATAAAAAGAGATTCTCTATCAACCAAGACACTTTTGGCGCCATAGACATTATTGAAATCGATTTTTTGGAAGACTACCAGCCCAATAGTATCCCAAAGGATATTGATGCTGCATACTATCTGATTCATTCTATGAGTTCTTCTACCAGCGATTTTGATGAAAAGGAGGCGATTTCTGCCAAAACATTCAATCGCTATATGCAGGGCACCGAGATTAAACAGGTTATTTACCTCAGCGGTATTGTCAATGACAAAGACCTCTCTAAACACTTGCGTTCCAGAAAAAATGTAGAAGACATTTTGTACCAGGGAAATTATGCCCTCACCGTTCTAAGGGCCGGAATTATAGTTGGCTCAGGAAGTTCTTCTTTTGAAATCATAAGGGACCTATGCGAAAAACTGCCTTTAATGATTACCCCTAAATGGGTGCTTACCAAAACCCAACCCATTGCGATCCGAGATGTTATCAGTTTTTTAACCGGTGTGCTAGGCCATGAAAAAACCTATGGCGACTCTTTTGATATCGGCGGACCAGAAGTACTTACCTATAAAGCGATGCTAGAACAATATGCTAAGATAAGGGGATTGAGAATTGGGATTATCACCGTACCGGTAATGACTCCTAAGCTATCGTCTTATTGGTTATATTTTGTTACTTCTACCTCTTTTAAGCTTGCCATGAATTTAGTGGACAGCATGAAAATGGAAGTTGTTGCCAAAGACAACAGACTACAACAGTTACTAGGGATAAAGACCCACACTTATGCCGAGGCCATTAAAATGGCGTTCATTAAAATTGAACAAAATTTGGTCGCCAGCAGTTGGAAAGACAGTATGATCAGTAGCCGTATCCATTCTGGACTAAAGAAATATATACAAGTACCTAAATACGGTGTTTTAAAAGACGAAAAAAAGATAAGAATAAACGATCCAGATAAGGTCTTGGAAAACATCTGGAAAATAGGCGGAGAAACGGGCTGGTACTATGCCAATTGGCTATGGAGGCTAAGGGGCTTTTTCGATAAACTCAACGGTGGGGTAGGATTGAGAAGAGGGCGTACCCATCTCGATAAAATATACACTGGAGACTCCTTAGATTTTTGGCGTGTACTCCTAGCAGACAAGGAACATAAAAGATTGCTTCTTTTTGCCGAAATGCGCCTTCCTGGCGAGGCTTGGTTAGAATTTAGAATAGCCGACGACAACACCCTTTATCAAACAGCCACTTTTAGGCCTAAGGGAATTTGGGGTCGCTTGTACTGGTACAGTATGCTCCCTTTCCACTATTTCATTTTTGGGGGAATGATCCGAAATATTGCCAATACCTAAGCAATTTTTAGGACCTGATTTTTAATAATTCATATATTACCCCCACATACCAACGGTCAAGATCATTGATCCGCCCACAAGAAAGGAAAAATTTTCCCTGAGGTTCTTGATACTTCTTGGCATATGGAATAATAATAGTTCCAAATAAATAGCGGAGTAGAATCGGCACCTTTTAAAGTATAGAAAAAAGCTCCATTTTAAATTAAAAAATGGAGCTTTCATATGTATACCGGCCTAATTAATTTTTAGGTAAAAACACTTCTGCCATCATACATCGGGCACTTCCTCCGCCACAGGTCTCTATAGTATCTAAGGGACTATGAATGATATCGCAGTGCTTCTCCAAGCTTTTTATCTGGGCGGGAGCCAAACTATTGTAGGCAGCTGAACTCATCACCAAATATCGCTTATTCCCCATACCCATTACCTGGAGCATATTTCCGGCAAAATGATGCATCTGCTGCTCCGTTATGGCTATAATTTCTTTTCCATCTTCTTTGAGTTGGGAAACCAAATGCTTTTTCTCCTTTTTATCATCGATCGTATCCAAACATATCACGGCAAAGGTTTCTCCTAAACACATCATAACATTGGTATGATAAATAGGAAGTCTATCATCGCCTACAGTTTGGTTAGCTGTAAAAATGATAGGCGTATATTCAAAATCCTCACAGAACTCAATAAACAGCTCTTCATCGGCCCTGGCCGATAGGGCACAGTAGGCCTTTCGATTCACCCTATCCAATAATATGCTGCCGGTTCCTTCCAAGTAATACTCAGAATCTTCAGCAGAGGTGTAATCCATAAGACTATCGATTACAAATCCTCGCTCTTCTAAAGTCTCCAAAATATCCTCTCGTCTTTCCTTTCTCCTATTTTCCGCAAACATAGGATAAAGTCCAACTGTACCATCTTCGTGAAAGGAGACCCAATTATTTGGAAAAATAGAATCTGGAGTATCGTTTTCAAGGGTGTCATTTACTACTATAACATTTACTCCCTTTTCCCGTAAACTGGTAACTAAGGCATCAAATTCGGCCTGAGCCTTTGCATTGATTTCTTGATTCTTTAAATCCAGGTCTTCCTGAAAATAATTATTTACCGCCGTTTGTTCGTTCTTGCGAAAATTCACAGGACGGACCATTAAAATTGTATTGGTTACTTGCATTTTTATATTTTATTATATCCTTATGGGATTCCTAGAAACTAGTTCATTACGTGAGGATGCTATGAATTTTATAAATATTACTATTCTCTTAGTCTACGCCTAAGAAGCGGAGCAGCTTACTAACCCTATTTTTTAAATTAATAGCCTATTCCCTAACCAAGGGCAAGGTACTACACCGAAGAAGCCCTTCTTGTTTGGCTATTTCTGCATAAGGTATTTCTTCTACCGTTAATCCTTTCTCCCTAAGCCAATTATTTAATCGCGTAAAATTACGTTCCGAAACGACCACATCAGGAGCAATAGAAAACACATTGCTCATCATGCTGTACATTTCATCTTTGGTTATCTCAAAAACGTTCTCTCTACCAAAATAATTAAGCAACCATTCGTATTCTTCGGTCACTAAAAACCCGTTTTTATGAAGGATAGCCTTATCTGTTCCTATAGGCTGAAAACAACAGTCTAAATGCAAGGCATTCTCCCTTGCATTGGTATTGGATTTACGAAGTTCGAAAGATTTTATTTTTTTATGTGGAAAGGTTTTGGCTATAAAATCAACTGCAGCCCTATTGGTTCGCGCTGTTATTAAGTCGGAATAGTCTTCCCCGGAATAAGTGCCGATAAAAATATAATCTTTCCAGGGCATTACATCACCCCCTTCGATATGTACCTCCTTTGGGGGATATATAATCTGACTATCTTCTATTTTGTCCAACACATACTTAATTGCCTGAAATTCTATTTCCCTATCGGGCAAGATATTAGCTTTAATCAATTTATCATCGATCACAAAGGCTATATCCCTAGAAAATATCTGATTGCAATCCTTTATGAGCTTGGGTCTAAAAACCTGTACCCCATATTTTTTTAAAACGGCAGCAAAGGCTTCCATTTCACGTACCATATCCTCTTCCTTGGGATAGGTACCTGCCAAAATATGTTCCAAGGATTTTGGATCATAAGCCTCCTCAGGCATAGGTACTGGCCCATTACTTTGCGCCGTCCCCAACACCACGGCTTTTAGGCGTGATGTTTCATCCTTAACATTTAACTTCAGCATATGTTAGTTTTTAAACAAATATAGAAATACTTCCTTAGCCCTCAAAAAAAACTGCCCCTTGTGAAATAACACAAGGGGCAGCTAAATTTATGATTTGTACCTATCGGTTTTCTAAACAGACAAAAGGTCTTTGTTTTTCTCCTGTATACACCTGACGTGGACGTCCAATAGGCTCACTTTTAAGACGCATTTCCCTCCATTGAGCTATCCAACCCGGTAAACGTCCCAAGGCAAACATTACGGTAAACATTTCTGTTGGAATTCCCAACGCTCTGTATATAATCCCCGAGTAGAAGTCTACATTCGGATACAATTTTCTGTCTACAAAATATTTATCTTCCAAAGCTTCTTTTGCCAAGCCTTTTGCGATTTCCAATATCGGATCGTCTATTCCTAAATCGGCCAACACCTCTTCAGCTGCTACCTTTATTATTTTAGCCCTTGGATCGAAGTTTTTATATACTCTATGTCCAAAGCCCATTAAACGGAACGGATCGTTCTTGTCCTTAGCCTTGGCCATATATTTTTTGGTATCGCCGCCATCGGCCTCTATAGCCTCTAGCATTTCCAAAACGGCTTGGTTGGCACCTCCATGCAATGGGCCCCAAAGTGCAGATATCCCTGCTGACAAGGAAGCATATAAGCCTGCATGTGAAGAACCTACTATCCGTACTGTAGAAGTAGAACAGTTTTGTTCGTGATCTGCATGTAAGATCAATAACTTATCCAAGGCATCGATAACAATTTTATTTGTTTCGTATTTATGGTTTGGTTTTTTGAACATCATTTTATGAATGTTCTCCACATACCCTAAAGAATCGTCACCATAATCTAATGGTAAGCCTTTTTTCTTTCTTAAGGTCCAGGCCACCAATACTGGGAATTTTGCCAATATCTTAACGATAGCCCAATACATATCCTTTTCAGAAGACACATTGACTGATCCGGGGTTAAAAGCGACTAAGGCACTCGTTAGGGAAGAAAGGACTCCCATAGGGTGTGCCGATTTTGGAAAACCGTCCAAAATCTTTTTCATTTCCTCATCTACGTGAGACTCCGCCTTTATATCGTTATGAAAACGCTCTAATTCTTCTTTGTTCGGTAAATGTCCAAAAATCAACAAATAAGCAACTTCTAAGAATTCGGCCTTCTCTGCCAGTTCTTCGATAGAATAACCACGATACCTCAAGATCCCCTTCTCACCATCTAAAAATGTGATGGCACTTTCACAAGAACCTGTATTTTTATATCCTGGATCTATTGTTATCATTCCTGAGATAGCACGCATTGTTTTAATGTCTATCGCCAGTTCATCTTCCGTCCCTTTAATAACGGGAAAATCAAATCTTTTTCCGTTGTATTCTAATGTTGCTTTATCTGACATTTCTTAATTTACTGTTTATTTCGATTGTTTGTAAATTTAATAAAAACACATAAGCTTGCCAATGGAAGATTTTATAATTATGAAATCTTTGGCAAACTCCATAAAATCCTATACTTAAGGATTAATAGAATATAGATATTTATAATAATCATCTACTGATTTCTCCCATGTAAAACGCATTTTCCTTGCATTGTCCTGTATTTTTTTCCATTGCGTCTTATCGTTGGTAAAAATATCGAGCACTTGGGCCAGTACTTCGTTCATATTTCTAATTTTCTCATCATAACTTTCTCCGTCGAAACAGAATCCGGTTTTTAGATGTTTCACAGTATCCTTTAACCCTCCTGTTTGATGCACCAAACAAGGATGCCCATTTCGCATAGCCAACATTTGACTTATCCCACAAGGTTCGAATAGGCTAGGCATAATATACAGATCGGTCTCCAGATAAAGTGAATCTATAACATCTTCGGATTGGCCATTGATGAAAATAAAATTCTTATGGTTATAACTTACTTCCCTAAAAAGCGTTTCATAATCGGGGTCCCCGGTACCTAAAAGTATAAATACCCCATTCACTTTTTCCAATTGCTCTAATATAGTAATGAGGGATTCGGGCGATCTTTTAAAGAAATAAAACTTTTGTTCCGTTAACCTCGCTACACTAGAAACAACAAAGCTAGGTGGTTCTTTTAAAAACTCCACTACCTTTTCCCCGGTATGAGCTAAAAAATCTGCCTTGTATTTTTTAGATTCTTCTTGTAGCCATATAAAAATGGCCTTCAAAATATTCCTGTAAATATTTCCAGTTTCTGCTACTCTTATATTAGCATAATTAGAGCCGTTGAGCACCCCAAAGAGACGGCCTTCATTATTAGCTTTTTGTAAATCGCTTTCCAGATTTTCGCCCCCTATAAATTCGGGAGGCCTACTTGGCAAGAGTACATCTTCCTTATAAGAAGGCGATACCGTATGCACAGCATCGGCAAAACGTATCCCCACCGCCATTAGGTTGATACAATCCTGATATCTGTAATCCATCAATCCTCTATGATCTATTGGAATCTCTGGAAACCAATTTTTAATAGAAGAATAATTATTATCGAAAGGTCTTATCCCTTGTATCGCCAAATTATGTATGGTGTATACAAATCGAATCTGTTTTAAAACACTATATGCAGGGTGATAGGTTTTTAAAAACAACAATAAACTAGAATGCCAATCGTGCAAGTGCACTATATCGAGCCTTCCGAAGCTCCCTTTTTTAATAGCCTCGGCCACGGCCGTACAAAATATAATATATTTTATGGCATCGGTATAGAAGGGTTCTTTGGGATCGTTGTGATAAATATGCGCTATATCCCCTGCTTCAATTTCCGGATGATGAATAACGTAATGATGTACATTTTTATATTCCTTCTTTGGAATTACTTCGTAAAGTTCTGCCGTATAGGTAATACCCCTTAATTGTATATTTAAATGCGTTTTAAAGGAGCCGTTTTGATGCAGCCTGGAATAAGAAGGTACCACAATATGCACTCTATCGCCTCTTTCCGAGATCTGGCGTGGCACATCGCGAACCACATCTCCCATACCGCCAGCTTTACATTTGGCGATACCGTCATTTTCAGCGGCAACAAAAAGAAAATTATTCATTGGTCTAGAATTTGGTTAGAAATCTATTGTTGGTTAAGTTAATTATTAATTCTTTATAAGGAAACTAAGGTGGGGTTTATTTAAAAAAAAGCCGTTCTTTTTTGGAACGGCTTTTAGTATTATAAATTTCAGAAAATTACTTTACTTTAAAAGCATTCTCTTGTGGGTAATAAGCAACGCTTCCCAATTCTTCTTCAATTCTTAGCAATTGATTGTATTTTGCCATTCTATCAGATCTAGAAGCAGAACCTGTTTTAATTTGCCCTGTATTCAATGCTACTGCCAAATCGGCAATGGTATTGTCTTCAGTTTCACCAGAACGGTGAGACATTACAGAAGTATATCCTGCATTCTTCGCCATATTAACCGCAGCAATCGTCTCTGTTAAGGTTCCTATTTGGTTTACCTTAATAAGGATTGAATTGGCAATGCCGTTTTTAATACCTTTGGACAAACGCTCTACATTGGTAACGAATAAATCATCTCCTACCAATTGAACTCTATCTCCGATTTTTTCAGTTAAAGATTTCCAACCGTCCCAATCGTTTTCATCCATACCATCTTCGATAGAAATAATAGGATATTTAGCACTTAAATCTGCTAAATACTGAGCTTGCTCTTCTGAAGTACGCACAGCTCCCTTATCACCTTCAAACTTGGTATAATCGTATTTACCGTTTACATAGAATTCTGCTGCCGCACAATCCAAGGCAATCATAACATTATCTCCTAATTTGTATCCTGCTTTTTCTACAGCCAAAGCAATAGTATCCAGAGCATCTTCAGTACCATCCAAAGTAGGTGCAAATCCACCTTCATCACCTACAGCAGTACTTAGACCTCTGTCGTGCAATACTTTTTTAAGGTTATGGAAAATTTCGGTCCCCATTTGCATGGCGTGCGAAAAACTAGTTGCCTTAACTGGCATAACCATAAATTCTTGAAAGGCGATAGGAGCATCTGAATGCGAACCACCATTGATGATATTCATCATAGGAACTGGCAAGGTATTAGCACTAACACCACCGATATATCTAAATAAGGAAATTCCCAACTCGTTCGCAGCTGCTTTGGCCACCGCCAAAGAAACCCCTAAAATAGCGTTGGCTCCTAATTTTGATTTATTTGGAGTACCATCCAATTCGATCATGGTTTGGTCTACCAAGTTTTGTTCGAATACATTCATTCCCAAAATTTCTTCGGCAATCACTGTATTTACGTTATTCACTGCTTGGGTAACTCCTTTGCCCATGAATGTTTTTCCTCCATCACGAAGTTCTACGGCCTCATGTTCTCCAGTAGAAGCTCCAGAAGGAACTGCAGCTCTACCCATAACTCCATTCTCAGTAACAACATCTACCTCTACAGTTGGATTACCTCTAGAATCTAAAATTTGTCGCGCATGAACACTTAGGATAATACTCATATATATTTCTTTTGTATTTAGTTAAAATAATATGCAAATATACGAAACCAAGCTGTTTTAGCTTCAGTAATATTGCAATTTATACTGATTTGATAACAATAATTTAAAACTACAACGTTTTAGTTTACCGTTGATTTGATCATATCAAAGAACTGATCAAAAAGGTAATCTGCATCATGTGGTCCAGGACTAGCTTCCGGGTGATATTGTACCGAAAACACATTCTTATTTTTCATCCTCATCCCTGCTACAGTATTGTCATTCAGGTGAACATGTGTTATTTCGATATTAGGATTGGCCTCTGCTTCTTCTCTATTGATAGCAAACCCATGGTTTTGAGAAGTGATTTCACCTTTCCCAGTCACAAGATTCATAACCGGATGATTGATTCCGCGATGTCCATTGTGCATCTTATAGGTAGATATCCCATTGGCAAGTGCCAACACCTGATGTCCTAAACAAATCCCGAACAAGGGTTTGTCTCCTGCAATAATTTCTTTTACGGTAGCAATAGCTTGGTGTAATGGATCTGGATCTCCGGGCCCGTTGGAAATAAAGAAACCATCAGGGTTCCAGGCATTCAATTCTTCAAAAGTAGCATCATAAGGAAACACCTGAATATAAGCATCCCTTTTCGCCAAGTTTCTAAGAATATTCTTTTTTATCCCGATATCCAAAGCAGATATCTTGTATTTAGCATTTTTATCCCCATAGAAATAGGGTTCTTTAGTACACACCTTTGAAGAAAGTTCCAAACCTTCCATGCTAGGTACTTTTGCCAATTCTTTCTTTAATCCTTCTATATTGTCCACATCGGTAGATATAACCGCATTCATAGCTCCATTATCTCTGATATAGGCGACTAAGGCTCTTGTATCTACATCGGAAATAGCAAATAAATTGCTTTTTTCCATAAATTCTTCCAGACTTTCATCCGCATCGACCCTAGAATAGTTATAGCTAAAGTTCTTACAAATTAAACCTGCTATTTTTACCGAATCTGACTCCACTTCATCGTTATGAGCCCCATAGTTACCAATATGTGCATTGGTTGTTACCATTAATTGCCCAAAGTAAGATGGATCTGTAAAAATCTCTTGGTAACCAGTCATTCCTGTATTGAAACAAGCCTCTCCAAAGGCTGTTCCCTCCTTATCCCCTACGGCCTTACCATGAAAAATAGTTCCATCGGCCAGCAATAAAATTGCTTTTTTTCTTGTTTGATACTTCATTATTGACGTTCCAATTTTTTTTGACAAAATAACATAAAAAAAGGATAAGCTATTAGGCTTATCCTTTTCGAATTATTAAAATTTAATAACAAATTTACTATTCTGAATCATCAGCTTTAGTTTCAGTGTCTACACTAGGTGCATCAGCAACTTTTTTAGACTTTCCTCTTCTTGTAGTTTTTTGCTTCTTAGGCTTATCAGCATTGTAAATTTCGTTGAAATCCACTAATTCGATCATAGCCATATCTGCATTATCCCCAAGACGATTTCCTAGTTTAATGATTCTTGTATAACCACCTGGTCTATCGGCAACTTTATCGGCTACAGTGCTAAAAAGCTCTGTTACCGCATATTTATCCCTAAGATTTCTAAAAACAATACGTCTGTTATGAGTACCCTTTTCAATAGATTGGTTATTCTCTGCCTTAGATTTTGTAATTAAAGGCTCTACAAATTGCTTTAAAGCTTTCGCTTTAGCAACAGTTGTATTTATTCTCTTGTGCTCAATTAAAGAACAGGCCATATTTGCCAACATAGCTTTTCTATGCGCTGCCTTTCTTCCTAAATGATTAACTTTCTTACCGTGTCTCATTGTTCTATTCTATATACTTCCCTCAGTAGTGGTTTCTCCAACTTTTAAGAAGCGCTATTAATCTTTATCCAATTTATATTTTGACAAATCCATTCCAAAGCTTAAACCTTTGTTGATAACCAATTCTTCTAACTCCGTTAAAGATTTTTTACCAAAGTTTCTAAACTTCATTAAATCGTTCTTGTTGAAAGAAACCAAATCTCCAAGAGTATCAACCTCTGCAGCTTTCAAGCAATTCAATGCTCTTACAGAAAGATCCATATCTACCAATTTAGTTTTCAAAAGTTGACGCATATGCAATGATTCTTCATCATAGGTTTCTGTCTGAGCAATTTCATCTGCTTCAAGCGTAATACGCTCATCAGAAAACAACATAAAATGGTGAATTAACACCTTTGCTCCTTCAGTTAAAGCTTCTTTAGGATGAATAGAACCATCTGTAACGATCTCAAATACCAATTTTTCATAA
The DNA here is from genome assembly GCF_900141935.1 of Arenibacter nanhaiticus. Classification (GTDB taxonomy): domain Bacteria; phylum Bacteroidota; class Bacteroidia; order Flavobacteriales; family Flavobacteriaceae; genus Arenibacter; species Arenibacter nanhaiticus. The sequence goes on along the minus strand of NZ_FQYX01000007.1, from coordinate 95,802 downwards.
TCGGTCTTTTGTTCTACACGGAAGTTCTCAATGCTGTACTTTACATTTTTGATTGGCGTAAAGATAGAATCGACGGCTATAGTCCCTATAGATGCATTAGATTTTTTATTTTCTTCTGCTGGCACATACCCCCTACCTTTATCAATAACAATCTCCATGTTGATACTAACCTTGGGATCCATGTTACAAATAACCAAATCTGGATTTAATACTTGATATCCCGAAATAAATTTTTGGAAATCACCTGCTGTCAATTGTTCCTTTCCACTAACTGTAATAGAAACTGTTTCACTATCCACATCTTCTATTTGTCTTTTGAAACGAACCTGTTTTAGGTTTAGGATGATTTCGGTAACATCTTCAACAACACCGGGAATCACAGAAAATTCATGTTCTACCTTATCAATTCTAACAGAAGTGATAGCAAAACCTTCCAAGGACGAAAGCAATACTCTTCTTAATGCGTTCCCAACGGTTAGGCCATAACCTGGTTCCAACGGACGAAATTCGAATTTACCTTCGAAGTCGGAGGAATCAATCATTATAACTTTATCGGGCTTCTGAAAATTTAATAATGCCATAACTGGATCAGTGTTGTTTTTATTTAGAGTATAACTCGACTATTAATTGTTCTTTTATATTCTCTGGAATTTGTAATCTTTCAGGAACAGCAACAAAAGTACCTTCCATTTTTTCAGAATTCCAAGTAATCCACTCATAGACACTGCTATTAGAAGCCAATGCATCAGCGATTGCTGTCAAAGATTTTGATTTTTCTCTTACACCTACCACATCACCAGCCTTAAGCGTATAAGAAGGAATATTCACTAATTCACCGTTTACAGTGATGTGTCTGTGAGACACTAATTGTCTTGCACCACTTCTAGAATTAGATAATCCCATACGGTAAACCACGTTATCTAAACGAGACTCACACAGTTGAAGTAAAACTTCACCGGTTACCGCTTTACTACTATTTGCTTTTGCAAATATGTTTCTGAACTGCTTCTCCAAAATACCATAAGTATATTTTGCTTTTTGCTTTTCCATTAACTGGATTGCATATTCAGATTGTTTTCCACGACGCTTAGCGTTACCGTGTTGTCCCGGAGGATAATTTCTTTTTTCAAAAGATTTATCATCTCCGAAAATCGCTTCACCGAATTTACGGGCGATTTTAGTTTTGGGTCCTGTATATCTTGCCATTTTCTTAAAAAATTTGGAAGTGTGATCATGAATTAAGGCTTATCCTTCGATAATCGTAACTACACTTCCTTTGAAACACCCTTGTATGGGTTTTTTGATTAACTAATTCTTAAACTCTTCTTCTTTTCGGAGGTCTACATCCGTTGTGCGGCATTGGGGTAATATCGATAATTTCGGTAACCTCAATTCCTGAATTATGTATAGCACGGATAGCAGATTCTCTACCGTTTCCTGGTCCTTTTACATAAACTTTCACTTTTCTTAAACCAGCCTCGTGAGCAACTTTAGCACAATCCTCAGAAGCTACTTGAGCTGCATAAGGAGTGTTCTTTTTAGAACCTCTAAAGCCCATCTTACCTGCAGATGACCAAGAGATAACATCGCCCTTCTTATTGGTTAAAGAAATAATAATATTATTAAAAGAAGCAGTTACATGGGCTTCACCCACTGACTCAACTATAACCTTACGCTTCTTTACTGCTTTTGCATTTGCCTTTGCCATAATATCTTACTTATTATTTAGTTGCCTTCTTCTTGTTAGCAACTGTTTTCCTTTTACCTTTTCTTGTTCTAGAGTTGTTCTTAGTTCTTTGACCTCTTAAAGGCAAACCAGATCTATGACGAATTCCTCTATAACATCCAATATCCATTAAACGCTTAATGTTCAATTGGTTTTCAGAACGCAATTCTCCTTCGATGGTCAAACCAGAAACTGCCTCACGAATACGGGCTATTTCATCATCATTCCAGTCAGAAACCTTGGTATCCTCACTCACTTGGGCTGTAGCTAATAATTCTTTTGCCCTGCTATTTCCTATTCCGAAGATATAGGTTAGGGCTATAACCCCTCTTTTCTGTTTTGGTATATCTACACCTGCAATTCTTGCCATAATTACCCTTGTCTTTGTTTAAATCTAGGATTCTTTTTATTAATTACGTACAATCTGCCTTTTCTACGCACAATCTTGCACTCGGCACTTCTTTTCTTAATTGATGCTCTAACTTTCATCCTATTTGCTTAATATCTATATGTAATTCTTGCTTTACTTAAATCGTACGGACTCATTTCCAATTTCACCTTGTCTCCTGGAAGCAATTTAATATAGTGCATTCTCATCTTTCCAGATATATGCGCCGTTACCACGTGGCCATTTTCCAACTCCACTCGGAACATTGCATTTGACAATGCTTCAATTATGCTCCCATCCTGCTCTATTGCTGCCTGTTTAGCCATAATCTATGCTACCTTTCTGTTTTTACCAGTTTTCATTAATCCATCATAATGTCTATTCAACAAATAAGAATTCACTTGCTGAACGGTATCAATAGCTACACCTACTAAAATAAGTAGGGAAGTACCTCCGTAGAACAATGCCCATCCGGCTTGTACATCCATAAGCTTAACTATAACCGCAGGCAATACTGCAAGAATGGCCAAGAATACAGAACCAGGCAAAGTAATTAACGACATTATCTTATCTAAGAAATCTCCTGTTTCCTTTCCAGGTCTAATCCCCGGAATAAAACCACCACTTCTCTTTAAATCATCGGCCATCTTATTAGTCGGCACTGTAATTGCCGTATAAAAATAAGTAAAGACAATAATCAAAAATGCAAATAACAAGTTATAGGCCAGTCCAAAAATATCTTGAAACTGAACTTCCATCCATTGCCCAACTGCCGTATTATTGAACGTTTTCCCCAGTAAACCAGGAGCGAACATAATGGCCTGTGCAAAGATAATAGGCATAACCCCAGATGCATTTAATTTTAAAGGAATATATTGTCTGGATCCCATGATATTTTTCTCATAGCCCCCAGAAGCCGTCCTTCTTGCGTACTGCACCGGTATCTGACGTGTAGCCATCACCAACAATACACACATTAAAATAACCGCGAACCAGATAATAACTTCGATAAGCATAAACATAAGCCCACCACTGTTATTGGCTGTTCTCGATATAAATTCTTGAACAAAATTTTGAGGCATATTCGCGATAATCCCCACCATAATCAATAAGGAAATACCATTACCAATACCCTTGTCCGTGATTTTCTCTCCCAACCACATTGCAAATATAGTACCTGCAACTAATATAATTACGGATGGAACGATAAAATCTAGACCTTTACCAAATACAAAGGCACTTTCAGGAACACCTAAAGCACCTAAACTATATAAATAAGCGGGTGCCTGAACGATACAAATCCCTATTGTCAACCATCGTGTGATTTGGTTGATGGTTTTTCTTCCACTTTCGCCTTCCTTCTGCAATTTCTGCAGATAAGGTATAGCAATTCCCATTAATTGAACTACAATGGAAGCAGAAATATAGGGCATAATACCCAATGCAAAAACGGAAGCATTTGACAATGCCCCGCCTGTAAATGCATTTAAGATACCCAAGATACCGCTATCCGTATTGGAAGCCAAAGCTCCTAACTGAGTAGAATCGATACCTGGGAGTGCTATTTGTGCACCAAAACGGTACACTAAAAGCAACCCAAGGGTAACGATGATCCTACCCTTAAGCTCTTCTATTTTCCAAATATTTGAAAATGTCTCGAAAAATTTCTTCATAGTATTCTTTTGCTTATAAACTTATAGCCTCACCACCTGCAGCTTCAATAGCAGCTTTTGCAGTAGCTGTAAATTTATGTACAGAAACTTTTAATGTAGCTTTCAATTCACCACTTCCAAGAATCTTTACCAAATCGTTTTTACCTACCAATCTGTTTTCAACAAGAGTTTCCAAAGTGACTACGTCCTTGATAGCACCTTTGTCTACCAATTCCTGTAATTTGTTCAAATTAACTCCTGCGTATTCTTTTCTGTTAATGTTGGTAAAACCAAACTTAGGCACACGTCTCTGCAATGGCATTTGACCACCTTCGAAACCTAATTTCTTAGAATACCCAGATCTTGATTTAGCTCCTTTATGACCTCTAGCAGCGGTACCACCCTTACCGGATCCTTGACCTCTACCGATTATCTTTCCAGCTCTCTGAATAGAGCCTTCTGCCGGTTTTAAATTACTTAAATTCATAACACTACTTTTATATTAAGCTTCTTCTGTAGAAACTAAGTGTTTAACTTTATTTACCATACCAAGAATATTTGGCGTAGACTCATGTTCTACGACCTGACCTATCCTGTGTAAACCAAGAGCTTCTAGAGTTCTCTTTTGTCTTAGAGTTCTTTTAATACCACTCTTAACCTGTTTAACTTTTATCTTTCCCATTTTATTCCTGGTTTTATCCTTTAAAAACTTTTTCTAAAGAAATACCTCTCTGATTCGAAATCGTCTTGGCATCTCTAAGTTGTAAAAGAGCATCAAACGTAGCCTTTACTACGTTGTGCGGGTTGGAAGAACCTTGAGATTTAGATAATACATCACTAACACCTACTGCTTCCAATACTGATCTAACCGCACCACCTGCAATTACTCCGGTACCGTGCGATGCAGGCTGGATATAAACTCTAGCTCCACCGAATTTCCCTTTTTGTTCATGTGGCAAAGTTCCTTTGTTAAGCGGAATTCTAATAAGATTCTTTTTAGCATCTTCGATCGCCTTGGCAATTGCGGTAGCAACTTCCTTAGACTTACCTAAACCTTGACCTACTACGCCGTTCTCATCACCTACAACCACGATTGCAGAAAATCCGAACGCTCTACCACCTTTTGTTACTTTGGTAACGCGTTGTACCCCTACCAATCTATCTTTTAATTCTAAACCTCCCGGCTTAACAGTCTCTACGTTTTTGTATTTCTGATACATAATTTTCTTAGAATTTTAATCCTGCTTCCCTAGCGCCTTCGGCTAATGATTTTACTCTACCGTGGTATAAGTTACCACCTCTATCAAAAGCCACAGCTTCGATACCAGCTTGTTTTGCCTTATCGGCAATAGCTTTACCTACTAAGTTAGCAACTTCTGTTTTAGTTCCTTTAGCGTCAGCTAACGCTTTATCTCTCGAGGAAGCAGCAACCAAAGTGGTTCCTGCAACATCATCGATAATTTGAGCGTATATTTCACTATTACTTCTAAAAACAGCAAGTCTTGGCCTTTCTGCAGTACCTGAGGATACTTTTCTAATTCTCCTTCTGATACGTTGTCTTCTTTCAGTCTTCGATAATCCCATAATGCTATTTATTAAGCTGATTTACCAGCTTTTCTTCTTAATTGTTCACCAACAAACTTAATTCCTTTTCCTTTGTAAGGCTCTGGCTTACGGAAAGCTCTAATTTTAGCAGCTATTTGACCCACTAATTGCTTATCATGTGAACTTAGCTTTATAATTGGATTCTTTCCTTTATCTGACGTTGTCTCTACTTTTACTTCCGGAGCCAATTCAATAACGATATTGTGCGAAAATCCTAAAGCAAGGTCTAACTTTTGTCCTTGATGGCTGGCACGGTATCCTACCCCAACCAATTCCAATTCTTTTACCCAACCTTTAGAAACTCCCTCGACCATATTAAAGATCAAAGATCTGTAAAGACCATGTCTTGCTTTGTGATCCTTGGAATCAGACGGTCTGGTTACATATATCTGTCCGTCCTCAACCTTTACAGTTGCTCCAGAAAATTCTTGGGAGAGTTCTCCCAACTTACCTTTTACAGTAATAACATCTTCCTTAACCGCTACGGTTACACCTTCTGGAATTGCTATCGGATTATTACCTGTTCTAGACATTCTTCTAACTCTTTATAGTATTAATAAACATAACATAATACTTCTCCACCTGCATTCTCTAATCTAGCCTGCTTGCTTGTCATAACACCATGGGAAGTAGATACTATCGCGATTCCTAAACCATTAAGAACTCGTGGCAACTCGGTTGAGCTAGCATATTTCCTTAGACCTGGCTTACTTACACGTTGAATTTTTCTTATAACCGGCTCTTTTGTGAACTTATCGTATTTCAAGGCTATTTTAATAGAGCCTTGAACCGCGTTATCTTCGAATTTGTAGCTTAAAATATATCCTTGATCGAATAATATTTTAGTGATTTCTTTCTTTAAATTAGACGCTGGGATCTCTACCACCCTATGGCCGGCACGACTAGCGTTTCTAATTCTTGTTAAATAATCCGAAATTGGATCTGTAAACATAATTATAGAATTGCGGTAACGGTTTTTAACCATTTTGGTTAAACCTGAAACCAGTTGATATTAATTTTTATTACCAGCTTGCCTTAGTAACTCCAGGGATAAGACCATTGTTGGCCATTTCTCTGAAAGTAACCCTAGAAATACCAAAGGTTCTCATGTACCCTCTTGGTCTTCCAGTTAGCTTACAACGGTTATGCATACGAACAGGAGAAGCATTCTTTGGCAATCTTTGTAGCCCTTCATAGTCCCCGGCCTCTTTCAAAGCTTTTCTCTTTTCAGCATATTTAGCTACAGTCTTTGCTCTTTTGACCTCACGGGCCTTCATCGATTCTTTAGCCATACTAATTCTTTTTAAAAGGTAGTCCTAATTCAGTTAATAATGATTTTGCTTCCTTGTCTGTATCCGCAGAAGTTACAAATGTAATATCCATTCCATTGATTCTATTAATTTTATCAATGTTTATTTCTGGAAATATGATTTGCTCCGTAATACCAAGACTATAATTCCCTCTTCCGTCAAAGCCAGTAGCCTTAATTCCTTGGAAATCCCTTACTCTAGGCAATGCACTAGTCACCAATCTATCTAAGAATTCGTACATTTTTTCTCCACGTAAAGTAACTTTTGCACCAATTGGCATCCCTTTACGTAATTTAAATGCAGCAACATCCTTTTTAGACATTGTTGAAATTGCTTTTTGTCCTGTGATCAATGTAAGCTCGTCAACCGCATGGTCGATAAGTTTTTTGTCTGCTACTGCAGCACCAACACCTCTACTAACAACAATTTTTTCTAATTTAGGAACCTGCATTACATTCTTGTAACCAAACTCCTCCTTAAGAGCTATTACTACTCTCTCTTTATATTCCTGTTTTAATCTTGGAACGTAAGCCATAACTAAATTACTTCTTTAGATTTCTTAGAAACTCGTACTTTCTTACCATCCTTCACTTCGTACCCAACTCTTGTAGTATCTCCCGACTTTGCGTCGATCAATGCTAAATTAGATATATGCAAAGGCGCCTCTTTTTTTACGATTCCTCCTTGAGGGTTGCTCGCACTAGGCTTTTGGTGCTTAGAGACCATATTGGCCCCTTCCACAATCGCCTTGTTTTTTTCACGGTCAACACTTACAACTTTGCCTTCGACCCCTTTGTGATCTCCGGCAATAATTCTAACAGTATCCCCTGTTTTTATTTTCAGTTTTTTCATTTTGCTAATTTTATTAAAGCACCTCTGGAGCCAAAGATACAATTTTCATGAATTGCTTATCACGAAGCTCTCTGGCCACTGGTCCAAAAACACGTGAACCTCTCATTTCCCCTGCAGGGTTCAAAAGCACACAAGCATTATCATCGAATCGAATGTAAGAGCCATCCTGTCTTCTAACTTCTTTTTTTGTCCTTACAACAACTGCCGTGGAAACTGCACCTTTTTTGACAGCCCCGTTTGGAGTAGCTTCCTTAACGGTCACTACTATTTTATCCCCAACAGAAGCATATCTCCTTTTTGTACCTCCTAGCACACGGATGGTCAAAACTTCTTTTGCCCCCGTATTGTCCGCTACTTTTAGTCTAGATTCTTGCTGTAACATAATTATTTAGCTCTTTCAATGATTTCAACTAACCTCCAACACTTGGTCTTACTCAATGGACGAGTCTCCATTATTTTTACAGTATCGCCAATATTGCAATCGTTCTTTTCATCGTGCGCAACATATTTCTTTGTTTTTAACACGAACTTTCCGTACATAGGGTGCTTCACACGTTTAACTTCTGAAACCACTACCGATTTCTCCATTTTGTTGCTAGTTACAACCCCTATTCTCTCTTTTCTTAAATTCCTTTTTTCCATAAAGCAGAACCGATTATTGTAATTCCCTTTTTGTTAATTCAGTTGCTAATCTAGCCACGGTTCTTCTCACTTTTCTGATAAGCAAAGGATTTTCCAATGGTGTTACAGAGTGAGCTAGTTTTAAATCGGCGTACTGTTTTTTAAACTCAGCAACCTTTTCGTTTAACCCTTCAACTGATAATTCTTTTATTTCTGATTGTTTCATGATTCCTTGCAATTATATTAAGCAGAATAGTCCCTAGCAATAATAAATTTAGTTTTTACCGGTAGTTTCTGAGCTGCAAGACGTAATGCCTCTTTTGCAATATCAATAGATACACCAGCAATCTCGAACAACACTCTACCAGGCAACACAACAGCAACGAAATATTCCGGTGCTCCTTTACCTTTACCCATACGTACCTCTAAAGGCTTCTTAGTGATAGGCTTGTCCGGGAATATTTTAATCCATAACTGCCCTTCTCTTTTCATGTATCTAGTTGCCGCAATACGAGCTGCTTCTATTTGGCGCGATGTTATAAAAGAGGTATCCAAAGATTTGATACCAAACATACCGTTTGAAAGTTGATGACCTCTACCAGAGATCCCTTTCATACGACCCTTCTGCATTTTGCGAAACTTAGTTCTTTTTGGCTGTAACATTTCTTTCCTTCTTTAAAAAATTACTTTCTACGACGTTGTTTCTTTGGTCCGTCTTGTTTACCACTTTTTCCAGTTTGGCTTTTTGCCATTCCAACTAAGGGAGAAAGTTCTCTTTTTCCATAGACCTCACCTTTCATGATCCATACTTTAATACCTAATCTTCCATAAGTAGTATGTGCTTCATGCAAAGCGTAATCGATATCTGCCCTAAAAGTCGATAATGGAATACGTCCATCCTTATAAGACTCAGACCTCGCCATTTCTGCCCCGTTCAATCTTCCAGAGATCTGAACCTTGATACCTTCAGCATTCATCCTCATCGCTGCGGCAATCGCCATTTTAATAGCTCTCCTAAAAGAAATTCTACTTTCAATCTGACGTGCTATACTAGCAGCAACAAGGTTTGCATCCAACTCAGGTCTTTTAATCTCAAAGATATTGATCTGAACTTCCTTATCTGTAATTTTTTTAAGCTCCTCTTTCAACTTATCTACTTCCTGACCCCCTTTACCGATGATAATACCTGGTCTGGCAGTAGTGATTGTTACAGTGATCAACTTAAGAGTACGCTCAATAATGATTCTAGACACACTAGCCTTGGCCAAACGTGCATGAACATATTTTCTGATCTTATCGTCTTCGGCAAGCTTATCGCCATAATCGTTTCCACCGTACCAGTTAGATTCCCATCCTCTGATAATTCCTAGACGATTTCCGATTGGATTTGTTTTCTGTCCCATACTAAATGCTCTAGCTTTGTGTGTTATTGTTAGATCCCAAAACCAAGGTAACATGGTTGGAACGTTTTCTGATTCTATGTGCTCTTCCTTGTGGCGCTGGACGAAGTCTTTTCAACATACTTCCACCATCCACTCTAATCTCCTTAACAAAAAGTTCAGCTTCTTCAATATTAGCGTCCTCATTTTTTGCCTGCCAGTTAGCTATTGCAGATAACAACAACTTTTCTATACGACGAGAAGCCTCTTTTGAATTGAATTTTAAAATAGCAAGCGCTTTTTCTACCTGCACCCCTCTTACCAAATCCGCTACCAAGCGCATTTTTCTAGGAGAAGTAGGGCAATTATTTAATTTTGCAAACGCTATTTGCTGCTTTTCCGCCTTTATTCTTTCGGCCATTTGTTTTTTTCGAACTCCCATAGCTTACTACTTTTTACCTTTATTTTTTGCACCTGCATGACCTCTAAAAGATCGTGTAGGAGAAAATTCACCTAACTTGTGACCTACCATGTTCTCAGTTACAAAAACAGGTACAAATTGTTTCCCATTGTGAACTGCTATAGTCTGTCCTACAAAATCAGGAGTTATCATAGAAGCTCTAGACCATGTCTTAATGACTGCCTTTTTCCCAGATTCAACATTTTGCTGGACTTTTTTATCCAAACTATAGTGAACGTAAGGTCCTTTCTTTAATGAACGTGCCATTTCTTTCTACTTTTTATTTCTTTCTACGTTCTAAAATATACTTGTTTGTACTCTTAGTCTTGGAACGGGTTCTAAATCCTTTAGCAGGAATTCCGTTTCTAGATCTTGGGTGACCTCCTGAAGCTCTACCTTCACCACCACCCATTGGGTGATCGACAGGGTTCATCGCTACCGGTCTTGTTCTTGGTCTTCTACCTAACCATCTGCTTCTACCAGCCTTACCAGATACCAACAATTGGTGGTCGTGGTTAGACACAGCACCTACAGTAGCCATACAATCAGCCAAAACCAATCTGGTTTCACCTGATGGCAATTTGATAGTAACAAACTTTCCATCCTTAGCCATTAACTGAGCAAAAGTACCTGCACTACGAGCCATAACAGCTCCTTGTCCAGGACGCAACTCAATTCCAGAAATAATAGTACCTAACGGCATATTACCTAAAGGAAGCGCATTCCCGATCTCCGGTGCAGCATTAGCTCCAGAAATCAATTCCTGCCCAACCTGTAAACCGTTTAGAGCAATAATGTATTTTCTTTCACCGTCAGCATACGCTAATAACGCTATAAAAGCTGTTCTGTTCGGATCGTACTGAATCGATTCTACGGTAGCAACAACATCTTGTTTATCCCTTTTGAAATCGATTACACGATACCTTCTCTTATGACCTCCACCTTTTTGGCGTATCGTCATTTTTCCTTGACTGTTTCTACCTCCAGATTTTTTTAACGGAGCAAGCAAGCTTTTTTCCGGCTTATCAGTAGTAATGGCGTCAAATCCGTTAACTACTCTAAAACGCTGCCCTGGAGTGATTGGTTTTAATTTTCTAACTGACATTTTTTGTCTTTATAGATTACTGTAAAAATCAATATTTTCTCCTTCTGCGATATCAACAATGGCTTTTTTGTAACCACTTGTCTTTCCGTGCTGCACACCAGTTTTAGTGTAGCGCGATTTACGCGAAGGACCATAATTCATAGTTCGAACTTTATCGACTGAAACGCCATAAGTTGCCTCTACTGCTTCTTTTATCTGGATTTTGTTAGCCTTAGGGTTAACAAAAAAACCATAACGATTATACAACTCGCTATCTGCAGTCATTTTTTCCGTAATAATTGGCTTTATCAACACACTCATGGTCCGCTTATTTAATTAAGTTCGATTCGATTCCTTCCAAAGAACCCTCTAACAACACGACATTGTTAGCATTTAAAATTTTGTAAGTACTTAATTCTGCGTTCGTTACAACTTCAGAATTTTGCAAATTACGTGAAGACAAATATACGTTATTATTCGCCTCACCCAATACAATTAAAGACTTTTTGTTTTCAAGCCCTAAAGACTTCAAAATATCTTTAAACTCTTTTGTTTTTGGAGCTTCAAAATTGAAGTTTTCTACAACCGTAATGGCGTTCTCGTTAGACTTCAATGTCAAAGCAGACCTTCTGGCCAAACGTTTAACGTTTTTGTTCAATTTTTGCTTGTAATCCTTTGGTCTAGGCCCAAAAATACGACCACCACCTCTGAATACAGGAGACTTAATACTACCCGCACGAGCAGTACCTGTTCCTTTTTGCTTCTTGATTTTTCTTGTACTACCAGCTATTTCGGCACGCTCTTTAGATTTGTGCGTTCCTTGTCTTTGGTGTGCTAAATATTGTTTAACATCCAAATATACAGCATGATTGTTTGGCTCTATTGCGAATACAGCATCAGAAAGCTCAACCTCTCTGCCTGTTTCTTTTCCCTTAATATCTAAAACTGCTACCTTCATTACTTCTCAATAGTTACGTAAGCGTTCTTATGTCCCGGTACACAACCTTTTACTACTAAAAGATTTTTTTCTGGAACAATTTTTAAAACTTTTAGGTTTTGTACGGTAACTTTATCGCCACCCATTCTACCTGCCATCTTCATTCCTTTGAAAACTCTTGCAGGATATGAAGCCGCACCAATAGAACCTGGAGCTCTTAAACGGTTGTGCTGACCATGGGTTGCTTGTCCAACACCGCCGAAGCCATGCCTCTTAACAACACCCTGAAAACCCTTACCTTTAGATGTTCCAACAACATCTACAAATTCTCCTTCTACAAACAAGTCAACACCCAAAGTGTCTCCCAATTTAAATTCACCTTCCCAACCTTGGAATTCCATGACCTTTTTCTTAGGAGAAGCACCTGCTTTTTTAAAGTGACCTGTAGCCGCTTTGTTTGCACGTTTTTCTGCCTTGTCATCGAAACCAAGCTGAAGGGCACTGTACCCGTCGACCTCTTCGGTTCTGACTTGGGTAATTACGCATGGTCCAGCTTCGATTACCGTACATGGAATGTTCTTTCCATTTTCGTCGAAAATGCTGGTCATACCTACTTTTCTACCTATTAACCCAGACATATTTATAATTAATTAATTGATTACTATTTAGTTTTAAAAAAAAAAACAGGGCCCAAAAATAAACTGACCCTGAATTTATTTTTTCCGTTTTTCCCTCGCGAAACGCTCAGGACATGTTCTTCACCACTATAATTGGCAAAAGATTTTGCAAAGTTAAACTTTTATCTCAACTTCTACACCACTAGGGAGCTCTAATTTCATTAAAGCATCAATAGTTTTTGATGAAGAGCTGTAAATATCCAAAAGTCTTTTATAAGAACTTAACTGAAACTGCTCTCTTGCTTTCTTATTTACGTGCGGAGAACGCAAAACTGTAAATATTTTTTTATGTGTTGGCAAAGGAATTGGTCCAGTTACTACTGCACCAGTACTCTTTACCGTTTTTACGATTTTCTCAGCAGATTTATCTACCAAGTTATGGTCGTATGACTTTAATTTGATTCTAATTTTTTGACTCATCTTAGTACGATTACGCTGTTAAACCTTTAGCTTTTTTAATGACCTCTTCTGAGATATTGGATGGAGTTTCGGCATAGTGCGAAAATTCCATTGTAGAGGTTGCTCTACCAGAAGACAAGGTTCTTAAAGAAGTAACATATCCAAACATTTCTGAAAGTGGCACAGTACCTTTTACAACTTTAGATCCGGCTCTATCATCCATATTGGTAATAGTTCCTCTTCTACGGTTAAGGTCACCTACAATATCACCCATGTTTTCTTCCGGAGTCAATACCTCCAATTTCATGATAGGTTCCATTATAACAGCACCTGCAGCTTTACCTGCAGCTTTATACCCCATTCTAGCTGCTAATTCGAAAGAAAGCGCATCAGAATCCACAGGGTGGAAAGAACCATCCTTAAGAACAACCTTCATACGATCCATCTCATAACCAGCCAATGGTCCAGCCTTCATAGCCTCTTTAAATCCTTTTTCAACAGGCCCGATAAATTCTTTTGGAATACGACCACCTTTGATCTCATCTACAAACTGCAATCCAGCTCCAACGAAATCGTCATCAGCAGGCCCTAATTCAAAGACAATATCACCAAACTTACCACGACCACCAGATTGTTTCTTATAAACCTCTCTATGCGCAGCAGTTTTAGTTACAGCCTCTTTGTACTCTACTTGTGGCTCACCTTGATTTACCTCGACCTTAAACTCACGTCTTAAACGGTCAACAATAATATCTAAGTGAAGCTCTCCCATTCCAGAAATAATGGTCTGTCCTGAAGCTTCGTCGGTCTTCACCTGGAAAGTAGGATCTTCTTCGGCCAATTTACCCAAGGCCATACCCAACTTATCCATATCGGCCTTCGTCTTAGGCTCTACAGCGATACCAATTACCGGATCTGGGAAATCCATACTCTCCAATACAATTGGGTGCTTTTCAGCAGACATGGTATCCCCTGTTTTAATATCTTTAAATCCAACAGCCGCACCTATATCCCCAGCTTCGATAAAATCGATAGCATTTTGCTTATTAGAATGCATCTGATAGATACGAGAAATCCTTTCTTTCTTACCAGAACGGTTGTTCAGGATATAAGACCCTGCATCCAAACGCCCAGAATATGCTCTAAAGAATGCCAAACGACCAACAAAAGGATCGGTAGCAATCTTAAATGCCAAAGCAGCAAAAGGCTCCTTCACATCTGGCTTACGCTTTTCCTCTTCTCCTGTTTCAGGATTTGTTCCAACAATAGCTTCTTTATCCATTGGAGAAGGCAAGTATCTACATACCGCATCCAACAAGAACTGAACACCTTTGTTTTTAAAAGAAGAACCACAAACCATAGGAATGATACTCATATCCATAACAGCAGCTCTTAAGGCAGCATGTACTTCATCTTCCGAAATAGAATCCTCATCCTCGAAAAATTTCTCCATTAAAGTCTCGTCGTACTCAGCAACCGCCTCAATAAGCTTCGCCCTGTACTCCCTAACCTCTTCCTTCATATCTTCCGGAATATCAACGACATCAAAAGTTGCCCCGAAATTCTCATCATGCCACACGATCGCCCTATTCTTCACCAAATCAACGATACCCTTAAAGTCCGCCTCGTCTCCGATAGGCAAAACAATAGGCACCGCATTAGATCCCAACATAGACTTAACCTGACCGTTTACATTCAAGAAGTTAGCCCCTTGACGATCCATTTTATTAACGAAACCAATACGTGGCACCTTGTAATTATCAGCTAACCTCCAGTTAGTTTCAGACTGAGGCTCAACACCATCAACTGCACTAAAAAGAAACACCAACCCATCAAGAACCCTTAGAGAACGGTTTACTTCAACCGTAAAGTCCACGTGACCGGGAGTATCTATAATATTAAAGTGATAAGACTGAGCATCTTCTGTTGGCTGTGCATTTTCCATCGGGAAAACCCACTCACACGTAGTAGCAGCAGAGGTAATGGTAATTCCTCGCTCCTGCTCTTGCTCCATCCAGTCCATGGTAGCGGCACCATCATGAACCTCACCCAATTTATGACTCACACCTGTATAAAACAAAATACGTTCTGTCGTAGTTGTTTTACCAGCATCGATATGAGCCGCAATACCTATATTTCTTGTTAATTTTAAATCTCTAGCCATTTCTCTATTAATTAAAATCTAAAATGAGAGAAAGCTTTGTTCGCTTCCGCCATTTTATGAGTATCTACTCTTTTCTTAACCGCAGCACCTTCTTCTTTAGAAGCAGCTAGAATTTCTGCCGCTAATTTTTGAGACATAGCCTTCTCATTTCTCTTACGAGAATAACTAATAAGCCATTTCATAGCAGTTGAAATCTTACGATCTGGTCTAATCTGCATTGGAATCTGAAAAGTAGCTCCTCCTACTCTTCTACTCCTTACCTCTACATGAGGCATTACATTGGACAAGGCATCTTTCCACAACTCCAAAGCTGTTTTTTCCTCATCCGTTTTCTTCTCTTCTACGATATCAATTGCATCATAGAACACCTTAAAGGCGATTGACTTTTTACCGTCCCACATCATCATGTTAACAAAACGTGTTACCAATTGATCATTAAACCTTGGATCCGGTAAAAGGGGTCTCTTTTTTGCCTGCTTTTTTCTCATTTCTTCTCTTTAAAAAGTTTAATTTACTTCTTAGGGCGTTTTGCACCATATTTAGACCTACGTTGAGTTCTTCCTGCAACACCTGCGGTGTCCAAAGCTCCTCTAACGATGTGGTATCTAACACCTGGCAAATCTTTTACCCTTCCGCCTCTTACTAATACTATCGAGTGCTCCTGTAAATTGTGACCCTCACCTGGGATGTACGCGTTCACTTCTTTTCCATTTGTCAACCTAACCCTTGCAACTTTACGCATTGCAGAGTTTGGTTTTTTAGGAGTAGTAGTATAAACACGAGTACATACACCTCTTCTTTGAGGACACGATTCCAAAGCAGCCGATTTACTCTTCTTAGTAATTGTGGCTCTTCCTTTTCGTACTAATTGTGAAATTGTTGGCATACTAATTTATGTATAATAAAACTTAACCCTTCTTTTTAAGGGTCGGCAAATATAATCTTAATTCGCTATAATTCAAACCTTATCACCTTTTTTTTATGTTTTTTATTTATTTAAAAGGAAATCCCCTACCTACTATTCCCTCTTTCCTTCTTCTGTATTTTAAAACAGACCTCAAGACCTCTTAATTCTTTAACACCTCTATTTAAGCATAAACTACAAAGCAACCGACTCTTACACCTCTCCTAACCCCTTAACATACTCACTACAATCCTCTTTTACTTATCACACAAAAAAAACCTATATGGTTTTATTTATAACATAAATCATAAATTATTATTAATTTTTATTTGGTTCTTTAACATTTATTTAGCTATTTTGCCTACAGCTAATTCAAACAAATAAAAATGAAAACAAATTTAAATGGAATTCTAACGCTATTTTTAGCGTTGGTTGTGCAGCTTGCGTTTGCACAGCAAAGAACGATCTCAGGGACGGTTACAGATCAAGACGGCCTACCGCTCCCTGGAGTGAACATCCTGGTAAAAGGAACCGCTTTAGGCACTCAAACGGATTTTGATGGAAATTACTCCATATTGGGCAGCACAGGACAGGTTTTATTATTCACTTACATTGGGCAAAAAAATGTAACTCGCACCATCGGAACCAGCAATATTATTGATATTCAGATGACCGAGGATGCCCAAGCATTAGAAGAAGTGGTAGTAACCGCCGTGGGTATTACACGAAGTGAAAAAGGACTTGGCTACAATGTACAGACCGTTGATGCCGAAGCTATTAGCACGAAGCCAAATGCAGATGTAGTAAACTCCCTATCTGGAGCTACTTCAGGAGTGCAGATCGTGAATTCCTCTGGAGAGGCAGGGGCGTCCACCTTTATAACCATTAGGGGGTCAGCGTCGATTACTGGAAATAACCAGCCGCTTTTCGTAGTAAACGGATTGCCGATTGCTTCAGGCGGAGGAAGCAGCGGAACTGGAGGCGTTAATACCTCGAGCCGTTCTATTGACATCAACCCAGATGATATAGCCAGCGTATCAGTTCTAAAAGGAGGTGCAGCAACAGCGCTTTACGGAGTTAGAGCCGCTAACGGTGCCATAATCATTACAACAAAATCTGGTAAGAACTTAAATGCCAAAAAAATTGAGGTACATAGTTCCATGGGAATAGACGTAATCTCACAAGTACCAGGTAGACAGAAAAAATATTCGCAAGGAAGTGGAGGGACTTGGTCCGGCGGCAATGCAGCCTCTTGGGGAGCACCTATTGCCGAATTGGAATACGACGGGGATTCTTCTTACAAATGGGATCCTAACGGTAGATTGGTGCCTAAAGGTACAGGCAACGGTATGCCCGCAAAAGCATACGATGTTTACGATTTTTTCCAGCATGGAACGGTTAGCAACAACAGTGTTAGTATTAGTAATGGAAATGAGCAAGGGGACTATTTTTTCTCCTTATCTAACCGTGATCAGGAAGGTATTGTTCCTAACAACAAATACGGTAGAACTACTGTTAGATTAAATGCCAATACCAATATATCTGACAATATTAAATTTGGTGCCGATATGGCCTATACCAATTCCCGCGCCGTACAGATCCAAAAGGGATCTAACGTTTCCGGTATTATGTTGGGATTATTAAGAACTGCCACAACCTTTGACAATAGTGCAGGGTATGAATTTGCCGATGGGTCGCAACGTAACTACCGTAATGGTGGAGGATATGACAATCCATATTGGATTGCGAACAATATTAGGTTTGACGAAGACGTAAACCGTTTTACTGGAGGAATTAACTTGAATGTAAAGTTTACCGACCACTTAAGCCTAACCTATAACACTGGTATCGACTGGTACAACAGACGCTATGTAGATCAGTTCAAAATTAATTCCAGAGGTAATCCAAGAGGATATTTGGGAGAGTATATGAATTTCAACAGCGTATTTAACTCTGACCTTTTGCTGAATTATCGCAATGATATCACAGACAACTTAGACATCAGCCTTACTATAGGGAACAATTATTATTCGACTAACAGTAAATTTCTTTTCGGAGATGCTACCGGCTTAGAAATCCCAGATTTCTATCAGCTAAACAATACTAGTGCCAACACTACATCTACCGGAACAAGCCGTTCTAGGACCATGGCAATATTTGCCGACCTACAATTATCCTATGACGATATGATCTACTTAGGATTAACAGGAAGGAACGACTGGGCAACCACGATGCCAGAGAACAACAATAGTGCTTTTTACCCATCAGCAAGTTTAGGTTTTGTATTTACAGAAATTGATGGTTTAAAAAACAATTCTATTCTATCTTTTGGTAAGTTAAGGGCGTCTGCTGCAACAACCGCCAACATTGCTCCAGCATACCAAACTACGAACAACTTTGTATCTGCAGGCACGGCTGATGGGTGGACAGACGGAGTAGAATTCCCTTATGCAGGCCAAACAGGATTTGCAGTAAGCTCCGGCTTAGGAAATCCAGACCTTAAACATGAAACCCAGGATTCGTGGGAAGTAGGTGCCGATCTTAGATTTCTTAACAGCCGTTTAGGTGTAGATTTCACTTATTTCAACAACAACAACACCGACCTGCTAATGGATGTCCCTATTGCTGCGTCTTCGGGTTTTACCTCGGTATTCCTAAATGCAGCATCTATGGAATCGAAAGGTATAGAAATCAGTTTAAATGCCACGCCTATAAAAACAAAAGATTTTCAATGGGATTTTGTGGCCAATTATACGGAATTTAGCAACATTGTTACCAAATTGGCCGATGGGGTAGATAATATTTTCCTTGGAGGATTTACAACACCCCAAGTTAGAGCGGTTGTTGGCGAAGAATACCGAAGTATATTTGGTGAGGATTGGTATAGAGACGAGAATGGAAATGTTATCATCAATGACGATCCTACCGACAACTTTAGGGATGGATATCCAATGACCAATACCTCTCAAGGCTTAGTTCCTATTGGCAACTTTAACCCAGATTGGACAGCAAACATGACCAATACCCTTACTTATAAGAATTTGAGTCTTTCCTTCCTAATAGATGTAAAATCTGGGGGAGTAATGTACAATGGAACTGCATTTGCTATGAATTTCTTTGGGGTTCATGAACGCACAGAAAATAGGGAGGTTTATTACACTGCCGATGGTAGCATTGACTTTGACAGGACTCCTAAAGAAAACATCGTAGTTATGGATGGGGTTTACGGCCATATAGATAGTGACGGAAACGTTGTATCCAATGGAACTAAAAACGTTACTCCTGTAGTTCAGGACCAAGCTTGGTTCCAAGGAAACGGAAGTAACTTTGGAGGTGGCCCATCCTCAGCTGCAATGGAGCCTGCTGACTGGGTAAGACTTAGAGATTTGACGGTTGCATACAACTTTAAAAAATTATCACCATTAATCAAAGACGCCCAAATATACTTTTCAGGTAGAAACCTATGGATTGACACCCCTTATACAGGTATCGATCCAGAAACAAACCTAGGGGGAGCAACAAACGCCCAAGGTATGGACTACTTTAACAGTCCTGGTACAAGAAGTTACACAATGGGCCTTAAATTCACCTTCTAATTGTAAATATTTAAATCATGAAAAAAACAAATAATAACATATTTAAAAACCTGATGGCAGTAATAGGCATATTACTTGTATCAGTGTCATGTAACAATTGGATCGATCACGATCTAAACATTGATCCGGACTCACCTGCCGATGTTCCAATGAGCTTACTTTTGCCAGCCATTCAACAATCAATGGGATACAATTTGGTTGGGAACAACACGGTAAGGACCAATAACATTTGGATGCAACATTTTGATGGTACCGACCGCCAATCTTATACAGAAACTAGGTATCAATTAACACCGGCAGATGTCAATAATGTTTGGTCATCCATATATACCGAAATGATGATGAACAGTACTATCATTATTAACAAAGCTAGAATCGAAGGTGCGGCCTCTCCAAATTTTGAAGGTGTTGGACAAGTATTGTTGGCTACCTCCCTAGGTATAACAACCGATTTGTTCGGATCTATTCCTTACACTGAAGCTTTTAAAGGGTCGGAAAACGTATTGTCACCATCCTATGACTCCCAAGAATCTATTTACAACACCATTTTTTCACTGTTAGATAAGGCGTTGGCCAATTTAGACAACAGTGCCAATACTATAGCTGTTGAAGGGGATGTTATTTACGACGGGGATCTTAATAAGTGGAAAAAAGCAGCCAACTCAATCAAGGCAAGGCATCACTTACAGCTATCCGGAGTAAACGGCAATGCTGCTTATACTGCAGCTTTAGCTGCAGTAAGCGGAGGTTTTACGTCTAATGCCGATGATATGTTGGTGCCTTTTGAAGATAAAAACCGTAACCCAATTTACCAATTTATGGAAGAAAGGACAGATATCAGAATGGGCGCCACTTTGATCGATATGTTAGCAGCCAACGATGATCCACGCCTTCCCTTTTATGCCGAAGAAGATTCGGACGGCAACTTTTCAGGTAGTACCCCTGGAGGGCAAAATGATGGAGCATCCAAACCAGGTAGCGATATAGCCGCATTTGATGCCTCAACCAAATTAATGACTTATTCTGAGTTGAAATTTATTGAAGCCGAAGCTCGGTTAGCTTTAGGACAGCCTGGAGCGCAAGAAGCTTATGAAGCAGCCGTTGCAGCCTCAGTACTAAGAGTTACCGGTGCAGCTAATCAGGCTTGGTTAGATGCCAATATAAATGGGATTCCTGTAACTTTGGAGAATATTATTACCCAAAAATACATAGATGGCGTTGCTACCAATCAGCCATATGCCGATTGGAGAAGAACTGGATTCCCTGCACTTAATATTGCAGAGGGCGCAGTAATTCCAAATATACCAACAAGATTTCCCTATGCGCAAAGCGAGTTGGATTACAATAGCGAAAACGTGCCGTCGGTTAGTATTTCAGACAAATTATGGTGGGATCAATAAAATAAAAAAAATCTAAGATGAAAAATAAAATTATTTATTCAGTTCTACTCTTGGTCACCGCGCTTTTTGCAGTCTCCTGTGAGTACGATGAAACAGAATTTGCAAAGTTAACAGATAACGCTCCTGACCCTAACGCAACCTATTACGTTCAGTTTAAGGATGCGTCCAAAAATTTGGAGTCCGGGGTTGCAGAATCGGGTGATTTAGTAGATATCGAAACGAGCATTATTGTTGCATTATTAGGACTTCCACAATCCGAAGCTGTTACAGTAAACTTGACCGTGGACCCATCTACCACTATAGAACCTAATATGTATGAGTTATCATCCTCAACCGTAACTATTCCTGCTGGATCTACAGGGGCTTCAGTAAGCTTTAAAACCAATACCTCTGAAATGCCTGTAGGAGAACCATTAAAATTGGTTTTAAACGTTGACGCAGGTGCAAATACAGCAACTGCTGGGACGCTTTTAACATACAATCTTTTACGAATTGCTTTTTGTCCTTTAGAAAATGGAACAGAAGATTTAGCTGGAGCTTATTCTTCTACCATTGACCTCAATGGATATGGAGATGCTATAACCACGGTTGCCTCTGATGGAGATCTGATGATTTCCGGTCTTGGAGTTTCATTTATCAATGGTTTCTGGGGAGAAGCTGTAATAGAAGGTGGCACAATCAATGCTAAAGTCGCTGCAAATGGCGTAGTAACCATTCCAAGACAATACATTTATACTACCGAATATGAGGGAGATCCTTATGACTACGAAATAGCAGGTACAGGAAAATGGACTAATTGTGATGCAAAACCTACCCTTGTTATAGATTACGATATTTACTACGTTGGGGAAGACACTGGGCTTGCCGCTCAATACTTCCCTACATACCTAGCTTCAGCAACGCTAGGAGGCACCTTTACCATGAATTAAAAATATAAAGGAACACTCCCTATCCCTTGCGATAGTTAAATTTTAAAGAGGCATTCATTAATTTGAATGCCTCTTATTTTATGCACCGGGGCTATACAGCCAAAAACCAAACAATATTAATCAAGCTTGAGGCAATATAGATCGTCGATATCATTGATTCAATCCATTAAAGTCCGCATCAAGTGTTGTTATGAAAATTTTCATCCATAACAACTTCAATTTTTTATACCTTTGCCAGATGAAAAATGAGGACTACCAAATTTTTGGGATTCGCGCTATTATAGAAGCTATAAACGCCGGTAAAACCTTGGACAAGGTTTTTATACAAAAGGGATTAAAAGGAGATTTAATCAAGGAACTAGAGACCCTGATCCGTAAAAACGGCATAGGTTTTTCCTATGTCCCAATAGAAAAACTAAACAGGCTTACCAGGGGAAACCACCAAGGGGTGGTCGCCTCTATCTCGCCCATCGCATTTTACGAACTCGAAGAATTGGTCGAGAAAGTGCTGGCCAACGAAAATAAGGTTCCCTTGTTCCTATTGCTAGACCAGCTTTCCGATGTACGTAACTTTGGCGCCATTATTAGAACTGCCGAATGTACCGGCGTAGACGGTATCATCATACAAAAGAAAGGTGCCGCGCCAGTAACGGCAGATACCATTAAAACTTCTGCAGGGGCCGCTTTTAAAGTTCCTATTGCCAAAGTAAATCATTTAAAGGACGCTGTTTTCTATTTACAGGCCTCTGGCATAAAAGTAATTTCCGCTACTGAAAAAACAGAAAATACCATTTATGATGTTTCCTTAAAGGAACCATCTGCCATTGTAATGGGCTCGGAAGACGTAGGTATTACCCCTTCTATTTTAAAAGCCTCGGATGCTACGGCCAAACTGCCGCTATTGGGAGAAATAGGCTCGTTGAACGTATCTGTTGCCTGTGGGGTGTTCTTGTACGAAGCGGTACGGCAACGCTTAAACTAGGAATCTGTTTTCCTTTCTTTATACTCGTAAATAATTTGAATGGAGTCTACACTTGTGTCGGCTCCATTTTCTTTTTGTTCAATAAAATTCCCGTCCTCATCAAAATGTTGTAGAAATACATCGTCCTCTACTGGGTAATCTTCATGCTCCCAATCGTATTTTTTTACCACAGGCAATTTAGCCTTTACTACCATCGCCAACAACAATCCGCTCAGGAAACCTCCTAAATGGCCCTCCCATGATATATCTTCCTTAACAGGGAAAATATACCAGAGCAAACTACCATAAACAAAAACCACTATTAGAGACAGGGCCACCAACCTATAGTGTTTAGTGAAAATTCCTTTAAAAAAAATAAAGCTTGCCAACAGATAAATAACTCCACTTGCCCCAATATGGTACGATGGCCTACCAATGGCCCATGTAACTAATCCAGAGAGCAGTACCCCTCCTACAACTATCCGAAGGGCTATACTCCTATAAAAGTATACCAATGCCGCCAAAAGGATCGCCAAGGGAATGGTGTTATTATAAAGATGCTCCACCGAAGCATGCAAAAAGGGACTAAAAACAATACCTCTTAACCCTTTTAAGGTCCGGGGATAAACACCATACTCGTTGAGGTTTATGCCAAATTGGAGCTCTGCCCAATAAACCGTCCATATAGACAGAACAGCCCCCAAAGGAACTAATAGTATCCAATCCGTATATGTAAAATACTTTTGCTCTGTCATAACAACCAAAAAAAACGAGGACATGGTGCTATACGAATGTAACATTTTGTCTCCAAATTCTAAACTTTTTTAAATACTATAAAGCAATACCAAAGTAATGCTCTAGGAATAAGAAACCTACATAAGTAAAAATCAAAACCCGATAATCCACTAAAAAGCGGCCTCGGATTTTCCTTTACACCACAATTTAAAATGTATAATTTTATCTTACTTTTATACCATGAACGAGCCACTTGCAGAAAGGGTACGCCCAAAAACACTCGAAGACTATATCAGTCAAAATCATCTAGTAGGTGAAAAAGGAGCCTTGACCCATCAAATAAAAAAAGGCATTTTACCCTCCTTAATCCTTTGGGGGCCCCCAGGGACCGGAAAGACTACCCTGGCCAATATTATCGCCCAAGAAAGCGGACGCCCTTTTTATACCTTGAGCGCCATTAACAGTGGGGTGAAGGATATCAGGGAAGTCATTGATAAGGCCAAACAAAGTGGCGGACTTTTTACTACTAAAAACCCCATTCTTTTTATCGATGAAATTCATCGTTTTAGCAAGTCGCAACAAGACTCTCTCTTGGCTGCCGTTGAAAAAGGCTGGGTTACCCTTATAGGTGCTACCACCGAAAACCCAAGTTTTGAGGTTATTCCCGCCCTATTGTCACGATGCCAGGTATATATCCTAAATGCCTTTGGAAAGGAAGACCTGGAAGCCTTGCTTTACAGAGCCATGGAACTAGACGACTATTTGAAATCGAAGAAAATAACCCTGAAAGAAACCGAGGCCCTCATGCGCCTTTCCGGAGGCGATGGCCGTAAACTTCTAAATATTTTTGAGCTCATCGTTAACTCCGAAGCCTCGGATACCATAACGATAACCGATGAAATTGTTCTAAATAAAATACAGAAAAACACCGTATTATACGATAAAACCGGGGAACAACATTACGATATCGTTTCTGCTTTTATAAAATCTATACGCGGCAGCGATCCCAATGCTGCCGTATATTGGTTAGCCAGAATGATCGAAGGCGGCGAGGACGTCAAATTCATCGCTCGTCGATTGCTTATATTGGCTTCCGAAGACATAGGAAATGCAAATCCCACGGCGCTGGTCATGGCCAATACTACCTTTCAATCGGTGACGACCATTGGCTACCCGGAAGCGAGGATCATTTTAAGTCAGTGTGTCATTTATTTGGCCACTTCTCCTAAAAGCAACGCTAGTTATATGGCCATTAACCACGCTCAGCAATTGGTAAAACAGACCGGCGATCTTTCGGTACCTATTGCCCTGCGAAATGCGCCCACAAAGTTAATGAAAGATCTAGGGTATGGACAGGAGTACAAATATGCCCATGACTACGCCAATAATTTTGTAGCCGAAGAGTTTTTTCCAACCGAATTGTCTGGCACCAGCCTCTATAAGCCCGGAAACAATCCACGTGAAAATTCCTTAAAAGACTTTTTAAAAAATCGCTGGAAGGATAAATACGAGTTATAGAAAAGGTGAGCCCCTCAAAATCCTTCTGGGCTTTGTTTAAAGAAGGATCACATGCAAGGCACAAAGTACGCCGAACAAGAAAGCTGTTGGGCTTTTCAATAAAATTAAGTCAATGCCCCCTTTTACACCTTATAGGCTAATTATTTGGGCGTTCCCTCCTTCGTCGGGCGGGCCATTGGCTATATCCCTTGCGCTGCTGCGGGGATGCCGCCGCTGTCCCTAACGCAGGTTCATGTACCAATTAACAAATATAACAATGAACCAATGGGGTATTATAGCATTTGATTAATGCAGCAATAATCCATGAAAAACGTCCAAAATGTTCAACACCAATCAGGGCAGTTGAAAATGTCGATGCCCGAATAGCATCGACCACTTTTTCCATTAAAAACTGTTTACTGCTAATTGTTAATTGAATGCCGCGTTAGGGATTGCAGCGGCATCCTTTTTTAAAAGGGCATGGGCCCTTTAAAAAAGATACAGCGGAAAGAGCGACCCGATAGGGTAACGCCCATATATAACAAGGGAATTGGCACCCATAAAGACCGACAAACCGCATTAAAGTAGAAACAAAAGATAATGGTTTGTTAGGCGACATTCACCAATTAAAACCACTGTTCTTTATTGTTCACAAGTGTCCCTGTAGCCGCTCTTAGAATTTGATATTCAACTCCTTATTGATCAACTCCTCTTCTTGATAATATTCAAAAATCCATTTCTCGCCCTTTTTATACACAATACCATCAACTTGCTGCTCCGTTTTGGCGATATAAAAATTCATGAGACTGGTATGGTACAACTTCATGGTAATTTTAGGAGTACTATCTACCAATTGATATCCGTTTGGAATTTTTTGGGCATATAAAACCGCGGTATCCTTTATAAGTTTTACGTGATGCAAAGCAGGATCCGCAGAAACAGGCTCCATACTTTTAAAATATTGCTCCTCTAAGGTTGCCTTTTGCTGTACTACCTTCTGCTGATTAGTTTCGGATTGATGTTGAGCTGCATCTTCAAATCGTATGTCTTTGTCCTTTTCAGCTGGGTCTTGCAATCGAACGACATCGTCTTTAAAACTAATGGATACCCTAGAATCTTTGTCCTTTGGGGTATATGCATAATTTAAATTTGCAATGTCCTTAAAACTGTTTTTTATGGCCTCTGAATAAGCGGCCCTATACTCCTTCTCCTTGCTCCTGCCTTCTCCCGTAATAAACACTTCTTTATTGGCACAGTCCGTTAAAGACAGTTTTACCTTGGTAGTAAACAAGGAGGAATCGTCTAGCAACCTAACCAACAAACCTTTGCAACGATCTACCATCAGTTCTTCTGGCAAATCATTGTCATAGACCGCAGTAAATCCATTTTCTACAAAAAGCTGTTTCATCAGGGTACTTGTTAAGTACTGGTTCTCGGATTTAAAGGCCTCAAATTTTGCGGGAACAATGATATACTTATAATTATTTATTTTAGATTGTGACATCCCGTAATAACTGAAAATAAAAAAAAGGGATACTATAATATTTTTCATACAAATCGCTTATCGAGACCTAAGGTCTCATTTATTTCTTGCCCCAAGTTATGATATTTAATCCTAACTGAAAAGAAGTGTAGTGGCTATCTGCTAGATTTTCCAAGGCCAGAAGATTATCGGCCATAACGTAAAAGTTTACGGGACCTGCTTGTACATTCAGCCCTAATCCGATATTGGAAAAGGAAAACTTATCGATCGTGTAGGTGGTCTTTAGTGCCAGGGAATTCCCTAATCTACGCATATAAAAAGCGGTAAGCGCTGCTTGCGGTCCTCTTGGTCTATTGATCGCGTAAAGTTGGGCCCCTACAGCGTTTACATACCTCTCTACCCCCCGATAGCTAGCATATCTGTAATCGCACCCACAGTTTTCCCGAGAAGGCAAGGCTTTGCCAAAGTTATAGCGAAGGGATCCATATAGCTTGGTTGGCCTAAAAGAAATATACCCCTGCCTGTTTTGATTAAAGGGTACCAGTTTTTCTACCTTATCGACCAATTCCTTCCAAAAGTCAGTATCATTAGGGGCAAAGGCATCGGGCAAAACAACCTCAACACCCTCTACAGTAGCCTGCCCTTTTAAGGTATAATTACGAACATTGCTGCTATTATAAATAAAGCCCAAGTCTAAAACACTACCGGTCACTACAGTTTGCGCATTGAGCTGATAAGAAAAACCAAAATCTACGCCTACCCCTAGATTGCCTCCAAAAAATAACCGTTTGGTTAAAATCCCCGGTATTCGATCCCTATCCTCATCAAAGGCTCTGTAAATCTCTTCCATCCCCGAGGATCTAAACTCCATATCGGCATCTATGGTATTG
The DNA here is from genome assembly GCF_900141935.1 of Arenibacter nanhaiticus. GTDB lineage: Bacteria > Bacteroidota > Bacteroidia > Flavobacteriales > Flavobacteriaceae > Arenibacter > Arenibacter nanhaiticus. Next base: position 68,153 of record NZ_FQYX01000007.1, on the reverse strand, counting down.
GCCAAAAGGTTATTCTCGCCCTTCTCTGTTATGTAATAGCCACGATTTTTAGTAGAGGAAAAGTTCACGGCACTGGAATATATTTTGGCTCGTCCTCCCAGGGTCAATTCCCTATTGACCTTTTTATTGATCCCAAAATGAAAAACATTCAATATTTCCCCTCGGGTCTTAAGGTGCCCTAAATTAAATTTATCTCCGATATAATCTGCATTCCCTTCAAAACCAAGTATGGCATAATCCTTAAACCAATACCCAATAGCATCGCCTTCATTATAAATTCCGAAGGAATAAAAATTCGTCGGGTTCCTCCCCCTAAAACCACCGCTCAAAAGTTCTATCTGATAAGTACCGCTAAGGTCGTCCCGGCTGCTCACCCCATGTATAAGCCGTTCCCTCACCTTTTGATTAAAATCTATACCATCTTCTGCAAAAAGATCGTTTACGGTTACCCCACTAGAGCCGGCCTGAAAAGAAATTCCGGATACCCCGGGGATACCGGCATACCATTGAAAATCTGTCTGCATTCCTGGATTGAGCAACAAGGCTTGTGGAATATCGGTAAAATCGTAAAGAAGTTCTTTGTTTTGGGCATTGATAAAACTGCCACATAACAAAGTGAAAAAGAAAAGGAATCTATACATTTTTATTTTAATCGAACTTTGAATTCCGCACTGGATTTAAAAATTACTTTAGGATCCTTAAGAGACGACTGGCTAGTATTGTCGCCACGGTTTATTACTCTTATTCTGATACTGGAAATGTTTTTTACAACCCTTTGGGTATCGGCTTGATTATACGCTACGGTTTTCTCCAAAACGAATGGTTCAGAGGTTGCCGCTGCTACCGAGAAATCTGTAAAATCCAATTCTCGATCGTTTTCATCCAAAAAAGTCACCACAATATCAACAGGCTTAGAGGTGGTGTTTACAATTTCGTAAGCAATACTGCCTTCTATTATTCTGTCGGCAATAAAATCTTCATTAAAAGCGTCAAAATTGTAGTCCTCACTAAAGGGTACCCCGATGGGAGCGTTATTAAGGGCCGTTTCAGAAACTTCATAATACAAAAGGCTGGCCGGCACCTTTGGAATTATATCCAAATCTTGATACTGATCAAAATCCTGACGTTCTACGCATGACAGCCCACTCGTCATTAGGGCCAATATCATTACTATTTTTAAAATCCTTTTCATCCTCAATAAATATAAGTAGCCAATCCTAAGATATTAATAGAATTTAAGCTAACTGTCCGTTACAAGCTGCAACCTCATAAATAGGTTTTTATTTCCTCCAGATCGTGAATCATATCACAATATCCATGAGCCGGTTCCTTATGGGCATTAAAGTGAAGGGTATGAAACCCCACCGCCTTGGCGCCCAGAATATCGGCTTCTATACTATCCCCTATCATCATAGATCTTTCCGGCAGGGCATTGGCTCTTTGCAGGGCTATTTTAAAAATTAGCGGATCGGGTTTCTTTACGCCCGCCATTTCCGAATTTACAACCTGCCCAAAAAAGCTATCAATATTGGCATTACGCAACTTTTTATCCTGCACCTCCTGAAAGCCATTGGTAATAATATGAAGCTTATAGGAGGGTTTCAGATAGTTTAAAATATGTATTGCATTAGGAAACAGATGGTTATAGCTCGACAAATAAGCTATATACTGTTCGGACAGTCGAAATATAAGTTCATCGGACACTGCATATCCCAAGCGCACAAAGGTAGTTTTTAATCTTTGATAACGCAGCTCCTCCTTTGTTATTTTTCCTTCCCTGAACAATTTCCAAAAATCCATATTTAGGGGCACATATACCTTAAGAAAATCGTCCAGGGCAATTTGCACGGAATTTTCGGAGAGAATTTTCTCAAAGGTCAAGGCAGAGTTCTTTTCAAAATCCCAAAGGGTATGATCCAAATCAAAAAACACATCGGTAACTGTTTCTTTATACATGTACTTTTTCTATTACATTCGTATATAATTCTTTCCATTCTACGGTACCATCGCCCCCTAAAAGTTCATTGGAAAATACCGTAATAAATTTGCCATTGACCTTTTTAACCTCCTTGTACAAGGAACTTACAGCCAAAAGTGCATCCGCTTTATTTTGGTATTTTAACAAGCCGTAATCGTGCACCGCAAAAGGATGTATTTTAATGGGCTGCTGTACTTCCAAGGTAATATCATATAAATAAAAAGGGATACATGTGCCCGCCCTAAACCCTATTTCATGGCTATACCCCATGGTGTAATCATCCGTAAACCCGGCATCTATCAAATCTCTGTATGTCAAAGGTACATCTACCCTATTATACCGTAACCGACAATTATTAATCGGTCTATGAATAACATTGGACAAGTTCTTTTTTTCTTGCTGCAGCAAGCTCAAATCGTTAAAGGAACTATAGGAGCATGACAGCGCTACGATATTATAATCGGCAACCGATTTAATAAGGTGTTTGAACTGATTATTATTTGGAGATACATTTTTGTCGTAGGTAGAATACTCCGCAAACTGAAAAAAGAACATCCCTTTGATATTATATTTTTTATGGGCGGCCAATAGCTCGAAGAAATTATCATAAGGGTCTTTTTTTACATTTGCCCAAACGGCAATCCGCTGAAAAACCCGTTTTATACGCAAGGAGGCCAAATCTAGCAGGAGCCCCCCCAACCCCCTTACCAATCCTCTATGGGAAAAACTATGGGAGGTAGTTACATCTATCACCGAAGTATACTGATAGGGCTTCAGTTTATATTCCAGTTTCTTAAACCGGTCCTTTAATTTTTCCAATAACTTATAGGCCCATATATCGACCACTGGTCTTTGTAAAAATTTATTTTGATAGGCCAAACTATCTTTAGGCGAAAACCGACCATGCATATCTTTTACATGCGGCAAATACTCCTCATAGCGGCTCAGCAGATAAAAACTGGCAGAAAAAATATCGAAGGGCAAACTGCTGCGGTCACCAGCGGCAAAAAAACATGGTGTCCCTTCCCAATCCGAAACGTGAATTTGCAAATCGTTAATCCCTTGCTCAAAAAGTAAATCATTGCTACGGACAAAGAATTCGTTTTGTAAGGGCTGTTTGGTATAGGTAATTTTTGGTCCGGAATGCTTTATAAAATCTTCTACCTTGGTAGTATAGGTAATTTCTATCCCTAAAACCTTGGTAAATATATGTCGCATAACATACGTAAACCTCGAGGTAATTTTGTGGGTATATATTAATAACATAAAACCTTGGCGTCTAAATTATAATATAGGGTAAAAACCAAAAGGTTTACAGCCTATGTTTACTTCTCACTTTTGGGGAGCTACCTTTGTTATGTGTTTCTTTTTAAAGGATATGTTCATCTGCAAAGCTAAAATATTCTTTCTGAGTAATGATCAAATGGTCCAATACTTTTATATCGAGTACTTGGGAAGCTGTTTTTAATTTAACGGTAATCTGCTTGTCTGCTACGCTAGGCTTTAAGGTTCCCGAAGGATGGTTATGTGCTAATATTAAACCTACGGCCCCTAGCTCCAAGGCTTGTTTGAGCACCAAGCGCACATCGACCAAGGTCCCTGTAATTCCCCCTTTGCTCAATTGCCCCATAAAAAGCACCGTATTGGCATTGTTCAGATAAACTACCCAGAATTCTTCATGCGACAAATCGCCGATCTTAGGATGTAACAATTCAAAAACATCCCTGCTCTCTTTAATCGCTACAATCTTTTTAGCATCCTCCTCTCTACGCCTTCTTCCTATTTCCAAGGCTGCTGCAATGGTCACTGCCTTAGCTTCTCCTATCCCTTTAAACTGCATGAGTTGTTTTACGGAGAGTTTTCCCAAATCGTTAAGGTCGTTTTGCACCAATGCTAAAATGCGTTTTGCCAAAGTTACAGCACTTTCGTTTCGACTTCCAGAACCAATTAGAATCGCTATTAATTCGGCATCCGAAAGGACATCCTTGCTTTTCAGCAATAATTTCTCCCTTGGCTTATCATCAGAAGACCAATTTTTAATAGGTATATAGGTTGGTTTTGGCTGCATTATCTAAAGATAATAATAATCGCTTACCCCAACACAATTTGACTTTAAATTACAAAATATGTAGATAATCCCCTCATTACTAAAATTCATGGCTTACAATTGCTCTCAAAAACAGGGGGTAATAACATAAAAAAAGGAACCATTCCAATCATAGAATGGTTCCTTCTTAAATAAGACTCAGAATTTTAAATCTCAGTAACCAGGATTTTGTTTTAAGGTAGGCGTTCCACTAGCATCTACACTTAGATCTATCTGTGCTTGTGGTATAGGGTAGTATTCGTTTTTTCCCGGAATAAACTTACCACCTCTTACGTCCGTTGTAATATTGCCTTGATATTCAAAATAGGCGTTTAACGTTTCCTGGGCAATTCCCCATCGCACTAAATCGAAGAATCGATGACCTTCCATGGCTAATTCTAACTTGCGTTCGAAATAGATTTTCTCTAAAGCCATCTCGGGAGTAGCAAAGTCGACCAGACCATAAGGTTCAATAACGTAATTAGCCGCATTTTGGGATGGATCAAATCCGGCTACAGGGTCTGACTCATCTAAATATTTCTTTAAAAAACCATCGGGATTGGCCGCCCTATTCCTAACGCGGTTTACATATTCCAAGGCTAGGGACAAACTACCCGCTTGTGCCTCAGCCTCAGCTGCCATTAATAACACATCGGCAAAACGTATTACCCTTACGTTAAGAGCCGTTCCAGGCGCCCAGGAGCTTTGATCTGCATATTGATCTTGAGTAGCTTGTCTATAAACATTCTTTTTTGGGGCATAAGGACCACCATAAGTTTGTTCTCTTATCCAAGCTGCACCAGGATGGTGCCCCCAATCATGGTAAGGAATACCTCTTCTACCTACCGTCCAGTCGAGCCTAGGATCTAAGGTTCCTGTATACGGTGTAAAAGGTTCACTACTGGTGACCCCCATATCGCTTTTAACCGGATTCTGATTGTAGTTATTCACATAAGGCTTGCCTGTAATCGGGTCCGTTTTAAAGGAGTTCACCAAATCTTGAGAAGGCTGAAAGAATCCACAACATCTAAATGGACTGTTATAAGGAAAATTCAGCATTCCACCCTGATTGGCATTCGCTATACTTCCAGTACCATCGTTAGCGACCATTTGAATATCGAAAACAGTTTCAGAATTATTTTCAAATGCGGCATCAAAATTATCCTTAAAGGTGTCCATAAGGGCGTACTTTTCCCCTGCCGAATTTACTCCTAGATTAATGACATCCGTAAAAACATCTTTGGCCTCGGTAAATTTCTTTTGATATAGATATGTTTTGCCTAAATAGGCTGCAGCTGCCCATTTATTGGCCCTAGCAAATTCCCCTTGTGTCGCGGGCAAATTCTCGTATGCAAATTGAAAATCCGCCTCGATATTAGGCCAAATATCTACATTATTGGGTTGTTTTGGATCTTCTGTAGTTTCATCGACCCATGGCACCATATTAAACATTTTCTTCAATTCAAAATAATAATGCCCTCTTAGAAAACGTGCCTGACCCGCGATATTCTCACGATCTTCTACAGTAATTTCTGTGGCTTTTTCCAATAATCTCAAAGTATTATTAGCCCGTTTAACGCCTTCATAGGCTGCCTTCCATTTGGTGTTATAATAACCGTTAGAAGGATTGGAAATAAACTTGACTATTTGATCTATTGCCGGCTGGTCGCCTCCAAAACTTCCCTTGCTAGCTTCCCCTCCTGCTACGGTACCATATACCCAATTGTCCGGTGCTGCTTCCCAAGCACCACCACCACCAAGTCCTTGGCCGTCCAAAGCAGCATATGCACCAATCAATAATTTCTCTACGCCGTCTTGGTTGGCAATAACATCCTCACTTAAAGCTCCTAAAGCAGGTTGTTCTAAAAAGCTATCGGCACAACTACTGGTTAACAATAGGGCACAAACAGGAATATATAGTTTACTGATATGTTTGATAATTTTCATATACTTTACTTTATAAGTCTTTTAATTAAAAAATAACATTTACCCCAAATAACAATTGTCTTTGATTTGGATAGGCGCCTTCATCGATTCCAAAATTAACAGTACCACCAGAAATTTCAGGATCTATTCCCGAATAGGAAGTAATGGTAAACGCATTAACCATCTGTGCATACAGGCGTAGTTTTGAAATATTTGTTTTCTCAAGCATTTCTGATGAGAACGAATACCCTAATTGAATCTGTTTAGCTCTTAAATAAGAACCATCCTCCACAAAATAAGAGTTTGGTACATCGGCTAAACTAAAGGAACCTGTAGTTTGCTGAATAGGGGCAGTCGCATTGGTGTTCTGGGGCGTCCAAGAATCATACAAGGCAGTTTTACTTTTAGCCCCAGTAAAAGAACTGTAGAAGTCTGTCCACCAACGCACATTGTTCCAAATATCATTTCCTTGCGAACCATATAAAAACATGCTCATATCCCAATTTTTATAAATCAACTCTACGTTTAAGCCATAAGTGAAATCAGGGTTTGGATTTCCTATAAAGGTACGGTCATCAGCTGATATCTGTCCGTCACCATTAATATCTTCGTAACGAAAACGTCCTACCGCCACATCTGATTGGTATACCGCATCAGGATTACCAGACGCCGCTATAACAGCCGCATTAGCATCGGTGATTTCCTCTTCAGAATTCCAAAATCCAGCAATTTTGTATCCATAAAACTCACTCACTGAGTGCCCCACGGCATTTCTTATAATATTACTTCCATTAAACCTTCTTCCTTCCCTATCAAAATACGTATATCCATCGGCTATTTTTACAATTTCATTGTTGTAAGTCGTTACTGTTACAGTCGAGTTAAGACGTAAGTCTTTCGTTAGATTAAAATATGTTGACAAATCCAAGTCCAAACCACTATTGGTCATTTGCGCCACATTTACAAATGGTACGGAGGCCGATCCAACAGTAGCAGGTAAATCTGGGTTAAACAAAAGGTCTTTAACGTCTTTTCGGTAATAATCTGCACTTAGACGAACTGTATTACTAAAAAGAGCGGCATCTAATCCAAAATTGGAATTGGTGTTCTTTTCCCATTTGGCATCAGGGTTGCCAATTCTTGTTTGTTGAAAACCTTCGGCAATAGTCTGGTTTCCCCCAGAAACACCGTAATAAGATGTTTGTTGGTTTCCACCAAAAGTGGTAAAGGAGTTAGATGGATCTACATTTAACTGATTCCCCATAACACCGTAACCACCACGAAGCTTTAGTTCGTTTAACCAAGTCAATTCTGGCATAAAACTTTCATTTCCCAAATTCCAACCTGCACTAACAGCGGGGAACCATCCATATTGGTTATTTAAAAATCTGGAAGAGCCATCTCTTCTGACTGTTGCACTTAATAAATATCTGTTGCTATAATTATAATCTAAACGCCCAATTAAAGATGAAAGGGCATCTTTGTATTTAAAACTATAATTAGTTTGGGTTCCCGACCCTGTTCCTAAAGTCACATAATCCGGGTCAAAAGAAAAATACCCTTGCATAGTGCCCCCAACTTCTCTTCCGCTATTTTTATACGCTTCTGTTCCCACTAAAACATTTAGGTTATGTACTTCATCAAAAGTCTTCTTATACTGCAGCGTATTTGTCCATGTATAGTTGAAATTAGTAGCTGCTGCCTCTGAGTAGGAACTTACTGAGTTGTTTTCCGCATTTTCGTATTCTGGAAAAGTGAAGGAATTAAAGCTATTGGTAAAATACTGTCCCCCAAAACTTGTCCTGAAAGTAAAGTCATTCAAAAAATCGACCTCAGCAAAAATATTTCCAAATACGCGGTTAGAGACACCCCTGTTATTCCTAGTCCTATCCATCATAGCTACAGGATTAAAAGCATTCCCTAAATCTGAGCCAAAAGAACCAGCATAATTTCCTTTTATGTCCCTTACAGGTATGATAGGTTGCTGTCTAAATGCCATCCCTATTGCACTGCCTTCCGAAAGCGCTCCGATTTGTGGGTTATCCCGAATACTAAAACTAAGGTTTTGTCCTAACCTGATGTTTTCCGTAAAATTATACACAGCATTGGCACGCATAGTATATCGCTTCAAGTAAGTGTTTTTCAAAGAACCCTCTTGATCAAAATAATTCAAAGAAAATAAATAACTCCCCTTTTCGCTCCCATTACTTATTGATAAATTATGACTGGTTATACTTGCCGGACTAAATATTTCCTGAAACCAATTAGTTCCTTCCTTATTTGCTTTCACAATTCTGTAAAAATTGTTCAAATCCGAACTGCTTGTATAGTCAGGGTTTACATTATATAGGGATTCATCAACAGTATCGGCACCCACCGGAGCTATATAATTAGGTAGTACCGGATTAGTACCGTTTCCGTACTGACTGTGGTTTATTGGGTCACCAGGATTAGTGTTTCTTAAAGCCATAAAAGTAAGATCGGCCATTTCTTGGGAAGACAAGATATTCCAAGGATTACCGCTTTTAACCATTTGGGTTCCGTAATAGGCATCATAGGTAATCTTCATTTTCCCCCTACCTCTTTTGGTAGTGATAATGATTACTCCATTAGCTGCTCTGGAACCATAAATTGAGGCAGAACCAGCATCCTTTAACACTTGCATGGACCCCACATCATTAGGGTTTAAGTCATTTATATTATCCGTAGGAATTCCATCGACAACATACAATGGGTTATTATTTCCAAAGGTATTAGAACCCCTGATTTTTATCTGTGGAGCTTCTCCTGGTTGTCCACCACCTGTAATGGTAACACCAGAAACTCTTCCCTGTAGCTGACTAGTGACTTGAGCAGAAGGTTGCTGGGCCAATTCATCTGTTTTTACCACAGAAATGGCTCCCGTTAGATCTTGTTTGCGTTGAACACCATAACCTACTACCACTATTTCTTCTAAGGCCGTAACATCCGCATCTAGACTAACCGTTATAGTGTTTTGTCCATTAACAGAAATCTCCACACTTTTATAACCAATGTATGAAAAGACCAAAATACCATTCTCTGAAGCTTTAATACTATAATTACCATCAAAATCAGTCACCGCTCCATTGGTAGTTCCCTTTTCCAATACGTTGGCGCCAGGAATAGGATCACCTGTCTCCCCATCCAACACGGTACCGGTAATTATATTTTGAAAAATGTTTTTTGAATTGGAATTAACGGTTAGTTCTATCCCTTTTGCATAGACCGTATGCAATCCCAATACAAGGAACAATAATAAACATTGTCCATAGGAAACTAGTTGCCTTGTACACCTAATCAAAATCAATTTTTTTTTAAGCATAATCATTAATAATTTAGTTAATCAGTTATAAAATGGTTTGTTAAATTCGTTTTTTGAGATGTAAAATTTTATTAATTTCTCAAAAAACAACTACAATTATAACATAATAAACTTTGTTTAAAGAATGAAAATTCTTAAAATTTTAAAAGAATAAAAGTTATCAAAAAGAAGCTATCTAATATCGAACAAAACAAAAAATACTAGGTAATGTAATTATTCGAAAGAAAGGACTTCGAAAAAACTAAAGGAAGGGGGTAACAATCAACAGAGCTCCAAAGATCGGAGCTCTGTCAAATTTTGAAAGGCCGGCGGAGTAAAACACCGGTACTATTAGTGGAATTGACTTTATACAAAATTGTTGACACACCCTCTAGTGCGATTCGACCAACTCTTTTACAGCCTTTAAATCGAGTCCGCCATAATTGCCCGAGCTCATTAACAGCAAGGCTGCGTCTATTATGTTTTGAGAAAATAAAAATTCTTTAAAAGCAGTGGCATCGGTAAACACTTCTAAGTTTTCTCTCTCAAAGGCAGTCACAATTTGCGCTTTGGTCACCTCTTCCAACTGTTTGATCTTTACTGACTCTGGGGAATAAAATACGACTGCCATATCTGCGGCATCCAATGCACCTTGGTATTGTTTTAAAAATTCTGCATTTAAACTACTATACGTATGAAGTTCTAAACAGGCTATTAGTTTTTTATTTGGATACTGCTCCTTTACCGCAGTTGTCGTTGCCGCTACCTTACTTGGAGAATGCGCAAAGTCCTTATAGGCAACACTACTTTTTCCCTCGCCAATTTTTTCCAGTCTTTTAAAGGCCCCTTTAAAACTTGCAATGGCCTCATAAAAGTCGTCTTCATCTACCCCCATGTTTTGGCAGATCCACTTTGCGCCTGCCAAATTATTAAGGTTATGCTTACCAAAAACTTCTATTGGCATAGGACCTTCGGAAGTTTCCAAGATGGTTTCTCCATTTTCTACCTGATATTCCGGAGTGCTATAAGGTAATTTTCTGATCGGGTTTTCGGAAGCCTCAACGACCCTTCTTACTTCTGAATCTTCTTCATTATAAGTAACGCTCCCTCCTTTAACAATACTATCTACAAAGATTTGAAATTGTTGTACATATCCTTCATAAGTTGGAAATACATTGATATGATCCCAAGCAATACCGCTGAGTAAGGCAATATTAGGTTTGTACAAATGAAACTTTGGCCTTCTATCTATAGGAGAAGACAAGTATTCATCGCCTTCTAAAACTATAAAATCATTTTCTTCGGTCAGATGTACCATTCTATCAAACCCGTCTAATTGGGCGCCTACCATATAATCTACTTCCCTACCGTGATAATTTAGCACATGCAGAATCATAGATGTTATAGTGGTCTTGCCATGACTCCCCCCAATAACGACCCTTGTTTTATGTTTTGATTGTTCGTATAGAAACTCTGGGTAGGAATAAATCTTAAGCCCTAACTCCTGAGCCCTTAATAACTCGGGATTATCTGCTTTAGCATGCATGCCTAAAATAACAGCATCCAAATTGGCATTTATTTTCTCGGGAAACCACCCGAAAGATTCCGGAAAAAGTCCTTGATCTTGTAATCGGGTTTTAGAAGGTTCAAAAATTACGTCATCACTTCCAGAAACGGTATATCCCTTATGGTGCAAAGCTAAGGCCAGGTTGTGCATGGCACTTCCTCCAATGGCAATAAAATGTATGTGCATTTACAAAAAATTATGTCGTAAAGATAAGGATTGTCATCACCTAATGAAATTTTACATCGTGGTTTTATCAGTGTTCTCCTTACCTATTTAATGCTTCAACTTGGGAAGCTTCGCACTTCCTATAATTATAAACCCCTTAATAACCATCCAGTAAAGGCAATAAATATTTTTAATATAATATTTTCATAGCTGACTTGTAAATACACCTGCTAAAGGCGCATCATCTAAAAAACCCTATGAAAACCAAATTAAACACCTAACTTTCTTTTTTATTTTAACAATTGAGCAAGCTTGGTATCTTTTTTGCATTTATCACACTTTTAAAAAGATTCATACCTATTCCTATGAGAAACCTTACCTTCCTTATTACCGTCTTACTTTTTTCCCAATGGGGACAATCACAATCCAAAACGCCTACTTATGCAGGGCTATGGGAACAGGTACAAAACTTAGAAAAAGAGGCAATGACCAATTCGGCAGTGAAGGTGGTTACAAAAATTTCCGATAAGGCAAGAAAAGAAAGCAACTCCGCTCAAATTATAAAAGCGTTATTATATAAGTCCAAATACATCCTAATCTTGGAAGAGGATGCACAACTGAACATTATCAATAATTTTAAATCAGAAATAGCCCAAAGCAGTTTTCCTACTAAAAATATTCTAGAAAGCTATTTAGCACAAATGTATTGGCAGTATTTTCAAGAGAACCGGTACCGCTTTTACGATAGATCATATACGGAGACACCGGTTGATAACGATGATTTTAGAACTTGGGACCTGACTACAATTTTCACAGCCATAGGAAATCATTTTGATAATTCCTTGGCTACACCTGATGCACTACAGCAAGTAGACATCAAAGGATATTTGGAAATATTACACAAAGAAAAAGGATCTGAACTTTATAGACCTACCTTATTTGACCTTTTGGCACATAATGCCATTGATTTTTATAAGAGCAGCGAAAATAGCATCACCCGCCCTGCTGATAAATTTGAAATTGACAATCCAGAGTATTTAAATGAATCCTCGAAGTTCTCAACCTATAGTTTTAAATCGGACGATAGCTCTTCTCAACAATTAAAGGCTTTATTACTCTATCAAGAGCTGATTAAAGCTCATCAAAACGACGCCCTTCCTTTTGCATTAGTGGATATTGATATAGAACGATTAAAGTTTGTCCGTGACAATGCTATTTTTGAGAAGAAGGACCAATATTACCTGGAGGCCCTACAACTTGCGGCTCAATTACACAAAAACCATGAAGCAGAAAGTTTCTATTCTTTTGAAATTGCGCTATGGTACCATCAGCGAGCAGAAAATTATATTCCAGGCACACAAGAGGAGCATCAATGGAAGCGAAAAGAGGCCCTAGATCTGTGCGAAACAGCCTTAAAAAAGTATCCAAAGGGTAAAGCAGCAGAAAAATTCAGCCATTTACGAGCAATAATCTTATCACAAGAACTTCAGATTACTACGGAAAAACACCTCCCCATCAACCATCCATCCCGTCTATTGGTACATTATAAAAACCATGATGCCCTAAAATTTACCGCTTATGAAATTTCCCAAAAAGAACTGACTGCACTTAAAAACATATACCCATTAGAAAACCAATTGCCTTTTATAAAAAAATTAAAGGTTGCTATCACTTGGGAGGCCATATTAAAAAATGAAGGAGACTATATTCCTCATAAAACCGAAGTGCTGTTACCATCACTAAGTCAGGGAACCTACATTATTCTGGCAACCCCTGTAGGCTACGATGATAAAAAAAGTTTTGCTTTTAGCCCTATCCAAGTAACCGATTTAGCCTTTATAGAGACTAAATCCCCCACCCATTATTTCTATCAAGTTGTAGACAGAAACAACGGAAAACCATTGAGTGGAGCAAAAGTAACCTTTACCTATCAGCTAGATACTAGAGCACATTTCTTGAACAAGTCTTTTGTCACCGATGTAACCGGCATGGTTATCCTACCCTTAACCAAGGAACGATGGTTAAACATCACCACTCATATCGAACATAAAGGCGACACTGCATTTTTTGGAAAATATAGCCTATATCCCCGAAATAATTACGGTGAACACGAACGTATCAACCACACTACTTTCCTATTTACAGACCGGAGTATTTATCGCCCAGGACAGCCCGTTTTTTTCAAGGGAATAGCCGTTTCACAAAAAGGGAACTCTTCCTCATTAATTACCAATACCCTTGTCAAGGCCCGTTTACGCGATGTCAATGGTCGGGAAATAGCTGCCCACGAATTTAAAACCAATGAATTTGGTTCCTTTGACGGCGAATTTATAATTCCCAACAATGGTCTTACAGGAACTTTTTCGATTGTTATTACATCAGAAGATATTGCTTTGTCCGGAATCACTTCTTTTTCTGTAGAAGAATACAAGCGCCCAAAATTTAAAGCCTCCTTTCAACCCATAACCGATACTTTTAGAGTGCATGACAGTATTGAGGTAAAAGGTACTGCCCTAGCCTATTCCGGAAGTGCCATTAGCGATGCCAAAGTACGTTATACGGTACGCAGGCTCGTCAATTTTCCTAGATGGTTCTATTGGTTCCGCCCGAGTTACGGCAGCTCCCCCCAGGAAATCGCACATGGAGAAACAAAGACCGATGCTCTAGGGTTCTTTAACATTCCTTTCGTAGCCATTCCTGATAGTAGTGTTTCCAAGGACAACCTCCCTATTTTCCTATTTGAAGTTACCGCGGAGGTGACCGATATTAACGGAGAAACCCAAAGCACCATCACCACGATAAAGGCCGGGTACCATACGCTATTGGCCAATATAGAGGCCGCCCCATTTTTGGATAAAGACAAAAAGAACAATCTTATAAAGATTAGAACTAGCAACCTAAACGGACAGCCAGTATCCGCACAAGGAACCTTAAAGATTTACAAGCTTAAAGCCCCGCAATATGTTCTGCGACCAAGACCATGGGAAGCACCAGAGTACAAAATGGGAACTGAGGAAGCCTTTAAAAAACTATTTCCCCACGATGCCTACGCCAAGGAGTCCGACCCTAGCACATGGGAGAAATCGACCTTGGCCTTCGAAACCGATTTTAATACCGAAAAAACCGGTGAAATTAAGTTGAGAAAAATAAAAAACTGGACCTCTGGGGTGTATACCATAGAATTAGAAACCACCGATGCCTTTGGACAAAAAATAAAAGACATGGCCATGATTACTGTCCATGGGTCTAATGAGAAACAAGTATCTGATCAAAAGCTTTTTGAAATAAAAACAGATCAGCACTCCTATGTTCCTGGAGAAAATGCTACCGTTACCATAGGAAGTAGTGCTAAAACCGTAACGGTTACCTTATTTATAGAAAAGAACAAAACGATTGTTGACACCAAAATCATAACGCTCCGGAATAACACCGAAACCATCAAAATCCCCGTTACCGAATCAGATTTAGGCGGCTTTTCTGTTCATTACACCTATAGTGTCTTTAATTCATTTGAGACGGGAACTGCCAATATTAACGTCCCCTACCCCAAGACAGACCTTCAAATAGAAACTGTTACTTTCCGGGATAATTTACAACCAGGCAACGAAGAAAAATGGTCTTTCTCTATAAAAGGTGCTCAAGGACAAAAGGTGGCCGCAGAAGTTTTGGCTAATATGTACGATGCCTCTTTGGACGCCTTCCAAAACCATTCTTGGAGCTTTTCCCCTACATGGCAACCGACCTATCATTCGAGCTTGTACAGCAATGCTTATCACAGTTATCGCATCGAAAACTTCACTTACTTTCATACCCCAAACGCTCAGTACCCTATATTCTCCCAAGCATATGATTCCTTTAATTGGTTTGGTTTTTATTTTGGGGAACGACACCAGCTGTACCGAAACAATATGGTCATGAAAAAAGCCCATAATGAGTTAGCAAGGACCCAAGAAGATTCTGAACTATTGGAAGAACCAGTGGTAGTTGGTTTTGGAAAACAAGGAAAGGAAGCTTCAGAATCTCAAGAAAGAATAGATTCTGCATTTAAAAAGGATACTATTTCCCAGGTCCAAATTCGAAAAAATTTACAAGAGACAGCTTTCTTTTTTCCTCAATTACGCACCGATAAAGATGGTAATGTAAGCTTTAGTTTTACCAGCCCAGAAGCACTGACTACTTGGAAAGTACAATTACTGGCGCATACTAAAAACTTGGAAAGTAAGCTTATCAGCATGGAAACCGTAACCCAAAAAGAAATTATGGTGACACCTAACGCGCCACGATTTTTAAGGGAGGGAGACAAAATTACCATCAGTACTAAAATTGCCAATATCACCGACAATCTTTTAAACGGTACCGCAAGCATTATTTTGGTCGATGCCGTTTCTGGTAAAGATATAACCCAAAATCTTTTGATACCTTCCCTAATCCCAAAGGATAGTATACAGCAACAGGAAGCCTTGACCTCTCCTTCCGAAACCACCTTTACGGTAAATGCCCTTGGAAACACAGAAGTTTCATGGAATTTAAAAATTCCCGAAAACCTTCAAGCTGTCCAATACACGATAATGGCAACAGCCGGAGACTATAGTGATGGGGAACAAAATCTATTGCCGGTACTTACCAACAGAATGCTGGTTACAGAAACCTTGCCCATGTTGGTAAAAAGCAACGAAACAAAATCTTTTGTTTTAGAAAAACTAAAGACAAATACCTCATCAACGCTAAAACATCACCAGTTAAGTCTTGAAATAACTTCAAATCCTGCCTGGTATGCGGTACAGGCACTGCCCTATTTAATGGAATATCCCTTTGATTGTAGCGAACAGATCTTTGCTCGGTATTATGCCAATACATTAGCAAGTAGTATTGTCCAAAACCAACCAAGAATCCAGGAAGTATTTAAGCAATGGGCCAATACAGATGCGTTATTAAGCAACCTAGAAAAAAACCAGGATTTAAAATCTATCCTAATTCAAGAAACGCCTTGGCTACGCGATGCGCAAACCGAAACCGAACAAAAAAAGCGAATTGCTCTTTTGTTTAATCTAAACAAAATGAAAAATGAGCGTGAAAATACCCTTAGAAAATTACAAAATAACCAATTAGCTTCTGGAGCTTGGCCTTGGTTTAAGGGAGGTATTTCTAATAGGTTCATAACCCAACATATCCTTGCGGGATTAGGCCATTTAGATCATTTAAACGTTCTTAACCCTGAGACGGATACTGAAGATATGATTAAAAAGGCCATCGCATATTTAGATGCCGAATTTATAGAAGATTATGAAAAAATGAGAAAGGTTTCCAAGGTCGCCAATACAGATCATTTAACCCCCATTCAACTTCACTACCTTTATACAAGAAGTTTTTTTAGCCGTATTCCTACCTCCCAAAAAGTATCCGAAATCACCCTTTACTACAAGAAACAAGCACAGCAATTCTGGGCAAATAAAGATTTGTATTCCCAAGGATTATTGGCATTATTTCTAAACAGGAGCAAGGATACCACTAACGCAAAAAAAATCATTAAATCCTTAGAAGAAAATAGTATTACCAGTGAAGAATTAGGCATGTATTGGAAGGCCAACACTAATTCATGGCATTGGAACCAAGCTGCTATAGAAACCCAAGCCTTATTGATTGAAGCCTTTTCAGAGATCAACAATGATACAAAAACGATAGACCAACTAAAAATATGGCTTTTAAAAAATAAACAGACCAATCAATGGGAAACCACTAAAGCCACTACCGAAGCTGTTTACGCCCTTTTGTTACAAGGAAGCAATTGGTTGTCGGTTACCGAGGCGATTGAGGTGTCTGTAGGTGAAAAGAAAATAGCGCCTTCAAAATTAAAAAACACCCATACTGAGGCTGGTACCGGCTATTATAAAATTTCTTGGACAGGCGATGAAATAGTACCCGAGATGGCAAAGGTAGCATTATCGAAAAAAGGTGAAGGACCGGCTTGGGGAGCAATGTACTGGCAGTATTTTGAAGATTTAGACAAGATTACTTCGGAAAAAAGTCCGCTTCAGTTGAAAAAGAAGTTATTTCTAAAACAAGACACCGATACCGGTGAAGAACTCAGGGAAATAACAGCGTCAACCCAACTAAATTTGGGCGATGTACTCAGAGTCCGTTTAGAAATCCGAACAGATAGGGCTATGGAGTTTATACATATGAAAGATATGCGGGCTGCCGGATTAGAACCCGTTAACGTATTATCCCAATACCGATGGCAAGACGGCCTTGGTTATTATGAAAGCACCAAAGATGCTAGTACCAGTTTTTTTATAGACTACCTTTCTAAGGGTGTTTATATATTTGAATACGACTTAAGAGTAAATAATAAAGGGGAGTTCAGCAATGGCATTACGACCATTCAAAGCATGTATGCACCAGAATTCAGCAGCCATAGTAAAGGTGAAAGAATAAGCGTAAATTAGATTTTTTTAAAGTTTTAGCATTTACGCGTTGATATTTTTCATAAATTAACATATAATTAATTTAAAACCAAACTATTATGAACGCAACCTTTTTCATTGGATTACGAATCGTATTTGGAGTATTCCTCATTATCTTCGGATCAAATAAGTTTTTTCATTTTATGCCTGCCGGCCAAATGTCAGAAGCTGCCATGAACTATTTTTCTGCCTTAATGAGCACTAATACCATTAACATCATTGCCTTGGTAGAAATTGTCGCTGGAATATCTCTTTTAATCAATAAGTTTGCCTCCTTGATGATGTTGATTCTTTTTATTATTTCAATCAACGCCATATTATTCCATGCCTTTCTAGAACCGAGCTCTATAGGTTTTGCCTTGGTATTACTTCTTTTAAATATTACCATGCTCTACGCCTACAAGGATAGGTATAAGGACATTTTAAGACCATAACAGCACCCTTATTTAATTACATAAATTCAACCAGAATATATGCTGTATGCTCTTTTAAACCATAGGCCTTTCTAGAACAGGAAGGCCATATTATCTATGGTATTTGAATAATCCTTAAACAGATTTTTTTCAAAGCAGAGAAAAACTATAATCAATGTTATTTATAAAAGAGCTTACTTTTTAGGAGGATATTTAGAAAATGCTTTAGTGACCAATTGTAGAAATTTTTCTTCCCGTACTTCTGGAGAACTGTTTTCATAAAAAGAACTTACAGCAGTTGCTTGCCAAATAAGAGCATCTTTTTGGCTATCGACAAAGTCTATTTGAACTTCTCTCTCTAGCTTGGAATTCCCCATAGGGATACCAATATTTACTCCACCGCCTACATTTCTGCCAGATCCCCCAATCCCAACCCCAACAGTGTTTCTTTGAATGCCAGTATAAGAACGAGATTTTATATCAATTAAAATAGCTGGTTCTTCGGAAAGTTTAATCCCCTTATTGCGCAAATTAAAATCTATTGCCTTTATAAGACGTTTCCTGTCCAGTTCACTTAAACCGGTATCCATGTCTGCATAATAATTATAGGTGGCATAAGCCGAAAAATCAGCTGTCCTATCGTAATCGTACTGAACTCTTACAGCATTACAAGAAGCCAAAACCAATGCTACGAACAAGATTCCTATTTTTTTCATGATGACCGTTTTATATAAAAGTAACAAAAAATAGCCTCTCCCTTTAATTATCAGTGCCATTAAATACCTTAAAGCGATACTAAAAGGACAAAATTAAAGAGAGAGTTATAGGAATCATATTATGGAAAAACCAAACACAATACGCCTAATCAACAACATTGCGATTTAGCATTTCCCAAAGTCTATCTTTAAGTTCTACCAATCCTTGTTGTGCCACTGAAGATATAAACATATATGGTATTCCTTGTAGGTCCTTGTCGAGTTCCGACCTCATTTCTTCCATCAGCTCCTCATCTAACATATCGCTTTTAGAAATGGCTATCAATCGATCTTTATCTAAAAGTTCTGGGTTATATCTACGAAGTTCGTCTAACAAAATTTCATATTCCTTGCTAATATCTTTACTATCGGCAGGAATTAAAAAAAGCAGTGTAGAGTTTCGTTCAATATGTCTTAAGAAATAATGCCCTAGTCCCTTTCCTTCTGCAGCGCCTTCAATAATTCCAGGAATATCGGCCATCACAAAACTCTTAAACTCCCTATATTCTACAATCCCAAGATTGGGTTTTAAGGTCGTAAATTCGTAATCTGCAATTTTCGGCTGCGCGGAAGTCAACACCGATAATAGGGTCGATTTTCCAGCATTTGGAAAACCAACAAGCCCTACATCGGCCAGTACTTTTAATTCAAAGATAAGATCAGCTTCCTTTCCTGGAATTCCGGGCTGTGCATATCTTGGGGTTTGGTTTGTAGAGGTTCTAAAATGCCAGTTTCCACGCCCTCCTAAACCACCTTCCAAAAGAATTATTTCCTCTTGGTCGTTGGTAATTTCCATAATTATTTCGTTGGTATCGGCATCTCTGATTACAGTCCCTAATGGCACCTCTAAATAAACATCCTGCCCATCGGCACCTGTACTCCGGCTTTTAGCACCATGCTCACCATGGCCCGCCTTAAAATGTCTTTGAAACTTATAGCCCAATAAGGTCCATAAGTTTTTGTTGCCTTTTATAATAATATGCCCACCACGGCCGCCATCACCACCATCGGGACCACCTTTGGTTATAAACTTTTCCCTATGTAAATGTATAGAACCTTTTCCTCCTTTACCGGATTCCAAATGTACTTTTACATAATCCACAAAATTGCCTTCAGTCATTTTTTTAGTTTATTTCGTTCCTTTTCTTAATTGAACCTTATTCTGGCATGGGGCAGGCCTTAAAAAGTGTAGGTATATACGCCAAAAACATCCCAATATCCTTGGCCACAAATGTATACATTCTGTTTTATTTTTTCAACACTAAAGTCAAATCCCAAAACCTTGGTTTTAGGGCATTCCATAAAACCAACCTTAGAGGTCGTTTCGGCTGTACAACCGCAACCTTCTACATACTTTGCCAGTTAAAAGGTTCCAAATCCATAAGAAAACCCTCAGGGCCATTTATCTCAACCACTGCTTATTTTCAAAACCGTATTGCTATAGGATGGCGAAAGATTGGGATTAGGAGTGTATCCTTCAAATAGCATAAAGATCCCTAAAAAAGATCTTTTCTATTTCTTTAATTCTTGGCATAAAACTGCCCCATAGTGCTATCGCATTTATGTCTAAAAAGATTATCTTCAGAAATTTACCCTCCATTTTATTCAGGCAATGCTACTACCGTAGAATAGAAGTTATGTTTTTGGTTATTTACGATACCTATTAAAATATCCAAAAGCTAGCCTTTTTAAATGCATCCCTAACAAACAATCAGGTGATGTTCTATGGCGCTGATCAACTTTCGTCGACTGTAATAAGAAGCTGTTCTACTTATATTTCTTCGATCACCTTGGTCAATCGACTGGTAATATCCTCTATAGACCCAATTCCGTTAACGCTATGGAATTTCCCTTGCTCCTCGTAATAATCCTTTAGGGGAGCTGTTTTTTCATTGTATTCTTCAAAACGATTACGGATTTTATCCTCGTCTTGGTCATCACTTCTTCCACTAATTTTTCCGCGCTCCAATAAACGTTGAATAAGTACTTCATCATTGGCTTCTAAGGCAATGGTAGCATCTATCTTCATGTTTTTAGATACTAAAAACTGATCCAAGGCTTTTGCTTGTGCCGTTGTTCTTGGAAAACCATCGAAAATAAATCCGCTTGCCTCAGGATTTTTTTCTACCTCGTCCTGAAGCATTTTTATGGTCACTTCATCCGGTACCAATTCACCCTGATCAATATATGATTTGGCCAATACTCCTAGTTCCGTTCCGTTTTTTATATTATAACGAAACACATCTCCCGTGGAAATATGTTTCAAATTATACTTCTCTTTTAAAAATGCAGCTTGCGTGCCTTTTCCTGCTCCTGGTTTTCCGAACAAAACAAGGTTTATCATATGTTTTATATTAAGTTGATATACTTCTCTTAAATTTCTTCCTAGCTCTTTGTAATCCAGTCCATATCCCACGATGAACTTATCTGGTATTTTCATTCCAAAATAATCAATATCGTACTCCCCGTTATACACTTCATCTTTGTAAAACAAGGTGGCAATCCTAAATTCTTTTACTTTGGTCTTGGAAAATAAATCTATTAATTTTTTAACGGTTCTTCCGGTATCGATAATATCCTCTAAAATAATTACAGAACGTCCATCTATATTATCGGGGACATCCAATAATGTTTCGACGATACCTGTAGAGGTAAGCCCCTGATAAGAGCTCAATCGTACAAAGGAAATCTCGCAAGGATGTTGATACGCTTTTAAAAAATCGGCAACAAACATAAAAGAACCATTTAAAACCCCAATAAATATTGGTGTTTCATCACGGTAGTCCGCAGCAACTTCGTCCGCAACTTTTTTTATGGCTTGCAGTATCTCTCCTTCGCTAATAAATGGTTTGAAATATTTATCGTGTAGCTCTATCACCGTTAATAATTTAATAAGATCACAAATATACCATTTTGATTTTTCTTTTTTAGTTGTCCAAGGCCAGTTTCTAAGATTTAGCCGTATTTTTGTCCACATACTACAATCACCATAACAAAAGTGAATCAATTCAAATGAACTATTTTTCTTCCGATTTTAAATTAGGAATTCTTGGAGGTGGCCAATTAGGTAAAATGTTGTTATACGAGACTCGTAAATTTGACATCCACACCAAAGTATTGGATCCATCGCCAGAAGCTCCGTCCAAAATAGCGTGCAACGAATTTTTCGAAGGCGATTTATTAGATTATGACACGGTATATAACTTTGGAAAAAAGGTTGACGTTTTAACCATCGAAATAGAAAACGTAAATACCAAGGCCCTAGAAAAATTAGAGTCCGAAGGCGTCAAGGTATACCCGCAAACTGATGCCTTGCATATTATACAAAACAAGGCCACTCAAAAATTATTTTACGTAGACAACAATATCCCTACGGCTCCTTTTAGCCGCTTTGCATATACTAGCGAAATTGAAGATAGCGTTGCCAATGGTGGTTTAACTTTTCCCTTTGTTTGGAAGAGTGCCCAATTCGGCTACGATGGCCAAGGGGTAAAGGTCGTTAGAAGTCTTAAAGATTTAGAAGGGCTACCTAACTCGGAATGCATAGCAGAAACTATGATCCCATTTAAAAATGAATTGGCCGTCATTGTTGTCAGAAACCCAAGCGGGCAAACTGTTTCCTACCCTGTGGTAGAAATGGAATTCCACCCAGAAGCCAATCAAGTAGAGTACGTTCTTTGTCCGGCAAGGATCAGTGACGAAGTAGCACAAAAAGCTATTGATGTTGCCTTGAAAGTTTCAGAAAAAATTCAGCATATCGGTATTTTGGCCGTAGAAATGTTCCAGACCAAAGACGATGAGATTTTGGTCAATGAAGTAGCTCCTCGACCTCACAATAGCGGGCACTATAGTATCGAAGCCAGTTACACCAATCAATTTGAACAGCATATCCGTGCTATTTTAGACCTGCCCTTAGGAAGTACGGAAAGTAAGGTGGCCGGAATTATGGTAAACCTAGTAGGTGCCGAAGGGCATACAGGAGAGGTAGTTTACCAGAACATGGAGAAAATCCTTCAACTAGACGGTGTTACTCCCCATATTTACGGTAAAAAACAAACAAGACCCTTTAGAAAAATGGGGCATGTTACCATCGTAAACCAAGATATTGCACAAGCTAGAAAAATAGCAGAAAAAGTAAAGAACACTATAAAAGTAATCAGCAAATAAGTAATTATTATAGTTATGAGCAAAGTAGCCGTTGTTATGGGAAGCACCAGTGACCTTCCTATTATGCAGGAAGCCATTGATATTTTAAAAGGTTTTGATATCGCCGTTGATGTAGACATAGTTTCTGCCCATCGTACCCCAGAAAAATTATTCGATTTTAGCATGAATGCCCATAAAAATGGATACTCTGTGATCATTGCGGGTGCCGGTGGAGCTGCACATCTACCAGGAATGGTAGCTTCTATGTCTCCCTTGCCTGTCATTGGTGTTCCGGTAAAAAGCAGCAATTCGATCGACGGATGGGATTCTGTTTTATCTATTCTTCAAATGCCTGGAGGTGTCCCTGTTGCCACGGTAGCCCTTAACGGTGCTAAAAATGCAGGTATATTGGCAGCACAGATAATAGGTAGTTCGGACAAATGTGTTTTAGACAAAATTATTCTTTACAAAGAAGGATTAAAACAAAAGGTAATCGACGGTGCCCAAGAAGTACGTAAAATAAAGTAACACCATTCCCTGCTATCTTGAACGGCGACTCTTGTAAGCCCTTTGTGGCAGCCAAGAACATTCCATATTTTTTTTTGTGAATTTTAAGTTTCACAAAAACACGATAGCAGGTATTTTCTCCTCTTGTTATAATCCTAAAAACAAAACAAAAATGAGCAATCCTTTATTGATCCCATTTGATACAGCCCCATTTTCAAAAATAAAAAACGAGCATTTTAAACCTGCCTTCGTTCAGGCCATCGCCGATGCCAGAGCAGAAATAGATGCCATAGCGCAGGCTAACGAAGCCCCGACTTTTGAAAATACCATTGTTGCTTTGGATTTTTCAGGACAACAATTGGACAGGATTTCTAGTGTATTCTTCAACCTTAATTCTGCCGAAACCAATGCAGAAATCCAAAAAATAGCTCAGGAAGTATCACCATTACTTACGGAGTTCAGTAACGACATCACCCTAAACCAAGATTTATTCCAAAGGATAAAAACGGTTTATGAACAAAAAGAAAGCTTAGACCTAACTCCAGAAGAAAGCACTCTTCTCGATAAAAGATACAAAAGCTTTAGCCGTAACGGTGCTAATTTGCCCGAAGAAAAGAAGAAACGCTTAAGGGAAATTGATGCCGAACTTGCAAAACTAAAATTACAGTTTGGCGAAAATGTATTGGCAGAAACCAATAAATATCAGAAGCACCTTACCCAGGAGTCCGATTTGGACGGTCTCCCAGAAGGAGAAAAGGAAGCGGCGGCTCAACTGGCAAAATCCAAGGACCTGGAAGGTTGGTTAATCACTCTAGACTATCCGAGTTACATTCCTTTTATGAAATATGCTTCCAATAGGGAACTCCGCAAGGAACTTTCCATCGCTTTTGGCAGCAAGGGGTTCCATCAAGATGCACTGGACAACCAGGAAAACATTTTAAAAATCACTAGGCTTCGCCATGAAAGAGCGGTCTTACTAGGCTATAAAAGTCATGCCCATTTTGTATTGGAAGAACGCATGGCCGAAACCCCTGAGAAAGTATACTCTTTTTTAAATGAATTGCTAGAAAAGGCCAAACCAGCAGCAGAAAGGGAGTTTTCTGAATTAGAGCAATTCGCCAAGGACCTTGACGGAATATCCCAGCTCGAAAAATGGGACAGCGCCTATTATTCCGAAAAATTAAAGCAAAAACTGTTTAATTTAGATGATGAGCTATTAAAGCCCTACTTTAAATTAGAAAATGTTATTGCAGGGGTTTTTAAGGTATCGGAAAAGTTGTTCGGCCTACAATTCGAAGAAGTCTTTGATATTGACAAATATCACGAAGACGTAAAAACGTATCGCATTTATGATGCAAAAAAAGAATTAGTAGCCATCTTTTATGCCGATTTTCACCCTAGAGCAGGAAAACGCGGCGGAGCATGGATGACCTCCTACAAATCGCAATGCCTAAAAAATGGAAAGAATATAAGACCGCACATCTCTAACGTTTGTAATTTTACCAAACCTACCGCAAGCAAACCATCCTTGCTTACCTTTAATGAAGTAACCACCTTGTTCCATGAATTCGGACATGGATTGCACGGTATGCTGGCCAACACCACCTACCCTAGCCTATCCGGGACTTCGGTATATTGGGATTTTGTAGAATTGCCAAGCCAAATCTTGGAAAACTGGTGCTACGAAAAGGAGGCCTTGGAATTATTTGCTACCCATTACCAAACTGGCGAATTGATCCCCATGGAACTGGTGACAAAAATTAAGGAATCATCTACCTTCCAGGAAGGCTTGGCAACCTTACGCCAAATAAGCTTTGGATTATTAGACATGTCTTGGCATGCAGCCGATCCGAGTCATATTACCGATGTTAAGAAACAAGAGGAATTGGCATTTATGAATACCGACCTTTTCCCAAGCATGGCCGAAACTTGTATGAGCACATCTTTCTCCCATATTTTTCAGGGCGGATACTCTTCGGGATACTACAGTTATAAATGGGCCGAAGTTTTAGATGCCGATGCTTTTGCCTATTTTAAAGAAAAAGGCATTTTCGATAAAGAAGTGGCCACAAAATTTATGGACCACGTACTTTCTAAAGGAGGAACAGAAAACCCAATGGTATTATACAAACGTTTTCGCGGTGCTGAACCAAATATTGAAGCTTTATTGGAACGAGCTGGGTTATTGGATACTCCCGTAAATAAGTAAAGTATAAAAAGCCAATGGCTATGGAAAAAACAAGGAAAAAAGAAGTTCATTATTTTGCAATCCACGCATCATATCCTCCCGTTAGGTTAATAACGTTCTTGAATCCTAATTTCTTTAATTTTTCCATAGCCATTAAACTACGCCCACCTACTTTACAATACAAGTAGATCGTTTTTTCTTTTTCAATTTTGCTAAAATTAGTCGCAAAATCAGGATCATACCAATTTATATTTACGGCTTCTTCTAAATGCCCTTGAGAAAATTCTTCTGGAGTTCGCACATCGACTAAGATGGCATTTTTAAGTAAAGATTGCTCAAAGGATGCTATAGGAAAGTTATTCGAAGTTGCCTGTGCACAACTGATGTGTAGGACCAAAACCACTAAAACCAAAAATACGGATCTCATTTCATTTTTATTTGATCCAAAAATAAGAAATCATTCTTAGAAAAAAATCACTAACTTTTGGGTAACATACCAATATGACAAAGCACATATTACATCCGGACAATTGGGTAGACAACCACTCTGACTACCTCTTTAACTATGCTATAGCCAGGGTTAGTGATGTTGACATTGCAAAAGACCTAGTTCAGGACACCTTTTTTGCTGGCCTAAAATCGGCACAAAACTACAAAGGGGATGCTTCTGAACGCACTTGGCTCATTGCCATTTTAAAACGGAAAATCATAGATCACTATCGTAAAATAAATTCAAAAAAAGCACAGGCAACGGTACGGATAACCCCAAAGGCCGATAGCGATTTTGACAACAATTTTCTGGAACACCAAGTAGCAGACCCTCTAAGCCTATTAGAAAATAACGCCATGGAAAATGAAGAATTGGGAGTTGCTATTCATGAGTGTATTTCCAAGCTCCCTAAAAAACACGCCTTAGCTTTTTCCTTAAAAACAATACAAGGATTAAGTACAGAAGAAGTCTGTAAGGAGCTGAAAATTAATCCGTCTAATCTTTGGGTAATCATCCATAGAGCAAGAACCTCGCTTATGGAATGCCTTAAAAACAATTGGTTCAAGATATGAGTTCATGTAAAAAAGCTGCAATCATCTGCACTAAAAAACAATACCAAGAAGCTACGCTATGGGAAAGAATACAATTTATATTCCACATCAACATTTGCCAGGCTTGCAAGGTTTTTTCGAAAAAAAACAGGCAATTGTCCACCCTCTGCCATCAGGCCAATCTAAAGACGCTTCCTACCGAAGAAAAAGAAAGATTAAAGGAATGTTTAAAGAATGAGATTAAATCCAATACCCTAACCCTAAAATAAGCCCCCACCAAAATATAGGAATGGCTTCTACCCAAAAGGAAGCAAAATATGTTGACTGATTTTCTTTGGTATACCATATCATTGCTCCCAATAAAACAGCTACCACACCTTTAGAGAACAGTTCTAAAGACTGCCATGAGTCCTTAAAAAAAGTAAGTAAGAAAAAAATTGACATTAAGAGGGTTCCAAGCCTTTTTACCTTGGGAATCCCAAACCGCTGAGGCAAGGTTTTTAGCTCGGGAGCGTCATATTTTAAATCCCGTATTTCAAAAGGCAACATCAAGGCTAGTACAAAAATAAAGCGTTGTCCCCCTTCAATAGCCACATCCCACGACAAAAAATCTTTACCGGGTATCATAGGTAAAAAAACAGTTGTCCCTGCCCAAACCATAGCTACAATAAATATTTTCAATCCCCCTAAGCTCCTAAGATTTTTAGACTTTGGCCACATCGGAATAGCATACAGAGCAGTAGCAAAACCCAATACCATTAAACCTAACAACATATTTGCATCCAAATAAAAAGCATTATAAACAGCGGCTCCCAAGGCTAAAACACTTATTAATTGAATTTTCCTATGATAGGTATGGGATACTAATATATACTTTTTAGCCTCTACCCCATACTTTACAAAATTATAACAGCTTATAGTTCCGAAAAATATAAAATACGAAATGTGAACCTCCCTAGGCTTTTCAAAAAAATACCACGTAAGCTCTAACAAGGCAATCACAGCAAAGGACACATGAATACTTGCGTCTAGATAAAAAACGAATAATTGTTTTATCCACTTCATTAAACAAAAGTAGGTAATGTGCTGTTAACCTTTTTTATTTCAAAAAAACTTTATAAATGTTCCACTACAATCGTAACATTTAAAAATAAATAATGAGTATTTTTGCACACCTTAATTTTAGAAAAACAGCTTGAATCATGAGGACAGATGTATTTGCTTTGCGTCACATCGGCATTAGAGAAGAAGACCTTCAACCAATGCTAAAAACTATTAATGTAAAAAATATTGAGCAGCTTATTGTTGAGACTATTCCAGATGACATTCGTCTAAAAGAACCTCTTGATTTGGATGCCCCAATGAGTGAACATGAATATTTATCACATATTCAAAACTTATCGGAAAAAAACAAGGTATTTAAAACATATATTGGTTTAGGATACCATGAAAGTTTTACTCCATCCGTTATAAAAAGAAACATTTTAGAAAATGCAGGTTGGTATACTGCATACACTCCTTATCAAGCAGAAATTGCCCAAGGCCGTTTGGAAGCTTTATTAAATTTCCAAACCATGATTTCAGATCTAACGGGTATGGAATTGGCCAATGCCTCTCTTTTAGATGAGAGTACTGCAGCCGCCGAGGCTATGAGCATGCTTTTTGAAGTACGCGATAGAGCCCAAAAGAAAAACAATGTCGTAAAATTTTTCGTTTCTGAAGAAATACTGCCACAAACACTTTCTCTTTTACAAACAAGATCTACTCCTATCGGCATAGAATTGGTAATAGGAAACCATGAGGAATTTTCATTTACAGAAGATTTTTACGGGGCCTTATTACAATATCCTGGTAAACACGGGCAAGTTCATGACTATGCCGCCTTTGTTGCCAAAGCCGCCGAAAAAAACATAAAAGTAGCAGTAGCTGCTGATATCTTAAGCTTAGTATTATTGACCCCTCCTGGAGAATTTGGGGCAGATGTTGTCGTTGGAACCACCCAAAGATTTGGTATACCTTTAGGATATGGAGGTCCACATGCCGCCTTCTTTGCAACGAAAGAAGCTTATAAAAGAAATATTCCGGGACGTATCATTGGCGTAACGAAAGACACCGATGGTAAGCGTGCTCTACGCATGGCTTTACAGACCCGTGAGCAACATATCAAAAGAGACAAAGCCACATCGAACATTTGTACTGCCCAAGTATTGCTAGCAGTAATGGCCGGGATGTATGCTGTTTATCATGGACCAAAAGGCCTTCAATATATTGCCAACAAGGTACACAGTGCTGCTGTTACCTTAGCTGATAGTTTGGAGAAATTAGGTTTATACCAGCTTAACACTTCTTATTTTGACACCATCATTGTTAAGGCTGATGCTGCCAAAGTAAAACCTATTGCAGAAAAGAACGAAATGAACTTTTGGTATGTAGATGCCGATACCATCTCTATATCATTAAACGAGGCTACTTCCTTAAAAGACGTACAACTTATTGTAGATGTTTTTGCCGAAGTTTTAGGAAAAGACACCTTGATTTTAGACGAATTGACTACCGACAATAAAATTGGTAGCAGTGTTACTCGTACTTCATCATTCTTAAATAATGTCGTATTTAACTCTTACCATTCCGAGACTGCTTTGATGCGTTACATAAAACGATTGGAAAGAAAAGATTTAGCACTTAACCATTCCATGATTTCTTTGGGGTCTTGTACAATGAAATTGAATGCAGCCTCTGAAATGCTTCCATTAAGTATGGCAAGATGGGCTAATATTCATCCTTTTGTACCAATAGATCAGGCCGAAGGGTACCAAATTATATTGAAGGAATTAGAGCAAGACCTTAATGTTATTACCGGGTTTTCAGGAACCTCGTTACAACCTAATTCTGGAGCTCAAGGAGAATATGCCGGACTGATGGCTATTAGAGCATACCATGAGTCTAGAGGGGAAGGTCACAGAAACATTTGTTTGATACCGGCATCTGCTCACGGAACTAACCCAGCATCTGCGGTTATGGCCGGCATGAAAGTGGTAGTAACCAAAACAGACGAGAGAGGAAATATAGACGTAACCGACTTACGTGAAAAAGCCATTTTACACAAAGACAACCTTTCGGCATTAATGGTCACCTATCCTTCTACCCATGGGGTCTTTGAATCTTCTATAAAAGAAATCACCAAATTAATCCATGACAATGGTGGTCAGGTATATATGGATGGTGCCAATATGAATGCCCAAGTAGGATTGACCAATCCTGGTACTATTGGAGCAGACGTTTGCCACCTTAACCTGCACAAAACCTTTGCCATCCCACATGGTGGTGGTGGACCAGGTGTAGGCCCAATTTGTGTTGCAGAACAATTAGTGCCATTTTTACCTGGAAACCCAGTGATAAAAACTGGTGGAGAAAAAGCTATCACAGCTATCTCTGGAGCCCCATGGGGATCTGCTTTAGTGTGCCTTATTTCTTATGGGTATATTAAAATGTTAGGTGAATCTGGACTTTCTAATTCTACTAGAACGGCCATTTTAAACGCCAACTACATCAAAAATAGCCTGAGCGGGAAATTTGACGTATTATACACAGGTGAAAAAGGAAGAGCTGCCCACGAAATGATTATTGACTGTAGGCCGTTTAAAGAAAAAGGAATTGAAGTTTCCGATATCGCCAAGCGTTTAATGGATTATGGTTTTCATGCCCCTACGGTTTCTTTCCCAGTGGCAGGGACCTTAATGATTGAACCTACCGAGAGTGAAAGTGTTGCAGAATTGGACAGATTCATAAGCGCCATGTTATCTATACGAGAAGAAATTGATGAAGCTTCTATAGATAACCCTAACAATGCCCTTAAGAATGCACCGCATACCTTAGAGATGATTACAGCTGATGAATGGCAACTGCCCTACAGCAGGCAAAAAGCAGCCTTTCCGTTACCTTATATTGCGGAAAATAAATTTTGGCCTAGCGTAAGACGTGTTGATGAAACATATGGAGACCGTAATTTAATCTGTACTTGTGCTCCTATTGAAGCTTATATGGAAGCATAAAAACCCTAATAAAATCAAACCTTTACAGCCTTTCAATTTATTTTGAAAGGCTTTTTTTTATGCTCATTTTTTTGGTTGAATTAATCTTGAACATCATATGGAATCTTATGCACTCATAATGGACAAAGTCATTATATTTATATTTATTCTAATTAATTAGCAACAACCTATGAATATCGCAATTACCGGTACCGGTTCGTATCTTCCATCACTTATTATCGAAAACTCCGATTTTGGTTCTCACGAGTTTTTAAACGAGGACGGAACTCCCTTTAAACAAAATAACGAGATTATAATTCAAAAGTTCAAAGGCATCACAGGTATTAAGGAAAGACGCTATGCTAAAGAGAACATCAACAATTCTCATCTAGCCTTTTATGCGGCCGAGAAGGCCATTGCTGATGCGGGTATTGATAAGGAAGAGTTAGACTATATTATCTTTGCCCATAATTTTGGAGATGTTTCCCATGGAAAAACCCAAGGGGATACGCTTCCTAGTTTGGCAACTAGAGTAAAAAATCTACTAAAAATTAATAATCCAAGTTGTGTAGCCTACGATTTATTATTTGGCTGCCCCGGATGGATTGAAGGCGTTATCCAAGCAAATGCTTTTATAAAAAGTGGTATCGCAAAAAAATGTTTGGTCATTGGTTCTGAAACCCTTTCACGAGTCGTTGACCCCCACGATAGGGATTCTATGATTTATTCGGACGGGGCCGGCGCTACGGTGATAGAGGCCAAAGAAGACGCTGGGCATATTTTATCCCACGCCAGTGCCACCTATGCCAATGATGAAGCCTTTTTTCTGTTTTTCGGAGAATCCTACTCCAAGGAATTAAAGCAAACAGACACTAGGTTCATTAAAATGTACGGTAGAAAGATATATGAATTTGCCTGTACCAATGTCCCACAGGCCATGAAAGAATGCTTGGATAAAAGTGGTGTAGATATTACTGAGATCAAAAAGATCTTTATCCACCAAGCCAATGAAAAAATGGACGAGGCAATTGTAAAACGCTTTTATAAACTATTCGATATGGATATGCCAGCGGGAATTATGCCCATGAATATTGAAAAATTAGGAAATAGTTCTGTGGCCACGATCCCTACCTTGTTCGATATGGTAAAAAATGGAAAAGTAGAAAACCAATCTATTCAAAAAGGAGATATTGTGCTCTTTGCCAGTGTTGGCGCCGGAATGAATATAAACGCCATTGTCTATAAAGTTTAACAACTTATTTCTATTATTAGAATTTCATTGTTATAAAAAATAAACCATAGTCTACCCACTATGGTTTATTTTTTAAATTCGCATGATCCAAAAAGGAATTTCAATCAGCTACAATAGCGAATCCTTTTTAAATCTGACATCCATGTACGAAAAAACATTCCCGAACAAAAGATTTAAGCACACGCTCAATTTCTTAGAAAAACACATTTCAAAAGATCAAACCATCCTAGATTTAGGTGTAGACAATCCCTTTTCTAAGATCATGAAAGAAAACGGTTATCAGGTAAACAATACCCATGGTGAAGATTTGGATTTGGATTTTTCGTCTGTAACAAATGCAAAGGTCGATGTAGTTACGGCCTTTGAAATATTTGAACACCTATTATCTCCACTCAATGTACTCACCCAAATAAAAGCCAATAAATTAGTCGCTAGCATCCCCCTTCGACTGTGGTTTTCCCCTGCATACCAAAGTAAAACCGACCCATGGGACAGGCATTACCACGAATTTGAAGATTGGCAATTTGATTGGTTGTTAGAAAAATCGGGATGGGAAATAAAGGACCGCGCAAAATGGACCAATCCTGTAAAAAAAATAGGAATCAGACCGCTACTTCGGTCCTTTACCCCTAGATATTATATTGTATATGCAGAACGCAAAGATCAATAAATGTACAATATCCCTATGTTAGACCTAAAACAATAAAAAAGTTCTTTTATCTAACTTAACTATAATAAGTACATTCACCTATTGGAATTTAAAAGATGCAATACTACATTATCATACCTGCCCATAATGAGGCTTTATTTTTATCGGATACCTTACATTCGATAGTCAACCAAACCCTTCTTCCTAAAAAGGTAGTAGTAGTCAACGATAATTCTACCGATAATACCGAAGGTATTATTGATAGGTTTATAGCCACCTATCCTTTTATAGTGAAATTAAACACAACATCCTCTTCCGCGCATATGCCCGGAAGTAAGGTTGTTAATGCTTTTAACAAAGGGCTACAGCTATTAGATTCCCGATACGATTTTATTGTAAAGCTAGACGCAGATATAATTCTTCCCCATCACTATTTTGAAAAAATAGCTTCAATTTTCCAAACCAGTCCCAAGATTGGAATAGCTGGAGGATTTGCCTATGAAGAGGATATAACAGGGACTTGGAAATTAAATCACCCCATGGACAAGGATCATGTTCGCGGAGCCTTTAAAGCGTATACCAAAAATTGTTTTACAGCCATAGGCGGACTTAGGAATGCCATGGGATGGGATACCGTAGATGAATTGCTGGCCCAATACCACGGCTTTAATATAAGTACCGACCATACATTACATGCTAAACATTTACGCCCCTTGGGCAAGGCCTATAATCCCAAGGCTAAATTACTCCAAGGAAAAGCCATGTTTACCATGAGATACGGATTTTGGATTACGTTGATTGCTTCCCTAAAAATGGCAGCAAAGCAAGGTAAACCACAAGCATTTTGGGACAATATAAGAGGGTTCTTAAAAGCTAAAAAAGAGAAAAAACCTTATTTAGTCAATATTGAAGAAGGTGATTTTATACGGCGCCTCCGCTGGAAAAAAATAAAAGCCAAGCTTTTCCGATAACAGAAATGCTTGGCTAATTATATAGTTAATGAACCTTTTTACTCTACAACCTCAATAATAGGTTCTCCTGTTGCTCCAAAAGGAAAAGCTATTCCCAATAAAGCAGAAATAGTAGGCGCTATATCTGGAATTTCGGTTCTCCTTACCGTACTGCCATTTTTTATACCCTTTCCAAAAAACAACAATGGCGCGTGAGTATCGTATTTCCATGGAGATCCATGGGTAGACCCAGTTCTGGAATAACTAGCGCTTCCTGGTTTCAGCACCAATATAACATCGCCCGAGCGTTTTAGGTTATACCCATTTTGAATGATATTAGGAATACCGGATGTGTACTCGTTTTGTGACAATTGATGAGCTGTAAAAACCTGCTGTATCTCTTTATTCTTTAATAAATGCTTCGCTACAGCTTCCTGAACAGCCACCAGATCAAGATTTAAATTCTCTACTACTTCATGATTCAAGAACACTTGGTTATTAGAAAAATTACGAACCAGGTCTGATGTATCATAGGTATTTTTTAAATAGTCGTTAAGTTCCTTTTTAACCGCACCAAAATCTACATAAGAACCAGGAAGTTTTTTGTCTTGAAGATATGCCGGAACATGCACTCCGGCATGATCAGAGGTCAAGAAAACCGTATACTCCCCTTTACCTACCGTTTTATCAAGGGAATTAAAGAGACGTTCAAGCTCTAGATCTAAACGCACATATGTATCTTCTATTTCTTTGGAATTCACGCCATATTTATGACCCACATAATCTGTACTCGAATAACTAACAGCGAGGAAATCCGGAATATCATCTACTCCCAAAGCCTCTTCTTTTACCGCTGCTAAAGCAAAGTCGGTGGTCAAATTACTACCATAGGGTGTTCCCTTTAAAATAGAATACTGTCCATTTTTATCCCAGTATGCTTCCAAGTCATGAGGAAATGTAGGGCTGGTCTGTCCTTTAAAAAGCCCTTCATAAGCATTGTCGTCAGATCCGCTTGCCGTATACGTATTTATATCCTTTAAAGTGGTCCATGGTTTTTTATATTTATCGACACTTCTTGCCGCATTAAAATCGGATACCCATTTTGGCAATTCGTCCATATAATAAGAACTAGTAATCCAATTTCCTTCATTTTCCCCATGGAACCAATAGGCAGCATTTGCCGAATGTCCTCCTGGCAATACAGCACCCCTATCCTTTAATGAAATAGCAATTACCTTCCCACGCATTTGGGTATGCAACCTCAATTGATCCGTAAGGGTTGTCGATGTCATCCTATGAGGAGACATTTCTCCTGCCCTGGAGGCTGTTCCAACAGATGAATACGCAGGGTCTCCCGCACAGTATACGCTCTTATCTGACTCTTTATCGTACCAGTCATTACCGATTACACCATGACTAGACGGCGTAGCTCCGCTATATACAGAAGCATGACCAGGTCCTGTATAGGTTGGGGCATAGTTAAAGTGATTGTTTTTACAATTAAACCCTTCTTGAACCATGCGCTTAAAACCACCGTCTCCATACTGGTGCCAAAAACGACTTAAGTAATCGTACCTCATTTGGTCTACAACAATGCCCACCACTAATTTTGGGGTAGTCGCAATGGCCAGCTGTTGGGGACTATCTGTTTTCTGCTTTATTTTTCGTTGCGCGTTAAGTACTCCTACATTAAAACTCAAGAAAAGAAGGAAATAAAATAAGTGAAACTTTCTATGACACATATATCTATAAATTTAACTCCCAAAAATATAGAAATAAATCCTTTAATATTTTAAATCAAGGTTAAATGACATCTAATATTGTTATTTTTACAGGCATAAGCATATTTTTACTGCATGAATTACATCGCATCAATTGGCAGCTATTTTATCATGATAAGGGAGGTTTTCAAAAAACCTACAAAATGGCCCATAATGAGAAAATTAATTTTAAAAGAAATAGACGAATTAATTTACGGCTCTCTCGGGATTATTATTTTTATCTCCTTTTTTATTGGAGGGGTTGTCGCCATTCAAACGGCATTGAATATTACAAATCCGTTGATTCCGCGCAACCTTATCGGTTTTGCCACTCGGCAATCGGTGATTTTAGAATTTGCGCCCACTTTTACTTCCATTATCATGGCCGGAAAGGTAGGTTCTTATATTACCTCTAGTATAGGTACCATGCGAGTTACCGAGCAGATCGATGCCTTAGAAGTGATGGGGATAAACTCTCTTAATTATTTGGTTTTCCCAAAGATCATTGCCATGTTATTATATCCTTTCGTTATTGCCATAGCAATGTATGTTGGTATTTTCGGTGGATGGATCGCCGGTGTTTTTGGCGGATTTAGTTCTAGTGCCGACTTTATAGAAGGTATTCAGTTAGATTTTATTCCTTTTCACGTAGCCTATTCTTTTATAAAAACTATTGCATTTGCTCTTATCATAGCCACCATCCCTTCTTTTCACGGATTTTACATGAGAGGTGGAGCTTTGGAGGTCGGTAAGGCTAGTACGACGTCTTTCGTGTGGACCAGTGTGGTTATTATTATTGTAAATTATGTACTAACCCAATTATTATTAGGCTAATGATCAAAGTAGACGATATACATAAATCTTTTGGGGATGCCCATATTTTAAAAGGCGTGAGTACTCAGTTCGAGAAGGGAAAAACAAACCTTATCATAGGACAGAGTGGTTCGGGTAAAACAGTGTTTCTAAAATGCCTGCTAGGATTGTTTTCACCTGATAAGGGAAATATTATTTACAACGGTAAAATATACAGCAATCTATCCGGGGATCAACAAAGAAATTTAAGACAAGAAATAGGCATGGTATTTCAAGGAAGTGCCTTATTTGACTCCATGACTGTAGAGGAAAACGTTATGTTTCCTTTGGACATGTTTACAAAACAATCGAAATCTGAAATGCAAGATAGGGTCGATATCGTTCTGAGAAGAGTCAACTTAATTGATGCCCACCAAAAATATCCTTCTGAAATCTCGGGGGGGATGCAAAAAAGAGTCGCCATTGCCAGGGCCATTGTCATGAATCCCAAGTATTTATTTTGTGATGAGCCAAACTCGGGACTCGATCCTAAAACAGCCATACTTATAGACAACCTCATCCATGAAATCACCCAAGAATTCGATATCACTACAGTAATAAACACTCATGATATGAACTCAGTTATGGAAATCGGAGAAAAAATTATTTTCCTCAAAAATGGTTATAAAGAATGGGAAGGTAGTAATAAGGAAATATTCAAAACAGACAACAAAGCCGTCACCGACTTTGTTTATTCATCTGATTTGTTTAAAAAGGTGCGGCAAATGTATTTGGAAGAGCGAAATTAAAGCGGTTGTGTACCGCCTTAATTCAATTCTTTTTTCACCTGGATCTTTGGATCCTTTAAACGCAATTGCAACCATTTTGATAATTTTTCGGTCTGCTCATTCATCTGTCTTTCCGAAAGGCCATCCTTCCATTTTACTCTAAATACCGGAATAGTATCTAGGGTATTAAAGTCGGTCGAAATAGTAAAGGCAAATGCTATGCTTGCCATCGTATCATAATTTAATTTGGCCTCTTCACTAATATCTTGGAAAGGTATTTGTTTTTCGGCCATTTTATTCAATTTAGCCACCTCACTCCTCAATACCTGAATCTGCTGTTCCCTGCTTAACAATTCTGTCTTTTGGGACTC
Source organism: Arenibacter nanhaiticus (assembly GCF_900141935.1). Lineage (GTDB taxonomy): Bacteria > Bacteroidota > Bacteroidia > Flavobacteriales > Flavobacteriaceae > Arenibacter > Arenibacter nanhaiticus. The sequence continues at coordinate 31,002 of NZ_FQYX01000007.1, read as the reverse complement.
GTACAGTTCGTTTACATATTTCATCTGGTCTAATTCCAAGTTCTTAGATCCCTGGACGATTTTTAAATCGGTATTTTTCAATTTCGGATAACTGTCTTTTTGGGCATTCCATGTTGCTATCACGTTATCTGGTATTGGCTCACTCCCCATAAAGACCAACTCGATAAATCCGTTTACACCATGGTTATATTGGATTTCCGTTAAATTCTCCAAGTACCTCCCCTCTCCTGGCAATTTATAAGGAACGATATTTTGCTTCACAAAATCTTTTGCATCCTTTCTAAATATCGATTCTTGAAACACATCATAAAAAGTAAAGCCAGCTGGGATCATAACTGCAACAGCTACTATAGAAGCCATTCTAGCAATAAATCTCCTGCGTTGAGAATTGGCATAACGCACCATTGGGAAACGCAACACTTTAATAACTAAAAAGGTTGCCAAACCAATAAATATAGTATTGATAGTAAAAAGGTACATTGCCCCAGTGGCATAACTAAAATTCCCAATAGCCAATGCAAAACCAACCGTACAGAGAGGAGGCATTAAAGCCGTAGCAATCGCAACTCCAAAAATAACACTGGCGATGGTCCCTTTCTTCGCCCTAGCTATTACCAAGGCCAGGCCACCAAAAAAAGCAATTAACACATCCCTTATATCTGGAGCGGTACGGGCCAACAATTCCGATGACTCATCGCGTAAAGGAAAAAAGTAGAAAAACAAAAAGGCGGTAAATACACTTAGAACTACCATCACCGCAAAGTTTTTTATAGAGCGCCTTAAAGTATCTATATCATTAATCGCTAAGGACAGCCCTATTCCCAAAATAGGCCCCATTAGAGGGGAAATTAACATCGCTCCAATAACCACTGCCGTAGAATTTGCATTTAATCCGACGGAAGCTATAAAAATAGAACATATTAAAATCCACGAGGTATGCCCTTTAAAGGGGATATCGGCTATAATAGACTCCTTAGTAGCCTCTTGGTCCGTATTTTGCCTAATATCCAGTAAATCGACAAGAAATATCTTAATCCCTCCTAAAAGCCCCTTTAAATCCTTCTTTATTTCTTGTGTGTTTTCGTCAGCCAAGCGCTTTTCTCTATCTATTTCTGTATTTTCTTTCATATGTGTAGATCTCTAATGTTTTTTTAGCGGTCATATGGAATTCGCATATCGTCATTCGTTTTTGCGACCTATTTTCGGTCGTACTCAATTCATTATTAAATATATTCATCCCCAAATTTCTCCTTTACTCCTAAAAGCACCTTTTTGATATCTTGTTCTTTGGCCTTGGGATATATCAAAAGCACCTCTTCTTTATCTACTATGATATAATCGTTTAGTCCGTCTACCACCACTATTTTCCCCTTAGGAGAACGGATAATATTCCCTGTGGAATTCTCCGAAAGTAACCGGCAATTAACGACGGCATTATTATGTTCGTCCTTTTCCAATTTATCGTACAAAGACCCCCAAGTCCCCAGATCGTTCCAATCGAAATTAGCTGGCAAAACATAAATATTTTTAGCAGGCTCCAAAATAGCATAATCTATAGATACGTTATCGGCCTTGGGATATTGTTGTTTGATAAAAGTTTCTTCTTTGTCAGTGTTTAAAACTGGAATCCCGATTTCAAATAAAGAATATTGTTTGGGCTGATAAGTTTTAAAAGCCTCTAATATAGCCTTTGCGCTCCACATAAAAATCCCTGCATTCCACAAAAAATTTCCTTGCGCAATAAATTCCTTAGCCGTATTATAATCGGGTTTTTCTCTAAATTGAAGAACATTTTTTAAATTCTCTTCCTTCCCTTTTTCATATTCGATATATCCAAACCCAATATTGGGAAAAGTAGGTTTTATGCCTAGGGTACACAACACATTTTCTTTTTCGCATCGGCCAAAACATTCAATAACATCCTTAGAAAAGGCTTGTTCATCTTCTATCCAATGATCGCTTGGAGCCACTATCATAACAGCATTGGGATCCATTTTCTGTATTTTCAAAGCAGCATATAATATACAAGGAGCAGTATTGCGCATTGCCGGCTCTAAAACTAGTTGCGACGGCTTAACCATTGGCAACTGTTGCAAAACCAAGTCGTTGTATCGCTCATTGGTTAATACCAGTATATTTTCTTTGGGAATAAAATCAGAAAGCCTTTTAAAGGTTTTTTGTAACAGGGTCTCCCCGGACCCCAACATGTCGTGAAACTGTTTTGGGAACTCGGAGGTACTTGTCGGCCAGAATCTAGATCCAATACCACCTGCCATTAAAACCGCATAATAATTTTTCTTCATTAAATAATGCATTTAACTTTTTATCAACTCTACTTCTGCGTTTGGCTGAAAGAGGTAAACCTTCCCAGTTGCCATCTCAACGCACTCGTACCGTTTTATTTTTTTATACTTCTTCTGAAATAACTTCCCGTTATATATTCTAAAAATGCTGTCGTGTGGTAATTCAAATATATAACTGAGCTTTCTTTCTACATCATCAAACTGTTTTAATGCCAAGGATAAGCGTGCATCCGTATCACTGCTAGCTTTCGGATTCTTAAAATGATTTGCTAGGAACGGTAACAGTTCAGAAGGGAAAATTTCTGGACGAAGGAAAGGTAACATTAAATATTGAAAAGTTTTCTTCCATTCCAAACCGTGCGGTTTAATGTTATAACCATACTTCTCAAAAGCCATTAAATGCGCTATTTCATGAATCAAAGTAACCAAAAAACGGTACTTATTTAAGCTAGCATTTACGGTTATCTGATGGGAACCATTAGGCCTTCTCCTATAATCGCCATGTCTCGTAACCCTTTGATTAACAATTTTAAGGTTAACCCCAAATTGTTTTATTAATTCCAAACATGGACTCACTGCCCGTTCTGGTAGATACTTTTCTAAGATGCCCTGCATACCCGCAAAAATAGAAATTTTAAGATCCGTTTTGTAGGTGCTCCTCGATATTTAAATAAATTAGTCAACACCAGACCTAAAAACTATAATTTAACGCCTTTTTTAGATTTTAATTAACGATTAAAGATAACATCTTTCACCTAACTTTGCACTTTCTAGTGCCAATAGCTTTTATAAACTCGAATTTAAGAAATGAATAGTATAAAAACCACCAATAAACTATTACTGATTATAGTGATCCCATTAGTATTTTATTTGCTGAAACTATTATCGTTCATCTTCATACCCTTGGTGTTTTCTATGTTCATAGCCCTCTTGTTTTTACCATTAATGAGATGGTTGAGCAAAAAAAAACTACCTAGACCCTTTAGTATTTTTATAGTGATCCTAATTATTATAGGCGCTCTAAAAATTGGAGGCGAATTGATACAACTTACCAGCAAAGAAATCCTATCTAGTGATAAAATTTTCCTTGAAAAGGCTGAACCCAAACTGAAGGCCTTATTAGTTGGTATGGAACAATACTTTGGCATTCCTTATTCAGAGGACGAATCTATCTTAAATAATATAGTTCCCAAGGAAAGTATCGTAAAAAACTTTAGCTCCACCATTAATTTTTTGGGGAATACATTGACCATGACATTAATGACAGTGTTTTTCGTGGTTCTTTGGCTAGCAGAATCTATCAATGTTCAAAAATTGATGAATAGCACCATATTAAAGCAAAAACATACTTCAGTAAAGGCTTTTATGAAAATTGAAAATGACCTTATAAAATTTATCAAAGTTAAATTTCTCGTAAGTTTGTTTACGGGAATCGGAACTGGAATTGCCTGTGTTATTTTCGATGTTAGTTTTCCCATTTTCTGGGGACTATTTGCCTTTGCCATTAACTTTATTCAGATGGTAGGCTCCTTTGCCACCGTAATCTTATTAAGCATTTTTGCCTTTGTAGAATTAGACCCGAGCAGTACTTTATTGTTCTTTACGATTTCCATTACGGGAGTACAGGTACTATTTGGATCTATTTTGGAGCCTATTTTTATGGGCAAGTCTTTTTCTATAAACATCATTACCGTTTTGGTGATGTTAATGTTTTGGGGATTTATCTGGGGTATTCCTGGACTTATAATGGCCATTCCTATAACGGTATTCCTAAAGATTATCTTAGAACAGTTTCCGCAAACAAAACTCATTGCCGATCTAATTTCGGGATCGACGAAGCCTATAAATATCCCCTTGAAAAAAAAATAATTGCTTCTTAAAAGTTATTATAACTCAAACATTAAAAACCCCCTACCGGAATTCATAACATCCATTAGGGGGTTTCGTATTATTAGAAGACTTATCTCTAATATCATAACAACACTTGTCGTTACTTTTGACAAGGTGTTGGTAACTTTTATCTAAATAATACCTTTCAGCACTAGGGAGTACTATTGGAAACCTGCAACATTTTTCCATTGTACAACTTATTCCCTGTTAAAGCAAAGTCCATTATATAACTAGCCATTTCCAAAGCCGATACTTGAGCCTGATACCCTGGAAAAGCTTCCTGCAGCATTTCTGTGTTAACAGCCCCTAAGGCTAGGACATTAAAAGAAGGACCTGATTCTTTAAACTCTTCTGCCCATAATTCTGTTAGTGTAATTACGGCTCCTTTACTAGAGCTATAAGCCGATAGTCCAGGAAATTTCATACTTCCTTGCACACCCCCCATAGAACTAATTGTCACCACATGTCCAGTCTTAGGCATTAATGGGATTATTTTTTTAGTCAATTCGGCCACGCCAAAGACATTAACCTTGTATACCGCCTCAAATTCTTCCATGGACGACTCCAAAAAGGGCTTGTTCAACAATTTCCCCGCATTGTTAATAAGCACATCTACCTGCCTCCAATTTTCAGCCAAAAATGCATCCAATCTAGCATAGTCCGATGGCATGGAAAGATCAAAGGGAAAACTAAAAATATTTTTGTGGTTCAGTGCCGCTATAGGGGCGTCGTTTCTTGACAAAGCCAAAACCTTGTGTCCTTTATCTGCAAAGAGCTTGGCCATTTCAAACCCTATCCCCCTACTGCTTCCTGTAATAATAATATTTGCCATTACTTATAACTTATTTCTTTTGTTGGTGCATTGATAATTTTTTCCAGAACCGGAATGGTTTTATTTACCAAAAAACTCATGTGCTCCATATCTATCATAGAAACCTCATCACCTACCTTGTGATAATGATCAAAATTGGTAAAATCGAAAGTACAAAATGTTTGAGAGGGAACCCCAAAGGTTTCATGAAATGGATAATTGTCCGATCTTTTAAACAAATTATATTCCTTCGCGGTAGGCAAAAACCCAACGAGTTTGTCCTTGCCATAGGCGTTAAAAACATCCGCTAAATTAGAATTTTCATACCCGGTAACATACATCATATAGTCCTTATCGACCAAAGGAACCCCTACCATTTCAAAATTAAGCATGGTATATAAATCAAGCTCTTGTTCCTTCAATCTTTCCGCTAAGTGCTTAGCCCCTAAAAGTCCTTGTTCTTCCGCACTGAACAAGGCAAAAATAACAGATCGTTTGTTAGCCTTGGTTTGTCCAAAATAACGAGCAAACTCTAGCACAGTAGTAGTTCCAGATCCATTATCATTAGCGCCATTGGCTATATCATCTCCGGCTACTCCGGCAATTCTACCGATATGGTCGTAATGCGCTCCAATGATGACATATTCGTTTTTTAAATCCTCATCGCTACCTTCTATATAACCAACCATATTAAAGGTTGTTTTCTCAAAATTAGAAAGGGTATCCCGATAGCTAGTAAAAAAGGGTGCTATCCCATAATTTATAAAAAGGTCTTCTATATAGGCTGCAGCCTTATCTATACCCTCGCTTCCAGCTTCTCTTCCCTCTAATGCATCGGAAGCCAAATACCCCAAAATTTCGCTTACCCGTTCCTCCTTTGAAAACGCCAAAGGGGCATCTAAGTATTTTTCAACTGTGGTTAATTGATCTCCCTGAACACTTCCCATAGTAGGGGTTGACTCCTTTTGGGCGACTTCATTTGTATTATGAACCCCACAACTGGCTATTAATAGCAATAACAGTAAACTTTTAAAAATTCCCTTCATATCGTTGTTTATAATTGAATTAAATTTAACAAAAAAAAGCATCCCGTACAGTAGGATGCTTTTTGAATTATAATGTCGCGTCTTGAAATAAATTGACGGACGAATTTGTCATTTATGCCAACATGGTCACAGGATTCTCCAGATATGCCCTTAGAGTCTGTAAAAACTGAGCTCCTGTTGCTCCGTCCACCGTTCTATGATCACAAGCCAAAGTAACTTTCATAGTACTACCAACAACTATCTGACCATTTTTAACTACCGGTTTTTCTACGATCGCTCCTACGGATAAAATAGCAGAATTTGGTTGATTGATAATCGAAGTAAACTCGGTTATTCCAAACATTCCAAGGTTAGAAACGGTGAAAGTACTGCCTTCCATGTCTGCTGGTGCAATTTTTTTGTTTCTTGCCTTACCTGCCAAATCTTTAACAGAGGCACCTATTTGGGTTAAGCTCTGCTGATCTGCGAACTTGATCACAGGAACTAACAGACCATCCTCCACGGCCACGGCTACACCAATATGAACATGTTGGTTGTAACGTGTCGTATCGTTGTTCCATGAAGTATTAACCTGTGGGTGTTTTTTCAAAGCCATAGCACAAGCCTTTACCACCATATCGTTGAACGACACCTTGGTATCTGGCAGACTATTGATCTGTGTTCTAGAAATTTTGGCATAGTCCATATCGACCTCAATAGTCAAATAATAGTGTGGTGCCGAAAATTTAGACTCACCCAATCTTTTCGCGATTACCTTTCGCATTTGCGAATTCTTAACCTCTGAAGTGCTTTCTTCTCCTACGGCCAGAGCAATAGGTGCAGGGGCCGATGGCTTAGCTGCTTGGGTTGCAGCAGGAGTTGTTGCTGCAGCTTGTTTAGGCTGATATGCTTCCACATCTTTCTTTACAATTCTTCCCTGATCGCCACTACCTTTTATATCTCTTAGGTTTATTCCTTTATCCTTGGCAATTTTCCTTGCCAATGGGGAAACAAAAACACGTTCACCATCTTGTGCAACAGCCTCGGTAGTTGTTGCCGATGGAGCTGCTTCGCTGGTTACTTTTTCAGTTTCTTTAGAAGGGGCCTGCTTTTTAGGAGCACTGCCTTTCCCCGCATTCAATACTGCATCTACATCGGTGCCTTTTGGCCCAATAACTGCCAATACTGAATCAACAGGAGCAGTTTCACCTTCCTGAACTCCTACATATAATAGTACCCCAGAATAGAAAGATTCAAATTCCATGGTAGCTTTATCGGTTTCAATCTCCGCAAGAATATCTCCTTCCTCAACATCATCCCCTACTTTTTTCAACCAACTGGCCACAGTACCTTCTTCCATGGTATCACTTAGCCTAGGCATCTTAACAACCTCTACCCCTTCAGGAATATCTTGGCTGCCATTTTCGTTGCTGACCTCCTCTTCGCCAGCCGTTTCAGTGGTTTCTTCCACCTCGGTATTAGAAGCTCCGTTAATCAATCCTGAAATATCTTCACCTTCTTCACCAATAATGGCCAAAAGAGAATCGACTGGTGCGGTATCGCCTTCTTTTATCCCAATATATAACAATACCCCTTCATTGAAAGATTCGAACTCCATTGTAGCCTTATCTGTTTCAATTTCTGCTAGGATATCTCCTTCTTCTATGTTGTCTCCTACTTGTTTCAGCCACTTAGCAACAGTACCCTCCTCCATGGTATCGCTAAGTCGCGGCATGTTTATTACTTCTGCCATTTACTTATAGTTTATGTTGTACAAATGGAAAATCTTCTTGGTCGTATACCATATCATACAATTGGTTTACTGGTGGATAATCGGATTCTTCCGCGAATTTCTCACATTCATTAACTAATTTCTTAACCCTTTTATCAATTCCTTTGATTTCCTCCTCTGTAGCGTAATTATTTTCTTTGATTACGGCTAATACCTGAGAAATTGGGTCAATTTTTTTGTATTCTTCTACTTCTTCCTTCGTCCTATAATGCTGGGCATCAGACATAGAATGTCCTCTATACCTATATGTTTTCATTTCCAAGAAAGTAGGCCCTCCTCCAGATCTAGCACGTTCTATAGCCTTGCTCATTTCCTTGGCAACGGTTACAGGATCCATACCATCTACTGGTCCACATGGCATTTCATAGCCCAACCCTAGTTTCCAAATTTCTGTAGAGTGCGAGGTTCTAGCCACAGAAGTACCCATAGCATAGCCGTTGTTCTCACAAATGAAAACTACTGGCAACTGCCACAACATAGCCAAGTTAAAGCTTTCGTGAAGTGCTCCTTGTCTCACCGCTCCGTCACCCATATAACATAGGGTCACAGCATCTCTCTTAAAATACTTATCAGCAAAAGCCAATCCTGTTCCCAAAGGTATTTGTCCACCTACAATTCCGTGACCACCATAAAAACGGTGCTCCTTAGAAAAAATATGCATAGAGCCACCCATTCCTTTAGAAGTACCGGTAACTTTACCGTATAACTCTGCCATTACATTCCTAGGATCGACTCCCATTCCTATCGGCTGAACATGATTCCTGTACGCTGTGATCATCCTATCCTTAGTCAAATCCATTGCATGCAATGCTCCAGCAAGAACTGCTTCTTGACCATTGTACAAGTGTAAAAATCCACGAACTTTTTGTTGAATGTATACTGCAGCTAGTTTATCTTCAAACTTTCTCCAGAACAACATGTCCTCATACCATTTAAGGTAGACCTCTTTGGTTACTTTTTCCATTAATTGTTGATTTTGTAATATTTCCCTTTACCCAATACCTGGTTATGATAAAAACGGAGAACAAAAATACATATATAATTCAACAGGAAAAAAATTTAAATAAAAAGCTTTTCACAAAGCTATAATCTGAACCAAATTCGGCTATTTTTAAGAAAAATTTAAAAATAAGGTTCAAAAAAAAGCAAAAAACATTTTTTTATAGGTAAGACTTGTTAAAGGCAAGGGGAAGAATATCAGAAATAGATTGACACTTAAGCACCTCCCCTGTTTCTCCCATTAAAATTATAGCGATTGGTTGCTCTTGTTTTACTTCATATTCTGAAATAACCTGTCTACAACTCCCGCAGGGAGCCGCTGGTTTATCCATACAATAATTTTGGGAAGTAGCACTAATAGCAATACTTCTAATAATTGCACCTGGATATTTTGCCGAGGCGTAAAACATGGCTACTCTTTCTGCACAAAGTCCTGCAGGATAACAGGCGTTTTCCTGATTATTTCCGATCACTACTTCTCCGTTATCTAATAAGATAGCGGCGCCGACATTAAATTTCGAATAGGGCGAATAAGCATCCTTCCGTGCATTTACGGCAGTTTCCATTAATTCTTGATCCTTCCGTTCCAATTCATCCTTCGTCTCATAAACCATAAGATCGAAACTAATTTTCTGCTTTTTCATGGACTACACCTTAATATATTACGGGCTAAATTTAGTAAAAAACCACTTAAGAAAAGCTGTTCTCTACGCCCCTATATTTTCTGGCCACGCAACTTTCCCTACAACACCTGTGCTAAGTTAAAGGTTAGAGAGAAGCGAAGGGTATTCTCTAATGGATTTCTTACTTGTGAGGTTGAGAATAGATATGATAAATCCATTTCAGCAGATTTAAATCTGAATCCAGCCCCTAGGGTAAAGTATTTACGCGAACCTTTTAATTCGCTTTCGTGAAAGTACCCAGTTCTTAACATAAACGATTCTTGGTATACATATTCTGCCCCAAGCGCCCATGTAATTTCTTTAAGCTCTTCACTAAATCCACCTGGTGCATCGTTAAAAGATTTAAAGACTCCTTCAAAAAAAGTAATGTTTTGGTATTCTTCATTATCGACCTCATTAATTTTTCCATCATCATTAAAATCTTTCGGAGTAGGCACCAATAATTTATTAAACTCTGTAGTAACAGATACTACATTGTCAAAATCTAAAATGAAATCGAAACCAAGTCCAACTTTTAAATTGGTCGGCAAAAAGTTTTCCTGTCCACCGTTGTCGTATTTGATCTTCCCCCCTAGGTTAGAGAGGTTAAACCCGGCTCTCCAACGCCCGTCAAAAGTATTATAGGCTCTTTCACGTGATTGGTAATATCCTGCTACGTCTACAGCGAAAGAACTAGCTGCTCTAGAATCTTCAAAACCGTCATCGGGCAGTTTTAAATTAGAACTGATAAAACGACCTCCTACGGCCATAGAAAAAGTTTCGCTGAGCTTTAAGGAATAAGAACCATCAAAAGCAACCTCATTAGGCTTTGCAGGCCTTCCCGGATCCCCGGCAAATTGTCTTAGCTCTATCTCTCCTAGAGTAAAATACCGTATTCCAAAGGCATAGGCACTGCGATCATTTATTTTACTAAAAAACCCAGCACTCAATAAGGATATGTCAGTAATGATACTTTCTAAATATGGGGTATAACTTAATCCTAGACCGGTTCTCTCTTTAGAAAAGGCGAATTTTGCTGGATTCCATTGTTGTGAAAAAGCATCTGTAGAAGTAGCTACTCCCATATCGCCCATACCAGAAGCCCGTGCATCGGAAGCGATGGTCAAAAATGGAACCGCCGTAGTAATAACCCGCTCTTCTTGAGCCATAACCTTCCCCATAAACACTACAAGAACCAGTGTTACTATTTTTTTCATTTCCCCCATTATAATGTAGTAGTTTTCTAAAAAACTGTAAATCTAGTTAAAACTAATAAAACCTATCCGTAACAATGAAACGATCTTTTTCAACTTATCTTGTGCAAACAAACTCTTTTTTTAAAAAAGAATTATATTCCTTATTTATAAATAGCAATAAACATTATTAATTTTACAGCCCAATTAAGAATCTCTTTTTTAATTTTACAGATTTCTTGGGAAGAAAAAATAAAAGTCCATACTATAATATATTTTAAGTCGTTATTCTTGTGAAGCATCGGCACTAAGCCATAGATATATTTCGTAAAATATCAGACAAGTGATAAAATATTCTATCTTAATTGCCGTTTTATTAGCCAATAGCGACATAAATTTTTAACAAAAATAAGAATAACAATCCCCTTTAACAGAGGTTTGTTTCTGAACACAAGTCCAAATTATGAAAAAACAATTCATCAAAGTTGTACTTTCTTTCGCAGTGATTGCAGGTGGTTTTACAAGTTGTAAAAACTCCTCTTCCAAAAATGTTTCGAGAGCCACTGGCTGGAAGATCAATGCCAAAGAAGGTGGATTTCAATACAATTCAGACTTTAAAGAGCAAGCAACAGCTCCAGGTCTGGTTTTTATTGAAGGAGGTACATTTACAAAAGGCCAGGTACAGGATGATGTGATGCACGATTGGAACAACACTCCTACTTCACAACATGTACAATCTTTTTACATGGATGAAACTGAGGTTACCAACGTTATGTATCTGGAATATTTGGATTATCTAAAAAGCGTATATCCACCATCAGATTCTAAGTACGCCCACATTTATACCGGAGCATTACCAGACACCTTGGTATGGAGAAATAGGCTGGGCTTTAACGAAACCATGACCAATAATTACCTGCGCCACCCTGCTTATGCGGAATATCCAGTGGTTGGGGTAAATTGGATACAGGCAACTCAATTTGCGGAATGGAGAACAGACCGTGTAAACGAGATTATGTTAGAAAGAGAAGGATACCTATCTAAGGACGCCAAATACAAGGTGATTTCCGGCGAAGTAGGAGGCGGTTTTAGTACCGAAGCCTATTTAAACAAACCAGAATCTGTATACAACGGCCAAATAGATTCACTTCAAGGAAAAAGAAAGAAAGACTCCATTTCTTCTTTTGCCAAAAGAAGTAGCGGTATCATTTTACCAGAATACAGATTGCCCACAGAAACCGAATGGGAGTATGCAGCCCAAGCACAGATCGGCAATAGAGAATACAACAATTATAAAGGAAGAAAAAAATATCCTTGGGCGGGCGATTACACCAGAAACGGACAACGCGTGGGCAGAGGAGATCAATTAGCTAATTTCAAACAAGGAAAAGGTGATTATGGCGGTATTGCAGGCTGGTCCGATGACGGAGCCGATATTACCGCAGAAGTAAAATCATACAAACCTAATGATTTTGGCCTATACGATATGGCAGGCAACGTTGCCGAATGGGTGGCAGATGTATACAGACCAATTGTAGACGATGAAATAAGCGACTTTAATTATTTCAGAGGAAACGTTTATATGAAAACAGCCATCGGAAAAGACGGCAAGGTACATGTCATAAGAGATTCTATTGTATACGACACCCTTCCCAATGGCAAGATTATGGCCGTAAATTTACCAGGGGAAATAAAAATGATTCCAGTTGGAGAAGAAGAAACTTTCTTAAGAACCAATTTCTCCTCTAGTGACAACCGTGGCTATAGGGATGGCGAACCCGGGTCTACTAGATTCTACGACCGTTTTAATGATGATGATGATGAAGAAAATAAAATTAAAATGTACAACGCTCCCGTAAGCAAGGTTCAGGTAGACGAAAGAGGCGAACTTGTTAGGGCTTATGACAAATCTAACACTAGAACGTCCTTGATAAATGACGAGGTAAGAGTATTTAAGGGAGGATCATGGAGAGATAGGGCCTATTGGCTAGATCCAGCTCAAAGAAGATATCTACCACAATACATGGCAACAGATTACATAGGTTTTAGATGCGCCATGTCTAGGGTCGGCTCAAAATCCAAGAGTAAAAACAAAACTCCAAGAGCTAAAAAAGTCAGATAAGCAATTTCATAAATAATTCATAAGAAGCCCTTTTCAAAAAGGGCTTTTTTTATATCTTCGGTTTATGACACTTGAAGCACTACACCAACTCTTCTTAGAGTTTCCCAACATCTGTACGGACAGCAGAAAGATAACCGACAACTGTATTTTTTTCGCCTTAAAAGGAGATAATTTTAACGGTAATGCCTATGCTGAAGAAGCCTTAAAAAAAGGTGCTTCTTATGCCGTAGTCGATGAAAAACGTACCGATCACAATGACCAGATTATTGTAGTCGATGACGTCCTTTCAACTTTGCAACAACTTGGCCAATGGCATAGAGATTACTGCAAAGCTACCGTTATCGCCCTTACTGGGAGCAACGGCAAAACAACTACCAAGGAATTGATAGCCTCGGTGCTTTCCAGAAAATTTAAAATCATCGCTACCAAAGGTAATTTAAACAATCATATCGGTGTTCCCTTAACCCTTCTCTCCATTACCCCCGAGACGGACATTGCCATCGTTGAAATGGGCGCCAACCACCTAAAAGAAATAGAATTCCTTTGTAAACTCGCGAAACCAGATTACGGCTATATAACCAATTTCGGAAAGGCACATTTAGAAGGCTTTGGAAGTGTCGAGGGCGTTATTAAGGCCAAGGGCGAGCTATACGATTACCTTATCCTAAACAAAAAACACATTTTCTTTAACGGAGACGACCCAATACAAACCAATAGACTTCACTCATACCCTCATAAATCGGGCTATAGCGATAATAAACAGTACTATCCCATAACATTTCTAGATGCCGATCCGTTTGTACGCTTAACCGTAGAAAATTTAACTATACAAACTCAATTGGTAGGGCGCTATAATTTTACAAATTGCTGTGCCGCTATTTTAATAGGACACTATTTTAAACTAACATTAGACCTCATTAAACAAGGCATAGAAAACTATTCTCCTCAAAACAACCGCTCCCAAATTATAGAGAAAGATGGCTACCAAATTGTTTTGGATGCCTATAATGCCAATCCCACAAGCATGAAACTGGCTTTGGAAAATTTTAAGGAACTAAAAGCGAGCAATAAGGTTGTTTTTTTAGGCGATATGTTTGAACTGGGAAGCTCATCAGAAAAAGAACATCAAGAATTATCAGATCTTGCCATAAGCATGAATTTTGATGCCCTGTTTTTGGTAGGTGAAAACTTTTACAAAACAAAAAACAGCCTTACCAAGTACAGATCGTTTGATGAGCTGGCTCAATATTTAAAAACAACAAAATTTAAAAAGTCCACCATTCTGATCAAAGGTTCCAGAGGCATGGCCCTAGAACGAATACTGGAACTGCTGTAGTAGAAAGCAGTAAGAAAGAAAATTACTGTAGTGGGACATACTGGATTCGAACCAGTGACCTCTGCCCTGTCAAGGCAGCGCTCTAAACCAACTGAGCTAATACCCCATTAAATTATTACCGCAACAAACATACATTAAAATAAAGTAACTGTCTAAAATTCTTTTCAAAAAAATTAGACAGTTACTATTACATTCTAACCGTTACCCATAGTTGCAAACCAAATTTTATTCAGAGTTTCCAAAACTAAACACCTCAGAAGGGGTTCTTGCCTCACGGAGTATTTTTTCTATCTCTTCAACAATTTCAGGGTGCTCGTCCGCTACATTATTTTCTTCCTTCACATCCTTGGAAAGATCATATAGTTCTAGTTTTGCAGAAGGATTTTTCAATACATTATACTTTACAGCCTTCCAATCTCCCATTCTAACTGCCTGTCTTCCACCTAACTCATGAAATTCCCAATACAGATATTCATGCGCTTGTTGTTGATCTTCATTCCCCAATAAAGTTGGTAAAAAAGAAATACCATCTAAACCATTTTTCTTTTTCTGCCCTGTAATTTCCACGACTGTTGGAAATACATCCCAGAAAGCCGATACATGTGACGTTTTAGAACCTTCTTTAATTTTCCCTGGCCATTTAACAATCATTGGAACACGAATTCCACCTTCGTATAAATCTCTCTTATACCCTTTTAAAGAGGCATTGCTATTAAAATAATCGGGATCTGCACCACCTTCTTTATGAGGACCGTTATCGGAAGCAAAAATAATAATGGTATTGTCTGCGATCCCCAAATCCTCTACCTTCTTCATAATTTCACCTACCTGCTCATCCAACAAGGTAATCATAGCTGCAAAAGCCGCCCTAGGCTCCGGTTGTGAACCATATCCTCCAATTTTATAACCACGACCACTATCCACACCCTTGTATGGTTTTTCAGGGGCAAATTTCCCACTAAACTTATTGTGAACATCCTCTGGCACTACCAATTCGGCATGCGGAATTATAGAGGGCACATAAGCAAAGAAAGGAGTGTCTTTATTCTCTTCTATAAACGCTATGGTTTTTTCATGAATAAGAGTCGGTGCATAGGTTCCCTTATTAAAACCAGAATTTGCAGGCAAGACAATAGAATCCTGATTTGACCATAAATGGTAGGGGTAATAATTATGCCCAATCATTTGGCAATTATAGCCGTAGAAAGTATCAAATCCTTGGTAATTTGGATCTCCTTCAGAACCAGGGTAACCAAGACCCCATTTTCCAAAAGCACCTGTGGTATACCCTGCTTCTTTTAAAAGCTCGGCTATCGTGTAAGTATCATCCGGAATCGGGTATTGTCCTTCTGGATTAATTTCATAATTCCCTCTTACCACCGTATGTCCTGTATGCATCCCTGTCATCAATGCAGATCTAGAAGGAGCACAAACGGTGCTACCGGAATAATGTTGAGAAAACAACATACCCTCAGCAGCCAATTTATCGATATTTGGAGTCTCAAATTTCTCTTGTCCATAAATACCGAGATCGCCATACCCTAAGTCATCGGCCAGAATATAAATAATATTCGGCTTATCTACCCTTACCGCATCGGTAGATGATATACTTCTATCTTGGGCAACAGTAGACTTATTACTTAAAAAATTACAGGAAACAAGCCCTAAAGCAGCAATAGCCATTAGGACACTAACACTTTTAATATTCATTTACTCTAGTTTTAATTAACCAAACATACGAAGTTAACACAAGTCTCAATAAAACATTAGCCTGATATTAATTAAATCTAACAAAATTGTATGGATTAGACTCTCAAATATTTTTGCATAAACACAACTTTTGGTCATGATCCACGTAGAGGCTTCGGGCTTTAAAAGCTTCCAAACAGTGGCTAACAGTATCAGCGTTAATTACAGAACTATCCTGAACTATTTTATAAATAAAAGTACGAATGCCTCGGCAGAATCATTCAATGCAAAAATTAAAGCGTTCAGGGCACAGTTCAGAGGGGTGAAAAATGTAGAATTCTTCCTTTATAGATTAACCACAATTTTTGCATAAACACAACAATTGGTCATGATCCGATTAGACTCTCAAATATTTTTGCATAAACACAACTTTTGGTCATGATCCGTAAAAACCCAGATTTTGGACTTGATCCATAAACACAACAATTGTTCTTGATCCGTCTATATTTTACAACCTCATTCCAGAAATAAGGTATAATAACAAAAAAAGGCTTCCAATTTCTTGGAAGCCTTTTCTACTACTGTGGGCCCTACTGGATTCGAACCAGTGACCCCCTGCTTGTAAGGCAGGTGCTCTGAACCAACTGAGCTAAGAGCCCTCTCTCGAGGATTGTATTTCAGTCTTTCGACTTTGATAAAAAGAAGCTTCCAATTTTACCTAGAAGCTTCCTTCTTATCGTGGGCCCTACTGGATTCGAACCAGTGACCCCCTGCTTGTAAGGCAGGTGCTCTGAACCAACTGAGCTAAGAGCCCTCTTTCGAGGAGTGCAATTCAGTTGCTATAACCGCGTTGCGAGTGCAAATGTAAGCTTGTTTTTCGTTTCACCAAAATAAAATCGAAAAAAAAATTAAATAATTTCTGCTACCACAAAAGTACTCCCACCAACATAAATAAAATCGTCTTTATCAGCAGCTTTTTTTGCCGCTTCAAGCGCCTCATTTACAGAATTATAACTCCTCCCAACCAAGCCTAGCTCATTGGCATGGGACTTTAACACAGTTTCATCTAGTCCCCTTAAAATATTTGGTTTACAAAAGTAATAGGTGGCATTTTTTGGAAAAAGAGGAAAAACTCGTTCTAAGTCCTTCTCCTTTACAAATCCCAAGACCATATGTAAGTTCCCGTATTGTTGTTGTTTTAATTGTTCCATGACTATTGTCAGGCCTTCAGTATTGTGAGCCGTATCACAAACTACTGTCGGCTCTTTCCCTACAAGCTGCCAACGCCCCAAAAGGCCGGTATTTTTTACCACATTCAGCAATCCATCGCGAATATGACTTTCCCGCACCTCAAAACCTTTTAATTCCTTTATAGCCGCAACAACCCCCTTGATGTTTTTAGACTGATAATTCCCCAACAAAGAGGTTTTATACTTAGCAGGAGTTACTTCACTACCAAAAATGATTTTAGCCTTATTTTCATGGGCTACAGTACTAAATACTGCCGCTGTTTCTTTTTGAAGTTCACTGATAACTACTGGAACACCTTCCTTAATAATTCCCGCTTTCTCAAAAGCAATTTTCTCGATGGTATCTCCCAATAACTCTACGTGATCGTAACCGATATTCGTAATTAGGGAAACTTCTGGAGTAATGATATTAGTAGAGTCCAATCGCCCTCCCAATCCGACTTCTATAATCGCTATATCGACATTTTCCTTAACAAAATAATCAAAAGCCATTCCGACGGTCATTTCAAAAAACGACAAACGATGCGCTTCAAAAAACAATTTATTGTCCTTTATAAAATCTACGACAAAATCTTCCGAAACCGGAACACCATTAATTCGTATACGCTCCCTAAAATCTTTTAAATGCGGTGAGGTATATAAACCTACGGAGTATCCAGCCTCTTGCAATATGGAAGCCAACATATGGCTACTAGAACCCTTGCCATTGGTCCCTGCCACATGAATACTTTTGAATTTTCTTTCGGGATTTCCCAAATAAGAACTGAGCGCGTAAATATTATCTAATTTGGCCTTATAAGCCGAATTTCCGTTTTGCTGGTACATTGGAAGTTGGCTAAACATCCAATCCAGAGTCTCCTGATAGGTCATTTTGACGAACCTTTTTTTTTTAGAATTAAAAATATTATCTCATTTAACCCTCTTGTTTTTGGGTATAGAGAACTAAGTACTTGTGTGTAGTATACTGCTTTAAAAAATGTATAGAAAGAATTTATTCTCCAAGTTTAAAATTCACCACTACAAATCCTACCTGTTGGTTAGGCGCATTGGTATCCAAATTCCACTTATGTAAAAAGGCTGTTTTCTTTGCGGGCTCCAACAAACAAGGATGGTTATTGGTAGTCCCTTTCATTCCTGGCACTGCACTTACCACATTACCGTTTTTATCGACTATAATTTTCACTACTACCCTACCTTCTTCGTTGCACTCCTGTACCACCTTGCCCTTATTGACCAAGGACCTACCACTGAGACCATAACCTGCCGATCCACTACCCGTGCCTGGGGCTCCGTAATAACTGGTAGCATACGGATCTCCGTCTTGTCTCCCTTTGTCACCGGCCCGTTTATCGTCTCCTTCGCCACCGGCTGTAGTTCCTTCGGCCTTATTAATACCTCCTATCAAGGCATCGAGCTTGCTCTTTTTAGCCTCTTGTTCCTTTTTTAATTTTTCTTCTGCAGCCTTTTTTTCTTGGGCCAGCTTTTCGGCCTGGGCCTTTGCCTTATTAACTGCTTCCTCGGCTTTTCGTTTCTCTTCTTGCTGTTGTTTTATAAGCACAGACTCCTCATTTTCTTGCGTCAACAGTTTTTCCGTAGGGGCATCTTTCGCTATCTTTTCTTCAGGAATTTTTTCTACTACCTTTTCTACTTTCGTTTCTTGAACGGCAGTTTCTTTTGGCGGTGTATTTACAGGTTCGGATTTTATCTTTTCTTTAGGCTGCACCCTTCCACTTCCAAATTCGGTAGTTCCAAAATTAATAGAAATACCCTTTTCTATCGGTGGGTCCATATAACTGAGTCCCACATAAAAAAGCAATAGCAACAGCACACTTAACAACAAAGTTGTAAGGGTAAAGGATTTTTTCTTGTAAGGGGTATCTAATAATGACATTAGTTAGGTCGCACGGCCAAAATTACTTTATAATTATTCCTATTAGCAATATCCATAACATTCACGGCCTCTTTTAATGCTATACTCTCCGATGCTCTTAGAATAATGGTAGGTTTCTCTTGTCCTTTTAGTGCCTTTTTTAATTCTATTTCTAAATATTCTCCATTTATCTTATCCTTATTGACAAAATACTCCAATTTCTCGTTAATACTTACCGATACATTTTGTGTATTGGTCGATTTCCCCTTTGCTTTTGGCAACAATAGATCTAAAGCGTTGGGAGAATTGGAGGTCAACATAAAAAAAACAAGCAACAAGAATACAATGTCGGTCATAGACGACATGCTAAAATCTGGGCTAACCTTATTTCTTCCTTTTAGTTTCATATTATATCCACTATAGCGGTTCGTTCAACAAGTCCAAAAACTCCACTGCAGTAGCTTCCATTTTGTGAATTACCTTATCTGTTCTATTTACCAAATGGTTATACCCTATATACGCAATAATACCGACTACAAGACCAGCCACCGTAGTTGTCATGGCCGTATAAATACCCGATGCCAGTAACCCCATCTCTGCCTGACCACCACTGGAGGCCATTTCATGGAAAGCCAAAATCATACCAATAACGGTTCCTAAAAATCCAATCATAGGGGCAGCACCGGCTACGGTTGCTAAAACACTAACGTTTTTCTCTAGTTTATACACCTCCAAGGTACCGGCATTTTCTATAGCCGTATTAATATCGTCTAAAGGCTTCCCTATTCTAGAAACTCCCTTGGCCGTTAACCTCGCCACTGGCGAATCGGTCTGAGCGCATAACAATTTTGCCGCCTCTAGCTTTCCATTAGTAATATGATCTCGTATTTGGTTCATAAAATTGCTATCGATCTGAGAGGCCGCCTTGATGGCAAAAATCCGTTCAAAATAAATATACAACGCCACAAAGAGCATTACAAACAATACGGTGATGATCAGAATACTTCCTGTTCCACCATTAACTATTAAATCAATTACCGAAAGTGTCTTTTCTTCAGACAGTACTTCCTCAATACCTGCCTCCTGAGTGAGGCCTTGAAACAATAACATATATTTACTTTATTAAAGTTGCCTTATTAACGGTTTTACCCGATTTATATTATGTGTTTAACACAAATTTTCTAATGAGCACAAAAGCAAGGGAACCCGCCAAAAAACGGCAAAAACCAACCATGCCAATTCCTTAAGATATTAGAAAATATCTATTTTTACATTCTTGTTAATACCACCCCAACAGCAGAACCAACAATCAACATTACACCTCTTATTCCTGCTTAAGAAGCACTGAAATCCCAAACAGCAACATCCACTCCTTCAGACAGCATTTCCCTTCTTGCCAACACCAAAGGTACATTATCTATCACTGCGGAACCAATACCTAAAAACAAAAAAGTTTCTACGATTATCGAATACTAAATTAACTGCTTGAGTGCTATTTCAAAGCCTGTTTTACTAATATTACGTTTGGTACTATTATTTTTATAAATATTCAATAATGCCTCTCTTATCGTTTGAGAAGTATCGTTAAAAATTTTTTCATCGTCCATGGCAACCCTTCCTTCCATAAAATAGGCAAAGACACGTGCCATTCCACAATTCGAAATAAAATCGGGAATCAAACTCAGCCTTTCGTCGGTATATTCCATAATAGGCCCAAAGAATATTTCCTTATCCGCAAACGGAACATTAGCGCCGCATGTTATAACTTCCAAACCTGTATCGATCATTTCAGAAACCTGTTCCTTGGTCACCAACCTAGAAGCCGCACATGGTGCAAATATTTCTGCAGGCAAACGCCATATTCTTTCATTTATTTCATTAAAAGGAATCAGATCCTTGGCTACAAGAGTATTCCCTTTTTTATTTAGGTAAAAGGTGGTGATTTCTTCAAAAGAAAACCCTTCTTCCTTAATTACGCCACCATCCCTATCGATAATCCCAACGATCTTAGCCCCCATTTGGGACAAATAAAAGGCCGCAGCAGCACCCACATTACCAAAACCTTGTACAATAGCACGCTTTCCTACCACAGAACCCGAGTGTATATCGTAAAAATGTTTCACGGCTTCGGCTACCCCAAAACCGGTAATCATATCGGCCACCGTATATTTTTTTTGGGTAGAAGGAGAATACTTATTACTCTCCAACACCTTTATAACTCCTAGTCTCAATTGACCGATCCTATTTATTTTATCGGCCTCTGTGGGCTTAAAATGTCCGTTAAAAACCCCCTCTTGCGGATGCCAAACCCCTGCATCTTCCGTAATAGGGATAACTTCGTGAATTTCATCGACATTTAAATCGCCTCCGGTTCCATAATAGCTTTTTAACAATGGGGCCACGGCATGATACCATCTTTTTAGAACACCGCTTTTACGAGGATCATTAGGATTGAAATTAATTCCAGATTTCGCCCCTCCAATCGGCGGGCCGGAAACCGTAAACTTCACCTCCATTGTTTTGGCCAAGGACAGGACCTCATTCATGTCCAACCCCTCTCGCATACGAGTACCTCCTCCTGCCGCACCGCCGCGAAGCGAATTTATGACGGTCCAACCCTCTGCTTCGGTTTCAGGATCCTTCCAATTAAAAACAATCTCAGGAGCCTTGTTCTCGTATATCTGAAGTAACTTTTTCATTGTAATGGTTTAATTATTTGATTATAATACAATTATAGGCAAAATTTCACTTGCCAGCTATTCTCGGAATTCATTGCTACTACCGAAGCTAATGTTGTCTCATAATTGTAATTTAATCTTCAATAAAAAAGGATTTCGACAAACAAATATATAAATATAGATTAGGATTTATAGTTTTTCTTAATCATAATTATTTCAATGTATACCCTTATATTTGATACAAACCACTTAAACTTTTATATACTATGAATTTTTCCCTAACAGAAGAACAACTAATGATACGCCAAGCCGCAAGGGATTTTGCCCAAAACGAACTACTCCCTGGAGTTATCGAAAGAGATGACGCCCAAAAATTTCCAACCGAAGAGGTGAGGAAAATGGGGGAATTAGGGTTCCTTGGGATGATGGTTGATCCTAAATACGGCGGCAGTGGACTAGACACTATATCCTATGTAATAGTTATGGAAGAGCTCTCCAAGGTAGATGCTTCCGCTTCTGTTATTGTATCTGTCAATAATTCATTGGTATGTTGGGGACTGGAACATTTTGCTTCAGAAGCCCAAAAGGAAAAATATTTAATCCCTTTGGCCAGCGGTAAGAGTATAGGGGCGTTTTGTCTTTCGGAACCCGAGGCCGGCAGTGATGCCACCTCACAAAAAACCACTGCCTTGGACAAAGGCGATCATTATATCGTAAACGGTACCAAGAACTGGATTACCAACGGCAATTCTGCCGAGACATACCTTGTAATAGCACAAACCGATATTTCTAAAGGCCACAAAGGAATAAATGCCCTTATAATGACCAAGGATATGCCCGGGTTTGAAATAGGGCCTAAAGAAAACAAACTCGGAATACGCGGAAGCGATACCCATTCGTTAATTTTTAATGATGTAAAGGTCCCTAAAGAAAATAGGATAGGCGAAGATGGTTTCGGATTTAAGTTTGCGATGAAAACTTTAGCGGGCGGAAGAATTGGGATTGCCGCCCAAGCGCTCGGAATAGCTGCCGGTGCCTATGAATTGGCTAAAAAATACTCAAAAGAACGAAAAGCTTTTGGTACGGAAATTATGAACCATCAAGCGATCGCCTTTAAACTTGCCGATATGCATACCCAAATCGAAGCAGCACGCCAGTTGGTATACAAAGCCGCTTGGGACAAAGATCAGGGCAATGATTACGACCTCTCTGGAGCCATGGCTAAACTATACGCTTCACAAGTAGCGATGGATACCGCTACAGAAGCAGTACAAATTCATGGCGGAAATGGCTTTGTTAAAGATTACCACGTAGAACGTCATATGAGAGATGCCAAAATTACCCAGATATACGAAGGTACTTCAGAGATTCAAAAAATTGTCATCTCGAGAAGTATCTTAAAAAATTAGCATTGAACATACCGCTATAAATTTATAACCCAAATTCAGGAGTGGCGATTCATTTACCCATGGCTGCTCCTTAATGTCGGGAAGCAAACTTTTAATTCCCCATAAAACTGAATGAGGACAAACTATAAAAGAGCGAACACCTCTCTTAACGAAATCTTAAATTATCATAATCATAATATATGAGCTCAAAAATCTAATATATGCATTTTAGGTAAGCTATAATTGAAAACGCTGAATTTTTTATACGGTTTACGCGTATACACTGATTTTAATTCATGAAATTCCGTATTTTTGAAGAAATACGTTAATCTATGATGCTGAAAAAACAAGGGTTATACCTACCGGAATTTGAACATGATAACTGTGGAGCAGGATTTATATGTAGCCTAAAAGGTAAAAAGTCTAACGATATTATCCATAAGGCTTTAGAGATATTAGAAAAATTAGAACACAGGGGAGCAGTCAGTTCTGACGGTAAAACTGGAGATGGAGCTGGAATTCTAATTGACATTCCTCATGCCTTTTTTCAGGAGGTTTGCGACTTTGAGCTTCCTGAACCTGGCGAATATGCTGTTGGAAATATATTTTTGCCACAGAAGGAAAACCAAAGAAATTACTGTATAGATGTTTTTGAAGAAAACATTAAAAAACAAGGCTTAAAATTATTAGGCTGGAGAGACGTTCCTGTAAACCGATCCGTACCAGGAAGGATTGCAACAGAAACAGAACCTTTTGTAAAGCAATTATTCGTAGCCAAAGAAAATAGCGATCAGGATTTTTTTAATTTTAACCTAAAATTATTTATTGCTAGAAAAGTTACCGAACATACCGTCAACAGCTCAAAACTGTCTGAAAGCAAGTTCTTCTACGTTCCTAGTTTATCGACCAAAATAATTATTTTCAAAGGTCTTTTAATGCCCGAGGATATAAGTTTATACTACCAAGATCTTATGGATCCTAGAGTAGTTACCCGATTAGCCTTGGTTCATCAACGTTTTTCTACCAACACCTTCCCTACCTGGGATTTAGCACAGCCCTTCCGCTACATGTGCCATAATGGTGAAATAAACACCCTTAGAGGAAATGTCAGCAGAATGCTTTCTAGACAGGAATTAATGGAAAGTGAACTGTTTGGTGATGAAATAAAAAATATACTCCCTATCATCCTTCCAGGAAAATCGGATTCAGCTACTATGGATATGGTGGTAGAACTATTATTGATGACAGGAAGATCGCTTCCTGAAGTGATGATGATATTGGTTCCTGAAGCTTGGGAAAAAAACGAGGAGATGTCCGAAGCCAAGAGAGCTTTTTACGAATACAACTCTTGTATGATGGAGCCTTGGGATGGTCCGGCTTCTATCCCTTTTACGGACGGAAATTATATTGGTGCAGTATTGGACAGAAACGGCCTAAGACCTTCTAGATACTCCGTTACAAAAGATGGATACGTAATTATGTCGTCTGAAGTAGGAGTGGTTCAACTAGAACCAGAGAACATCGAAATGCACGGTAGACTGGAACCAGGAAAAATGTTCTTGGTAAATATGGAAGAAGGCCGTATTGTCAATGATGAGGAAATCAAGGAAGAAATAGCTCACCGACACCCATACAAACAGTGGTTAGACAAAAACTTGGTACATCTAAAAGATATACCTTATAATGACTGTCCTTTATTTTTAAACGAGGAAAGCGTACAAAAGCGGAAAGCTATTTTTGGATATACCCAAGAAGATATCAATACTATCATTCTTCCGATGGGAAAAACTGCCAAGGAACCTCTAGGTTCTATGGGATCGGATACCCCTATCGCTATATTATCAGAGCGTCCTCAATTAATCTATAATTATTTTAAGCAACTCTTTGCTCAAGTTACCAATCCACCATTGGACGGTATTCGCGAAGAGCTTATTACCGATATTAGCTTAACCCTGGGAAGTGATCAAAATATTTTTGAACAATCTGAATATCACTGTAAAAAATTAAAGATCCAAAATCCTGTTATTTCCAAGGAGGATTTGGACAAGATAAAAAATTACGACGCAAGTCCAGATTATAAGGTTGTCTCTATTCCTATGCTATACGAAATAGAAAAGGGACATAACGGATTGGAAAATGCCTTGGAATCACTTTTAGAGCAGGCCGAAAAAGCCATCGACGAAGGCACCAACATCATTATACTATCCGACAGGAATGTAAATCTTCAAAACGCACCTATTCCCGCCTTACTAGCCTGTTCTTTTGTTAATAGTGGTTTACAGCGATTGGGAAAAAGATCTAAACTAAGTATCATCATAGAATCTGCTGAACCTAGAGAGGTTCACCATTTTGCCTTATTGTTCGGATTTGGGGCCAGTGCCATTAACCCTTATATGGTGAATGAAATTATCGCCGAACAAATTTCTGCCCTCGATATTACGGAATATACCTTTGAAGAAGCCATTAAGAACTACAACAAAGCAGTAGGTAAAGGAATTCTTAAGATCATGAATAAAATAGGTATTTCTACCCTTAATTCTTATAGGGGGTCCCAGTTATTCGAATGTATCGGAATCAATACCAAAACCGTAGATAAATATTTCCCGAACACTCCTACCAGAATACAAGGAATTGGTTTGTACGAAATTGAGAAAGAAATCGCAAAAAGACACCATAAAGCCTTTAAAACACAAGAAGTTGCCGCTAGCCTAGATTTAGAAATAGGCGGACAGTACCGCTGGAGAAGGGATGGGGAAAAACATTTATTCAACCCATTGAGCATCGCCAAACTACAAAAATCGGTAAGAAACAACGAACCAGAGTCTTATAAGGAATTTTCTCAAATGGTGAATGAGCAGACAAAAGACCTCATGACCATTCGAGGGTTGTTCGAATTTTCCAATTTTGATCCTATTCCATTGGAAGAGGTAGAACCGTGGACCGAAATAGTAAAACGCTTTAAAACTGGCGCCATGTCCTATGGTTCCATCAGTAAGGAGGCCCATGAGAATTTAGCGGTCGCCATGAACCGTATTGGCGGTAAGAGTAATTCTGGCGAAGGAGGAGAAGACGCCGAACGCTTTTACAAAAACCAAAGCGGCGACTGGAAAAACAGTGCCATAAAACAGGTAGCCTCTGGTAGGTTCGGAGTTACCTCCAACTATCTGACCAGTGCCAAAGAAATCCAAATTAAAATGGCCCAGGGAGCAAAACCTGGGGAAGGTGGACAATTACCGGGAGCAAAAGTAGATCCTGCAATCGCTAAAACAAGAAATTCTACACCTTATGTAGGATTAATTTCGCCCCCACCACATCATGATATTTATTCCATTGAAGATTTATCACAATTAATATACGATTTAAAATCGGCCAACAGAAAGGCCCGAATCAACGTCAAATTGGTTTCCGAAGTAGGTGTTGGTACCGTAGCCGCCGGTGTTTCTAAGGCAAAGGCCGATGTTATCTTAATCTCCGGACACGATGGAGGAACTGGAGCATCGCCGCTAACCTCCCTAAAACACGCAGGTTTGCCTTGGGAATTGGGAATCGCTGAAGCACAGCAAACCTTGGTGATGAACGACCTGAGAAATAGAGTGGTTCTAGAATGTGACGGACAATTAAAAACTGGTAGAGATGTAGCCATCGCTTGTTTGCTAGGGGCAGAAGAATTTGGATTTGCGACAGCTCCATTGGTAGCTTCCGGATGTATTATGATGCGCGTTTGTCATTTAAATACCTGTCCGGTCGGAATTGCAACACAGAATCCGGAATTAAGGAAAAAATTCAATGGAAAGCCCGAGCACGTAGTTAACTATATGTATTTCGTCGCCCAAGAACTTAGGGAAATCATGGCGCAATTAGGATTTAGGACCATCCAAGAAATGGTGGGACAAGTCCAAAAATTAGATCGTAAAAAAGCCTTGGAGCATTACAAAGCAGCCGGAATAGATTTAACCCCTATTTTACATGAAATAGACGTGCCTAAAGGTACCAAGTTTTACAATACACAAAAGCAACAACACGATATAGAGAAGTCAATTGAATTTGAAATCATTGAGAAAGCACATCCTGCCTTATTTAGAAAGGAAAAAACAAATTTAGATTTCCCTATTAAAAACACCGATAGAGCTGTTGGGGCAATTACCAGTAATGAAATTTCAAAAATTTACGGTGCCGAAGGTTTACCAGAAAACACTTTAAAACTTAATTTCACAGGTTCGGCCGGACAAAGTTTTGGAGCCTTTGCAACCAAAGGACTCACCATGGTTGTTAATGGAAATACCAATGACTACCTAGGAAAAGGTTTGTCGGGCGCCAAACTAATCATTAAGGTTCCTTATAAGTCTACCTTAAAACCAGAAGAAAATGTCATTACCGGGAATGTTACCCTTTACGGGGCCACCAACGGAGAGGCCTATATTAATGGTAAGGCCGGAGAAAGATTCTGTGTCAGAAACTCTGGAGCCAAAGCCGTTGTTGAAGGTATTGGCGATCACGGCTGTGAATATATGACTGGTGGTATCGCGGTTATCCTTGGAGAAGTAGGAAGAAACTTCGGTGCAGGAATGAGCGGTGGTATAGCCTATATTTTTGACGAGAAAAAGACCTTCCACAAAAATTGTAAGTCACCCGAGTTAAATTTATTGCCATTAGATGACGACAATGACATTGCGGAATTAAAAGGTCTTATTGAAAATCATTACAATGCCACACTAAGTCCAATAGCCCAACGCATATTGGAAAATTGGGAAGATTGCCTTACTAAGTTCGTAAAGGTATTCCCAGAAGAATACAAGCAGGCTTTAATCCGCCTAGAAAAAGAAAAACTAGAAACTATATAATCGAAATATGGGAAAGATAACAGGATTTTTGGAATTCGATAGAAAGGTAGAAGAATACGCTCCCGTGGAAGATAGGGTTAAACACTATAAGGAGTTTACCCTTCCTATGAAAGAAAAGGAACTTAAAGAGCAAGGTGCTCGTTGTATGGACTGCGGCATTCCTTTTTGTCATAGTGGTTGTCCATTGGGGAACCTGATCCCCGATTTTAACGACGCGGTTTACCGAGGAAAATGGGAAATGGCGGCGCAAATATTACATTCTACCAATAATTTTCCTGAATTTACAGGAAGGCTTTGTCCTGCACCCTGTGAGGAAGCTTGTGTATTGGGAATCAATGAAAACCCGGTCTCTATAGAAAATATAGAAAAAAATATAGCAGAAACTGCCTTTTCACAAGGATGGGTAAAAGCCCAATCACCAGTAAAAAGAACCGAGAAAACAGTAGCCGTTATAGGCTCTGGTCCAGCCGGACTTGCCACTGCCCAACAATTAAATAGGGCTGGTCATCTGGTAACCGTTTTTGAAAGAGATCAAAAAATAGGTGGACTTTTACGATATGGGATTCCTGATTTTAAGTTGGATAAATCGGTTATTGACAGAAGGCTTCGAATTTTAGAAGAAGAAGGCATCCAATTCAAAACAGGTGTAGAAGTAGGAACGGATATTTCTGCAGAAGACCTTAAAAAAGAATACGATGCGATTGTCCTTTGTGGAGGTGCAACGGTCCGAAGAAATTTACCGATTGAAGGCTCCGATTTAAAAGGTGTGGTACAAGCCATGGACTTTTTAAAACAAAACAATAAACGTGTCGATGGAATTACCGACTTGGGCGAAGAAATAAAAGCTACCGATAAAGATGTCATCGTTATTGGTGGTGGAGATACCGGATCGGATTGTATCGGAACCTCCATTAGACATGGCGCAACCTCGGTTACTAATTTTGAGATCATGCCCAAGGGAACCGTTGATCGCCCCGATGACCAACCATGGCCATTTTGGCCAATGCGCTTGCGCACCAGTACCTCGCACAAAGAAGGAGCTGAACGATTTTTTAGTATTTCAACCAAAAAATTTACAGGTGACAAAAACGGAAACTTAACCGGACTTGTTACCACTGAGGTAGAATGGATCATAGAAACCGGAAAACGTCCTAGGCTACAAGAAGTTCCAGGTACGGAAAAAGAATGGAAATGCGAATTGGCTCTGTTGGCCTTAGGATTTACAGGTTCAGAAATGACCGTTGCCGAGCAATTAGGCATTGAAGCAGACCCAAGAACCAACATACAGGCATCTGAAAGCGATTATAAAACCAATGTCCCTGGAGTATTTGCCGCAGGAGATCAGCGAAGAGGACAGTCCCTAATCGTTTGGGCCATTTCCGAAGGAAGACAAGCAGCCCATCACGTGGATGCATATTTAATGGGATCTTCTAATTTACCATTAAAAGGAGAAGGAGATTTGCCTAGGATTTAAGGTTCAAAACTTTCTATATATTTAAAGGGCTGTTCTTGTACAAGGACAGCCCTTTATTTTTAAAGAACACACAAAGCATTCAACTTATTTTAATCGTTAAGCCATTATTCGCAAAGACAATTGATTGCTCTTTTTAAGCTTATAAGCCTTTCAACGAAGTGCACTCTTCTAGTTCTATAGAGCTAGGCAATATCGGTATTTTAAGTAAAAACCCCTTAAAAGGTCATTAATAACCTTCAAATAAAGACATATTAGACAACTGACGCCCTTGAACTATCAAAAAAACCGACCTACAGAGATATGAAATGCTAAATATAAATAGGAACGATATACAATCGATCATCAGGATCGGCTAATACCTTATCTAGAAGCCTCTCCCATAAACCGTGGATTGCCAATATTCTTTTCCTTTTTTTCCTCTTTATATAGGCCTTCCTCTAGGTAGTTTCTAAAAGTATCATCCCAAGCCAAAATACTGAAATTATACTCTCCTAAATATTTCTTTGGCCCCTCCGTACTATGCTCCATTTTAAACTTTACCACCTGGCCATTACCGTCTAATAGATATTTTACAGGGATAGCCCTGTATTTCCCCTCTGTAATAGGTGCCATCAAAGTATTCGAAGTCCAATCTGTTCCTTTAAAAAGGTAATGATCAATATCATTACTTCCCATATCCTTTATTAAAACCTTTCCATCAAAATTTATATTTTTAATCAGTTCGTTACACCCATTATAAATATTTACGGCCAGCTGCTTTCGCTTCAAATCAACCAAAGCCATCACTTCCATGCTTTCGTACTCACCTTTAATATCTATGTACGTTCCCTTGGTTAAATACGTACAAATGGTTTCATCAGATTCGTCGCCAAAGCTATCTTTCAATTGTACCGTTCCCCATGTATCGTAATCTTCAATAGCATAATTAGCTTTGTAATTTTGCGCATTCGATAAAGTGATGAATAAAAGTAAAAGAAATACTATAAAGTTTTTAACCATGCTTGTTAATGTTCCTCCCAGCAACTATTTTCACTAGAAGCCAATGTTTTTCCTATTAATAATTTGTTGAGTCCAAAAATAATATTTTAAAGTTGTTTTTTCCTACTTTAAGTATTGTTTTTATGTGTTAATTAAACTATTCTCTTTGTAACAGATATAATCACCTTATTTTTAATTTAGTACATATTATACTTCTAAAGCATGCTGTGCTAATCCTCCGGGAAAGAATCTGAAAACATCCAAGGACCTGTGTTATATCTCGTAGCGGTTAGAAAAAGGCAATAGGTATTAGCTACTAAATAAAACTTTGGTCATATTACAAGGAAAGATATTTATAGGGAAGCAGCAATAGACCGTTTTGGGCGTTCCCTCCTTCGTCGGTCAGGCTTTCCGCTCTATCTTTTTTAAAGGTCCCGTGGCCCTCTAAAAAAGGATGCCGCTGCAATCCCTAACGCGAGGATTTCAGTTAACAGTTAACAATTAGCAATAAACAATGTGGAAAAAATAATCGGTGAACGGTGAACAGTAATCAGTACCTCCCCCGCATGTTGCGGGACTACCGGTCAATTTGACTTTTGGTTAATATTGAACAAATACATTTTTAGTCATATGATAGGGAAGTTCAAAGAGAAAAGAAAATAGAGGACCGCACAGCAGCATTTGGAGTAAGGGGCCAGCTG
>NZ_FQYX01000014.1 GCF_900141935.1 Arenibacter nanhaiticus | reverse complement strand
TTGTTGTTTTAGCGGGGATTGGCTGCGCCTTTCCCTTGACGGTCCCCTTTGCAAATACAAGCCTGTATTGCGAGGCAATACGCTTTGTTGTTTTATATAAAATACTGAAGCAGGGCTTCGTATTTTATATAAAACAACAAAGCCTGCAACTTTCGTTGCAGGCTTTGTGCTTGTAGTGACCGCGAAGGGATTCAAACCCCCAACCCTCAGAGCCGAAATCTGATGCGCTATTCAGTTGCGCCACGCGGCCAATAATAAGTAGCGATCAGTCTGTAAAGACCGATCTATTTTTTGCTAAGATAATTTATTTTTAACAATATTAGAAATGGTTTTCCCATCGGCTTTTCCTGCCAATTCCTTTGACACCAATCCCATTACTTTCCCCATATCCTTCATTCCTGAAGCTCCGATACTTTCTATAGTTTGCAGAACTACTTTTTCTACCTCTTCCTCGCTTAATTGCTCTGGCAAAAACTTCTCAATAACTCTGGCCTGCGCAATTTCCGGTGCGGCTAAATCCTCACGTCCTTGCTCTATATAAATAGCGGCACTGTCTTTTCTTTGCTTCACCAATTTTTGAACCAGTTTCACTTCCTCTTCTTCAGAGAGTTCTTCGCCGGATCCAGTTTCTGTTTTTGCCAATAATAAAGCCGATTTTATAGCTCTTAAAGATTCCAAGGCTACTGTATCCTTGGCTCTCATTGCAGCCTTCATATCTTCCATTATCCTTTGCTGTAAACTCATCTCTTTATATTTTTAGCGCTGCGAAGATAAAAAATAAACCCGAAAATAACCGTAATTTTCGGGTTTAAACTTTATAAAAAAAACAGCTATTTTTATCCTAGTCCACATTGTCGTGTAAAAATGAATTATTAGACCTTAATCTAATCTCATCATTACCATCTTCACCCAAAGTTGTTCTAGAAATCTTGTTCTCTCTAGGGGTCTCATTTAAATCTATTCCCTGCCTTTTATACGCAGGTTGTTTAGAAATCTCTTCCAAGTTATTAAGACTGTTTTGAAACTTATAATTGTAATCTTTTAATTTTCTTCTTCGTTCGTCTGCTCTTTCTTTTAGCAATAAATGAATTGGAGTATTCATTGGATCTTCTACCTCCTCGACAATTTCGCTAGGTTTTGCTTCCTGCTTTAGAACGGTGCGCTTTTCTATTCTAAGTTCTTCCTCTACAATGGTCGGTTTGGCAGTCTCTTTGGATTTTGATTGAGCACTATTCAGTTTACTCTCCAAATCCATGTAATCGTCCAGGCTATATCGCTTTTCTCCACCTTTATTATAATCGACGGATGGGGTTACCTCCACAGGATCCTTTACGGCCATATTCTTAACCTCATCATCAAAATCCAAGGTGACAATTTGCTCCTCTTCCACCTCATCGGCTTCCGATTTCTTAGCTAAAGGCATATCGAAACTGATTTCGAATTGATCTTCACCTGGCACCTCGTTCGTTATTTCCTGAGCATCTACGACTTCCATCTCTTTTACTGTGTTAGAGGTGTCAATAATAATAAAATCGTCTTGGGCACTTTTTGATGCCACCTCTTCATGAAAGACAGTAAGGTTTTTTATATATTCACTAGTAGACACTAAGTCTCCCTCGGAAGTCTTCTCGTCTAATGTATGTTTAATAGGCTCCGTTTTAACTTCCTGTTTATCCTCGACCAACTGATGAACCACATTTTTCGAAACCAATACTTGTTCCGCTTTTTGCTCATCTTCTAACGTATGAATGATTTTTTTTGTTTCGGTATTTACAATATCATCCTGTTGGTCTATATTAAAACCCGTGGCAATAACCGTTACTGCGATCGCTTCGCCCAGTCCCTCATCTTCTCCAACACCCATAATGATGTTTGCTCCAAATCCTGCCTCATTTTGGATATGGTCGTTAATTTCCCCTATTTCATCAATGGTAATTTCCTGGGACCCCGAAACAATAAGCAATAACACATTCTTGGCACCGGTAATTTTATTATCGTTCAACAAGGGCGAGTCCAATGCCTTCATAATAGCCTCATGGGCCCTTGCAGAGCCCGAAGAAATAGCAGATCCCATAATGGCAGTACCACTATTGGAAAGCACCGTTTTGGCATCACGTAAATCTATGTTTTGAGTATAGTGATGCGTAATTACCTCTGCGATACCACGCGCAGCAGTAGCCAAGACTTCGTCCGCTTTAGAGAATCCGGCTTTAAACCCAAGGTTGCCATATACTTCTCTTAATTTATTATTGTTGATGACAATTAAAGAATCTACATTAGCACGAAGTTTTTCGATCCCCAACTGAGCTTGTTGGCAACGCATTTTACCTTCAAAAAGAAAGGGCATGGTAACGATCCCAACCGTAAGTACATCCATTTCCTTAGCCATCTTGGCAATTACAGGCGCAGCACCAGTTCCTGTTCCACCGCCCATTCCAGCCGTAATGAAGATCATTTTTGTAGTGGTATCCAACATGTTTTTAATTTCTTCCATGCTTTCGATCGCAGCTTGTTCCCCAACCTCTGGGTTGGCACCAGCCCCCAATCCTTCGGTCAATGAAACCCCTAACTGTATCTTATGGGGTACAGGGCTATTTTCTAAGGCCTGCGAATCGGTGTTGCAAATAATAAAATCGACCCCATTGATTCCGGCCTGGAACATGTGATTGATCGCGTTGCTACCTCCCCCACCGACACCGATGACTTTGATTACGTTACTTTGATTCTTGGGTAAATCAAAAGATATGTTTTCGAATTCTGTGCTTTTGCTCATCTTTTCTTGTTTACTGGTTGCTTTCCTACGTTCTTTCTTAATTGTCTTACTCTGCGCTATCTAAAAAATTCTTAAATCTTTCAGTAAATCTTTCAAAAATAGATTTTTCAGCTTTTACTTTTTCTTTTTTAGCCTCTATTTTTGAATCTTCCGCCACGATTTCTTTTTCCGTGGTCTCTTCCATCAGAATTTCCTCTTCCTCGGAAACACCTTTTGGTTTATTTTGCACGGCATTCATTAATAAACCAACCGCTGTAGCATACAAAGGGCTCGCTATTTCCTCATCGGAATCCCCCGCTAAATGCTCGTTAGGATATCCTATTCTCGTATCCATTCCGGTGATGTATTCTACTAATTGCTTTAAATGCTTTAACTGGCTTCCGCCACCAGTTAGTACGATGCCGGCGATCAATTTTTTCTTTTGCTCTTCATGCCCGTAGTTCTTTATCTCTACATATACCTGCTCTACAATTTCCACTACTCTGGCATGAATAATTTTAGAGAGATTCTTTAAGGTAATTTCCTTTGGCTCTCTTCCTCTTAATCCGGGGATAGAAACAATTTCATTGTCCTTATTTTCTCCTGGCCAAGCCGACCCGAATTTTATTTTTAATAGCTCTGCCTGTTTTTCTATAATAGAACATCCCTCTTTGATATCTTCTGTTATTACATTTCCACCAAAAGGAATTACGGCCGTATGACGGATTATCCCATCTTTAAATATCGCTAAATCGGTAGTACCGCCACCGATATCTACCAAAGCCACACCAGCTTCTTTTTCTTCCTGACTAAGTACTGCGTTTGCCGAAGCTAAAGGCTCCAAAGTAATATTGCCCAAGCCCAAGCCTGCACTTTTTATACAGCGACCAACATTACGGATAGACGATACCTGCCCTACTACCACATGAAAATTGGCTTCGAGCCGACCTCCGTACATCCCCATAGGCTGCTTGATCTCTCCTTGCCCATCAATTTTAAATTCTTGAGGCAATACATGGATAATTTCTTCCCCTGGAAGCATTACCAATTTATATACTTGATTACATAGCTTTTCTACATCTTCCTCATTGATTACATCTTCAGAATTAGATCTCGTTATATAATCACTATGTTGTAAACTTCTTATATGCTGCCCAGCAATACCGACCACTACGTTTTCAATTTTCAAACCAGAATTTGCTTCTGCTTCCGCTACGGCTGTTTGAATAGATTTTATGGTCTGGGTAATATTGTTGACCACGCCCCGGTGCACCCCAAGACTTTTAGACCTCCCAATACCTAAAACTTCAATCTTTCCGTACTCATTTTCCTTGCCAACAATAGCTACAATCTTGGTGGTACCAATGTCTAAACCAACTGAATATTTACCTTGTTCCATACCTTATATTTTGGTGCAAACTACCTGGTTATTAAATTCTAAACTAACTCTACTATATTGACTCAATGTTTTGTCCTTATATGCCTTCGAATAAAAGGCCTTAAAATTGTTAAATTTCTTGGGCATCTCTTCTGTTCTCCCCAAATCGACCACAAAATTATCCATTCTAAACTTTAAAAGATAATTTAGATCCTCTGTTACGTGTATACCTATCACGTTTTTCTTTAAAAAATCATCCCGGTTAACAAATGTTATAATATCATGTACGTCACCTAGGCTTTGCTCTGTAACGTTTCCCGTAACCAAAGGAACTCGTGCCGAATGGTTATTCGATAAAGGCATACGTTTTCCATCCTCATCCACATAATATTTCGCAACACCTTCTACTCGCCCGATGGGCTTACGCTGCTCTATTTTAGCCCTTAACTCCCCCTTTATTGTCAAATAAACATGGGCTTTTTTCACCATTTCATTAGATTCTATTAGTTTTTCTACAGCATTCAAAACTAATTTTTCTTTAGGCAAGTTTTCTAAGTTCCCTAATTTTTGTATCAACAAATTTTGAACGCCCTCATGGCTAAGATAAAAATTTTGATCACCTATAAAAGAAATGTTCACCTTTTCTATATGTCTCCGATTATTGCGATGGTTCGCAAATATATAAAGACCTATTACTGTAAATAACAGGACTCCCATCGCAAAGAAATTCCAATTAATTTTCATAATAATTCTTTTTTAATATTTGCTACCTCTAAACCAATATCCCCTGCCCCCATCATTACTAAAACTTCGGGCTTCTGCGCCTTTATTTCAGCTAATAGATTAGACTTTTCTATTAATTTTTTATTAGGATTTTTAATCTTATCCAGCAACCATTGCGAGCTTACCCCTTCAATTGGTTGCTCCCTTGCCGGATATATATCTAACAAGACTATACTGGTAAACTTAGCCAAACTTTTTGCAAAGTCGTCTACAAAGTCTTTTGTTCTGGAGAATAAATGTGGCTGAAAAACGGCCAATACTTTTTTCCCTGGATGCATTTGGGAAACCGCTTGGTACACCGCATTAATCTCTGTTGGGTGATGCGCATAGTCATCAATAAAAATGAATTCCTCCGTATTTATCTGATACGAGAACCTTCTTTGAACTCCCTTAAAAGTCTCCAATGCTTTTGCAAGGCGATGTGGCGGGGCACCAGCTTGTATCGCCATTGCAAAGGCAACTAAGCCATTGAGCAAATTGTGCTCCCCAGGCTTATGGAACTTTACTCCGCTGAGCGTCGTCTCCGGAGTTACCAAATCAAATATGTAGGCTCCATTTTCTATTTTTATATTTCGGATGCAATACTCCGAATCGTCTTCAATCCCGTAAGTAATCCCCTCTATAGGCAAACCATTGCGTACAAAAAGCTTTCCATTGGGCTTCAATCTTTTCGTGAACGCAACAAAGGAGTCTTTTAATGCCTCACTATTGCCGTAAATATCCAAATGATCGGCATCCATAGAAGTTACACAAGCAATATCCGGAGAGAGCTGTAAAAATGAGCGGTCGAACTCATCGGCCTCTACCACAGAATACTTTGTGCCTTCCAATAAAAAGTTACTATTAAAATCTTCTGATATACCACCCAAAAAGGCGGTCATAGCAAAACCTGACTCTTTTAACAAATGAGCTAAAATACAAGTAGTAGTTGTCTTGCCATGGGTCCCGGCCACCGCTAGGCAATAGGTATCCCTGGTGATCAGCCCCAATACTTCTGACCGTTTTTTTACCGTAAAACCCCGATCGATAAAATGGCGGTATTCTGAATGGTCTTTAGGTACAGCCGGAGTATATACAATCAATGTATTTTCGCTATCCAAACATTCTTTCGGTACTAACTTTAAATTATCCTCGTAATGAATATCAATTCCCATACCTTCCATATCCTGGGTCAGCGGAGATGCCGTCTTATCATAACCGGCTACCGCCTTTTTTATAAACTTAAAGTATCTGGCAAGTGCAGACATACCAATGCCACCTATACCGATAAAGTAGACGTTATGTATATCTTTTATATTCATTTTTATGCTTTAATTCTTAAGGCGATTATGCCGTACATTTAATTTTATACATTTCAAGGTCAACTATTTTAAAATATCCGGAAACCTTTTCACTCCCTTCTTCAGGGCCCTTATTCCTGCTTATACTTTAAAAGCAACTACCCTTTACCCAACATTTTTTCGATCTCATCAACAATCCTCTTAGTGGCATCGGGCAAGGACATTCTTTTTATATTGTCACTCAACTCCTGTTGTCTATTTTTTGTCAGCATTAAATCGGTAAAATCCTCTTCAAACTCAGTATCCAAATCCCTTTCAGCAATCATAACCGCAGCATTTTCTGCTACCAATGCCTTGGCATTTTTGGTTTGATGATCTTCTGCCACATTTGGCGAGGGTATAAAAATTACCGGCTTTCCCACAATACTCAGTTCCGAAACTGCTCCTGCCCCTGAACGCGAGATAATCATATCGGTGGCCGTATAGGCAAAATCCATTCTGTTTATAAATGGATATACCTTTACCTCTTCGCTATCGTACTTTTTGTATTCTTCATAATACAGTTTACCACATTGCCAAATCAGTTGCAATCCGAAAGTTTTAAAAAAAGATAGTTTATCCTCTATCAATTCATTGATGCGTCTAGCTCCTAAACTCCCCCCCAACACCAATAATGTGGGCTTATCCATATCCAGGTTAAAGAATTGCATAGCATTATCCCTGTTTTCTGATAGGGAAATCAGATCTGACCGAACTGGGTTTCCTGTTTTCACGATTTTATCTTTCGGAAAAAACTTATCCATCCCCTCATAGGCCACACAAATCTTTTTAACCTTATCGGCTAATAACTTATTAGTGATTCCTGCATAAGAATTTTGTTCTTGGATCAGACATGGAATACCCTTTACCGACGCTACCTTTAAAAGGGGCCCGCTTGCAAACCCTCCCGTACCTATAACAGCATGGGGTTTAAACTTATTAAGAATGCTAGCCGATCTCACCAAACTACTTATTACTTTAAGGGGAAACATTAAATTTTTAGGGGTCAGTTTCCGTTGAACCCCACTTATCCACAAGCCCTCTATTTTATAACCAGCCTGTGGTACTTTTTCCATCTCCATTCTGTCTTTTGCCCCTACGAACAAAATTTCAGCATCGGGAAATCTTTCTTTTAACTCATTGGCGATAGCAATGGCCGGATATATATGTCCGCCTGTACCACCTCCCGAAAGTATAAACCTATAATTGTCCACTTAATACTTCTAAAGGGTTATTCTCATCTATTTCTTCTGATTCGGACTGACTTTTTTTGTTACTGGCACTAAGAATAATCCCTATTGCCAAACAGGTCATCCAACTCGATGTTCCTCCACTACTGATCAAGGGCAATGTTTGTCCGGTAACCGGAAACAACTCTACCGCCACGGCCATATTTATCAATGCCTGAAAGACTATAGGGAGTCCAACTCCCAACACTAGTAACTTTCCAAAAATTGTTGGATGGCTATTGGCTACCACCACAATCCTAAAGAGCAACAGCAAATAAAAGAACATTAGAGTAAATCCACCGATCAACCCATATTCTTCTACAATAATGGCATATATAAAATCTGAAGAACTCTGTGGTAAAAAATTCTTCATAACGCTTTTCCCTGCGCCATTACCTATAATACCCCCCGTAGCAATAGCGATTTTTGCTTTTTCTATTTGGTAATTACCTTCAGTATCTTCCGGATTAGAAAAACTTTCTATTCTATTCATCCAGGTATCTACTCGGTTCGGAAATAAATCCGGAACCGCCTTGGCCGTAAGGATGAATATGGTAAGCAGCAACACTCCTGCCCCTATAATCCCCATTAAATAACGTATGGGGTATCCTCCCAGAAAACACAAAAGCAGCACCATGCTAAACATAATCCCGGCAGTGGAAAAATTCGCTGGCAAGATGAGCATGATCACCAAAAACACCGGCGTCCATAACGGCAAAATACTTTCTTTAAAAGTAACGGTCCTATCCTTTATTTTAGTCAAGTATCTGGCCACATATATCATAAGCACCACAGAAGCTAAACTAGAAGTTTGAAAAGTAATCCCAACCACTGGTATACGTATCCAACGGCTAGCATTGGCACCGTCTATTACGTCTCCTTGTGCCAAGGTAAACGCCAATAAAAGCAACACCACCGGCATAGCTATTAAAGATAACCCCTTAAAAAAGTGGGTCGGTATACGGTGAACCCCATAAATAATCCCAAAGCCTAGAAGTAACAGAAAGGCATGCTTTACTAAATAGCCGATAGAGGTTCCGCTACCTACCACATACACCAAGTTGCTACTGGCACTGTACACTGGTAAAAATGAAAATAACGCCAAAAGGGCTACCACTGCCCAAATAGCCTTATCTCCACTTATATTTTTAAATAACCCAGCCACCTACTATAATTTATGTATTGCTCTTTTAAACTGATTCCCTCTATCCTCATAGTTATCGAAAAGGTCAAAACTTGCACAAGCAGGAGACAATAAAACCGTATCGCCACGTTCGGCCAATCTGTAGGCCATGGCAACTGCTTCTTTCATAGTTGTCGTTTCCTGTATACTATCTATAACGTTTGCAAAAGCATCCTTTATTTTAGAATTATCAACTCCCAAACAAATAATAGCCTTTACCTTTTCCCTTACTAAGGACATTAATTCTTTATACTCATTCCCTTTATCTACCCCACCGACAATCCAAATCGTTGGTGTTTTCATACTTTCCAATGCGTAATAAGTTGCATTGACATTGGTAGCTTTGGAATCATTGATATATTGTACGTGATGAATCTTCAACACTTTCTCTAACCTGTGCTCTACCCCCTGAAAGCTCTCCACACTACGACGGATCGAATCCTTCCCTATACTTACTAGCTTGGCCGCAGTTGTTGCTGCCATGGTATTCTTAAGGTTGTGCTTTCCTTCCAAGGCCAAATTATCTGTATTCATCTCCATGATCTTATTTTTTATGATCAAAATAATTTTATCATCTTCCAAATACGCCCCTTCATTTAATTTTTTCTCTAATGAGAAAGGCAATAACTTCGATTTTACCGGGTTTTTCGATAACCAATCTACAATCACTTCATCGTCGGCATCGTAAATTAAATAGTCTTCATTGGTCTGATTTTTTGCAATCCTGAATTTTGAGGCTATATAACTCTCAAAATTATAGTTATACCGATCCAGATGATCTGGTGTAATATTCGTTAAGATGGCAATATTGGGCCTAAAATCGACCACCCCGTCCAACTGAAAACTACTGATTTCCAAAACATAGTAATCGACATCGGTATTAGCCACCATTTTTGCGAAACTATCCCCAATATTCCCCGCCATTCCCACTTTTAAACCGCCTTCTTTTAAGAGGTGGTTTACTAATGCCGTAGTGGTTGTCTTCCCATTGCTCCCTGTAATCCCGATAACTGTTGCTTTAGTATAATTAAAAGCAAATTCTATTTCCGAAACAACAGGAATATCCTTATCCTTTAACAATTTAATTAAGGGCACATTGTCTGGTATACCCGGACTTTTCATCACCAAATCGGCATTTAAGATTTTAGCCTCTGTATGCTGATTTTCTTCCCAATCAATTTTATAGTCCCTAAGAACCTTTTTATACTCTTCCTTTATAGTGCCTTTATCCGACACAAAAACATCGTAGCCTTTTTGCAAACCCAATATAGCGGTGCCAACCCCACTTTCTCCTCCCCCTAAAACCACTAATCTTTTCATATGTGTTTTATTTATTGTTTTTTAACGGTCATATGTAATTCGCATAGCTGAATTCGTATTTGCAACCAATTTTCGGTCATTCTCATTTCATTTTAACGAACCTTTAAGGTAACGATGGTTATAACTGCCAAAAGAATCCCTACTACCCAAAACCGGGTAACGATCTTACTCTCATGATACCCTTTTTTCTGATAATGATGATGCAGGGGTGCCATTAAAAAAATCCGTTTTCCCTCACCGAATTTCTTCTTCGTATATTTAAAATATCCCACTTGTAGCATCACAGAAATAGATTCCGCAAAGAATATTCCACATAAAATTGGGATCAACAATTCTTTTCTAATGATTATAGCGATCACCGCAATAATACCTCCAATGGTCAAACTTCCCGTATCTCCCATAAAAACCGTGGCGGGATAGGCATTGTACCATAGAAACCCTACTAGAGCCCCCACAAAGGCCGCTAAAAAGACAACTAATTCTCCTACTCTGGGTATGAACATTATATCTAAATAATTAGAAAAGATATAGTTCCCCGATATCCAGGTAAAGATCATCAAGGTCAATACAATAATGGCCGAGGTACCCGCGGCCAGCCCGTCTATTCCATCGGTGAGGTTAGCGCCATTGGATACCGCCGTTACTATAATGATTATTATAGGAATAAAAACCAACCAAGCATATTTTTCTGCTCCTTTTCCCATCCATGAGATAAAGCTGGTATAATCTAATTCATTGTTCTTAAAAAAAGGAACGGTCGTTTTGATCGATTTTATTTCTTCACTGGCCTGTTGCTCCATTACGGTTCCTTGAGATGTCATCTTATGAGAACTTTCCTTCATGGTAACCCCTGGATGAAAGTATAAGGTTGTTCCGACGATAAGCCCTAAAACAACTTGCCCTAATATTTTGAATCTTCCTTTTAATCCTTCCTTATCCTTTTTAAAAATTTTAATATAATCGTCCAAAAACCCTATTGCCCCCATCCACAAAGTGGTAATGATCAAAAGAATCACATAAATATTGCTCAATTTGGCGAACAATAGCACTGGAATAAGGGTTGCCATTATTATGATGAGTCCTCCCATGGTAGGCGTACCAGCTTTTTGGCTTTGTCCTTGAAGACCAAGATCTCTCACTGTTTCTCCTATTTGTTTTTTCTGAAGGAATACTATAACCTTCTTACCGTAAACGGTAGCGATAAATAAGGACAACAACACCGCCAAAGAAGCACGAAATGTTAAAAACTCAAACAGTCCTGCCCCTGGCAATTGGTATTCTTTTTCCAAATATTCGAACAAATAGTATAGCATAAATTAATTTTCCTTGCTTTTCGTAATTATATCTTATTTATTTAGACCGTTTAGCAGGTCTTTCACTATTTTAAAATCATCAAAATCTATCCTTGTCCCCATAGTCTCCTGATAGGTTTCGTGTCCTTTTCCGGCGATCAAAATAATATCATTGGGAGCCGCCATCATACAAGCCGTTTTAATTGCCTGTTCCCGGTTCTCTATCGACACTATTTTTTGTACATTTTGAGGCTCCACCCCAACTTCCATTTCCGCTATGATGGCCGTTGGCGACTCCGATCTTGGATTATCGGATGTCAAAACCACTTTATTACTTAAGGAAGAAGCTATATGCCCCATTAAAGGACGCTTGCTTTTATCCCTATCTCCACCACAGCCTACCACTGTGATAACATTTTCATTTCCCGTCCTTAATGAGTTGATGGTCTCCAATACATTTTTCAAGGCATCGGGAGTATGTGCATAATCTACTATAGCCGTAACTTTTTGTTTGGAGATATAATACTGAAACCTTCCATCTACATTCTCCAACTCACTGATAAGCCGTAAAATCTCCAATTTCTCGAGACCCAAAATATCTGCTGTAGCATAAATAGCCAACATATTATAGGCATTAAAATCTCCTATCAACCTAGACCAAACTTCGTTTTCTTCAATTTTAAGCAACTGCCCATGAAATTGATTTTCCAGAATTTGAGCCTTGTAATCGGCGTAAGATTTTAAGGCATAGGTATGTTTCTTAGCCTTGGTATTTTGCAACATAAACAAACCGTTCTTATCGTCTATATTGGTAAGGGCAAAAGCCTTTTTTGGCAAATTATCGAACAATTGTTTTTTAATATTTCTGTACTCTGCAAAACTATGATGATAATCTAAATGATCGTGTGATAAATTGGTAAAAATAGCCCCTTCAAAAACCAAGCCATCGGTTCTTCTTTGATGGATACCATGAGAACTTACCTCCATAAAACAATATTCTACACCGGCATCGTTCATTAACTTTAAATAGCTATTAATCGTCAAGGCATCTGGCGTAGTATGCCTTGTAGGATATACTTTGTCATCCACCAATATTTTTATGGTAGATAACAACCCAACCTTAAAGCCTGCTTTCTTGAACAATTGGTACAACAGACTGCTCACAGTCGTTTTTCCATTGGTACCGGTAACTCCAACCAGTTTTAAATTCTTTGATGGGTTGCCATAAAAGTTTGAAGCCATTATAGCCATGGCTTTATTTCCGCTATCTACTTGAACATAGGTAATTTCGTTGATCAATTTTTCTGGAAGCTCTTCACAAACAATAGCCTTTGCTCCTGCTGCTATAGCGATATCTATAAACTGATGCCCATCTGTCAAAGTTCCCTTTATGGCTACAAAAACATCGTCCATACCTATGGCACGAGAATCG
Organism: Arenibacter nanhaiticus; assembly: GCF_900141935.1. Taxonomy (GTDB): domain Bacteria; phylum Bacteroidota; class Bacteroidia; order Flavobacteriales; family Flavobacteriaceae; genus Arenibacter; species Arenibacter nanhaiticus. The sequence continues at coordinate 85,422 of NZ_FQYX01000014.1, read as the reverse complement.
AAACAAATATTGTTCACCATCACGGCAGTACTACCGCTTACCGCAGAAATACCAACTCCATACAATATATCTTTCAATGTCTTCATAATAGCTCCAAAACGATTTTTGCATCTTTTACTAAATCTGCCCCTTGGGAAATAGACTGTTTTTTAACCTTTCCATTTCCTTTAACCTCTACCTGCACTCCTAAGTTCTCCAAAATGGAAACAGCATCCATGCCACTCATTCCTTCTACATTTGGCATCTGATGATATTTCTTATTAGCCGTATCATAAAATTTCTGATAAGCTGCATCTAACTTGGCATCTGCCAAAAGAGTTACATCTACCTCGTCCACCAAGGGGGAAGTAGCATATATTTTTTGCGCCACAGATTTAAAAACCGGGCCAGATACATCGGCTCCATAATACCCAACACTCTTGTCTGGTTCATGAATAACTACGATACAAGAATATTCCGGATCATCCGCTGGAAAATAACCTGCAAAAGTCGAAATATATTTTAATTTATCAGGGTCTTTAGCCTCATAATGTTTCTGGGCAGTCCCTGTTTTTCCGGCCATGGAAAAATTAGGGGAATACAATTTATGACCTGTCCCATGTTTTTTTTCTACTGCATTTTTCAACAACTGCCTAACCTTAAGCACTGTCTCCATAGAACAAATAGAGGGATTAATGACTTCCTTATCAAACTTAAGAATAGTCTTATCCCACTCCTTTACCTCCTTTATAAGTCTCGGCTTTACCATTTCTCCATTATTGGCTATGGCATTATAAAAAGTAAGCGTCTGCAAGGGCGTTAAAGACACTTCATAACCATAAGACATCCAGGCCAAAGAAATACCAGACCACCCTTTATCGCCAGGGTATCTAATGACCGGTTTCCCCTCTCCTTTTACCGGCAAACCCAATTCTTGATGAAGGTTCATGTTCATCAGACGGTTCACAAATTTTTCGGGATTGTCCTTATAATTATTATGAATAATTTTGGCCATTGCGGTATTTGAAGAAACTTCAAAAGCTCGTCCTGCCGAGATCTTTCCATATCCCCCGTACTTAGAGTCCCTAACCGTACGGTCGTATACCTTAAACCGTCCGTTTTCTGTATCTATAACAGTACTAGTATCGATCACCTTATCCTCTAAGGCTACCACCATGGACACCAATTTAAATGTAGAGCCAGGCTCGTGAGATTCTCCTATTGCATAATTTAACCTTTCATAATAATGACCATCCTTGGTACGTCCCAGGTTAGAGATTGCTTTAACCTCCCCTGTTTTTGTCTCCATCACTATTACAGTACCGTGATCTGCCTTATACTTTTCCAATTGTCCTAATAAAGCATGATGAGCAATATCCTGTATATTGATATCTATAGTAGAAATTACATCGTACCCATCTTTTGGTTCTACCTCATTATCCCATCCTATAGGTTTCCATTGCCCCTTGGCTATTTTTTGCTTCAATCGCTTCCCTTCCTGTCCTCTTAGGTAATCCCCAAAAGCGCCTTCTAAGCCCACGCGCGTATAGTACCCGTTTTCATCTACCCTTTCATAACCTACACTGCGTTCTGCAATTTTCCCCAAAGGATGTTCTCGAACCGTTTTTTGCTCAATAATCAATCCTCCTTTATAGGGTCCTTTTTTAAACAAAGGCATTTTCTTTACCGCCATATACTCAGAATAGTCCAAATTCCTAGCGACTAAAGCATAACGGTTTTTATTAGCTCTTGCCTTTCTTAACAATTGTTGATAGTAAGAAGATGTCCTTCCGAACAATTTCCCCAAGGCGTCGGATAAAGGCTTTATATTTTCCTCAAAATCCTTACTGCTAACGGTTTCGGCATCGAATCTAATGGTATATCTGGACACGGAGGTTGCCAGCAAACTCCCATCATCCGAATACAAGTTTCCCCTGTTGGGGGCTATGGTAAACAATTTAGAAGTACTCTCCATAGCCAACTTCCTGTATTTGTCCCCGTCTACCATCTGAATACTGACCAATTTGACCAAAACAGCAAATGCAAACAGAAATAGACATCCTGCCACAATATATAACCTAGTCAATATGCTCTTTTCTGTTATCGGCACTATTCTTTTGTTAGTCTTTTTACTTTTATTTTCTTAGGGGGAGTTTCGGAAGGAAACAAGCCTCGATTTTCTACCTTTTGCAATATGGACGACTCTAGTTTCAATTCTTGCACATCGGATCGCACATCTACAAATTCACTTCTAAGCTCTTTCACTTCCTCGTTCAAGGCTGCTATTTTATGAACTAATCCATCGGCCTTATGTGAACTCGCTATCATTATAGTTGCTAAAAACGAAACAAAAACAATAAACATCCAGTTTTTAGGAGCACCACCGTCTACCAAAAACTTTCCTTTTAATATGTCTAAGATCCCATCCTTCATATTCGACATACAGCATAAGGTTTTAACTATTCCAAAAACACCAACAAGAATCTAAAGAAAGTTATAGTTTTTCGGCTATCCTTAATTTTGCACTTCTGGCTCTATTGTTTATTTTTATCTCTTCTCTAGTCGGTACGATCAATCCACCTACCTTTTTAAAAGGCACATTGATATTTCCGTAAAAATCCTTCTCTGGCTCTCCTTCAAACTGACCAGATCTTATATACCGTTTTACCAAACGATCTTCTAAAGAATGATAACTAATCAGACTTAACCTTCCTCCCTTTTCCATTAATTCTGAGGACTGCTCCAAAAACTCTTTAATCACCTGAATCTCTTGATTCACTTCAATACGTATCGCCTGATAAATTTGGGCCAGAATTTTATGTTCCCTAAACTTTGGCAGGTATTGTTTCAATACCTCTTTTAACTGCTCGGTCGTTTTTATAGGCGTTGTTTCCCTGTAAGCTATAATTGTTTTTGCCATGGCATTGGCATTTCGCAAATCGCCATATTGAAACAAAACCCTTCTAAGCTCATCGTAATCGTACACATTAACCACCTCAAAAGCCGATACCGTATTTTTTTTGCTCATCCTCATATCCAAATCTGCATCAAACCGAGTCGAAAACCCTCTTTCTGCCTTATCGAACTGATGGGAAGAAACCCCAAAATCTGCCAAAATACCATCTACCTTTCGTACGCCATAGAACTTCAAGAACTGCTTTATGTATCTAAAATTTTCATTTATCAATTGAAAACGGCTATCATCAATAGCATTTTTCAAAGCATCCTCATCCTGATCAAAGGCCAACAACCTTCCCTTTTCGCCCAATCGATTTAATATCTCCCTAGAATGCCCACCTCCACCGAAGGTAACATCCACGTAAATGCCGTCAGGCTTAATATTTAGTCCATCCACGGACTCCTTCAACAAAACCGGATTATGATAATTCATCTCTGTCATCCCCCATTATTTCTTCTGCCAGACTTGAAAAGTCCTCAGCTGTTTCTTGCAATATCTTCTCATAACTATCCTTATCCCAAATTTCTAATATTCCAACCGAAGAACTCAAAACTACCTCCTTCGTTATCCCTGCCGTTTCCACTAAATTTTTCGGAATCAACAAGCGTCCGGTAGCATCTATTTCGACAATTTTCACTCCTGCCGTAAACGCTCTTATAAAATTGTTAATTTTTTTGTTATATCTATTTTTTTTACTCAACTCCTCCATCACCAAATTCCATTCCGCCATTGGATACAGCTCTAAACAAGAATGAAAAACAGAACGTTTTATCACAAACCCCTCATTTAGAACAGGTGCCAATTGAGTCTTCAAAGCCATAGGGAGCATCACCCTTCCTTTGGAGTCTGCTTTACAATCATATGTCCCTATGAAATTTACCACTTAAAATGGCTGGTTTTTAATTGATAACTCAAATATATAGAAATTATTACCACTATTTACCACTTAATACCACATTGTTAATAAATAATGTTTATTTTCGACAAATCGACAGATTTTTACGTCTTAAAAACAGATCAAAAAACTGGTAAAAATCTCGTTTTTCACAAAAAAATATTCGAAAGTTACGGTTCACAAAAGTTAGCTGTGCTTGCATAATTAGGAAATGCCTATATTTGCGCATCAAGATTAGAAGCTGTCCTTAATGGAAGAAAAAATAATTAGCGAAGGAAAATACCGATATATAGAAATAGGAGATGGTACCCCCATTATAATCCTACACGGGCTAATGGGAGGATTAAGCAACTTCCATGGGGTCATGAGTCATTTCCCCGCAAAAGGATATAAGGTTTTAGTACCAGAACTACCAATATACAACATGCCTTTATTAAAAACCAATGTCAAAAGCTTTGCAAAGTTTTTAGATGGTTTTATAACGCACAAGGGCCTTAAAGACGTCATATTACTAGGAAATTCCTTAGGAGGACATATTGGATTATTATACACCAAATTGTACCCCGACACCACAAAAGCCCTTATCATTACCGGAAGCTCTGGGCTTTATGAAAGTGCCATGGGCGACGGTTATCCAAAAAGAGGGGATTACGAATTTATCAAAAAGAAGGCTCAGGATGTTTTTTACGATCCTGCAGTTGCTACCAAGGAGATCGTAGATGAAGTTTTTGCTACGGTGAATGACCGGATTAAACTGGTAAAAACTTTAGCTATCGCCAAAAGTGCCATTCGCCATAACATGTCTAAGGACTTACCACACATGCACACTCCTACCTGCATTATTTGGGGAAAGAACGACACGGTCACCCCTCCTAATGTGGCAGAAGAATTTCAATCATTACTACCGGACTCTGAATTGTTTTGGATAGACAAATGCGGTCATGCTCCAATGATGGAACACCCGCTAGAATTTAACTCAATTTTGGACCAGTGGTTGACCAAACGTAATTTTTAAGTAAATTACACACAAGGAGCCAATCCTTATAATATCATAATTAAAAAAAACAGATGAAAATAAAGTCGGCTGACTTTGTCATGAGCAATTCCAAGGTTGCCCATTGCCCAAAGGACCCTATACCCGAATATGCATTTATTGGTCGCTCTAACGTAGGGAAATCTTCCCTGATCAACATGTTAACGCAGCGAAAAAATTTAGCAAAAACTTCGGGAAGGCCTGGTAAGACCCAATTGATAAATCACTTTAAAATTAATGAGAATTGGTTTCTAGTGGATTTACCAGGGTACGGTTATGCCCGCGTTTCCAAGAAAGACAAGAAAACATTTCAAAAATACATCACCGATTATTTTCTGGAGCGCGAACAGTTAGTATGTGCCTTTGTACTGATCGATATTAGACATGAGCCGCAAAAGGTAGACATGGATTTTTTAGAATGGATGGGAGAAAACCAAATTCCGTTTTGCATCATATTCACTAAAGCCGATAAATTAAAACCTAAAGCCATAGAAAACCATGTCAATTCTTATATCGGAAAATTACTGGAAGGTGTTTGGGAAGAGGCCCCTCAATATTTTATCACTTCCTCCTCAACAGGAATAGGACAAGAAGAGGTTCTCAATTTTATAGAACCTATCAATGAACAATTTTACAAAAAAGGCCTCTAGGCCTTTTTTTATGTGCTTCAAGACCAACAAAGCCAAGGAAAATTAAATATCCTATCGCTTTTCTTCTTTTTCCAAAATTAACCTTATCAACTCCTCTGGACTTTCCAACGCATTTATTTCTCTACTACTGAGATAAACGCGTAAATCATTCATGGGACCAACCAAAATAACAGGAAAAGAAAAGTTATATCCGTAATTATCCCCATAGTGCTCCTTGAATTCATCTCTATGAAGCACATTTAATTGAACAGTCGATTTTTTTCTGAAATCTTTCCATACTTTCCGCTCCACAAATACCCCATGTGTCAATTCGCATAACTTACATTGGTAAGTTTTTGGACTCCAAATTTTATGTACACTATCTAGGACAGCATTCCCAATACCGGAATCTGCATTGTACACCAAAACAAGTGATTTCACCCCCTGCAGTTCAGTATTTCCCATACCCATCTATTTCGTCAACATAGCAGCACTAAGCACCCTGTCACCTATAAAGTAACCAAAAAAAGGGCGTTTTGAACGCCCCTTTATATTTTTATTTCTTCAATTCAAGTTTTTCTGCAAAATAGTCACAAAAATCTTTCATTGTAGCCGTCATTTTTTCGTCTTGGGTAGCCTTATAAAAGGTATCGGACAAAGACACCAAAGTCTGATGAAAGAACACCTTCATTTCATCGACAGGCATATCTTTCGTCCACAAATCTATTTTCAAGGATTCTTGGTTTTGACTATCCCAGACAGACAATAACATTGCCTTTGCTTTTTCATTTATTATTCCACCATCTTCAGCAGACCAACTCAGCTCTTCCGGTACCCTATTTTCGTCCAATTCAACTTTTAAAGTAATTTCAGATGTGTGCGTTTTTGCCATGTACTTTTATTTTATTAAAATTATAACCTATTTTATTTTTTTGGTTTATACCCGGATTTCTTAAACAATTCTTCTTCTGGCAAGGACAACATTTCATCCAATCCCACCTTGTTGTTTTGCATAAAGGCCCTTACGATCTGCCAACCTACAAACCGACCGATTCTTCCCGGTGTTTCGTTATCTAAGGTCAAACGGAATTTAGAAAATGGTGCTGGATCTAAAAAACGCGCTCTTAGACCATAGTCTGTACTGTACAACAATTCTCTTTCTATAAAATATCTCCAAATATAGTCTTCATTTTCTATCGCCCAATCTAATTGTTCCGAGCTGTACCCTATTTTATTAAAATCGCTTTTAAACGGCATTATCACATCCTTCAGATATAATTCCTTGCCGTAATAAATAAGCTGCGATAAAAAACTTCGGTCTTCAGGTACCGGTATCACCGTTTTTGCCCAAGCACTACAGACATCACTAGCCAATAATTCCTTATCCAAACCAGCCGCAATATAGCTAGAGATGCCCTGATAAAATTTATGGGAAGGCCCTAGGTAATTATCCAAGCTTAACAGCAATAAGCTATCGGCAAAAATAACACGGTTATGATAATCAACATCAGAAATTAAAGTGATCACCTTAGGAGCTTTTGCTTTAGGAAAATAATACTTTATGTGTTTAAATAGTCTCTCTAACTCCTCCTGTTCGGTATTAAAATCGGGAAAAGCCTGGCCCACTTCTTGCAAAATCTCTACTTGTAGACTATCATTTAACTTTTGAACCCAAACACTATCTGAATATTGCTCGGGAAATAGATAGGGATACTTTTTTTTTAAAACGGGAATATCCTTGTCCTCGGCCTGAGCAAATTCCCTCTCGAACCTAGAAACATCTATTTCTACCTTAACCTTGGAGATTTCCTCGGCAATTTTATCGTCCATTTTACAACCGACGACCATTAAAACTAAAACGCCAAAAAACAGTGTGAAGTAATTCATTATAAAGTAATTCTCTTTTAGTTTCATTAATTAGCCCAGAGGTTTTATTTTTACCGACAAAGTTAAGTTTTTAAACCTAATTAAATGTTCTAATGCAAACTGAAAAAGTTATAGACCACATAGTAACCTGGTTACAAGAGTATGCCAACAAGGCCAATATGAAAGGTTTTGTCATTGGTATTTCTGGAGGAATAGACTCCGCCGTAACTTCTGCCTTATGTGCCAAGACGGGATTGAGCCTCTTATGCTTAGAAATGCCTATCCACCAGGCCAAAAACCAAGTCACCCGGGCCTCAAACCATATCGATTGGCTACAGGGCAACTTTCCCAATGTAGACAGAAAACAAATAAACTTAACACCAGTTTTCGACAGTTTAATAGCTGCGCTTCCAGCCGTTGAAAATGAAGAAGAGCGGTTTATGTCCCTTGCAAATACCAGGGCACGACTTCGAATGACTACGTTGTATTACTTTGCTGCCTTAGACAGCTTACTAGTTGCAGGAACAGGGAACAAGGTAGAGGATTTTGGGATTGGATTTTACACAAAATACGGAGATGGCGGAGTAGATTTAAGTCCGATTGCCGATTTGTTAAAAAGCGAAGTTTACGAAATCGCCAAAGTATTGGGAGTCCAAAACGACATTATCCAAGCAGCTCCTACAGATGGACTTTGGGGAGATGATAGAACAGACGAAGATCAGATCGGAGCTTCCTATCCAGAATTGGAGTGGGCGATGGAAATGGTGGAAGCCGGAAAAAACGAGGATGATTTTAAAGATAGGGAAAAGAAGGTTTTTAAAATCTATAAACGCCTTAACACTATTAACTTACATAAAATGAATCCAATTCCAATTTGTGAGATCCCTAGTGCGTTAAAACTTACTCTTTAGCAGTAATTATACCACTTCGGTCGAAAAAAAGGCCAATTATTTCTTAATGTAAATAAAAAAAAGGAATTTTACCCTGAAATTAAGCCAAATTAACCTTACATTGCATATCATATTTTGAACGTTTTTATTGTTGCGGAATATTGATGGTGAAATAAAGAAAAATAATTCAAGATGATCAAAATTTTAGTTGCAGACAATCACCCTATCATTCGAATGGGTGTAAGACAAGTTTTAGAACCAGTTTCCGATATTGAAGTCATTGCTGATGCCTCAACAACAACAGAATTATTTCAACAACTTGAAACTTTAACTCCAGACATCATACTTTTGGAGATGGATATTCCTGAAATTAACGGAATTGCTACCCTTAGAAAAATTAAAAAAGAATACCCTTCTATCAAGGTTATCATATACAGCGGTCAATCGGAAGACGTTTATGCCCTTAGCACTATTCGTGCAGGAGCTTTCGGATATCTTTCAAAAGCATCGGATGTAGATTATATCCTAAGCGCCATCAGAAAAGTAAGCGCCGGTAGCATGTTTATTACCAATGAATTGGCACAACGTTTAGCCTTTGATGAAAGCACCCAAAAACCTAGAAGATTTTTCAGAAAACTTTCCACTAGAGAAGTCGAGGTTCTTAAGTTATTGGCCAGCGGAAAACGAAACAAGGAAGTAGCTTTAGGCTTAGATTTAAACGAAAAAACAGTCAGTACCTACAAGGCACGATTGATGCGAAAATTAAATGTAGATAATATCGTAGATTTACTACAACAAGCCAAAGCGTTGGAATTGTATTAAAAACACAAGAAACTCCTTAACAGCAAAAAAGCTCCTTATTTTAAAAATAGGGAGCTTTTTTTTATTGACAACTCAATTTCTTCTTTTAAGAAATCACTCTGTTTAACTTTTTGTTTAACAGCATATTGAGCTGAATATAGTTCATAATCTCTTCCAAAACTTCGTTATGGCTATCAAAGCTGTCCTGAGTATTCGTTTGCAGACTACTAATCCGCTTTTTAATAAGGAAGCACCTCAGGGTTAAAATAGTCTCACTGACCAACTGGGCAATTCCTTTCTCTTTTTCCTTTGGAAAAATATCTTTTCGCCCCCAATCGTGCAATACATACTTCTCTTCTTCCATTAAAATAGAGGAGATTTCAGCAACCAACTGCTGGTCTAAATCTGCCAAGAATTTATTGACAGAGAAATTCTCGTCCTTATTTAATTCTTCTATGAGTTTATAATAGATTTTTCTAAACTGCTCATTGGCCAGTTCTATTTCATCATCCTGAAGATCTAAAAATATTTTTTCGTACACACGTGCATCCAGTGACTCTGGCTCCAACACAAGGTCGCCGCTTTCATTTTCCTTTAACACCAAATCCTCAAACTCCTGACGCATCCCTCCATATAACAACAGTACTTCTATAATTTTCCTTTCCAGCTCGTACTGAACATCTACTTTTTGTTGGGCAGGTTCATTTTTAACAACCTGAAAAGCTTCCTGTTGTGCTTGGACATTTTTAGTACTTTCGGCAGCCCCCTTTTTCCCCAATTGAGCCAAGGTATTAAACAATACTGCCTCGGAAATATTCATTATTTTGGCACATTCCTGAATATATACTTCCTTTTGGATCTTATCGGGAATTTTAGAAATACTGTTCATAATATCCCTTACAGTATCGGCTCTTTTAATAGGGTCATTAGCAGCTTCCTTTACCAACAAGGAAGCTTTAAACTGTATAAAGTCCTTGGAGTTTTCTGTTAAATATTCCCTAACCGTTTCCAAGCTGTTGTTTTTAGCGAAGCTATCTGGGTCTTCCCCTTGTGGAAAGGTGCAAATCTTTACATTCATTCCTTGCTCAAGGATCAGATCTATACCTCTTAAGGATGCCCTTAAGCCCGCGGCATCTCCATCAAACAGAACGGTGATGTTTTTTGTCAGCCTATTGATCAATCTAATTTGATCTGGAGTCAATGCAGTACCACTAGAAGCCACCACATTATGGATGCCTCTTTGATATAATTGGATCACATCGGTATACCCTTCCACCAGATAACAATTGTCTTCCTTGGCTATAGCTTGTTTGGCATAATATATTCCGTATAAAACCTTGCTTTTATGGTAGATATCGCTCTCGGGCGAATTTAAATATTTTGCCGCTTTTTTATCACTGGACAAAATACGTCCACCAAAACCAAGCACCCTACCGCTCATACTGTGAATTGGAAACATCACCCTTCCTTTAAACCTATCAAAAGTCCGGCTATTCGTTGGATCATTAGTATCGGACTTCACTATAGAAAGTCCGGTTTTCTCCAAATACTCTAACCGATACCCCTTATTCAAGGCTGTTTTGCTAAAGCTATCCCATTGATCTAAACAATACCCAAGTTCAAATTTCTTAATGGTTTCATCGGTAAATCCTCGCTCTTTAAAATAACTTAACCCAATAGCCTTTCCCAGTTCTCTTTCCCACAGCACCTCCGAGAAATATTTCTGGGCATATCCAGATACCAGGTACATGCTTTCCCTTTCATCGGCCTGCTCTTTTTGTTCATTGCTCTGCTCTGTTTCCTCTACTTCAATATTGTATTTTTTGGCGAGGTATTTTATAGCTTCGGGATAGGTAAAATGCTCGTGTTCCATTAAAAAGGCGACCACGTTCCCCCCTTTTCCACTACTAAAGTCTTTCCAAATCTGTTTTACCGGTGAGACCATAAAACTAGGGGAGCGCTCGTCACTAAATGGACTAAGACCTTTAAAATTGGATCCCGATTTTTTCAATTGTACAAAATCTCCGATCACCTCTTCCAAACGAGCGGTTTCGTATACTTTGTCTATAGTAGTTTTTGAAATCAAAATATTTGTTTTAACAACTCCAAAGGTACTATTTTTGTAAGCGTCAAAAAACCCAAGGTCGCAGCATTTTTTAAGGGTTTAGGTGATGATTAAGACTATAAAAACACAATTTTATGATATTATTCCTTGGCACGAAACCCGGCAAAACATCCTCCCAAGTCCTAAGCGACATACCTTGCCCCTATTGCCAAATAAACAATACCCTGACAGCTACTTCTCATTCCACCTATTTCCATGTTTTTTGGATCTCTCTTTTTAAAATCAGCAACTTTACGGAAATACGGTGCTCCCACTGCAAGAAAGTGTATTACGAAAAAGAATTTACCCCAGCAATGCAGCAACAACTGAAGGAGCAAACCAAGCTTCCTAAATAAACTAAAACCCCAAAACATCCTTACACCTCACAGCTCCAAATACCCTGCTTAAAGGATCGTAAACAAACTTTAAAATCTTTATCTTCTTTGCCTGTAATCTAAAGCTAGTACTAATCAGCTCATAATTTATAATAAGGCGACTCTACTTCGTCTAAAAACGGAATCCATCTTAACCCCTGTAGGTTCCAAAAATTCATTTCTTTTTGCTCAATAACATTTGAGAATGGTTTACTATTTAAAACTCTTTCCCAATTGACTCTTTAAATGGCACCCCTCCTACAGCAGCGTCCCCCTATTTATTCCTTATCTTTTTTTTGCGTTAGGGATCGCAGCGGCATCCCCGCAGCAAAGCAAGGGATATAGCGAAGCGCCCGACCGACAAAGGAGGAAACCCCCAAATTGATTGAATATGAATGGATTTAGAAATTGAACAGGCTTCTACAACCTTTGTCTAGGGATTTTTCACCTACACCCTAAGACGCCACGGTTCCTGAAGGCTCGACATTTTGCAAGCCAGGCCGACCTTTTAGCAAAAAAGAAGAAGAAGGTTAAATTCTATCCGTTAAGCTGGCCTACTTGGATTCCTTTGGCATACAATAATAAAGTGCCAAAGAGTATAATTACAGAGGTAATTATATGGTGGTCTTTATAGATATTTTTTAACGAAAAGAATACTATTTTTTCCTATCTACAACATAATTCACCATAAGTTCCAGTGAATTTTTATAATCGGAATCGGGATAGGCCGTCAATAGGCTTAAAGCCTCTTTCTTATAGGCAAGCATCTTCTTTACCGCATACTCCAAGCCGCCATTTTCTTTTACAAAACCGATGACTTCCTTAACCCGTTTTTTGTCCTTATTGTGGTTTTTAATAGAATTAATCAACCATTTTTTCTCACTTTTGGTACAATTGTTCAATACATATATTAAAGGCAAGGTCATTTTCTGTTCTTTAATATCTATTCCAGTCGGTTTTCCTATTTGCTCTTCTCCGTAATCGAACAAATCGTCCTTTATCTGAAAAGCCATTCCTATGAGCTCGCCAAATTTACGAAAGGTCTCTACATCTGTAGATCCTGGTTTTACCGAACAAGCCCCTAAACTACAACAGGCCGCTATAAGGGTAGCGGTTTTTTGACGGATGATATCGTAATATACATCTTCGGTGATATCCAATCGTCTTGCTTTTTCAATTTGCAACAATTCTCCCTCACTCATTTCGCGAACGGCGACAGAAATTATTTTTAGCAAATCAAAATCCTCATTATCTATTGACAACAACAGCCCTTTAGACAATAGGTAATCGCCTACCAAAACAGCGATCTTATTTTTCCACAGCGCATTTACCGAGAAAAACCCACGACGTTTATTACTATCATCTACCACATCATCATGGACCAATGTAGCGGTATGGATTAACTCTATCACAGAAGCCCCTCTGTAAGTTCTTTCGTTGACCTCGCCGTTATTTAAAAGTTTGGCCGCCAAAAAAACGAACATAGGACGCATTTGCTTCCCTTTTCTATTGACAATATAATAAGTAATTCTATTGAGTAAGGCCACCTTTGAAGACATGGATTCATAGAACTTTTTTTCAAATAGTTCCATTTCATGATTTACCGGTTCCTTTATTTGTGCTACTATTTTCAAGCTAATGATACGGGTATTAGAGGTTGCCTTTTCGGAGGTTCAAAATTAGGAAAAATAAAATATTAATATCGGCCATGGGATCAATAAAATCCTTCTATTAAGACTTATTGGCCAATTGGCCACAAGCGGCATCAATATCCTTACCTCTAGAACGTCTTACGGTAACGGTTATTCCGTTTCTTTCCAATGTAGCTACATATCTTTCTATAGCCTTATTGCTGGCTTGTTGAAATTCGCCATCGTCAATAGGATTGTATTCGATCAAATTCACTTTGGAAGGTGCAAAGCGACAGAACTGTACCAAGGCATCCACATCTTTTTGAGAATCGTTGATACCATCCCAAACTACATATTCGTAGGTAATCCTACTTTTTGTTTTTTGATACCAATACTCTAGTGCCTCCCTTAAATCCTTTAATGTAAAAGTAGCATTAAAAGGCATAATAGAGGTCCTTATTTCATCGATAGCCGAATGTAGGGACACTGCCAACTTAAATTTGACCTCCTCATCGGCCATTTTGCGAATCATTTTAGGCACCCCCGAGGTAGAAACGGTAATTCGTTTTGGAGACATGCCCAAGCCCTCTGGAGAAGTAATCTTATCAATAGCTTTTAAGACATTGTTATAATTCATCAGGGGTTCTCCCATCCCCATAAAAACAATATTGCTCAAAGGCCTATCAAAATACAACCTACTTTCGTTGTCTATAGCTACTACTTGGTCATAAATTTCATCCGGATTTAAATTCCGCATTCGTTTAAGCCTTGATGTGGCACAAAACTTACAGTCTAAACTACATCCAACCTGACTAGAGACACAGGCGGTAGTTCTGGTTTTAGTGGGAATTAAAACAGACTCTACGATAAGATCATCGTGCAACCGGACTGCATTTTTAATGGTGCCGTCCGAACTGCGCTGCATCTGATCCACTTTAATGTGGTTGATCACAAAGTTATCATGGAGCATTTCCCTGGTTTTTTTAGAAAGGTTGGTCATATCCTCAAAGGTATGGGCAGACTTTTGCCACAACCATTCATAGACTTGATTCCCTCTAAAAGGTTGATCCCCGTTGGTCTCAAAGAACGTCCTAAGCTGTTCTTTGGTAAATGCCCTAATATCTCTTTTCTTTTTTGCGATTTCCACTTTATAAAGATAATTGATTCTATAAAAAAATCCCGTCAATCCTGATGTAACTTATAGACTGACGGGATTAGATCTGAAAATTATAAGCTTATATGATTAACATAGCATCTCCGTAAGAATAAAACTTATATTCTTCTAAGACCGCCTCTTTGTATGCTTTCTTCATTAAATCGTGTCCCATAAAGGCCGAAACCATCATTAAAAGGGTCGATTTTGGTAAATGGAAGTTGGTTATCATCGCATTAGCAATGCTAAAATCGTAAGGAGGGAAGACAAATTTATTGGTCCATCCTTCGAAAGTATTTAATGTTTGTTTCGATGAAACAGCACTTTCCAAAGCTCGCATGGCCGTAGTACCTACAGCACAAACCCTGCGTTTCTTAAGTTTTGCGTTGTTTACGATTTCAGTAGCCTTTTCCTCGATGATCAGTTCTTCACTGTCCATCTTATGTTTGGAAAGGTCCTCTACCTCTACCGGGTTAAAAGTTCCCAAACCTACATGTAGGGTCACCTCTGCAAAGTCTATACCTTTAATTTCCAGCCTTTTTAATAAATGCTTAGAAAAATGCAACCCAGCCGTTGGTGCTGCTACCGCTCCTTCATGCTTTGCATAAATAGTCTGATAACGTTTTTCATCTTCTGGCTCTACATCCCTTTTGATATATTTAGGCAAGGGAGTTTCTCCCAACTCTTTCAATTTCCTTCTAAAATCGGTATAAGACCCATCGTATAAGAAACGTAAAGTTCTACCTCTAGAAGTGGTATTGTCTATTACCTCAGCTACCAAGGTATCATCGTCTCCAAAGTACAATTTGTTTCCTATTCGAATCTTACGTGCCGGATCTACCAACACATCCCAAAGACGTTGTTCTTCATTCAATTCCCTCAACAAAAAAACCTCGATTCTAGCGCCGGTCTTTTCCTTATTTCCATATAATCTGGCCGGAAAAACTTTAGTATTGTTAAGTACCATCACATCTCCCTCATCAAAATAGTTAATAAGATCTTTAAACATCTTATGTTCTATTTTCCCTGTATCCCTATGAACGACCATTAATTTGGATTCGTCCCTGTTTTCTGAAGGGTATTCTGCTAATAAGCCGTCTGGAAGTTCAAAATTGAAGTGTGATAATTTCATTTATTAAATACCTTATTTTTAATTAATGTTTTTAGAGAATGCAAATATACGATGCTAATGGTAGCGTTGTCAAGTAAATACCGATTTAAATAAAATCTGCCTACTTTCCTACTTTAATTTTCAATGCTTTCATATCATTCCAAAAGTCGGGATAAGACTTGGATACCACTTCCGCGTCATTGATAAACAAGCTTGTTTTTAAGGCAAGAGGAGCAAAGGCCATAGCCATTCTATGGTCGTTATAGGTATCTATAGCGATTTCGCTATTCATAGTTTCCGAAGGAGACAAGGTTAAGCATTTATCTGTAACGCTTATCGTAGCTCCAAGTTTTGTCAGTTCTGTTTTTAAGGCTTCCAACCTGTCCGTTTCCTTAATTTTAAGGGTATGCAATCCTGTTAGATGGCAACCAACTCCCAAACCAAAACAAGTAACAGCAATAGTTTGCGCTATATCCGGAGCATTGCTTAAATCGATTTCTATAGGTTCTGGGATTTCACTGCCTACCTTTTTTAAAACAACCTGGTTCTCTTTAAATATGCTGTCTACTCCAAAAGACTTATAAATTTCAGACAAAACACTATCGCCTTGTAAACTATCCTTTTTGTATGCCGATAGTTCTATTTCACTACCTACCTCTGATAGTGCTGCGATACTATAAAAGTAAGAAGCCGAACTCCAGTCCGATTCTACCACCAAAGTTTTAGGAGCTATGGCATCTTTTGGAAAAACCCTGATAGTATTCCCTTCAAAGGAGCTTTCTACTCCTATTTGGGACAATAAACCAAGGGTCATTTTAATATAGGGTACTGAGGTAATCTTACCTACCAACTCCAATTCCAATCCATTTTCTAGTCGAGGCGCTATCAATAACAAGGCAGAAATATATTGGCTACTGATATCAGCAGGCAAACTCACCTTATGTTCCACTAATTTTTGGCCTTTTATTTTAATAGGCGGATACCCATCATTCTTAAGGTAGGTTATATCGGCACCCAACTCCTTTAGGGCCTCTACCAAAACTTTTATAGGCCTTTCCGTCATTCGTTGCGATCCTGTAAGGGTTACTTCCTTCCCTGGTTGTGAAGCAAAATAAGCCGTTAAAAAACGCATAGCAGTACCTGCATGGTGAATATCGACTATCCCGTTGCTTATTTGCAAGCCTTTTTGCATTACTTCGGCATCATCGGAATTAGAAAGGTTTTTTATGGTTACACTAGGGAACAATGCCTGTAAAAGCAACAATCTATTAGATTCACTTTTGGAACCTGTTATTTTTATGTTCGATTTAAAAAGAGTGTTCGAAGGGGCAGATAAATGTAGTTTCAATGTATTTATGTGTTTTAAAACTTAGTATTGGCAATTTATATTTAGGTCCTGTACTCAAAGAGCATAACAACAAATATACTACTATTTCAGCTTTTTATTGTTGTGATGCCTATCATGATCGCGACGTGTCTTTAGATCCAACTTTTTATCAAAGGCCTGCTGCAAGTCAACTCCTGTTTGATTGGCCAAGCACAATACTACAAACACCACATCGGCAAGTTCTTCTCCCAGGTCCTTATTTTTATCAGATTCTTTTTCACTTTGTTCACCATAACGTCTGGCAATAATACGGGCTACTTCCCCTACTTCTTCGGTGAGCTGAGCCATATTGGTTAGTTCATTAAAATAGCGAACCCCATGTTCCTTTATCCATTCATCTACAGCGAGCTGTGCATTTTCTATATTCATTATTCCTTATTTTTAGTATCTATCTGTATGGTAACCGGCCCGTCGTTTAGGAGGGCTACCTTCATATCGGCCCCAAAAACTCCTGTACCCACTTTTTTGTCTAGATCTAACTCCAATCGTTCTACAAACTTCTCATATACCGGAATAGCTATATCTGGCTTTGCTGCCTTGATATAACTAGGCCTATTGCCCTTTTTTGTTGCCGCATGAAGGGTAAACTGACTTACGACAATAGCATCGCCATTGACCTGTAATAGGGATTGATTCATAACCCCCTCCTCATCATTAAAAACTCTTAGATTGGCAATTTTTTTAGACAACCAAATAATATCTTCTTCTGTGTCTTCACTTTCTATT
The DNA here is from genome assembly GCF_900141935.1 of Arenibacter nanhaiticus. Classification (GTDB taxonomy): domain Bacteria; phylum Bacteroidota; class Bacteroidia; order Flavobacteriales; family Flavobacteriaceae; genus Arenibacter; species Arenibacter nanhaiticus. The sequence goes on along the minus strand of NZ_FQYX01000014.1, from coordinate 67,884 downwards.
CCTAAAAGCACCAAAAGACCGGAGCCGATTTCAGAAATAACTTCTTCGTTAACGGTAACACTAGCTTGGGTTACCCTTTGAATAACTGCCCTCATTATTTTTCTCCGTAAATATCTACTCTATAATTTTCTTGCTCACCATTAACCATCTGTACATAGCTTCTATATCTGCTCCAAGCTACTTCATTCCGGTCTAAGGCTTTCTTTACGGCACAATGCGGCTCATCGATATGCAAGCAGTTGTTAAACTTACATTCGTTTTTTAATTTAAAAAATTCTGGGAAATACCCACCAATCTCTTCCTTTTCCATATCTACAATCCCGAACCCTTTTATACCTGGCGTATCAATAATTTGGGCCCCAAACTCTAAGTCGAACATTTCTGCAAAGGTGGTAGTGTGCTTTCCTTGTAAATGTTGCTCAGAAATTTGCTTGGTCTTAAGATCTAAATTAGGTTCTATTGCGTTTACCAACGTAGATTTTCCAACCCCAGAATGCCCAGAGAACATACTTGTTTTCCCCTTCATCAATTCCTTTACCTTATCGACATTCTTACCACTTACAGCCGAAATACCTAGGCATTTATACCCTATTTCACGATACATCGCTGCCAAATACTTTACTTCGTCCAATTCTTCTTCATTATAGCTATCTATTTTATTGAACAACAGAATAGCCGGAATCCCATAGGCTTCAGAAGTCACTAAAAACCGGTCTATAAAGCTAGTAGAGGTAGGCGGATTGTTAAGCGTAATCAGCAAAAATACCTCATCTAAATTAGCCGCTATTATATGGGTCTGTTTAGAAAGATTTACGGACTTCCTAATGATATAGTTTTTCCGTTCCTCAATATCCGTGATAACACCCCTTACCTCATCCCCCTGATCTTCTACATCAAAGGTCACCAGATCTCCTACGGAAACCGGATTTGTACTTTTAATACCTTTAAGACGGAATTTACCCTTTATTCGGCATTCGTAAAATGTTCCGTCTTCGGCTTTTACGCTATACCAACTCCCGGTAGATTTATATACGGTTCCTTTCATTAAAAATTACTAACAGATTTTATACAAAGAAACAACTTTAGTTTTATACTACCTTTTAAAAAGGCAGCTTCCTAAATCTATTTGAAGCAATCACTCCTATAAACCACTTGAAAACCAAGGTCTTTTTTCAGGTAAAAATCCACCCCCTAATGAAACCAATAATATTTCTCCAAAGACCGGACTATTAACATATCGCAAATACATTGCTTATGCTCTGAAAATTTGTAGTAGAAAAGAAATATGAATAGGCATAATAAACCAAAAGCCCGATGGAATCCATCGGGCTTTCGAAATTGCAACAACAGGGCTTACTTGATAATTTTCACCCTACCTCCTGCAAAGGTATTTTGATTAATTTCTTTAGGATTCCCATGTACATTTACATCTCCACCAATTCTAATATTTATATCTACTTTTTCGGTAGCATTGATATTGGCTTCACCGGCTGCTGTAATTTTTATGTTCGCCATCTCACTCTTTAAATCCTTCCCTAGAAAGACACCCCCAGTATTAAGTACTACGTCTTCGAATCTGGTTTTCCCCGATACTTCTACGACTCCACCGGTAACCGCGCGTACCACAACATTTTCGACATCTAATTTTGCCGTAATCTTGGCGCCCTCTTGGGTTTTTAATTCTATTTTAGATTGTTCCAAGCTTGCCGCAAGGTTAATTTTAGAACCTTCATTCCCATCAATTAAATCGAGTTCAGAGAAATGCACTTCTACAAAGGTGTCTTCTCCGCTAAATTTTTTATCTAATTGCATCCTTAATTTAAGAACACCATTCTTATTGATCACCTGTAAATCATCGGCCTTATCTCCTTTGACCACCACCCTGTTTTCATCAGATTTAATCAGCTTTACTTCAATTAGATCATAGACTTTTATTTCATTAAAATCACCTACAGCCTTATCTACGACACGTTGAGAAAAAGCATTAAATGTCAAGAAAAGTATCCCGATTGCTACAATATTTTTCATATGGTTTTTGTTTAGTATGCATCTCACCTCGCCATGCATTTTATGGAGCATGGCAGTGCGGAGCTTAGTGTTTTTTATTATTTAAGGTAAAGATCAAAAAAAAGTTAATTCGCCACATCTAATTAAGGAAACAATTAACTTTTTGAAACTCTCTAACACTAAAAAACCCGCTCTAAAAGCGGGTTTTAATATTTAAGAGCCAAGAGAGACTTTGGTCAACAACTTAAGAGTTTATAATTTTCTCTTGGTGATTGATCGATTCCTGGTGAATTGCTTTGAACATTTTAAGAATGAATTCTTCGCTCAATCCTTTAGACTCTCCTTCTAAGATCATATTACCTAGGATAGCGTTCCATCTATTGCTTTGTAATACGGCTACGTTCTTTTGTTTTTTAAGAGCTCCAATACCATCGGCTATCTTCATTCTTTTCCCAAGGGTATCGATCAGTTGATTATCAATAACATCAATCTGTGCTCTTAGATTGGTTAATTTGCTATTGTACTCCATTTCTTCATTGGTCTCTTTTCTGATTTTCAAATCTTTCATGATTTGTATCAATTTGGCCGGCGTTACTTGTTGTGCAGCGTCACTCCATGCATTATCAGGATCAAAATGCGTCTCGATCATTAATCCGTCGAAATTTAGATCCAGCGCAGTTTGCGATACATCAAAGATCATATCCCTGTTACCGGTAATATGCGATGGGTCGTTGATGATTGGCAAATCAGGGAATTTTGTCTGTAACTCAATGGCCATTTGCCACTCTGGAATATTTCTGTATTTTGTTTTCTCATAAGTAGAGAATCCTCTATGAATAACCCCTAAGTTTTTGATATCGGCCGTATGCAAACGCTCCACAGCTCCTAACCACAAGGCTAAATCTGGGTTTACCGGGTTTTTTACCAAAACAATTTTGTCGGTCCCTTTTAAGGAATCTGCAATTTCTTGAATTATAAACGGACTAACGGTAGAGCGTGCACCAATCCAAAGTAAATCTACATCGTGCTCCAAAGCCAATTCTACATGGGCTTTGTTGGCAACTTCCGTAGCCGTTTTCATACCCGTCTCTTTCTTTACTTTTTGTAACCACTTTAAACCTAAAGAACCTACTCCTTCAAACATTCCTGGACGCGTTCTTGGTTTCCAAATACCAGCACGGAAATAATTGACGTCCGTATCTTTTAACTCGTGGGCAATCCTTAGTACTTGCTCCTCTGTTTCCGCACTACATGGTCCGGCAATTACTAATGGATGGTCCAATTTCATATCGTCCAACCATGTTCTCATTTGTTTTGAATTTTCCATTTCTATACTCTTTTTTTGTTAAGTGGTATTCCGTTTAATATTTCTTTAATCTTATTAGTGCTTGTCATTTCTTTATAAATGCCCTCATAATCGTCTGCGATCAGCATTTTTTCGAAAGCTTGGAGGTTTTGAATATACTCCCCTAAGGTTTCTACCACGTTCTCCTTATTTTGTCGAAAAATAGGCGTCCACATTGCAGGGGAACTTTTTGCCAAGCGCACGGTGCTTTCAAATCCACTTCCCGCCATGTCAAAAATATCACGTTCGTTCTTCTCTTTTTCAATAACCGTCTTTCCTAACATAAATGAACTAATGTGTGATAAATGGGAAACATAAGCAATATGCTTGTCATGTGCCTTAGGATTCATATAACGGATGCGCATTCCCAATTCCCGAAAAAGCTCTAATGCTCTTTCTTGTAGCTTAAAGGCCGTTTTTTCTACCTCACAAATAATATTTGTCTTTCCATAATACAATCCTTCAATTGCTGCCGATGGACCAGAAAATTCTGTTCCCGAAATAGGGTGGCAGGCCAAAAAGTTTCTTCTTTTGGGATGACCTTCCAAAACACTACATATTAAGGCCTTGGTAGATCCTGCATCGATTACCACGGCATCTTCGTTTACCGCATCTAGTATTTTAGGTAATTCCTGTACCATTACATCTACCGGAATACTGACCATTACCATATCGGCCTTATGAAGCTCGCTATAATCTGATTTCTCATCGATCAAGGATAAGGACAGCGCCTCTTCCAAATGAGCCTCATTGGCATCTATTCCAAAAATTTTGGTGTTGGGACGCAGACGTTTCACATCTTTTGCCATAGACCCCCCAATGAGCCCAATTCCGATTACAAATAAATTCATATTTCTTTTAGCTTTAAGGGTAAAGAATAACAATCACTTTATGGTCGCTTTTCTTCGGCCCCTATATTCTATATTTCAGTTTTACAAAGACAGCCTTCGTTTATCGTCCTCCAAGGCTGTTTAAAATCTACTTATCGCCTCATTAATTTTATCGGCTGTCACACATAAAGAGAACCTGATATACCCTTCCCCATTAGATCCAAAAATGGTCCCAGGAGTAATAAAGATATTTTTATCGTACAAGACTTCGTCGATAAACTTCTCTGCCGATTGGATTCCTTGGGGCAATTTGGCCCAAACAAACATTCCTACTGAATTTTTATCGTAGACACAATTCAACTTATCGGCAAGTACATAGATCAATTCCCTTCTTTGGTCATAAATTTTATTCAATTCCTTAAACCAAGAATCTTCACTATTTAAAGCTGCAATTGCGCCTTTTTGGATGCCGTAAAACATTCCCGAATCCATATTGCTCTTTACCTTTAAAACGGCATTAATATGGTCTGCATTCCCTAATATCATTCCAACTCGCCATCCGGCCATATTAAAGGTCTTGCTTAGTGAGTTCAGCTCCATTGCCACCTCCTTGGCACCCTCTATATTTAATATACTTATGGGGCTGTCATTTAACACAAAACTATAAGGATTGTCGTTCACTAATAAAATATCGTTCTTTTTAGCAAAAGCAACCAGCTTTTGTAATTGCTCCAAGCTAGCTGTAGCTCCCGTTGGCATATGCGGATAACAGGTCCACATAATTTTTACCTTAGAAAGATCTTGCTGCTGCAATTTTTCTAAATCCGGAAACCATTGCTGCTCTCCTACCAAATCATAGTATTTCGCAACTGCGCCTACTAAATTGGTCACCGAAGTATAGGTTGGGTATCCAGGGTTCGGAATCAGCACCTCATCACCTGGATTTAAAAATGCCAAGCTTATATGCATAATACCTTCCTTAGACCCCATTAACGGCAAAACTTCAGTTGCAGGATCAATCACCACGTCAAATTTATCCTTATAAAAACTGGCAAAAGAGGCTCTTAATTCAGGCAAGCCCTGATAACTTTGATATTGGTGGGCCCCGTCATGATTAAGGGCTTCCTTTACAACATTAAGTACTTCTATGGACGGGTCCAGATCTGGACTTCCGATACCCATATTAATTATTGGCCTACCTTTTGCCATTAATCCTCTTACCTCTCTTAGTTTTTTAGAGAAATAGTACTCTTCAACGGTATTTAGTCTGTCTGCGGCAATCATATTATTCTTGCGTTTTTATATTCTCCTAAAACTTTAAATTCTTCTGACATAATCTCTAAAAGAGCTTTTGCCTTTTCAAAATGCTGGTACTTCTCAAAAGTAACATCTACAAAAAAGGAATATTTCCATGGCATTTCTATCACTGGTAGGGATTGTATTTTTGTAAGGTTTAAATTACAATCACTCATCACGTTTAATATTGCTGCCAAACTCCCTCGTTTATGATCTGTAATAAAACGTACAGACGCCTTATTGATTGCAGATTCGGGCAAAACTTTATTTTGGGTCTTTACCACTATAAATCTGGTAGAGTTGTCCTTTATGGTCTGAATGTTGGCCTCTATAATTTCTAGTCCGTACAATTCGGCAGCAACTTTTGGCGCTATGGCCGCTACTCCCATTAACCGACCTTCTTGAATTCTTTTGGCAGTCTCTGCAGTATCTACATCCTCTACCAATTTAATATGTTTATAATTCCTAAAAAAGTCCTTGCATTGCAACAATGCCATAGGATGCGAATGCACTTCTTTAATATCATCTAAGGTCTGCCCCTTCAATACCATCAAATTGTGATGGATATTTAAATAGTGTTCCCCTATTATATGAAGATTGTTACTGAACACCAGAGCATAATTAGGAATGATAGATCCGGCGATAGAATTCTCTATGGCCATAATTCCTTTATCTGCTGTTTTATTCAACAAATGTTCTACCAAAAGGTCAAATGATGAACATTCTACCAAATCTACCTCATCCCCAAAATAGTCCCTTGCAACTTGATGGTGGTTTGAACCTTTTATTCCTTGTATCGCTATTTTCAATGCCATTTCTTTTTTTCCTAAAGGGAAACTTCAATCAATTTATTCCAAAAAAAAAAGTCCCAGTTTTCACGGGACTTTTATCTATATATATACTTTAAAATATGCTAGAACAGTCCCATGCCTCTTTGAAAAAAGAAGTTAAAATAAAAGCCGATCCAGAAATATTGTTTTGTCATTATTTGTAAATGTTCAGCTAAAGTAATCATTAAATTTAAAAAAATGCTTCGCCAAACATCTTTTTTTTCAATATTTATTTTCAGCGGAAGATTTTTATGAATTCCCTCTATAAGTACCGCCTAAATTTAGGAATAATGAACCCTTTTATTTCACAGAATTCCCATTTGATGGCTACAATGACTACAAGAGGACTGTAAATCAGCTATTTTAAGAATAACTATCTTTCAAATCTCCCTTTCATTATTTTGCTTTATTTTTGATCAAAACTTACGCTATGTCGATTACCGTAAAAAACATCAGTAAATCCTTTGGCAACACAAAAGCCCTGAATAACGTTAGCTTCACCATTAACAAAGGTGAAATTGTAGGCTTCTTAGGTCCTAACGGCGCAGGAAAATCTACCATGATGAAGGTTTTAACGACCTATCACCAGGCCGATAGCGGTGAGGCCTATGTAAATTCATACGATGTAACGAAGGATAAAAAGAATGTGCAAAAGAGTATTGGCTACCTCGCGGAACACAACCCATTATACCTAGATATGTATGTAAAGGAATACTTAAATTTCAATGCAGAGGTATATAAGGTCAATAAGGAGAATATTGCTAAAGTAATTGAACAAACGGGGCTAGGACCAGAATCCCCAAAAAAAATAGGGCAACTTTCTAAAGGATATCGTCAAAGAGTAGGCTTGGCAGCTGCTCTTTTACACGATCCGGAAGTCTTAATCTTAGACGAACCCACTACCGGATTGGATCCTAACCAATTGCTGGAAATCAGAAAATTAATTCTCGAAATCGGGAAAGAAAAAACCATTCTACTTTCGACACATATTATGAAAGAGGTAGAAGCGGTATGCGATCGGGTGCTCATTATTGACAAGGGATGCCTGGTAGCCGATAAAAGACTATCGGATCTTAGGAAGGAAGAAGAACAGGTATTGCTGGTTGAATTTGATTTTAGGGTTGAAGAGGCTTTTCTTAAGAAACTACCCTACGCTACCAATGTTATCAATACAGGTGGATTTATCTATGAAATAACTTTTGACACCACTAAGGATATGCGAGCCGAGGTTTTCGACTTTGCCCATGACAACGAATTGAAGACCCTACAATTGAGTAGAAAAAATAAAAACCTAGAAAGTTTGTTTACCGAACTCACCCAAGCTTCGCATTCATAAAGGTAACAAAAGACACTCCCCTATAGACCGACTATATTTTTTGGAGTATAGGGTTAAAAGCCTTTGATGCCACATATACCTTATCCCCAATTGCCAATTGCCTTACCTCAGCAAGATCGGCTATTACCTTAACAAGCTCATTGCCGATCAAGACCCCTACCACATAAACAACGTCTTCCTTTTGAATACTGATTATTTCTCCGGTAAACTTAAACTTGGCGCTAGCTTTGTTTAATCCAAAAAAGTCTGCCGTGGCAGCTGTTTTTATGACTTTCCCTTCTTGCAATTCTACAACCCGATCGGACATTCTAACAATCTCGCCTATATCGTGACTGACCAAAATAGTCGTAAGCTTAAACTTTTTATGGATCCTTAAAATATAGGCCTGTAATTTTACCCTCATCGCATAATCTAGGGCTGATAATGGCTCGTCCAAAATTAAAATTTCGGGTTGTTGAACCAAGGCTCTCGCCAAGGCTACCCTTTGTTTTTGGCCACCCGACAAGCTCATGGGTTTGCGGTCTTGTAGCTCTAACAGCTCCATAAACTCCAACAATTCAACAACAATGGTACTAGCTTGTTCTTTAGTCAGGGCAAATTCTAAATTTTGACGAACCGACATATGAGGAAAAAGAGCATAATCTTGAAATACATACCCTAATTTCCTTGTTTGTGATGGAAGGTTTATCTGTTTTTCTGCATCGAACCACACGCTTCCGTCAACGGTTATATTGCCTAAATCGGGAGTAAGCAATCCGCTGAGCAACCTTAAAGTCGACGTTTTCCCTGCTCCGGATTCCCCGTAAAGCGTCACAAATTCTCCCTTTTTTATATCCAAGGAAAGTTCCAGTTCTATGTTTTTCCCGCTACCTTTTAGGGTTTTGCGTACATGGAGGCCTATCATTTTAAAAATCGTTTTAAATACCCGCCATTGGTGAGGTAAACTAATAAAAGTATACTGAAGGTGACGGCAAATAAAATAAGTGAATAACTGTTTGCCGCAGCATAATTCAGCGCTTCAACCTCATCATATATAGCTATAGAGGCCACCTTAGTTTTTCCCGGCATATTCCCTCCGATCATTAAAACCACCCCAAACTCTCCTACCGTATGGGCAAAAGTCAATACTATTCCCGTTAAAAGAGCAGGTTTAATATTGGGTAACAACACCTTAAACAAGGTGGTGAATTTAGATTTCCCCATCATATAAGAAGCCTCCTTTAAACTAGGGGACAAGGAAGCCAAACCAGCCTGTACCGGATGCACCATAAAGGGTAAGCTATACACAACGGACCCGACCACCAAACCACTAAAGGAGAAAAGTAATTTTATACCCATCCACTCTAGCAACCAACTCCCTATAGCACTGGTTGGACTAAAGGCTACAAGCATATAAAATCCAATTACGGTCGGCGGTAAAACCAGAGGCATACTTACCAAGGTTTCAATAACCGGTTTTATCCTAGCCTTAGAGTAAGATAGCCAATAAGCCAATGGAATTGCCAATAGCAATAATATGACAGTCGTAACCAATGCCAATTTAAAAGTGAGCAGTAGTGGATTCCAATCCATTATGGCGACAGTATTACTTCGTTTAACTTTATCATTGCGGTAGCTTCTTTCCCTACGGTTAGCTCTAACTTTCTTGACGCATCGACACTGATCACAGCTACAATTTCGCCTATTGAGGAAGACAAGCAAATACGGCTTAATAGCTCCCCATTTTCAATAGCCTTCACACGGCCATTAATGTCATTATCTATACTTAACACCCCAACGTTTGTGGCTAAAATCACCTCTGTTTCTTTAAACATAAGGGTTACTTCCCGCCCTAAAACCAGATAAGGTGCCGTTTTAGGCGTATCTATCAATACTGCCTTTATAGACACATTTTCCTTTATGGTTACGATAACCATAGTGAGGTTTCCGCTTGTTTGGATGTGGGTAATAGCCCCCTGAAAACTATTCATATAACAAATATCCAAATTCTTTTAAGATTTCTTTGGCCTCGGAAGAAAATAGATAGTTATAAAATTCTTGTGCCTTTTTAGGATCCTTAGCCTGTTTGACCAACACAACTCCTTGATGAATTGGGGTGTATAATTCAGGAGCTAAGGCCATCCAACTCCCTTTGTCCTTTACTGTTGGGGACAATACGGCAGACAAGGATGTAAAGCCTATTTGTACCGCTTTTGAGGTAATGAATTGATTTGTTTGGGCAATACTTTCGCCATAAACTAACTTGTCACTTAAGGCTTCCAAGAGCCCATAGTGTTGTAATACTTCGGCTGCAGCCACCCCATAAGGAGCTGTTTTAGGATTGGCCAAAGCAATATTGGTTATTTCCGGACTATTTAAGCTCGTTATATTCACCGCTATATTTGGCTCCATAGACCACAACACCAGTTTTCCACTAGCATAAACTTTTGGGGCATTTAAAGCCAATCCACTATTATAAACGGCTTCTGGATATTTCATATTGGCCGCTAAAAAAATGTCATATGGGGCACCTCCAACAATTTGCGAAGTTAGTTTGCCCGATGAGCCGATAATAAGCTCGCAATCTACTCCGGTCTTTTGCGTATATTTTTCCACAATTGCCTTCATAGCAAATTGCATATTGGCAGCCGTGGCTATTCTGAGTTTGTCGGATTCTTTTTGGGAACATCCTAGAAAAAGAAGCCAAAAAAAGAGTGTCCCAAGTATCAGTATCCTTAATCTCATATCGTATTATTATATTCTGAGGTATTATCTTTGCTTTAAACCAAGCCAGAATACGTGAATGTATTTAAAATTATTGAGTATTGCCGCCCTTCAAACCTATTTTAATAGAACGGAAAAACCTCTTGATTCTATTCATTTTTACCATTCTTCCAATATTCTCCACAACAACTTAGATCACTCCCATACCATAGCTAATGCTCTTTTTATTTTGCCCCCTTGTATTCTTTAAGAAGAACAACTAGATTAACCAATAAGTAATTAACCAAGGTAATTTATAAAAATAGAGCAATGAATTTCTATTGAAATTCATTGCTCTATTTTTATAAATTTTCAGAAAAGGCATGCTTTTCCGTTGTTTGATTTATGGTTGTACCATCGCCTTTTCAAAACTTGCAGCACCTCCTACGACCGGCAACGTAACACTCGTCCCGTCCAAATCGACCGTTAATTCAGTTCCCGGTTTTGGCAAAAGGGTAAATTCCCTATCACTAGAAAAAATCAGCAATCCTATTTGCTGCCCTTTGGCAATAATTTGATCATCGGGCATTAAATCAAAACTCACTTCATAAAATTCTCCAGGAACCAAAGGTTTTCCATCGGTGAGCGAACTATGGTTCTGGGGATCTGCCCATCCACGGGTGATGATGTTATCGGTAATTTTGGTATTTCTACCCTTGTTCCAAGGCAGGGACACCAACCAGACCGAAAGATTTGCTGCTGGTTTGCTACTGGCCAGTTTAATAGTTACCCTTGGCACACCTGAAATATGAACATCTTCTAACAAGCTTGGAGTAACGTATAATAGTCTATGATCGGTATTTTCTGCTTGTGCCAGCACGGCACCAGAAAACGAATAATTATCGACCAAGGTTTCTTGTCCTTGAGCATCTTTTTTATGCAAACTTAATCCTCCTTTTTCCGGTGCTCCCGCCCCTAGGTATAAAGCTACAGGTAATGCTTCGGGATGGGGATAATCCTCATAGGCGGTAGGGGTATCCTGAGGATCGTTCTCACGAACAATCCAAGCTTTGGCATCATTCTCTACCCCATTTTCTATACCGTGCAAATAACGCGTAAACCATCTGTTCATCATCTTCATCGGTGGTGGACCACCATGACCATTTTGATGGTAGTATATTTGTGAAGGAATACCCTTTTCTTTAGCGGCCTTATAAATTCTATAACTATGCTCAGGCATCACATTCCAGTCGTTAAAACCATGAGACATCAATAAAGCGGCCCTCATAGGTTCCATATCGTTTAAATAATCCCTTCCTGCCCAAAAATCATTGTAATCCCCACTTATCCTATCCATACCGTTCTTCAATTCGCTATCTCTAACGGTTGCATTGTTATAAGGGCGTTTAGACTCGTCACCACTATGGATAAAATCATATAACACATCAATATCTTCCCCCAAATAACCCCCTGGCGAACGCACCAGCCCATTAGATCTGTAGTAGTGGTAATAAGAAGTATTGGGCGCAATTGGAATAATGGCTTCTAACCCCTTAACTCCCGTAGTAGCTGCTGCCAATGGCAAGGTTCCGTTAAACGAAGTCCCCGTCATTCCAACCTTTCCGGTAGACCAATATGCTTTTACCCTTTCTTTTCCATAAGGCGTAGTAAACCCTTTGCCACGACCACACAACCAGTCTATAACAGCCTTTGGAGCCAAGGACTCGTTATCTCCACCAACGGTTGGCGATCCTTGCGACAATCCTGTCCCAGGAGAAGAGGAATGCACTACAATATACCCTCTTGGCACCCATTCCTTAATATGTGAATTAGAAATTATTGGCCTTTCTCCTGTTCGTACTACCTCTACATGGCTTCGAGGTTTTGGAGTTTCTCCCAATTCGTGTTTTACATCCCAAAACAAACCCTCTATATTTGATGCAACCCCAGCAAAATAAGGACTGGTAACATAGACCACCGGTAACTTCAATTTTTCGGTATCCGTTTGATAAGGTCTGGTGACCGCCACATGCATCCTATCTCGTTTTCCATCACCATCGGTATCAAATGCCGTTTCTACCCATAGGTCATGTCTAATCCATTTTTTTTCGTCCGTAAAACCGGGAACGATCTGTGCTTCCCCATGTTCAAAAATCGGCCCTGTTAATCCGGCGATTTGTGAAGTATTCTGCTGGGCCGTGGCAGAGAACATAACCGCCAATAGCATGATTGAGAAGAATTGTAATCTAAAGTGTTTATTCATAAGTAGTAATAATGTGAATGATATTAATTATTTCAAAAGGAAGATCCTCAAAATAGTTTCAATGGCATTCAAAGTATATCTTTTTTTGACAGCCGACTAAATTACATAATTTTTATACTCGCCCATGCAATAAGGAGCATCTTATGGACATTTCAAAAAATACATGTCAGGAAATTATCCTATAAAAATGAAATTGATGGTAAGGGAAGATGACTGTGGGCATTGTCCTAAACTGTAAGTGTTAATTTATATTTTTAGAAAAATATTTTAAAAAAGGAGATGCCCATTAACGAACTGTCCATCCGAAGGGCACCTTTAGTACTAAGTAAACAATAATTTAAAATGACTTTTTATAGCCACAATCCTTTAGGTTACTATGGTAGCCGTTAAAGTAATGCTAGCCTTGAGAAGTTTGGAAATAGGACACACTTCCTTAGCCTTTTGGGCAACTTCCTTAAACTTTTTGTCGTCTATTCCCGGTACCTTACCTTTTAGTTCCAAATGGATGGTAGTTACACTACCATCTTCGAAGGTCACTTTCGCCTCGGTATCTAGATTCGTAGGTGTAAACCCAGCTTCGCCCAATAAAAAGCTCAACTGCATTGTATAACACCCCGAAAGAGCTGCCCCTATTAGTTCCTCAGGATTGGTGCCTACCCCATCCTCAAATCGTGTATTGAAAGAATATGGAGTCTTGTCTAATACAGAACTTTCAGTACTTAGGGTTCCTTTTCCTTCTTTTCCGCCACCTTTCCAATTGGCATTTGCATTTCTTGTAAATTTCATCTTGCTTAAATTTTAGTGATTCCTAATTAAATTTTGTTTGCCAAAGGCTCGGCCATAAACATGGGCTGCCCTTAAAATAAAATTCCAATGGACGCTACCTTTGGATCATTCCTTAAATTTAAAGAAAATTACACTTATATTTTAATAAAGACTATTGTATCCAAAGCAATCTCTATTATAATTTGTCATTTCTTAGTCGTTTGCCAATAATTCTACAAAACGATGGAACGATTTTTTAGAAATACTCCAATCCGGAGGCTTTAACTCGCCCCATACCTTTGGGTAAACAACCAATCCTAACTTGTCCATCATATTCCTTTTAATATTGTAGTCTTGACTTTTTTTCCCTTAAAAACTGAACAAGGCTACTCTAAGAATATATCTATAACCGCGTTCAATTCTTCCAAGACCCCAGGGTTTGTGCAGTTGGTCATGATAGAAAAAACCATTTCCTGTGCTGGAAACACATAAAAAACAGCATAACCACCGACCCCATTCCCAATATGGCCAAAGTATGGTCTACCTTTCTTATCGGCACTCACCTCCCAGCCTAGGCCGTAATAGGTAGGAATGCCTTCTATTAGCTGCGATTTTAAGAACTGAGGCACTACAGCATTATCGGACATTTTTCCGTTTAAATAAGAATCTCCCAAAAGGGCTATATCCGCGGTAGTAGACAAATATCCTCCTCCTGCCAGTTTATAAAAATTATTGACGGGTATCGCTTTTCTAAAACCCGACTTCCTTTTAGAATAAAAAGTAGCGGCAAAGGGCATTGTTTCCCCGGAAATCTCGGCAAAAGTATTTTTTAACCCCAGGGGGTCCAACACTTTTTCTTTTACATAATCCTTAAATTGCAAACCGCTAACCTCTTCCATGGCCAAGGAAATCAGCACCCAGTCATAACTGCTGTAGTGGTAGTTGCTTCCGGGCCTGAACAATAAAGGATCGTCTTTAAAAACAGAAATCCCATCTTTTATAGAAAAAGGCTTGTCCAAGCCGTATTCCATTCCTCTATAACTCCGAATACCAGCCGTATGGCTCGCCAATTGTCCGATCGTAAAATCATATTCCTTCGGTGGAAAATAAGGAACGTACTGGTAAAATGAAGTATCCAGCCTTATTTGCCCTTCGTTCACCATCACTGCCAAGGCGCTAGCGGCAATGGGCTTAGAAACACTTGCGATTCTAAAAATAGTTTTCTGGGGATCTATTGGAATTCCGTCTTCCAAATTGGCGCAACCAAAGCCTTTCTCATAGCATACTGCATTCTTTTTACGTACAGTAATAGCCAATCCGGGAATCCTTTGCTCCTCAATCAACTGTAACAGCATTTCTTCGGCAAGTTGTATTTCCTTAGAACTCATCAGTCAGCGTAATTATAAATAGTCCTACAAAATAAGAACCATCAAAACGTTCAAAGATTGTCATGAATTGTGTGTTTATGCCAATGGCAGCCTATGGCTTAAAGATCAATGCTCCTTTATACAATTGTTCTACTTCTACTATAGGCGGAGCCGTAAAACAAACCAGGTCGCCTGTTCCTCGTAATATACCTTTTAGGGAAAGTTGCGGGCTTACTCGTATATCGTTGGAACCACGATGATTAAAGGTGATATTATCGGCTAGTAAGGCTTCGGCTTCAAGACGAGAATCCCCTGCAGAGAATAAAATATTAAAATTTACGGTTTTCCCTTTGAGGTTATAGTACGATATACCATTTGAGATGATAGAAACCTCCTGTGCATCGACCTCCATAGCAAATTCCCCACTCGTATGCCCAGCCTCCGGCTCTACATAACTTTCCGAAATCAATTTTAGGCTAGGAAAAGCCAATACACCATCACTCTTTACTGCTAACCCCGTACCACTTCTTATTTCTGTGATATTGGGCGCTGTAACATATACCCGGGTGACCCCATACTTTCTGATAAAATTACAGGAATTGGAGTCCCGTAGCAACAAACGCCCATCTTTTACGGTCACACTGACCTCATCACGCAAATATTTCCCCGTTTCTACGGCTACTTTTAAGGTATCACCCTGTTTCACTACCAATTGCACATTTTCATAGACCGTAATTTTTGTAAAATCGGCAACAGATACCACTTCCTTTTCAATAGGTCCCGTATTTTGAAAACAATCAATAGAATTTTCACTATTACAGTTAAGCATTAAGAAGCATAATAAGAGTCCCCCTACTGGCTTTAAACCCCTCCAAATTGTCTTCCTTCCCAGTTTTTTTACATTACCCATGTGACGTATGTTGTAATTTTATATTATGGGAATCCCATAATGTGTTTTCTTCTTAAAAAGAGAACAGTTCTTCTTGTTTACCGCTGTTTTGGCCTTCTTTTAAAATAACTAATTTTTATGGTTTTACAATCGTATCCCCACTCCAAATTCTACTGCCTCAGCCTTTGCTCCGTGCGATTTAAGACTAACCGCCCCATAAATTTTATCGTTAAAATAACGCTTTATCCCCATTCTATTATACACCCTTCCTTCAAAATCAAAAGGATAATAAACATAATACCCCAATTGGGAAATTACCGACATCTTATTAATGAACAACTCATGGCCAACAAATACGCCCACCCGTCTATAATCGGTATCGGCCCGAACCCCATAATCGGGAAAAGAAACCGCCTGATAGCGTATAAGTTCCTTCAAAAAATTAGAGAAAAATAGATCAGCCCCCAATTGCAACGCACTTATACGTCCCACCTGTTTATCGGCATAGGCCGAAAAAATATAAAAGGCATATTGCCCAGAGTCTACTACATCGCTCTCATTAATTCCACTTCTAAAGGCCAAATTATAACGTAAAGCTCCCTTGGTTTTCAGGGTATCTGCATGTCTTTTATACCTAATTGTCCCCCCCCCGTCCAAATCATAGGTCAGCCCTATGTTCGCCCCCAAAGTATTGGTAGAGGTATTGGGGGCCCTTACGTTCGCATTAGAGTAGTGTATGACCGATAACCCGGCCTTAACGCCCCATCCATTAAAAATATTTTCCCGCTGATAATTCAACATCAGATAGGTCGAACTCAACAAATGAGAGCCATAGGCATTGTTTCTGAAATTTTCATTCTTATCAAAGGGATTGGTATTATACGCTATGCCCTGTCCTAGCCTAAACTGAAGGTTTCGCCTTAGAAAATAAAAATTGTAATGTACATACAGCCCAATATTTTTCCCCAAGGTATTGTTGTTCATATTTTGGTATACCAAGGAATATCCGGTATCGGGGTAATTAAAACGCTGCTGCCATAGCTTATCCCCATATGTTTTTTTGTTATAACTTAAAATCACTCCTCCCGGATGGTCGGTAATCAGATGCGAAATATCAGGATTGTGCAATAAAATAGAGCCGTAGAAATGGCTCATATCCAACACCTGCTTTTGAGATTCTTCTTGGCCCTGGGAAAAGCAACACCCCGCCCAGAAACAGTAAACGATCAGTAACCTTAAGTTCATAGAAAACAAATGTAGGAAAAATTAAAAAGGGAACTTTAGAATTTCATACGGCGGCTCCTACCAAAATACAGGGAAGCAAATTACTATCTATATTTTCCCTCAGTCTCATCATTAAGTCTTTTTGCAAAAAAAATGTGCCTATACAAATCATAAAAAGCCATAAAAAAACCCCGATACCAAAGGTAACGGGGCAATCTTTTTACTATTAGGCCTTAAAAAAGCGCTTTCGCAATGGCCTGTATGTTATCAGATTTCCCCATGGAATAGTAATGCAAAACAGGAACCCCGGCTGCCTTTAATTCTTTGGACTGCTGAATGGCCCATTCTATCCCTACCTGTCTTACCGCGGCATTATTCTTACAAGCATCCACTGCCTGTATCAAATCTTCGGGCAAATCTATCCTAAAAACCTGAGGCAACAATTGCATATGCCTTTGCACGGCAATAGGTTTTATCCCTGGAATAATCGGAATATCAATTCCCATATCCCTCGCCGCAGCTACGAATTCAAAGAAACGTTGGTTGTCAAAAAACATTTGGGTAACCACATAATCGGCTCCGGCATCAACCTTTTCCTTTAACCTTTTAAGATCGGTTTGCAAGGATGGTGCTTCTAAATGCTTCTCAGGGTACCCGGCCACCCCAATACAAAAATCGACACTATAGGCAGCGTCCACCGTATCGTGCAAATAATTCCCGTCGTTTAAATTTTTAATCTGTTTCACCAAATCCTTGGCATAAGAATGCCCGCCTTGGGTAGGGTTAAAATATTTCTCTTCCTTTCTGGCATCGCCCCTCAAAGCCATAATATTGTCAATACCCAAGTAATGGCAATCTACCAGCACATACTCGGTTTCCTCCTTGGTAAAACCGCCACATAACAAATGTGGCACCGTGTCTACCTTGTATTTATGCTGAATAGAAGCACAAATCCCCACAGTTCCCGGACGCATACGGGTCAGTTTTTTGTCCAATAACCCATCCCTTTCGATGTAAATATACTCTTCCCTAGAAGTTGTAACATCGATAAAAGGCGGCTTAAACTCCATCAAAGGATCTATATTATTATAAAGTTCCTGAATCCCCTTTCCCTTTACCGGGGGTACAATTTCAAACGAAAACAAGGTCTTCCCCTGTGCATTTTTAATGTGATCCGTAATTTTCATTTCTACTAAACTAACCCGAAACCGCTGGGGTTTCTATTTAATAATTTCTTTTAAACTCTATTTTTTTAGGGCGTTCGGGCGGGCTTTCGGTAGTCGCTTTTACATGTTGTCCTTGCTGTTTTCGCAAGGACAACATGTAAAGAGCTTCAACAAAACCTCAATCCCTAACGCGAGCCTCCATCACCATCAACACCTCTTTAGTCATCCGCTATATTCGGAGCCAACCATTTTGTAGCCTCCTCCAACGGCATGTTCTTACGTTTGGCAAAATCTTCGACTTGGTCTTCTTTAATTTTACCAACACCAAAATACCTAGCCTCCTTACTACCAAAATAATAACCGCTGACACTAGCAGCAGGCCACATGGCCAAACTATCGGTAAGCGACACCCCTATTGTTTCTTTTACTTGCAACACTTCCCAAATAGTCAACTTTTCCAAATGGTCAGGGCATGCCGGGTACCCTGGCGCAGGCCGTATACCTATATAGGATTCTTTGATCAATTCTTCGTTGCTCAATCCCTCCTCCGGAACATAGCCCCAATGTTCCTTTCGGACTTCCCTGTGCAGGTATTCGGCAAAAGCCTCGGCAAACCTATCGGCCAAGGCCTTCACCATAATGCTGTTGTAGTCGTCCAAATTCTTTTGGTAGGTATCGGCAAGTTCGTCGGCACCAAATCCTGTAGAAACACAAAAACAACCTATATAATCCTGAAGACCACTATCCTTCGGTGCGATAAAATCGGAAAGGGCAAAATTAGGTTTCCCTGCATACTTCTTTGTTTGTTGGCGTAGTGTCCTAAATATATACGGTTTCCCTTCATGCAACAGCTCAATATCGTCATCATTTACTGTATTGGCCGGAAACAGTCCAAAAACAGCCTTGGCCTTAAACAAATTTTTATCCAATATCATTTTCAACATCTGTTGGGCATCGGCAAAAAGCTCGGTCGCTTGCGTACCCACCACCTCATCTTCTAAGATATCTGGATACTTACCGTGTAATTCCCAACTTCTAAAAAATGGAGACCAATCAATGAAGGGCAACAATTTATTAAAATCAAATTCTTCAATAATCTGAATCCCCAATTCTTTAGGCTTTATAATTTCGGCCTTGCTCCAATCTACCTGATATTTATTTTCCCTCGCCTGTGCGATATTCAAATACTCTTTATGCTTGCCTCTATTTAAGAATTTATTCCTAAAATCTTCATAGTCTAACTTAATGCTCTCCTTATATTTTAGAGAAGTTTCTTTCTGCAACAAATCCCCTACTACGGTAACGGCACGCGAGGCATCGTTTACGTGTACCACGGCACTTTGGTATTGAGGATCTATCTTCACGGCCGTATGGGCTTTACTGGTGGTTGCCCCGCCAATAAGTAGGGGGACTTTAAAGTTTTGGCGTTCCATTTCCTTGGCCAAAAATACCATTTCATCCAAAGATGGGGTTATAAGACCACTTAGGCCAATAACATCGACATTTTCATCCTTGGCAGCTTGAATTATTTTTTCCGGGGGTACCATGACCCCTAAATCTACTATTTCGTAATTGTTACAGGCAAGTACCACACTCACGATATTTTTTCCAATATCGTGTACATCGCCTTTTACGGTAGCCATTAGAATTTTACCGTTATGAGAATTCCCTTCCTGATGATTTGGGTTTAACAATTTCTCCTCTTCTATAAAAGGGAGCAAATACGCCACTGCCTTTTTCATTACCCTAGCCGATTTTACAACTTGGGGCAAAAACATTTTACCGCTTTGGAACAAGTCGCCAACCACGTTCATCCCTATCATTAAATGCCCCTCAATAACCTCTATGGTTTTAGATGCCTTCTGCCTTGCCTCTTCAACATCTTCTGTTATATATTGGTCTATACCTTTTACCAAGGCTCTGGTTATTCTGTCTTGTAAGGGGTCTTCGCGCCAAGAAAGATCGACTTTGTTTTCCCTTGCCTTTCCAACGACATTCTCTGCAAATTCTAACAAACGTTCCGTAGCATCGTCCCTACGGTTAAGAATAACATCTTCTACATGCTCTAAAAGATCCTTGGGAATGTCGTCATAAATTTCCAACATATTAGGGTTCACAATCCCCATATTCATTCCTGCCTTAATAGCGTGATAAAGGAAAACAGAATGCATGGCTTCCCTTACCGGGTTGTTCCCCCTAAAACTAAAGGACACATTACTAACCCCACCACTAACGCTACAATAAGGCAAGTTTTCCTTTACCCATGCCGTAGCCTTAATAAAATCGATGGCATTCAACTTGTGTTCATCCATTCCTGTTGCCACAGGAAATATATTTAAATCAAAAATGATGTCTTCAGCAGGAAACCCCACTTCATTGACCAAAATGTCATAAGAACGTTTCGAAATTTCACAACGTCTATCAAAATCATCGGCTTGTCCTACCTCATCAAAAGCCATTACGATCACGGCAGCACCATAGCGCCTGATCATTTTGGCATGCTGTACAAATTGCTCTTTGCCTTCTTTAAGGCTAATAGAGTTCACCACACATTTCCCTTGTACTACCTGGAGTCCCGCCTCAATAATTTCCCATTTAGAACTATCGATCATAATGGGTACCCTGGCTATATCTGGTTCCGCTACAATCAGGTTTAAGAACTTTACCATGGCTTCAACTCCATCTAAAAGCCCATCATCCATATTCACGTCAAGTACCTGCGCACCACCTTCTACTTGGTCTCTGGCAATGTCCAAGGCCTCCTCATATTTCTCTTCCTTAATCAGCCTCAGGAATTTTTTGGAACCTGCCACATTAGTCCTTTCTCCTACATTTACAAAATTACTTTCTGGGGTAACTACCAAGGGCTCCAATCCTGAAAGCTTTAAATATCTATTTGTATCCGCTTGCCGGTTATTGTTTTCTGTACTCATTTTTTATGCTGTAAAGATTTTGGTAATACTTCTTTTAAAAGGGCAAATTAGATAGGTCTACGTTGCCTCCCGAGAGTATTATGCCTACTTTATTATTTTTAAACCGTTCTTTTTCCTTTAATAGAGCGCCAAATGCCACTGCACTGGAAGGTTCTATAATTATTTTCATTCTTTCCCAGATCAATCTCATCGCAGCTATAATTTCATCTTCTTCTACTCGTATGATATCGGTCACCAATGTTTTAATAATCGGAAAATTTATATCTCCTAAATTCGTTTTAAGTCCGTCCGCTATAGTATCTCCAAATTCATTGGCTTCTATTTTTCCACTTTTCAATGCCCTATAGGCATCATCCATGGCCAAGGGCTCCCCGCCGATTACTCTAGTGTTTTTCCCAAAATAATGAGCGGCCAGAGCAGTCCCCGCAAGGAGTCCACCGCCGCCGACAGGGGTTAGGATATAGTCCAAATCCTCGATTTCTTCAAGCAGTTCCATTGCGGCTGTTCCTTGTCCTAAAATCACTTCCATATCATTGGAGGGGTGTAATAAGACAGCGCCCTTTTCCTGGACGATTTTATCGGCCGCTTTTTCCCTTGCTTCCAAGTTCGATGCTGTAATCGTGACCAATCCACCATACCCGCGTACCGCTTCCACTTTAACAGAAGGAGCACTTTGCGGCATTACAATATAGGCCGGTACTGCCAAACTTTTTGCGGCTAAGGCTAAAGCCTGCCCAAAATTGCCCGAAGAATGCGTTACTACGCCTGCCTTTTTTTGTGCATCACTTAATTGTTGAATGGCATTAATGGCACCACGCATTTTAAAAGCGCCCATTTTTTGAAAATTTTCGCATTTAAAAAATAATTGGGCTCCAGACTTCTCATTTAAAAAATAGGATGTTAAGACAAGGGTTTTATGTACAAAAGGAGCTACCCTTTTGCCTGCTTCCTCCAAAAATTTTCTGGAAGGTATCATAGAACAACTTTTTCCAAAATATTGACACCTCTAGGCTTGTGATCCTTTACGATGGCCAACATAGCAGCAATATGCTCGGGAGTAGTCCCACAACATCCCCCTACGATATTCACCAGTTGTTTTTCGGCATATTCCTTTATTTGGGCCGCCATTTGTTCTGGCGTCTCATCGTACTCTCCAAAAGCATTTGGCAATCCTGCGTTGGGATGGGCAGAAATCGCATAATCCGATTTGGCAGAGAGCACCTCTAAATGCGGCACTAACTGACTCGCGCCCAAAGCACAATTTAAACCGACAGATAAAATAGGAATGTGACTAATAGATATTAAAAAAGCTTCGGCCGTCTGTCCAGACAGCGTTCTTCCCGAGGCATCAGTAATCGTTCCGCTCACCATAATTGGAACATCAATTTTTCTTTCTTCCTTTACTTCTTCTATGGCAAATAATGCTGCCTTGGCATTTAGGGTATCAAAGACGGTCTCTACCAATAAAATATCAGACCCCCCATCCAATAATGCTTCTATTTGTTGCTTATAGGCCTCGCGCAACTCATCGAAAGAAATAGCGCGGTATCCCGGATCGTTTACATCGGGAGACATACTAGCGGTTTTGTTCGTAGGTCCTATACTACCTGCTACAAAACGGGGTTTATGAGGCTCCTTGGCCGTAAATTCGTCTGCGACCTTCTTCGCAATACGCGCCGATTCATAATTTAACTCATATACCAATTCCTCCATATGGTAATCGGCCATAGCAATAGTGGTTGACGAAAAGGTATTGGTTTCCACAATATCGGCTCCCGCTTCAAAATATTGTCGGTGTATATCGGCAATGGCTTCGGGTTGGGTAAGGGACAACAAATCGTTATTCCCCTGCAAAGGGTGAGCCCAATCTTTAAACCTTTCACCCCGAAAATCTTCTTCGGTAAATTTATAGCGCTGTAACATGGTCCCCATGGCACCATCCAAGATTAAAATTCTCTCCTTTAGGATCTCCTGTATATTTTTCATTTTCCTTTTCTTATAAGTTTGGAACATTTCTCCCTAAAAACTTGTGGCCCCTAGTGGCTACTTGGTAAAGTGACTACTATGCCCAAAAACTGGTCACCGAATACTAAAGGGCACGCCAAGAGAAACGGTAGTTTAAAAATTAATAAATATCAAGTAAAGGAAAAGTGGTTGCCCCTGGTTTCTTTTGTTATCTATTCCTGTGCCACGAAGACCCTTTTTGGGCATCCTGACAGGATTAGAAAGTAGCACCTTCTTCATTCCTTCCGAGCGCTATCGGCGTGGAAAAAAGGGTTGCTAAGGCTTCATTGGGTCTAATCCCTCCGCCTTTCTTGATAACGTATTACAATTTGGTAATGAACAAGCTACAAAGTAACGCAACAACAACGGCAAAAGCAAGCAAATTGAAGGGTTTTTAACGCTTTGAAGAGTGCATTGTAGCATCTAAGCTACTTTTAAAATTAAGGTAAGTAATATGAAAGGGAATACCTAAGGGGACTTCCCCTTAGGTATTTCTCAATTAGGCCAAAATACTTTGTACTACTTCTTTTTTAGCTTCTTTTTTAGTTCCATCAAAACCTTCTACACCTCCAACGGTAGTATATTTCATTACATAGCGCTTTCCCGGATTAATCTTTTGGTAGGCACTCTGACACATTACTGCCGCTTCGTGGAAACCAGAAAGTATTAATTTGAGTTTCCCTGGATAGGTATTTACATCGCCTATAGCATATACCCCTGGAATATTGGTCTGGTAATCATAGGAGTTATCTACTTTAATAGCATTTTTTTCTATTTCCAATCCCCAATTGCCAATAGGCCCTAATTTAGGCGAAAGTCCAAACAAAGGAATAAAATTATCGGCCTCTACATAGGTTTCTCCCTTGGCAGCATCGTTGTGTTTTACAATCACTGCTTCTAATTGTTCGTCACCAAAAATCTTTACTACTTCGGCTTCGGTAAACAATTTTATTTTCCCTTCCTTGGCCAGTGCAGCGGCCTTTTCAACAGAATCCAACGCTCCTCTAAATTCGTTTCTTCTATGTACCAAAGAAACTTCAGCAGCTACATCGGAAAGAAAAATCGCCCAATCTAAGGCAGAGTCACCTCCTCCAGAAATTACTACTTTTTTGTCGCGGTATACTTCCGGATCTTTTATAATATATGCCACTCCCTTATCTTCAAAACTCTGAATATTCGGAATTAAAGGTTTCCTAGGCTCAAAAGATCCCAATCCGCCAGCAATTACCACTACTGGAGCGTGGTGCTTTGTACCTTTGTTGGTGGTGACTATAAAAGAACCATCTTCTAAGGTTTCCAAGGTTTCTGCTCTTTCTCCCAAGGTAAAACCAGGTTCGAAAGGCTGAATTTGTTGCATTAAATTTTTAACCAAATCCCCGGCGAGAATTTCGGGAAAGGCCGGAATATCATATATTGGTTTTTTTGGATAGATTTCAGAACATTGACCACCAGGTTGTGGCAAGGCATCGATTAAATGCGTTTTCAATTTTAATAAACCCGCTTCAAAAACGGTAAACAATCCGGTTGGCCCCGCGCCAATAATTAGTATATCTGTCTTTATCATGCTACTTTATTTTATTCTCTATGAATATTTTAAAACCCCATTTAGACCAAGGATTCTTTGTTTATGTTATGTTGTTGAATCGTGTTTGTATAATTCAATACGGTTTCGCGGTGTTTTACCACTTCCCCAATAATAATGATCGCCGGATTGCTCAATTGCTGTTGCGCAACTATTTCTGTAATATTGGCAATAGTCCCAATCCCTAATTTTTCGTCTTCACGTGTTCCATTTTGAATAATGGCTATAGGAGTATTGGCTTTTCCCTCCTTATTGAACAGGGCTACTATTTCTGGAAGCTTACTCATTCCCATTAAAATCACTACCGTGGCATTGGATTTCGCTGCCAAGGCAACATCAGAAGATAATTGATGATCCTTTGTAGTACCGGTAATTACCCAAAAACTTTCCGCTGCCCCTCTTTTGGTTACCGGAATATTCTGTGATGCAGGTACTGCAACCGAAGACGATATTCCAGGGACTAAGGCAACTTCTAAACCATGGCTCGCCGCATATTCCATTTCTTCGGCTCCTCGGCCAAAAACAAAGGGGTCTCCTCCTTTTAACCGAACCACATGCCCGTGCGATTTGCCTCTACTAACGATCAGCTCATTGATTTGTGTTTGTTGGTAGGCATAACACCCCTTTCTTTTACCAACAAATATCTTTTCGGCCCGAGGTGCGTAGTTCAACAAGGCAACATCTACCAAGGCATCGTACAAGACAACATCTGCTGCCTCTAAAGCCTTAACGGCCTTTATCGTTATCAGTTCCACATCCCCAGGCCCGGCTCCCACTACGGTTAGCCGCGCCTTTGGCGATATAGGATTGTTTTGGGTATTGGTACTGCTCTTCTCCATCTTTCTATATTTCTGAAAGTTCTAATTTCCTATAGGTATGTGCAGTCGCTAAAAATGCTTCTGCCGTTTCCAAATACCCTTTCGCAAACTCTTCCGACGGTTTGTTCTTGTTTATTTGTAGCACCAATTCTTCAAAACTCGCTTTTAAGGCTATCTTTCCTGAAGCCACAAAAATGCTGTCAAAATCCTTGATGATACTCACATGCGTATTCACCTTTGTTTTTTCAGAGGTCAATAAGGCTTTTGCCGTATTAACCATAGAAGAATAGGCGTGATAGATGCTGGCAGTCCATTTCTCTTCTTCCAAGTTCAATTTCGCTGTCTCTATTTTTTCCTCACTGTCAAACAGAAGGGTCGCTACCAAATCTATAACTACCCCGGCACATTCGCCCACTCCAATAGCTTGCTCATATTTCTCAGTGTTCCCCCAGTCAATGAAATCATCGGCCGTTAAATTGTCTATTTCCGATAAAGGCTTTAGGAAATCATAAAAATATAACTGCCCCTTTTCTTCGTAATAAGCCTCAAAAGAACGATTCTTCCCATGAGCCTCAAAATCATCAAGTATTAATCGCAAGGCCTCTGGTCCTCTTTTGCTCGGTATTTTAATTACCTTATCGGCAAAACGAGCTTCTCCATTTCCAAAATTACCGCCACCTAATAATACTTGTAAGGCAGGCGCCACTAATTTATCCTTGGTTCTTATAGACATCCCTTGGAAGCCAATATGGGCCATATTGTGCTGCCCACAAGCATTCATACAGCCACTGATTTTAATAACCACATCTGGATTATTGATATAGTCGGGGTATTCTGCTCTGATCACTCGTTCTAGTTCCTCTGCTATTCCTGTACTACTGGCTATTCCTAAATTACAAGTATCCGTTCCAGGACAAGCTGTAATATCCAAAGCCTTGTTGTAGCCGGCTTCGGCAAATCCTAACTTTTCCAATTCTTGGTAAAAGAAAGGTACTAATGCTTCCTTAACATAAGGAATCAATATATTCTGACGAAGAGATAATCTCAACTCTCCCGCAGCATACGCCTCTACCAAATCTGCTAAGGCTCGCGCTTTTTCTATATAAAAATCACCCAACAATACTTTAATCCCAATAGCGACATAGCCTTCTTGTTTTTGAGGTACCAAGTTAGTCGATTTCCACTGTTCAAAAGCTTTCTCGTCCTTGATAACGACAGAAGGTATCTCACTAGGCTCAGCAACCTGAACTTTTGGATAGGCATCTACATCAATCGGATAGGTCGCAAAAGGTATGGCCAACTGCTCTTCATCCAATAATTGCTTAAATCCGTCTAAACCTATATCCTTCAACAAGAATTTCAACCTAGCCTTTGCTCTACTTTTACGTTCTCCGAAACGATCAAAAACACGAACAACACCTTCCATTAATGGAATTATTTTTTCGGCTTCTAAAAATGAATATAACACATCGGCATGTCTGGGCTGAGAACCTAAACCACCTCCCAATAACACTTTAAATCCGTGAACACCATTTTCTATCTTCGCTATAAAACCTAAATCGTGCATATAGGAAAGTCCTGTATCTTTATCACTGGCTGAAAAAGAAACTTTAAATTTTCTTCCCATTTCCTGACTTACCGGATTTCTTAAAAAGTATTGAAACAAGGCATGGGCATATGGCGATACATCAAAAGGTTCATCAACATCTATCCCAGCTGTTTCACTGGCGGTTACATTACGGACCGTATTACCGCAAGCTTCACGAATGGTAATATCATCTTTATCCAATTGTGCCCACAATTCCGGGGTACGGTCAATATCCACATAATGAATCTGTATATCTTGCCTGGTGGTAATATGCAGACGCCCGGTAGAGTACTCTTCGGAGACATCAGTAATTCTTCTCAGCTGATTGGAAGAAACCTTCCCATATGGTAATTTAATCCGAATCATTTGAACCCCTGGCTGTCTTTGGCCATAAATACCACGAGCCAATCGAAGACTACGGAATTTTTCCTCATCGAGTTTTCCTTCCTTAAATTCCCGGATTTTGGCTTCCAATGCAATGATGTCCTTTTCTACTATCGGGTTTTCTATTTCTGTTCTGAAACTCTGCATTTTACTTTATTTTAATTCTGTACGAGACTATTATTAATATGCTTATCCTATAGACTTTATAGATTATAAATTCAAACGGATTTTGTTCCCCTAAGGAAACTGCTCCGTTGTTAATGAATAAAACCTACACCAGCCGTGGCATTCGTTTGGGGATCGATCAGTATAAAGGATCCATTTGCCTTATTATCCTGATAGGAGTCATAAAAAATAGGCTTACTAAGTTTTATACTAACGGATCCTATTTCATTCAAGGCTAATTTATTATTAGCATCCTGATGGCTACCATACTGCGTGGAGATGACATGTTTTACACCATCTATTTTAGACAACACCTTATTGGTATTGTGCTGAATCAAATATTTTGCGCCAGGTTGCAATTGTTTGTTATCCATCCAACAAACTGTAGCCTCAATTTGTTTTTCTATTTTAGGAAGCTCGTCCGATTTCACCAACATATCCCCTCTGGTAATATTGATTTCGTCTTCTAGGGTAATCACGACCGAACTACCGGCTGCGGCCTCCTGATACGTTTTGTCAAAGAAGTATATTTCCTTCACTTTAGATTGTGTCAGGGAAGGCAATACAGTTATCTTATCACCAACCGTCAATTTTCCGCCTTTAATTTTCCCGGCAAATCCTCTAAAATCATGGTATTCCTCTGTTTTAGGACGAATAACAGTCTGAACGGCAAATCGAGTTTGTCCACCATCCTGTACATCGGATACTTCCAGTTGTTCTAAATGCCCCAAAATAGTATCGCCTTTGTACCAAGGCATGGCGTCTGTTTTATCAACAATATTATCTCCTTTAAGCGCACTTACGGGAATATAGGTAAGCTGTTGCTCCGCATAGGTACTCACCGCGTTCAAGGCTTCAAAATCGCTTTTGATTTCGTTAAAGACCTCCTCGGAGTACTCTACTAAATCCATTTTGTTCACCGCAACAATGATATCCTTTACCCTTAGTAAGTTATTGATAAAAAAGTGACGGTAGGTTTGCTCTATCACACCCTTTCTGGCATCGATAAGGATAATAGCTACTTGTGAGGTCGAAGCCCCAGTAACCATGTTACGAGTGTACTCTACATGCCCAGGAGTATCGGCAATGATATAACTTTTATTAAGGGTAGAGAAATAAATGTGGGCTACATCAATAGTAATACCTTGTTCTCTTTCTGCTACCAATCCGTCCGTAGCAAAGGAAAAATCAAGATAATCATATCCTCTTTGTTCACTACTTTTTCGAATCGCTTCTACCTTATCATCCGTCAAAGATTTTGTATCGTAAAGCAACCGCCCTATCAAGGTACTTTTACCATCGTCTACACTACCTGCTGTTGCTATTTTAAGTACTTCCATGTTTTTTTTGTATTCTGTAATTTGTATTCCGTTTTTCGCCACCGTTTTAATCCTAAGACCACCGGCAACCGCAGCTTTTAAAAGTAACCTTGTTGTTTTCTTTTTTCCATTGCCGCTTCGGAGCGTTTATCATCAATACGGGCTCCTCTTTCCGAAATTTTGGACTCCCTAATTTCACTAACAACTTTTTCTATAGTATCTGCTGTAGACAATACCGCTGCTGTACAACTCATATCCCCTACCGTTCTAAATCGAACTGTTTTTTCTTCTACCAACTCGTCTTCTGCTCTAAATACAACCTCATCGTCGGCAGACCAAATAAGACCAT
Source organism: Arenibacter nanhaiticus (assembly GCF_900141935.1). Taxonomy (GTDB): domain Bacteria; phylum Bacteroidota; class Bacteroidia; order Flavobacteriales; family Flavobacteriaceae; genus Arenibacter; species Arenibacter nanhaiticus. The sequence continues at coordinate 38,742 of NZ_FQYX01000014.1, read as the reverse complement.
CCCTGACAAATATGTTTCTTTGATGCGCAAAATAAATAGACGGAATTTCTATGCGTTCCTTTTCTATATAACTCCAAACATCCAACTCTGTCCAGTTACTAATAGGAAAGACCCTGACATTTTGTCCCAATTCTATTTCCCCATTCAGCAAATCGAATAATTCTGGACGTTGATTTTTTTCGTCCCACTGGCCAAAATCGTCCCTTACCGAAAAGATACGTTCTTTGGCCCTGGCCTTCTCTTCATCCCTGCGGGCTCCACCGATACAAGCATCAAACTTAAATTCTTCAATAGCATCTAGGAGTGTAGTCGTTTGCAACATATTTCTACTGGCATATTTACCAGTCTCCTCTACAACCTTTCCTTCATTGATAGAATCCTGAACGTTACGAACAATTAGCTCTACCCCCAACTCTTTTACCAATTTATCCCTAAAAGCGATCGTTTCCGGGAAATTATGTCCGGTATCGATATGCATTAAAGGAAAAGGAATCTTAGCAGGAAAGAATGCCTTTTGAGCCAAACGAACCAAAGTAATGGAATCTTTTCCTCCTGAAAATAAAAGAACGGGATTTTCAAACTGTGCCACTACTTCTCTAAAGATGTAAATAGCCTCGCTTTCTAGAGCATTAATTTCCAAAACAGATGGGTTGGAAATTGCTGCTTTTGTCTGTGTTTCTTCTGTTACTGTTTCCAATATATTGTCTTTTTATGATACGATTTCCGAACCGGAAATGATTAGTTATTATTAGGTATGCAAGCCACATTCCCTATTCTCCAAAACTTTGGTAGGATCAAAATACTTATGCTCATTAGGTAAATCCCGATCCTTTAAATAGGCATCTAATTGGGTATCGCTATAGTGATAAAACGGACTTACTTTTAACACCCCGTCCTTAGAGAGGCTTAATATATCCAAAGAATCCCGTAAAGCTGTCTGCCCCTGACGAAGATTGGTAAACCAAACATCTGGTTTATGCTCTTCCATAGCTCTTTTAAATGGCTCTAACTTCACCTGCTCCGTAAACACTTTATGACGTGGATCATCGATAGTAGGGATCCCCATAACAGCATCTCTATGAGCCGTAGTTTGTTTTGGAACGTATAATTTAATATTCAACTGCAAGCTAGAGATTAATTCCTCGGCATGTTTATAAGTATTTGGTGTATTGTAACCTGTATCGCACCAAACCACCGGAACACTTACATCTACGTGGGTAACGGCATATAAAATAGCCACCTCATAGGGTCTAAAATTTGTCGTAACCACAGGTCTTTTGGCATTTTGAATCGCCCAAGAAATAATCTCCTCTGGCGGAATACCCTTAAAATGTATGTTTAACTTCTTAATTTGATCTTCTGTAAATCCCATTTGTTCCGATGCTTTAATTTTTTTAATTATCCCTTCTACTTTCCCCAACTAATCCTATCCCATATTCTTTCATGGAAAAAATAAAGAATCATTTTTGTAAACAACTCTACTGCCCCAATTGAAAATGCAACACTTAAGGTACCTGTCACCACCCAAGAGATAACGATGGTATCCAAAGTACCTATAAACCTCCAACTTATAGATTTTACGATACTCCTTTTGGGGTTTTCAGAATGCCTGTCAGCTTTATAGCTTTTTGTACCAGTATTATTTTTGTTGATGAATTGTTCAGCAATCATTTAAAAAACGTTTTACTTATTACCCTATCGGTTTAATAGAGTAAGCAAAAGTAACTAATTTTTTCAATCGACCACACTAAAAGTCAATTAATTTCCCGATTACCCTATAGTTTTAGTAGATTAATAAAAATTGAGGTAAATATTTAATAAATCCTAAACAAGTTTTTAAGACTTTTATCAGGTTCCGGAAGCTAATCAGATGATATTATGAAGGATATAAACAGATTACGGAACTAAGTCGGCCAAGGTTGTATTCCTAAAAACCTCCAAAGTACTATCGCGTACCTGTAGCATTAATTTATGTACGGAACAACTCTCTTCACTGGGGCAATCACTACATTTTTCATAAAAATTGAGACTGACACAGGGCACCATAGCGATGGGACCTTCTAAAACACGCATTACCGTAGTCATGGAAATATCGGCGGGATCTTTTATGAGGTAGTACCCCCCTCCTTTTCCTTTTTTGGAACCCAAAACGCCCGATTTACGTAAGGTTAATAGGATACTTTCCAAAAACTTTTGAGAAATATTCTCCTGTTTGGCGATTTCAGAAATCTGCACAGGCTGTTGATCCTTTTGTGTTGCCAAAAAGGTCAGTGCTTTTAATCCGTATTTAGTCTTTTTTGAAAGCATGGCACGAAGATAAGGAAATTCGGAAATTATCGCCATTTAAATTCGAATACCAAATTTACTGCGATAATTTCCGATTCCTATTATTGGCCTTGACCTATACCTTCTTCAAAATAAGTAGGTCAATAATATTGTATATGACAAGCCCTAATGAGCCAGGGCCTGTTCTATATCCTGTATAATGTCATTTATATGTTCCAAACCTACAGAAACTCGTACGGTACCGCCAGTAATACCCACGGCTAGCCTGTCTTCTTGAGACAGTTTGCTATGCGTTGTAGAGGCCGGATGCGTTACGATACTTCTAGAATCGCCCAAATTGGCCGACAAGGAAAGTAGTTTTATAGCATTAAAGAATTTTTCTCCTGCTTCTATCCCTCCCTTTACTTCAAAAGCTATGACACAACCACCTGCTTTCATTTGTTTTTTAGCCACCTCATATTGGGGGTGTGATTTTAAGAATGGGTATTTCACCCAGTTTACCTTTGGATGGGATTCTAAGAATTCGGCTAATTTCAATGCATTATCACAATGTTTGTCAACACGAAGGGCAAGGGTTTCCAAACTTTTAGATAATATCCAGGCATTAAAAGGCGATAATGCTGGACCAGTAATTCTGGAAAACCGGTACACTTTATCTATCAATTCGGCATTCCCCACGGTAATTCCGGCCAAGACCCTCCCCTGGCCGTCCATAAGCTTGGTTCCAGAATGGATGACCAAATCGGCGCCAAATTTTATTGGTTGTTGCAAGTAAGGTGAAGCAAAACAATTATCAATGATCAATAATAGGTTGTGCTTTTTGGCTATGGCTCCCAAGGCTTCAAGGTCTAACACATCAACTCCGGGATTGGTAGGTGTTTCTGCATAAAGCACTTTGGTGTTCGGGGTAACCATGGCGTCAATTTCATCCAAGGCATCGATCTCAAAATAAGAGGTTGAAATATTCCATTTGGGCAGAAATTGAGTCAGTAAAGTATGGGTAGATCCAAAAATACTTCGCGCAGAAATTACATGATCTCCACTATTTAATAATGCAGCAAAGGTCGAAAACACCGCCGCCATCCCCGAAGAAAATGCAAATCCAGCCTCGGCTCCTTCCATTTTGCAGACCTTGTCTATAAATTCGGAAGAATTTGGATTACTATATCTAGAGTATACATTACGATCTTTCTCTTCTGCAAATGAAGCCCGCATATCTTCCGCATCTTCAAACACAAAACTAGAAGTCATATATATTGGAGCCGAATGTTCTAAGAATTTGGTACGCTCTATTTGAGTACGTATTGCTTCTGTTTCGAACTCATATCTTTTTTTCATTTCACTCATTTTTGTCTATTTCTACTTATTAAAAATCCATGGTGCCCCAAGGAGCACCACTTCAATTAATTAGGCAGTTAATTAACCTTTCTCTGCGATCCTCAGAATATCTCCAAAAACACCTCTTGCCGTTACGGCAGCCCCGGCACCTGCCCCTTGTATTACCAAAGGATGCTCTCCGTAAGACTCCGTATAAATTTCAATAATAGAATCAGATCCTTTTATTTGTCCAAGAGCACTCTCTTTTGGTACCGATACCAATTGTACGTCTAGATTTCCTTTTTCTCTTTGAAGGTCCCCGGACAGGTCTCCTATGTACCTAAGCACATGATCTGGTTTTTGCGCCTTCTTTATAGCACTGAACTTTTCGTCCAAGATATTTAAATGAGCTAAGAACTCTTTTACACCACCTCCCTGTAATGCCTCGGGAATAAGGTTTTCAATATTGATGTCGGAAAATTCATTTCGCAAATCGAGTTCCCTAGCTAAAATCAATAGTTTTCTGCCCACATCGTTCCCTGAAAGATCCTCGCGAGGATCTGGTTCTGTAAATCCTTTTTCCATCGCCTCCTTTAAGATTTCAGAGAACAGGGCTTCTTTTTCCGAAAAGGTATTAAATATATAGCTCAAGGATCCAGAGAACACTCCCTTTATCCTAGTAATGTTCTCTCCCGATAAATGCAACAACTTAATTGTATCTATCAATGGCAATCCTGCTCCCACATTGGTTTCGTACAAGTATTGTTTCTGGTTTTTAGCCAGCACCTCTCTTAGATCTTGGTAATAATCAAAATCGAGGGTGTTGGCAATTTTATTGGATGATACTAAATCGAAACCGTTTTCTACAAATTCGATATAATGGGCTACAAAACCCTTATTGGCCGTATTATCTACAGCGATAAGGTTTTCTAAATGATTGGCTTTTGCATAGGCAAAAATATCCTTCAAGGTATAAGGAACGGCCTTTGTTCCCAAGTCTGACTTCCAATTTTCAGATATACCGTTCTTTTCCAACAACACCTCTTTAGAATTGGCTACAGCAAAAACATTCAGATGAACCCCCTTGCGTTTCTCTATGGTTGTATTCGATTTTAGAATTTGGTCAATCAAGGTGCCTCCTACGGTCCCATGTCCAAATATGGCGATATTTACCTTTTTGCTGATACCGAAAATTTGGCCATGCATTACGTTTAGCGCCTTGGTTAAATCCGTTTTCTTCAGTACCAAGCTCACGTTTTTACCCGAAATGGTATTGTTGAACAAAAGTGGTACTATCTGATTTTTTATCAAGGCATTATACGGCTTGTGAAAAGTACTAAGATCTTGTCCTACAATGGAAACCACGGATACCTGATCGACAACAGTGATATTATTGATATCCTGAAGTTGAAAATCGGTTTGAAATTCTTCTTGCAAGCACGATTTCGCCAAGGCCGCATTTTTAGCATCTACTACCAATCCGATTCCTCTTTCCGAAGACCCCTGAGAAATAATACTAACACTAATATTATTATTCCCCAAAGCTCTAAAAATACGAGCATCGACCCCTACTTTCCCCAATAAACCGCGACCTTCTAAATTAATCAAGGCCATATTTTCGATAACCGAGAGCGATTTTATACCCTCCTTACTAGTTTTGGCACTGATTAATGTGCCTTCATTGTCCCCGTTAAAAGTATTTAGGATCCTAAGCGGAATATTCTTTTCTATCAAAGGAATAATCGTTTTGGCATGTAAAATATTGGCGCCAAAATTGGCCAATTCATTGGCTTCGCTATAGGATAGTTCCGAAATTCTTTTTGCATCTGAAACCAAATCGGGATTCGCCGTAAAAATACCGTCTACATGCGTATAGTTCTGCAGCTCTTCGGCATTCAAGTAATTGGCTAACAAGGCGGCAGAATAATTACTCCCATTTCTACCCAGGGTAGTGGTTTCATTCGCTAGTGTAGATGATATAAAACCGGTAGTCACTACAACATCATATGCCCCCAAGCTAGCAAATTCCCGAGTAACATTCTCTTTGGAAATAGCTTCCAATACCTTGGCATCTCCAAAATTGGCATCTGTTTTTATAAGCTCTCGAGAGTCAATAAACTTAGCCTTAACCCCTCTCGATACTAAAAGAGCAGTCACTGTTTTTGCAGACAAAAGTTCGCCATAGGCCAACACCTGATCTTTAATTTTTAAGCTGTAATCTCCTAGAAGGGCAACCCCTTCGAACAACCTTAACAAAGCATTAAACTCTTGCGAAAGATCTACGTTTTCAATATTGTATTGTTGATATTTTTTAAAATCTTCAAAACCTTTGTGATAATCTTTTCCCTTAGCTGCCTTTTCCAATAAGGATTCCAATTCATCGGTAGCCTTATTCCGTGCCGAAAGCACCACCGCCAAATGTCCTCCTTCGCTAATCTTATCACCTACAATTTGTAGCACAGTGTCCAATCCTTCGCCATTTGCCAAAGATTTTCCTCCAAATTTTAAAACTTTGATCTTTTTAGCTTTTCCATTGCGTTCAAATACCCCTTTAAGCAGCGCTTCCATTTGGTTAAACTCTAATAAAAAGGCATCGTGTCCGTGTAGAGAGTTTATTTCCCCATAGGTAACGTTGCTATTGGCCTGCGCTAATTTTTTAAAAGTATCCTTATTTTCTTGAGCTGTAAAGAACAAATCAGAGTCTACCCCTATAATATGTATATTTGTTTTACTATTTTGAAGGTTGATAAAAGCCTCTTCTCCATCCCGAGTAATGTCGATGGTTTTTAACAATTGATTCATCAGCTTATAAGCCGATAACTGAAAACGTTGCTGAAGTTTTTCTCCATGATGAGTAAGCCAGCTTTCTACGTTAAAAACCTTTAGTTCCTCATTGGTACTTCTTTTAAAACGTTCCTTAAAAGATTCCGGAGTCCTATAACACAACATAGCGTGCATACGGGCGTCGTGTACCGGCTTTTTGGAATTGACTAAAAACTGCTCTTGGATTTGACAATTCGCTATCAGCCAATCGGTAGACTTCCAATCGGAAGCCACAGGGATAAGATGCTGGGTAAGCGATGGATTTATGGCTGCCATTTCCCAAGCTATTCCTCCTCCCAAAGAACCTCCAATAAGGCAATAAAGTTTGGTTATTTTTAAGGTCTCTAGCCCTAAAAGAAATATTTTCGCAATATCCTTAGCCACAAACTCCTTATATTCTTCTATAACAAATCCGTCATAACCGTTTCCGGGTATATTAAAACAAAGAATAGTATATTTATTGGTATCTATACATTTGCCTTCCCCTATTAAGGTAGTCCACCACCCCTTATCTCCGGCAACGGTCGAATTCCCAGTCAGGGCATGATTAACCATTATAATTGGCGCTGAATGTAAAGGACGTCCGAAGACCTCATAAGACAAAGTAATATCTAAGGAAAAGCCGCTAATAGTAACGTAATTGCTAAGGGTAAGTTGTTGTAGCATGGATTGTGTGTGCGTATAAATATTTGTAATTCTAAATATTGGTGTTTTGATAAAAACAGGGAGTACCTCAGATAAGAATTGCTTCAATAGGCACTCCCAAGTATTATTCACATTAGCCGGGTTGATTCCCAACCACTGGCTGAGTGATTATTTTGTTAAAACCGATTTGTCGATGGCTGTAAACGCTTGCTCTAAATCGGCTTTAATATCTGCTATATCCTCCAAACCAACACATAATCGAATTAAATCTGGACTCACACCGGTAGTTTTCTGCGCATTTTCATCCAATTGTTGATGTGTTGTACTAGCTGGGTGGATTATTAGTGACTTAGAATCCCCTATATTGGCCAATAAAGAGAACAGCTTTGTTTGATCTACTACTTTTTTTGCAGATTCATATCCTCCTTTTACACCAAAAGTAACGATACCACTTTGTCCTTTTGGCAAATATTGTTTTGCCAACTCATTATATGGGCTCGAAGCTAGTCCAGGGTAATTAACCCATTCAACCTCTTCTCTGCTTTCTAACCATTGAGCAAGGTTTAAGGCGTTCTCACTGTGTTTTTTTATACGGAGTTCCAAGGTCTCTAGACCTTGAATAATCTGAAAAGCATTAAACGGACTCAATGCTGCCCCAAGATCTCTAAGTCCTTCTATTCTTACCTTAGCAATAAAGGCTGCTGCCCCCAATGCATCATGGTAAACTAAACCGTGGTATCCTGGAGATGGCTCCGTAAATTCAGGGAATTTACCACTGCTCCAATCAAAAGTACCGGCATCAATAATAACACCGCCCATAGCGGTTCCATTACCATTAACATATTTTGTCAAGGAGTGTATTACTATGTTTGCCCCGTGCTCTATAGGCTTTAATAAGGCTGTGGTAGCTACAGTGTTATCTACAATAAACGGTAATTTTGCTTTTTTTGCCTCTTCAGAAATAGCCTTAAGGTCCAATACATCCAATTTTGGATTCCCAAGGGATTCTACAAAAATAGCCCTAGTATTTTCTTGGATGGCATCGGTAAAGTTTGCAGCATCGGACGGATCTACAAAGGTGGTAGTAATTCCTACTCTAGGTAATGTTACTGCCAATAAATTATAGGTTCCTCCATACAAACTGCTAGAAGCTACAATATGGTCACCTGCCTTTAACAACACCAATAAAGCGGTAGATATGGCCGCAGTACCAGAAGCAGTAACGACACTACCGATCCCACCTTCTAAAGCAGCTAAACGCTGTTCTAAAACATCGTTGGTAGGGTTGTTTAGCCTAGTATAGATATAACCAGGTTGCGATAAATTAAAAAGGCTGGCCGCATGGTCGGTATCATTAAAAACATAAGCCGTATTTTGATAAATAGGCACTGCTCTTGTACCACCGGTTAAATTAGTGTCGTGACCGGCATGTAAAGCGTTGGTTGCAAATTTTTGAGTACTCATGATTTTATTGTTTTTTTTTAAATTATTAAAATATATAAGTTAAAAATTCCAAACAGACAATTGCGCACTGCGCACTATCATAAAATCAAAAAGCTAAAAAGAAAGTGAAAATTACGGAAAGTAATTTGATCGTTATCTATTCCGAAAAAATATTTAGAGTTCACCAATGATGATCTCCTTTTCGAATAGAATTTAGCACCTTCATTGCATATTGGGGCAAAGGGTTGCTAAGGTTTCAAAGGGTCTATTCCCTCCACCTTTCTTGATAACAATTCAATAAGTGTTTGAACTTTGTGATTACAAATATAGGGACGGAAAAATTGAATTTCCTATTTTTTGCCTATAATTTATAAATTAAATGCATTTTTCACTTGATCCAAGGCATCTAGTTTTTCCCAAGTAAACAATTCCACTTCCTTTTCTATTCTGCCGTTATAAGGCGATTCAAAAACCTTAGTGACCGTTTTAGGTTCTTTCCCCATATGACCATAAGCGGCAGATTCCAAATAAATTGGATTCCTTAATTTTAATCGTTCTTCAATGGCAAAAGGACGCATATCGAACAATTCTGCGACTTTTTCCGCAATGGCCCCATCGCTAAGAGCAACCTTAGAAGTACCATAAGTATCTACAAATATAGAAGTTGGCTCTACCACTCCAATAGCATAACTTACCTGTACCAATATTTCATCGGCTACCCCTGCGGCTACCAAATTCTTGGCGGCATGTCTTGCTGCGTACGCCGCACTACGATCTACCTTGCTCGGATCCTTTCCACTGAAAGCACCACCACCATGGGCACCTTTACCCCCGTAGGTATCTACGATGATCTTTCTTCCGGTTAAACCGGTATCCCCATGAGGACCACCAATTACAAACTTCCCGGTTGGGTTAATATGATAGGTAATACTGTCGTTAAACAATAACTGAATGTTTGCCGGTAATTGTTCTTTTACTCTTGGTATAAGGATGGATAAGATATCCTCCTTAATTTTCGCTAACATCACCTCATCTTCTCCAAACTCATCATGCTGGGTAGACACTACTATAGTGTCTATACGCTGTGGTATATTGTCGTCAGAATACTCTATAGTTACCTGAGCCTTGGCATCTGGGCGTAAATAGGATATTGCCTTCCCTTCGCGTCTCAAATCTGCCAATACCTGTAAAATTTTATGGGAAATATCCAATGCCAAGGGCATATAGTTTTCGGTCTCCTTAGTAGCATAACCAAACATCATCCCCTGATCTCCTGCCCCTTGCTCTTCCTTAGCACCACGATCTACACCTTGGTTGATTTCCTGCGATTGTTCGTGTATTAACGATATAACCCCACAAGAATCGCCACTAAATTTATATTCTCCATTGGTATACCCAATTCTGTTAATTACGTCCCTAGCTATTTGCTGGACATCTAAGTAGGTGTGACTTTTTACTTCCCCGGCCAAGACTACTTGCCCTGTGGTTACTAATGTTTCACATGCTACTTTGCTATCAGGATCAAATGCCAAAAAGTTATCTAATAAGGCATCGCTAATTTGATCTGCTATTTTATCTGGGTGTCCCTCACTAACCGATTCTGAGGTAAATAAATATGCCATAATCTCTTTCTTACTTACTTTAGTTTTACGAATAAGAATTTGACCTGTACACTAAAGAAGAGTGGATGCTGAGATTCCGATGTAGAGACAACATAAACTGCTTTAGCATTTTTAGTATGCCGAACCTATTTCCGTTCCCATAACAGTCACAAAAACAAATTCAGCCTTGAGGTTGCAATCAGTCAAATCCTTCCTCTTTAAATTCGCAGACAAAAGTACAAGAAATCTTGAGCTTTCAAAAAAGGTTTAACAACTATTTTTATTCTCCTAAAAAATACCCACGACTATTGAATCAATCCTTTACAAGCATGGCCTTTCTAATTACATCCTGCCTCTCTTTTCTAAGCACTATGTTTTTACAACCTACTTTTCCAATAATCCATCCTGAAAACCTTTCAAAGTTTTCATTAGACAGACGGCAAAACACCTAAGGTTTTAAAAAAAATACACTTAGCACTTTCATCAATCCTTAAAAAGGGTTACACTTCGTAATTACAAGGCTTTTTAAGCCTCAATATTTTACACTAAAGCCTTCTCCCACCACCATTGCCATTACGGCCACGAAAATTTTGCCTCATTTCCTCCATTTTCTTTTGATAGATCTTCTCGTATTGATCCTTGCTCATTTTTTTTCCTTTGTCTGGCGCAACGATTTCCTTTTTTTCTTTCGGATTTAGGACTAATTTAATGCATTGAAGATTTGTAGTATCATCATTAATTTCCAAAATAAGTCCTGGAAGCCCCCAATATTCACCCGGCCCTTGGTTTATAGGAATTTCCAAGGTATACCAGGCCTCTACTTCTATTTCTTTTTCTGTAAATAGCGACTGTTCGGTTTCGGCTTCATTGTCACTACCACGTCTAAAAAATCTTCTATTAGGACGCTTCACTATTTTTGTTGCTATTGCTTTAGAAACGGTATAATTACCTATTTTTTTAGTTTCGTTGACAAGTTTCCAATCCAACTTCTCCAAGGTGTCTTCAACAATAAAAGCCTTCCCCATAAGATCTTTTTGCTGCGTATAATTTTCGGCAAGAATATTTTTATAATAATCCCCACCGGAATTGCCCCGTATCCCAAGCCTCGTTCTACCCCGTGTGTTTCCAGGCCTATTTGTAGTTTCTTCTTTATAAATGGACGCATTCCTATCGAAGGTCAACACATAGGAGCGCTCATTGGCTTCTTTGACACGTTGCATGATTTGCTTTTTGCGTTCTTCTGGCATTTCACGATCACTTAGATCCAAATCGACTGCCGTTCTACTAAAATAAGTCACTTCTCCCTGAAAATCTTGGGAATAACTCCTTATGGGACTTAACATTAAGGCTACTACTAAAAAAAGAAACCGAATCATATTTTTACATTTTATATTAATACTATGACTGTCATACGAACATATGGTTTAAACCTACAGCCTAAAAATACTGGTTTTCTATTTGCTCGCTATTTTTTGTCCGATAAAGCGATAAAGATTTTAACTTAATCAATGATATCTTGTATATTGTACCACCCTATCAGTAGGGTATGGACATTAATTATAATTATATTATCTATGCATATTGCAGTAGCTGGAAATATCGGGGCCGGAAAGACAACACTAACCGCATTACTGGCCAAGCACTACCAATGGGAGGCTCATTTCGAAGATGTTGTAGACAACCCATATTTGGATGATTTTTACAATCAGATGGAAAGATGGAGTTTTAACCTTCAGATTTATTTTTTAAACAGTCGGTACAAGCAAATATTACAGATAAGGAAAAGCGGTAAAAACGTCATCCAGGATAGGACCATTTATGAGGATGCCCATATTTTTGCTCCCAATTTACACGCCATGGGATTAATGACCAATAGAGATTTTGAAAATTATTCGGGTCTTTTTGAACTGATGGAATCACTGGTACAGCCTCCTGATTTGTTGATTTACCTAAGAAGCTCCATCCCTAATCTTGTAGACCAAATACATAAGAGAGGCCGAGATTACGAGAATTCTATTTCTATAGACTACTTAAGCAGGCTAAATGAACGGTATGAGGCCTGGATACAGAGCTATAACAAAGGGAACCTATTGGTGATTGATGTCGACAAACTTAATTTCGTTGATTCCCCGGAAGACCTGGGATTGGTGATCAATAAAATTGATGCAGAAATAAACGGTTTATTTTAAATTTTATCATTTTATAAAGCCATTTTTTCTGGCATGTTCAATGGCCTGATCGCTGTTCTCTACAAGTAAGACAGGGCAGGCCTTAAAGTCTTTGTACAGATTTCTTATACGATCCATTTTTTTCCTATGCTTTACACTATGCAGGTAAATCGCCAATATTCTCTTGGGGTATTTACGGGCTATTTCCCGGTAAATATCAGCATCGCTCTCCCCTGCATCCCCTATCAGTATAATAGATAGCTGAGGGAATGTTTTTAATATATTTTGAATTTCATGATATTTATGAGAAAGCTCCCAGGAGGCAGCTTTTTTAAACAAAGCCCTGAAACTTCGCAGCAATATAGGCCCCCGTGGAAAATTATTGTTCTTTAAAAAAAACTCCAAATAACGATATAAGTTCCAAGGACTGTTACTGACATAGAAAATAGGATTTGCATTATTGCCCCCGCATCCCCTATGCAACAAATGGTAAAAATCCGAAGCCCCTTTAAGAGGTATCCTATTTTCTGGAGTTTTTAAAAAGGTATTATAAATTACCCGCCATTTTAATAGAGAAACCACTCCGGTGTGCAAGATTGTATCGTCAATATCACTGATAATCCCAAAATCGGCTTCGACCGCAGGTATCAACATTTCTCCGGGAAAACGATTTTCCTGAATTATTTTTCTTTTTACTGTGGTATCGGCAAAGGAGAGCTCATAAGAAAGCCACCCTTCTTTATTGCACATCGCCCGCAAATTAGAACCAGTGAGATATAAATAAAAATACCCTTCCCGATTCGTTTTAAAGCTGTGTTCCTTCCCGTCAGGAAGCTTAAGAATTAATTTACTATTCCCAACTACATCGGTCTCAAAACGTTTCCATGTATTCACCAGCAATCCCAAAACACTTTTTTCCGACAAGTCTATATTTTCATCCTCCAAGGCCCTTCCTTTAATATAGAGATGAGTATCTGTACCATAGGTCTGAAAACCGATTAACTGTAAGGGATCTGCCTTTTTTAAAAACCACATCTATTTAAAATTCCAGGATTCTGGCCAAAAGCCAATTATACATACACCTAATATTACAGCTATCCCAAAGGACAATGCCACCCATTTCGTGAGCTCTTTAGGTCCTAAAACAGCCACTAAAACACCCTTAAAAACTAAATTGGACAAGGAAGCTAACAGTATCAACTTCCATCCAGTAGTCGGATTTAAAGTGTTGTTCTTTATTATTTGGGACAAAGAAAGGGTAATGGCATCTACATCTGTAAGACCGCTGAGTATAGCTACCAAATACAGGGCGTCATTGCCAAATTCTGCTTTTGTAAAAGCCACGGCCAATAAAATTACCCCGTAAAGCAAGCCAAAAATCAAGGCACTTTTCAATTGGGCGGGATTATCGGGTTCTGGCATTTCATCGTCCGACTCGTCCTTTTGAATCCTATAAAACAATCCAACACAAATAAAGGCCATTACGAAAAATTGAACCAATAACGGCAACAACACTTCTGCTAACCTTTCGGGAATCACCACCCCTACCTCAACCATCACTCTTGCCAAGGCTATGGTCGATGCCGTGGTGATTACAAAGGCCGACAGCTTACTTATAGCAACAGCATTGGAGGTTCTTTGGGCATAACTGACCGTTGTCGCGGTACTGCTTATCAATCCACCCAATATACCATTGGAAATGACCCCTAATTTTTTACCGACAATTTTGTAAATAAAATACCCCAATACACTCAACCCTACAATTAAGGTAACCATTAACCAAATATTCCTGGGGTTTAAAACCTCGTAGGGCCCAAAATTTCTATTGGGCAGTAACGGTAAAATGACCAAAGAAATCCCGGCAAAGGTCATTATAGCTTCTAGATCCTTTTCTTTCAAATTATCGATAAGGGCATGCAAGCGTTCTTTAACATATAAAAGTACCGCCATTGCACCGCCAATAATGGTTCCCAATATCCTATCGCCCATCACCAAATAGGCCCCAATTGCAAACATCAATAAAGCTGCCACTTCTGTTGTCTGCCCCACGTCGGCCCGGGAAATTGCCTTTACCTTAATAATATTGGCAACCACCAAAAGAGCAGTAATGCCCAGTCCTAAAACTGGCAATATAAACGGATTATCGTAGTCACGGGATAAGAAACCACCGAGCACCCCTAATATCGCTATCAAGGTAAAGGTACGCACCCCTGCCATTTCGCTATTAGATTTTTGTCGCTGCATTCCCACCAACAATCCAATACCGAAGGCTATACCCAATGTGGTTAAATCTTCATAATTCATCCTAAAAAACTAATCGATACAAAAATAAAACCCCGTTAAATAAAACGAGGTTTTTAAATATAATACCAAAAAACAGCAACTGCAACAATACCTGCTCAAACTGTTTAATTCCGGTTAAAAATAAATTTACTTGTTAATATCTATTTTTTCGATTACTATTTTCTGGTTTTCGTTTGCTGAATTCAAGGTGTTTTTCTCAAAGGCATCCAATTGCGCCTTTACTTCGGCCTTGGTACCCTCAAAAACCTTTTCATGAGACTTTTTTACACCATCAACCACTATGGTATACGTCACTATTGCTTCGGCCTTTTCACTGTTCTGCACTTTCATTTCTACCTTAACCTCTTTTTTGTCCCCTTTCTGAGGAATGGCATGCCCACCTAAAATAGGCGCTATCACCAAGCCTATCAAACAAGTAAGTTTTATCAAAATATTCATCGAAGGCCCCGAGGTATCCTTAAAGGGGTCGCCCACAGTATCCCCAGTTATAGCAGCCTTATGTGCATCGGATCCTTTATAGGTCATTTCCCCATTAATTTCGACGCCTGCCTCAAAAGATTTTTTAGCATTGTCCCAAGCTCCCCCGGCATTGTTTTGAAAAATTGCCCATAAGACCCCAGATACGGTCACTCCGGCCATATATCCGCCCAGCATTTCGGCAATCAACTGATTGTCTTCATTGTAGACCAATTTCCCTAACAAAACAATGGCAATAGGAAAACCAATGGTCAACACCCCAGGCAACATCATCTCGCGCAAGGCCGCTTTCGTAGAAATATCCACACATTTGGCATAATCCGGTTTTGCCGTACCTTCCATAATTCCCGGAATTTCTTTAAACTGCCTCCGCACTTCGTATACCATATCCATCGCAGCTTTCCCCACGGAATTCATAGCAAGGGCAGAGAACACCACCGGGACCATCCCTCCCACAAAAAGCATGGCCAATACAGGAGCTTTAAAGATGTTTATACCATCTATACCGGTAAAGGTCACATAGGCTGCAAACAAAGCCAAAGAGGTTAAGGCTGCCGAAGCAATTGCGAAGCCCTTTCCTGTAGCTGCCGTCGTATTCCCAACAGAGTCTAAAATATCGGTACGCTCTCGCACTATAGGATCTTGCTCACTCATTTCGGCAATCCCCCCGGCATTATCAGCGATAGGACCAAAGGCATCTATAGCAAGTTGCATGGCTGTAGTAGCCATCATTGCCGAGGCTGCTAATGCCACGCCATAAAAACCTGCCAAGGCATAAGAGGACCAAATAGCTGCAGCAAAAATTAAAACCGTTGGAAAAGTGGAGATCATCCCTGTTGCCAAACCGGCGATCACGTTGGTTCCTGCTCCGGTACTAGATTTTTGAACAATTGCCAAAACAGGTTTAGTTCCCAAGCCAGTATAATACTCCGTAATGGAAGAAATAACACCCCCCACCGTTAAACCAATGACGGTAGCATAAAACACCCTCATGGAAGAAATATCTTTTAATCCTTCCCCAAAGAATTCCATCTGCATGGTTTCTGGCAATAAATATTTCACCAAGACAAAACAAGAAATAAGGGTAAGCCCAATAGACACCCAATTCCCAACATTTAAAGCGCCTTGTACTTGCTTTTCTTTGGCGTCATTACTTTTTATTTTCACCAACATGGTTCCGATTATTGAAAATAGAATTCCAAAACCAGCAATAGCCATAGGCAATAAAATAGGACCTATTCCCCCAAAATTATCATCAAGGGCACCCCCCATATCTTTAATCACATAATTCCCCAATACCATGGCGGCCAATACAGTCGCTACATAAGAACCGAACAAATCGGCTCCCATCCCGGCTACATCTCCAACGTTGTCTCCAACATTATCGGCAATAGTAGCAGGGTTACGAGGATCGTCCTCCGGGATACCGGCTTCTACTTTCCCTACAAGGTCTGCGCCCACATCGGCAGCCTTCGTATAAATTCCACCCCCTACCCTAGCGAAAAGGGCAATAGATTCTGCCCCTAAAGAAAAACCAGCCAATGTTTCTAAAACAATGGTCATGTCTTCTGTAGAAGTCCATGTACCGTTCATAAAATATTGAAATAAAAGAATAAAAAAAGAAGTCAGCCCCAATACCGCTAAACCAGCTACGCCCAATCCCATAACAGTTCCTCCGCCGAAGGACACTTTTAAGGCTTGTGGCAAACTTGTGCGTGCTGCCTGAGTAGTCCTTACATTAGTTTTAGTCGCGATTTTCATTCCCATATTTCCCGCTAAGGCAGAGAAAAATGCGCCAAAAACAAAGGCCACCACAATAAGGATATGAGTAGTAGGAACAATAAAAGACACTGCCGCTAGAGCTATGGAAGCAGCAATCACGAAGAATGTCAATAATTTATATTCTGCTTTTAAGAAGGCCAAGGCACCTTCATAGATGTAGTCGGAAATCTCCTTCATTTTTCCATCGCCTGCATTTTGATTTAATACCCAAGACCGCTTTACGGCCATAAAAGCCAAGCCTATTAATGCCATAATAATAGGCACATACATAATTATTGAATCCATTGGTTTGATTATTTAATATTGGTTAGGCTTAAAAGTAAGAAAATATACGAGAATAAAAAAAGCAATACCATTGGGATGATATTGCTTTTTTTATATTGTATTTACGATGTCTTATCTGATTGTAACGTCCTTGGTGGGCACATCACTTTCTTCAAATCTCTGTATGCATTTTGCTACTATTTCCTTGGCTTCATCAATATTTCCCCATCCACCAACGTCAACTTTTTTCTTTTCCAAATCCTTATAAACCTTAAAGAAATGTTCGATTTCTTTGATTAAGTGTGGATTTAATTCTGTTAAGTCATTGATCCTATTCCAAACTGGATCGGAAACAGGTACACAAATCACTTTTTCATCGGGTCCCTTCTCATCGGTCATATGAAAAACACCGATAGGCTTTACTTCCATAACACACCCAGGGAAAGTAGGTTCAGTAACCAACACCAAAACGTCTAATGGATCGCCGTCCAACGCTAAGGTTTCTGGTACAAACCCATAATCTGCAGGGTACATCATAGAGGAAAAAATCATCCTGTCATAACGGATTCTTTTTAGCTCAAAATCATATTCATACTTGTTTCTGCTTCCTTTTGGAATTTCTATCAAAACGTCAAAAGACGTTATTTCTTGACTACTCATATTCTTATGTTTATTCTTTATATAATTCTTAACGCTACAAATATTTACTACACTATTACACTACTTCTTAAAAATAAAACCCAAAGGATCCTGTCACGCCAAAAGGCCGTGCATTTGGTAGATCTAGGTAATTGCCCCTAAAATTAAAATCGATCCTTAGGAACTTAAAAATATTGCCCACACCTACTGCATACTCCCAATAAACTTTATCGTTCGGTGCCAACAGCTGCATTCCGGTCGGCGCACTTAGTTGCATATTTTTCTCAGAAATATCGCCCCACACACCTCTTAGGCCAACAATCTCTCTTAGGTTCCATTTGCCAATAACCGGAATCCTAGAAAGGAGCCTTCCATTAAAATTGTGCTCCAAATGAACGGCGGCATAGGTATCGGTTACAAACTCATAAAAATCCAAATTCGAAAAAGTATTGTACATAGAGAACAAGGTCTGGTTTCCTGGCACCGGACTCAGCAATGCCAAGGGAACCTCGCCAAAGGTCTTCCCTGTTTCTACTGTACTTAACAACCTTCCATAGCCTCCAATTTGCCATGGTTGGGTATAACTGAACTGTATTTTTTCATAATCGAAATCACTGTCAAAAAACTGTTTCAGCCCATTGGTATAGGACAACACCAAGGTACTGTAATCTTCATTTATACTTCTGCGTTCTACCCCATTGCCAATGGTTCTTTTTCCTGGCGTATATATTAAAGTAGTATTCAGATCAAATTGGGTGACTTCCGAAGACACCCCTGTCGGAGAAGATGCATCGATATAATCTAAGCTAAAGGCATCTGGCAGTGCCGAACTAAGACTTCTTAAAGATCCTCCTATGTTAATCCTTAAGTTCCTCCAAGGCTCCATTTCCAAATTAAAGGTACTTAAATTAATGTTGGTTAGCCTATCATTAGATCCAACGGTAAACACAGAGGAAGAAGCCACACTCCTGCCCAACACATCATTGGTAGCCGATAGACTTATTCCTAGCTGTTCTATATCCCGTCTGGTCCCACCGGAAATAATAAATCTTGTCTCCTTATCGATCAACCATTTTCCCGAAATCCCATATTTAAACTTATCATCGCCAAATCCATAGGCGATATACCCTTCTAGACGCCAGGGATCATTTTGCCCAAAATAGGTCCTAGCTCCTAGCCTACCCCGGATCCCTTCGGCTTCGTTATATCCAAATACACTGTAAACGCTACCAACATCTATATTCCATTTGTCAATTTCTACAAAACCAGATCCCAAAATACTGACAAAATTATAATAGGTCTTAAATTTTGGCACCGTCTTTAAAGTATCCAAAAGTTTGTAAATCCCCTTTTCATCGCTGTTTAACGACTCCAAACGATTCATCTCCCAAAACTCGTCCTCTCTATTTAAAACCTTAACATTAAAGGGGTCCGATTTCGTTTTATAAAACTCTTTTGGTCTTACTTCGTTAAACTTATAGTCATTATATACGGTTGTTCTCTTACCGTAGACGCCTCTAGAATTTTCTTTTTTGTTAAAACTAAAGTCGGACAACATATAATCTCGGGTCAACAGAAATACAGAATCATTTACAACATCAAATTCCTGTTCTATATAAATCTCCTTTACCCAGTTGATATTGGCACTTTTAGTTACCGCCAAATTTATATTTTTAACTGCATAGGTAGTGTCATTTACCCAGAAATCGCCCTTAAAGGTCAATTCGTTCTTTCTACGGGGGTAATACACTATATTATAACACCATTTGTCGCCAATAAAGGCGCTGTCTCGTAAGACATAATTATAAGTATCTACCCCTGTTTTGGATAAGGGACTGGTAAAGCTTTTATCGAAAAATTTTAAGTAGTTATTATAGATATCGTAATCGGAATACAAATCTTCTATAAACGCTATTATGGCCTGATTATTATTGAACCCCGAATTTTTACTCCCGAGCACTTCTTCCTTTTCCGTAGCCAGTTCATTATCTCCATAAACCTTGGAAAAAGTTTCATTTAAAAATATAGGCAAATACGTTTTTCCGGTAATCCTGGAAGTATCCAGATCTTGAAATATAAATTCCAACCCTTTAAAGACCTTACTTTTTATAAGAGCACTATCTATTGTATTTAGATCAAATTCTATTTTTTCGTATTTATCATACCCGTATTGTTTAAACATACGAGTGCCATTACTACGTTTTTTGGCCCATATCTTTTTTAGGATATCTATTGCGGGATTATTTTTTTTGCTTGTTTTACCAGAATAAAGTACCACCTCATTTAATTGTTCACTAGCCTCGGGCAAGACCACTTTTATATCAAGGGTTACTTTGGAAACAAGGGCTATTTCTTGGGTTTCATAGCCTATAAAGGAAACTACAAGAGTGTTATAAGAATCATCAGATTCTATATAAAACCTTCCATTATCGTTGGTAATGGTTCCTTGGGTCGAATTTTTTAATAAAATATTAGCAAAAGGCACGGGTTCACCCGCCTCATCCGTAACAATACCCCCTACCTTAGTCTGAGCCATCGAAAATTGGGCAACAACAAGAAATATGACGAATAAAGCTCTATTCATTATGTGATCAAATAACGTTTCAACACCCTGTAACCAATTGAAAACCAACAAAGTACAAAGGATTATTATATATTTTGAAACGCAATTGTTAAACTATTTATCAGGAACATAAAAGCTTCGCTAACCAATGATTAACGAAGCTATACTAATGGCTTTAATAAAACAGCTATTTTTTATATAATACTTTCTTTACAGCTTTAATCACATCCTCGTGGTTTGGCAACCACTCTTCCAATAATACTGGAGAATAAGGAGCTGGTGTATCTGCTGTGTTAATTCTAACTATTGGAGCATCTAAATAATCGAATGCATTTGCTTGTATATGGTAGGTTATCTCTGTTGAAACATTACCAAAAGGCCAAGCTTCTTCCAAAATTACCAATCTATTGGTTTTCTTAACAGATTTTAATACCGTTTCATAATCTAAAGGTTTTACAGTACGCAAATCGATGATTTCAACACTGATATCTTCCTTTGCTAATTCTACTGCTGCCTTATCTGCTTCTTTTATAATCTTTCCAAAAGAAACAATGGTAACATCTGAACCTTCTCTTCTGATATCTGCTACTCCTAATGGAATGGTATAATCTCCTTCTGGAACTTCACCCTTGTCACCATACATTTGTTCAGACTCCATAAAAATAACTGGATCGTTATCTCGGATAGCTGCCTTCAACAATCCTTTGGCATCTCTCGGGTTAGAAGGCACCACTACTTTAAGACCTGGGCAATTGGCATACCAACTTTCGAACGCCTGTGAGTGAGTAGCTGCTAACTGACCGGCAGAACCTGTAGGGCCACGGAAAACAATTGGACAATTGAATTGCCCACCAGACATTTGCCTGATCTTTGCAGCATTATTGATAATCTGATCTATTCCTACCAATGCAAAATTGAAGGTCATAAATTCTATAATAGGCCTATTCCCAGTCATTGCAGAACCTACACCTACCCCAGCAAAACCTAATTCGGATATGGGGGTATCAATAACCCTTTCAGGACCAAATTCGTCCAACATTCCCTTCGAAGCTTTATACGCTCCATTATATTCGGCAACTTCCTCACCCATTAAATAAATGGACTCATCTCTGCGCATCTCCTCGGACATTGCCTCTTGTATAGCTTCCCTAAACTGTATTGTTTTCATTGTATATGGAATTCTTTTTATTAAAATTCTAAAAGCGAAGCAAAAATAGGAAATTATAAATCAAAACTAAGGAGGAAAGAATTAAAAAAAGATCAAAAAAATTATTATGCACGCATAATAAATTATGATTTTATTGATTATATTACCGTCCTTTGTAACTAAATGGTATAAAAATATAATCATATGAAATTATTGGTGTGCATAAGTAATGTTCCAGATACTACTTCTAAAATTAATTTTACAGACGATGATACTAAGTTTGATACCAATGGTGTCCAATACGTTATCAACCCAAATGACGAATTCGGCCTTACCAGAGCCATGTGGTTTAAAGAAAAACAAGGTGCCACTATTCACGTTATAACTGTTGGCGGAGCTACTACCGAACCAACGATCAGAAAGGCTTTGGCTATTGGTGCCGATGAAGCAATAAGGGTTAATGCCGAACCAACGGACGGATTTTTTGTTGCCCAGCAAATAGCAGCTGTGGCAAAAGCAGGCGATTACGATCTTATTATTGCCGGAAGGGAGTCTATAGACTACAACGGCGGGATGGTTCCAGGAATATTGGCAACCTTATTAGATTTTAATTTTGTCAATAATTGTATATCCTTAGAAATTGATGGCAACACTGCTACCGCTATTAGGGAAATTGATGGTGGAAAGGAAAAATTAAATACTAGCTTACCCCTTGTTATCGGAAGTCAAAAAGGACTGGTTGCCGAAAGCGATTTAAAAATCCCTAACATGAGAGGTATTATGATGGCTCGCCAGAAGAAATTGAATGTTGTAGAGCCGGTATCAGCTACTGATACCACTAAGGACGTTAAATTTGAAAAGCCAGCAGCCAAAGGTCAGGTAAAACTAATAGATGCGGACAATATTGACGAGCTAATCAATTTACTACACAACGAAGCAAAAGTTATATAAGCTGAATCCTAATTTTTATGATAGCGGCGGGTATATTTAGATATCCCCTTTTATTTCAGCAATTTCGCCAACCATTTTCCGAATGAAATTTCGGAAATAAAAAAAGAATATTAATATGTCAGTTTTAGTATATACAGAATCCGAAAACGGAAAGTTTAAAAAGAATGCACAAGAAGTCGCTTCTTATGCCTATGAAGTAGCCCAACAACTCGGCACTCATGCCACGGCAATTTCTATTAATGCCACCAATGCCGAAAGCCTAGGTAACAATGGTATTTCTAAGGTATTAAATATCACCGATGACAATTTAAAAACCTTTAACGCCAAGGCTTTTGCTATTGCCATTGCACAAGCAGCAGAAAAGGAAGGTGCCAAAGTAATCATCCTAAGCTCTAGTGCGGACACTAAATTTTTAGCACCTATATTAACGGCCAAATTGCAAGCATCCTATGTACCTAATGTAGTTTCGGCACCAACAAGTACTGCTCCCTTTACCGTTAAAAGAACAGTATTTAGCAATAAAGGTTTTGCCGAGACCCAGCTGAGCGCTGATATAAAAATCATTGGCGTTTCTAACAATGCTTTCGGAAGCCACGAAAATAAAACTGAAAGTAGTGTAGAGAGTTTTGAAGCCAATATTCCAGAGAATTCCTTTAGCACCAAATCTGTCGAGATAGACAAGGTTGTTGGAAAAGCTACTATAGCCGACGCAGATATTGTAGTTTCTGGAGGAAGAGGACTTAAGGGCCCTGAGAACTGGGGAATGATAGAGGAATTAGCCGATGTTTTAGGTGCCGCCACCGCTTGTTCCAAACCTGTATCGGACCTAGGATGGAGACCGCATGGCGAACACGTAGGACAAACTGGAAAACCTGTAGCCAGCAACCTTTATATCGCCATAGGCATCTCTGGCGCCATTCAACACCTAGCCGGGGTCAGTGCATCCAAGGTAAAAGTCGTCATCAATTCTGATCCTGAAGCCCCATTTTTTAAAGCGGCCGACTACGGTATTGTAGGCGATGCTTTTGAAGTGGTCCCACAACTAATCGAAAAATTAAAGGAATTTAAGGCTCAAACCGCTTAATTTTTGTTAAATTGTGCCCCTAAGGGCTGTTCAAAACAACTTGGTCCTTCGAGTGCTTTGAACAGCCTTTTTTAGTTATTTACTATGAGTTTAGTTAGATTAAAAATAAAAGGGATATCCTATAGCCAAACGCAAAATGGCGCATATGCCCTCATATTGAATGAAGTTGATGGGGATCGAAAATTGCCGATCGTAATTGGAGCTTTCGAAGCCCAATCGATTGCAATTGCCTTGGAAAAGGAAATCAAGCCCCCTCGACCCCTTACCCATGATCTTTTTAAAAATTTTGCCGAGCGATTCGACATTTCTGTCAAGCAGGTAATTATCCATAAATTAGTCGATGGTGTTTTTTACTCCAGTATTATTTGTGAACGCGATAATATTGAAGAAATCATAGATGCCAGAACCAGCGATGCGATCGCCTTGGCCCTAAGATTTAACGCCCCTATATTTACGTATAGAACTATATTGGACAAAGCCGGAATATTCCTTAAATTCTCTTCCAAAGAAAAGGAAAAAGAAGATTCCGATGACAGTATTATGGTAAACGAAATATTGCAAGAAGGAGAAACTGTAGAAATTACTTCCCAGAGCTCAGAAAGCTACCAAGAGCTGAGCTTAGATGAGCTTCATACCGAATTGGATAAGGCTGTTGCCAGCGAAGACTACGAAAAAGCAGCTAAACTTAGGGACGAAATTTCTAAACGCAAATAACCCCTTCATTTTAAGATTTACTGGATGAGAAATAAGCTTTGGATCCTTTTAGTTTTATTTTTGATTGCTTTCCCATCCGTTGCTCAAGACATTAGCGCTACCCCCCTCAGCAGTTCTTCCGAAATAGTCCCCAATCAGGGGGTTTCTTTTTACAGTATCGGAAGAGGGATTCTAGGCATGGCCACATTGTTATTTATCTCCTACCTCTTTAGTGCCAATAAAAAAGCAATTAATTGGAGAACTGTCAGTATTGGTGTTTTCATTCAGCTGCTATTGGCCATATGTATCTTAATTGGCAACCAAATTGGCTTTAATGCCTTTGGCTACCGGTTTGATTTGAGTTTTGTCTCCAAAATATTTGAATTTGGCGGAAAACTTTTTGTCAGCGTATTAGATTTCACCAGAGCAGGAAGTAAATTTTTATTCGAAGGATTGGTTGTAGACATGGATACTTTCGGTTTTATTTTTGCCTTTCAAGTACTTCCTACCATTATATTCTTTTCGGCCTTAACCTCCTTATTATTTTATTTGGGGATTATCCAAAAAGTAGTCAAGGCCTTAGCGTGGTTATTATCCAGATCTCTCGGTATTTCAGGAGCAGAAAGCTTAAGTGTTGCCGGGAATATCTTCTTAGGACAAACAGAGGCCCCCCTACTGATCAAAGCTTATTTAGAGAAAATGAGCAAGTCCGAAATATTATTGGTCATGATCGGGGGCATGGCGACGGTTGCGGGTGCTGTTCTGGCCGCTTATATTGGATTCTTAGGTGGAGACGATGAAGTGCTGCGCCTCCAATTTGCCAAGCACCTTTTGGCTGCTTCGGTAATGGCCGCTCCTGGAGCTATTGTAATATCAAAAATCCTATATCCGCAGACCGAAAAAATAAATACCGATGTCCAGGTTTCCACCGAGAAAATAGGAGCTAATATATTAGACGCCATTTCTAACGGAACTACTGAAGGATTAAAACTTGCTGTAAACGTGGGGGCCATGCTTTTGGTTTTCGTAGCTTTTATTGCCATGCTCAACGGCATATTGAATTGGACCGGCGATATTACCTCTTTAAATCCTTGGATAGCGACCAACACCCCTTATAACTCCTTTTCTTTGGAAGCCATACTAGGCACCCTATTTGCTCCCCTTATGTGGCTTATTGGAGTGGATTCGGTTGATGTGATGCTAATGGGACAACTTTTGGGAATTAAATTGGCCGCCAGTGAGTTTATAGGCTACATTCAATTAGCAGAATTAAAAAATATGGCCAGTGCCACTCATTTCACCTATAACAAATCGGTAATCATGGCCACCTATATGCTTTGTGGCTTTGCCAATTTTGCCTCTATTGGCATCCAAATTGGAGGAATTGGCTCCTTGGCCCCCGGACAACGCAAGACTTTGTCAGAATTTGGAATGAAGGCTGTTCTTGGCGGTACGTTAGCCTCGCTTCTCTCGGCTGCCATAGCTGGAATGATCTTAGGATAAGCCCATAATAAGCCTTCTTGCTTTCCTTTAAGCCATCCCGTTAAATTTTAGGGAATTTTAACAGCAAACTCACTTTAAGTAAAAAGAGCTTTTTATCTTTGCCTTTATTTTGAGCCTCTAAACTGAAGCCGTATATTACCTTTATTTTGTAGCAATCCTTAGCAGTAGAATACCATGAAGCAATACCACGATTTATTAAAGCACGTATTAGAAAACGGAGTTCAGAAAGGCGATAGAACTGGTACGGGTACCAAAAGTGTTTTTGGCTACCAAATGCGATTTAATCTAGCCGATGGTTTTCCCATGGTTACTACCAAAAAACTACATTTAAAATCTATTGTTCACGAATTGCTTTGGTTTTTAAAAGGAGACACCAATATTGGTTATTTACAGGAAAACGGTGTACGTATCTGGAACGAATGGGCCGATGAACAAGGTGAATTAGGCCCCGTTTATGGCCACCAATGGCGCAATTGGAACAATGATGAAGTAGATCAAATAAAAGAAGTAATAGAAACCCTTAAAACGAATCCAAACAGTAGAAGGATGTTGGTTTCTGCATGGAATCCGAGTGTACTGCCCGATACCTCTCTTTCTTTTTCGGAAAATGTAGCGAACGGCAAGGCGGCCTTACCCCCATGCCATGCCTTTTTTCAGTTTTATGTAGCCGACGGCAAGTTGTCATGTCAGCTATATCAGCGCAGTGCCGACATTTTCCTTGGAGTTCCTTTTAATATTGCCTCCTACGCCCTATTTACATTAATGATAGCGCAGGTATGCGGATACAAACCAGGAGAGTTTATTCATACCTTCGGTGATGCCCACATTTATAACAACCATTTTGACCAAGTAGCACTGCAACTGAGCAGAACTCCAAAAGCATTGCCTAAAATGATCCTAAACCCCGACGTTAAAGATATATTCGACTTTAAGTTTGAAGATTTTACCCTAGAAGACTACGAACCATACCCACATATCAAGGGAGCAGTAGCCATATAATTGATCTTTGACCTATTTATTTTATAGGCACATACTTACCAAACTCCCTTAAGCGTCCAATACTTACAGCATAGGATTCTAAAAGTGTGCATTATATTTTTTATCTTGTATAGCATAAAAAATATAGCATGGTTGTTGTCGCTGAAATATTGGATTTCTTCCTAGATACCAGAAAACACACCGAAAGCCTTTGCCGCCCTTTGGCGGTAGAGGATTATGTTGTACAACCAATTAGTGACGTTTCTCCTCCAAAGTGGCATTTAGGCCATACTACATGGTTTTTTGAGGAGTTTATCCTTGCAAAATATTCGCCCGATTATCAGGTTTTTGACCCTGATTTTTCATTTGTTTTTAATAGTTATTACGAAACCCTTGGTAAAAGAGTCCTCCGAACCGATCGAGGAAACCTCTCTAGGCCTACCGTAAAAAAAGTAATCGAATACAGGACCTACGTAACCGAGCAAATGACCACTCTATTGGAAAAATCTTCTTCAAAAGAATTATATGATTTGGTAGAAATAGGCATCCACCACGAAAAGCAGCATCAAGAATTGTTGTTAACAGATATAAAGTTTATTCTAGGCAACAATCCGCTACTCCCCATTTATTCGGCTAATTATTCGGAAAACAGCCCGTGCCAAATTAGCCATCAATGGCTTTCTGTTTCAGAAGGCGTTTATACTATTGGCCATCAATCGGACTCCTTCTGTTATGATAACGAACTCGGAAAACACAAGGTATATCTAAATCCCTATCAAATCTCCAATCTTCTAGTAACCAACGGTGACTATTTACAGTTTATGGATGCTGGCGGGTATCAGGATTTTCGATTTTGGCATGCCGATGGATGGGATTGGCTGACCCAAAACCAATTAAAAGCGCCGCTTTACTGGCATTATATCGATCATCAATGGTACCAATACACCTTAAACGGATTACAACCATTAGCTTCCAAGGCCTACGTAACCCATATTTCCTATTACGAAGCCTACGCCTACGCCCAATGGAAAGAATGCCGTTTACCGACTGAATTTGAATGGGAAGTAGCAGAAAAACAATTTGAATGGGGCCATCGATGGGAATGGACTGAAAGCGCCTATTTACCGTACCCTCATTACAAAAAAGCCGTCGGTGCCTTGGGAGAATACAATGGTAAGTTTATGGTCAACCAAAAAGTTTTAAGAGGGAGCTCTATCGCAACTCCTCCAAAACATGCCAGAGCCACTTACCGGAATTTTTTTGGCCCTTCGGCGAGATGGCAATTTACAGGTATACGCTTGGCCAAATAACCCTTACTAAATTCTTATGGAAAACAACCCAAAACCTTATTTGGACACTCCTTTTAAACAAGATGTTTATAAGGGTCTTAGCGATTTTCCAAAGCACCTCTCTTCCAAATATCTTTACGATGCCAATGGGGACAAGATTTTTCAGGCAATAATGAACCTTCCTGAATACTATTTAACCAATTCAGAATTCAGTATTTTACAGGAAAACAAGGAAGAAATCTGCACTCTTTTTGCAGAGAACACCCCTGCCTTCAACCTAATAGAGCTTGGTGCGGGCGATGCAAAGAAAACAAAGATACTACTAGCACATTTAAACAGCATCAATGCCAACTTTAAATACCTACCTATAGATCTGAGCGAAAATGCACTAAAACAACTAGAATCCTCCTTGGCCGAGGATTTTCCTAATATCCATGTTGCCCCAAAATGCGGAAGTTATATTGATGCGCTTGAAACGGTAGCCTTCAGCAAAAACAATAAAAACATCATTCTTTTTTTAGGATCTAACATTGGTAACATGCTAATATCCCAAGCCATTAGCTTTTTAAAAAAAATAAAGCGTTTGATGCATAAAAACGATATCTTATTCCTTGGTTGTGATCTAAAAAAAGACCCACAACTTATCTTAAATGCGTATAGCGACACTAGCGGTATTACAGCGTCCTTTAACAAGAATATCTTAAAACGCATCAACACTGAATTACAAGGCAATTTTAATGTCGAAAGTTTTATGCACTGGGAGGCATATGACCCCGAGTCAGGAACCGCAAAGAGCTATTTGGTCTCCCAAAAGCCACAGCAGGTGACCATAGCAGCGATAAACTTAAAGGTTCATTTTAAAGCATGGGAAACCATACATACAGAAATCTCCCAAAAATACGACCATGAGATGATTCAACAACTGTCGGAAGAAGCCGGATTAAAAATAGTATCCAAATTTGGAGACAAGCAAGACTACTTTCAAAATTATCTACTAATAAAAAAATAGGTCTATACCTCTCTCTCTCCTTTTTACTTTAAGAAGAAAAAAAGACCAATTTGCTGTTATTGTTATTTTATTCCAATAACAGCAAATTAGCGTTCTTATAATTCCAACACCGAATTTTCAGTACCGGCATAATCGTTCCACTGTAAACGGTCTGCCTCTGCTTCATTGACAAAATTACCATCTACTAAATATTTGAATTCATATGTTTTTTCCTTTGGCAAATTAAAGGTGCCTTTAAAAGTTCCGTTTTTCAATTTTTTCAAGGCACTTCCCGTAGCACTCCAATTATTGAAATCACCAACTACGGCAACCTCTTTCACTCCCTCTCCCGGAACTGTAAACGTTACCTTACAAATTGGTTTGCTCTTTAAATATTGTTTTGTAATTGCCATAATCCATAGTTTTTAATAGACCCTAAAAATACAAATTTAAACCCCTCATTGCCAATGAATCATATGACTTTTGTGAAAATCATAAAAATTAACACATAATTAACGGATAATATCATTTAAGCACCTCTATATTTAGATGTAGGCAAAACTCCCTATTTAGATTTTATAATTCTTACAATGTTTTCAATCTCCTTTTCGGTGTTATAAAAATGAAAACTCAACCTAATCCCATCGCCGCGTTGTGAACAAACCACCTCATTATTACGCAATTTGTCCCATAATTTTCCCGAATCCTTGATATTAAAAATACTACTATGCCCTTTTCTTTTTATAACCGCCTCCTCTAGCAAGCCGGCTTCTGAAAACGCTTCCTTAGCCTGTAGTGCAAGTTTTTCTATCTGCCCGTACGTCTTATCTAGCCCAATACCGGTAAGAAACTCTAAGGAATATTTTAAACTTCCAAAACTAAAAGTATCCAAATGTCCTGGTTCAAATTGTTTGGCAAAACTCCTTTGGCCCTTGTGCTCAAAGTCATGGTTTACCGAATTAAACCCGGTAGATTTACATGAAAATTTAGCGCCAACCTCTTCTTTGAACATCATAAATCCATTGCCATAGCCTCCCAACAGCCATTTATAACCACTAGCTCCCAGGACATCGATCCCCGATGTATCGAAGTTAAAGTGTTGGGTACCACAGAACTGCGTCCCATCGGCGATAATCAACAAGTCGGGAAAATCATTTTTTAGAGTTTTTAAAAATCCTAAATCAATCTTAACGCCATTTAACCATTGTACTAAACTAAGGGCCAACACGTTAATATGATCCGATTTTATTTTTGCAAGAATCCGTTCTTCGAGATCTTCGTTAATTTTCACAAAAGAAACTTTATCCAATCTACTTTCAAATGGCCAATTAAGCGAAGGGTAGTCATCTTCCAACAACAATACATTCGCCGTTTTAGGCAAGCCCTCCAACAGCAAATTTAAGCCTATGGAAAAATTGGGCACCAAGGCTACATTCTCTGCCTTACACCCAAAAAAGGTACCGAGGGTGTCTTTAGTCTGGCAAAGCAACTCATGGGATGTCTTTCTCATTTTACTGCCTCCGATTAAAAAATCGAAGTCGTGTTCTTGCCTCCAATCCAATAATCCATCATAGAGCAATCCAGAAGCGGCGGTATCGGCATAAATATTTTGGCCTAAGACCGGAAATTGTTTTATAATCTTTTGCATATCCTTAGTGATAAGAATTTTTATTTTATGATATCTTTGCCATAAAGATACATATAAGGATGTTCCTCAAAAACAAAATAAATTCTAAAATAGCTATTGAGCAGCATGAGCAATTGGAATATGCCCAGGCTAGGATGTTGCAGAAAAAACGCCTGTACAATCACTTTGTTATTTATTTGATCGGCAGTATTTTTCTTGTCGTAATCAACAAAATATTAAAATATGGTATTCAGTACGATTGGTATATCTGGGTCGTTACCTTATGGACTTTTATCATTGCCTTACATGTCTTTAACGTGTTTGTGACCCATAAATTTATGGACCAACATTGGGAACGTCGCCAACGCGAAAAATTAGTTTTAAAACAGCAAGAACGGATTGCAGCAATGCAAAAGGAAATAGAAACCGAGTTTCCGGATTCCATGATCAATAAAAAAAAAGAATAGTGCAGACCTTAACCATGATTGCAGCAGCTGCCGAGAACAACGCTTTAGGATTAAACAATGATCTTCTTTGGCATTTACCGGACGATTTTAAACGTTTTAAAAACATCACTTCTGGCCACAAGATCATTATGGGGCGAAAGACCTTTGAAAGCTTCCCTAAACCATTGCCCAATAGGCACCATATCATTATCACCAGAGATAAAAACTACGCTGTAACTTATGACCATTGCACGGTAGTACATTCTTTGGAAGAGGCTTTACAATTGGTAAAAGAAGAAGCATTGGCATTTATAATCGGAGGCGGTGAAATTTATCACTTGGCCTTAAAACACGCAACAAATATAGAACTTACTAGGGTACATGCATCCTTTGAAGCGGACGCCCATTTTCCTGAAATCAATACTTCTGAATGGAAGCTCTTAGCAGAAGAATACCATCCAAAGGACGATCGCCATCAATACGATTTTAGCTATTTAACCTACGAAAGGGTCTAACCGAATTTATACTTGTAGGTTTTAAGGAGTGAAGACAGCACATTCACTTGTTGACATGCCAGTTTTTGCTACCCAAAAATTCTTTGTTCAATAGCCCTTCTATCCGCCCATGGCCTGATTTATTTTTGCGTTAGGGACCGCGGCGGCATCCCCGCAGCAGGGCAAGGGATATAGCCAAGGGCCCGACCGACGAAGGAGGGAACGCCCTAATAATAAAACTATTGACGATAAGGATTTGGAAATAGTCCAAGTAAAATAGGACGCCTCATTCCTTTTGAAATAGAGCCGATATTACAATCCATAAGCATGATATGGGCCTAAAAGCTAGGTACAGCGCGACCTTCATTGTGCCCTTATTATTTTAAAAGTCCAAATAATCTACCCTATAGCATCCGTTTACATCGCTTAGGAAGGTCTTGAGCACCTCTGGATTTACATTGGTATAGAATTGGTGTTCTACTGTAGTTTTAGAAGCACCGACCTTTAGCTGATGTTGCTCCAGAACAGCCAGGGTTCTCCGCGCGACACCATCACCGGAATCGATAATTTCTACTTCATCCGCCAAGATATCCTTTAATAAGGGAATTAGGTACGGGTAGTGTGTACAGCCCAGCACCAACTGATCTATACCTTCTTTAAGCATCGGTTTCAGATACCGCTGCAGCAATTCCTTGGTCTGATCCGAATACAACTTGCCTTCTTCGATAAGGGCTACCAAGCCCGTACCCTCTTGCTCCAAGACTTTTATACCGTTGGCATGCAATTCTGAGGTACTGTTAAACAAAGCGCTGGAAAGAGTCCCTTTGGTGGCCAAAACCCCGACCGTTTTGCTCTTAGTGTGCAATGCCGCTGGCTTTATGGCCGGCTCTATCCCGATAAGCGGTATAGTGTAGCTTGCCCTAAGTTCTTTTATAGCGTTTGTCGTGGCCGTATTACAGGCCACCACAATAATTTTACACCCCTTGTTAATGAGGAATTCGACATTCTTGATACTCAGCTCCAAAATTTGGGCCTGGGTCTTTTCTCCGTAAGGAGCATTCTTACTGTCGGCCAAATAAATGGTCGATTCCTTAGGCAGCAGCCTGTTAATTTCCCTCCAAATAGAGGTTCCTCCTATACCCGAATCAAATATACCAATGGGACGATCACTCATGCTAAAAATATCTAAAGTAGGATTTAAAGTTAGCTAATTAATTTTAGTAAATCCCCGCAAAAAAAAAACACTTTTAAGGAAGCGGATAAATATTTTCACTAAAATACAAGACATAAAAAAAGCCATACAAACGTATGGCTTTTCTTAAATATTTAAGCGCTTAGATTAGAAACCTAATTGTTTTTTTACCGCAGGCAAAATATCCTTACCCTTTGCAACGATAAGACCACTACCTTGAGTAGCATCCATTACGTAATCGATTCCTTGAGCAGCGGCAACATCTTCGATAGCCTTTTTAGCTTTCTCAGTGATAGGCCCCATTAGTTCTGCTTGTTTTTGTTGCAGATCCATTTGAGCTTTTTGTTGTGCCTCTCCAATGTTTTTTTCAAAGCCTTGTAATTCCAATGCTCTTTTTTCGTTTTCTTCCTTGGATTTTGCAGAAGACTCGTTAGAATATTGTGTGTACTTATTTCTAAGCTCGGTCATAGACCCTTCGATATCCGCTCTATAAGTCTCTTGTAATTTTTTCAATTCTGCTTCGGCAGCCTTCATTTCCGGCATTTCGGACAATAATTTTTGAACGTCTATGTGTGCTATTTTGGTTTGAGCGTTTACAAAACTACTAGCTGCTACGAACAAAACTAGGGCTACTGCTATCTTCTTAATTTGTTTCATGATTTTAATAAATTAATTAATTTTTGCGTGTTGATTTTAATGATTTAGTTATTTGATTTGAAAAATGGTTATCCTTATTCTATTTCCTTATTTTTTTAGTCTTCCTCTCCGTCTTTCTTTTTGCGTTTTTCTTCCGCCTCTTTTCTTTTAGCTTCCCGCTCTTCAAGCAACTTCTTCCTTCTTTCCTCGTAGGCCTTTTTACGGTCTTCTCGCAATTTCAATTGTTCTTCTCGTCTCGCTTCTGCCGCTTTTGCCCTTGCATCTTCTGCCTGTTGCGCCTTTTCTTGTCTTTCTTGAAGCGCCTCGTTAGCATCTTCTTCCTCGAACCGATCTAGCCTACTTTTAGGAACGTCCTTTTTATTTGGGGCACTAATTTTTCTTGTCCTAGCAATCCCTCTTAACACCAGATCGCTTAAATCGTGCCTTTGTTCGGAATACAACATTACAACATCTGCCGATTTATCAAAAATAAAATCATAATTTTTATTGGCACCTAACTGCTGTACTTCATTAAAGACCTGATCTTGAATTGGCTGTATCAACCTTCTTTTTTGCAATACCAAATCGCCTTCCGGACCAAACCTAGCTTGTTGGTACTCCAACATTTCTCTTTCTAGGATTTGAATCTCTTCTTCCCTTTCGGTTATCAGCTCGTCTGTCAATAGCACTTTCTCTGCCACTAACTCTTTCTTCATCTGGTCTATGACCGCTCTCTCCTGCTCTATTTCGAGTTTCCATCTTTGCACTTTATTCGCCAACTGCACATTGGCCTCCCTGTATTCCTCTACATTCTCCAGTATGTATTCCATATCCACATAACCTATCCTTACCCCTCTCTGCCCAAAAGCGGAGGTTGCATACATAGTTACGACTAGGAGAACAAGTACTTGTGCTTTTATTTTCATTTTATTTTCTTTTTATACCATAGAAAATATCGTGCCAAAATAATCAATTATTATAGAATCAACAGTAAAAGCCTGAAATGTCCAGACATTAAGGATTAAAACTGTTGCCCTATGATAAAATGCGTTTGCCAACCACTAGGTCCTGCAGAGTTTGGATTGTAATCTTGATCGAATCCATATCCAAAATCTATTCCCAATAATCCAAATGCAGGCATAAATATACGCAGTCCAACTCCGGCCGATCTTTTTATCTCAAACGGATTAAAATCGTGAAAATTGTTAAAGGCATTACCACCCTCCAAGAACGCCAGTCCGTAAATAGAAGCGGAAGGCTTAAGAGTTAATGGGTATCTTAATTCTAACGAGAACTTATTGTACACTACTCCACCGTCCTGCGATTGTCCGCCTGTCATACGGTCTACGCTATAAGGTGTCAATGACTGGTTTTCATATCCTCTTAACTGAACCACATCTCTCCCGTCCATGGTATAGGTTCCTAAACCATCACCACCGACATAAAAACGCTCAAAAGGAACTTTCCCTACCTCTTGGTCATAGCTTCCCAAGAATCCAAATTCAGCATTGGTCCTCAACACCAACTTATCGATCAGGGTAGTATACCAATCTCCTTTAAAGTTTACTTTATAGAATTCTAACCATTTAAACCGCTCCTGATCTATACGCTCTACTTCTTCAGAATCGCGATCTTCAATTGCTTGATCAAAATCGGCATTTAATTTTTTATAGTCCTTTCCGTTAAACAACGAATAAGGAGGTGTAAATTTTGCCGTCAGCTCAAAGTTAGACCCACTTCTAGGGAAGATACGTCCACCTCCTGTAGCATTTCTAGATAGCCCAAAGGTATAGGCAAGGGAATTAGATTTCCCGTTCCCAAAATTAAACAAGCCGATATTGTAATCTTGGAAATCGTACAACTGATACCCTAGCGAATGCGATACGGTAAAGAAATCATCGGGCCATTGTACTCTTTTTGCCAATCCTACAGAAAGACCTGTAATAGAAAACTGCTTGCTTTTGTCTGGCTTACGGCTTACATATGGGTTATAGTAAAACTGTTGGGTTCTAGACAAGGACATATTAAACCTTACCGGTTTTTTACCTCCCAACCATGGTTCTGAAAAGTTAAGGCTATACACTCTATAAGTCCTACTGGCTTGTAAACGCAAGGCAAAAGTTTGCCCATCGCCCATAGGTACCGGCTTATATGCCTCTCCATTGAACAAGTTTTTAATAGAGAAATTGCTAAAAGAAAGTCCAAGGGTTCCTATGAAACCTCCACCGCCATAACCTCCTTGAAGTTCTATTTGGCTCGATCCAGATTCTACAAGGCTATACCCGATATCTACCGTACCGGCATTTGGATCTGGATTTTCAATTTTAGGAACAATCTGCTCAGCATCAAAAAATCCTAACTGTCCCAATTCCCTGATACTTCTAATAATATCAGATTTATTATAACGCTGACCTGGTCTTGTTCTTAACTCTCTAAAAATTACGTGGTCGTTTGTCTTGTCGTTCCCCGTGACCGTAATGTGGTCTAAAAAGGTTTCCTTTCCTTCTATGATCCTTACTTCAAAATTTATAGTATCGTTTTCTGCAGAAATTTCTACCGGATTGATACTAGAAAACATATACCCGTTGTTTTGGTATAGGTTGGTCAAATCTTCTCCATCGGGTTTGCTGTCGTCTGCAATACGCTTACGCATCAGCACCCCATTATAGGTATCTCCTTTTTTAAGACCTAACACCTGTCCCAACTGACGGTCGGTATACACCGTGTTCCCTACAAAATCTATATCTCCGAAATAGTATTTATTCCCTTCCTCGACCTTTATCTTTAAGTCGATGAGATCGTCGCCTACCTTAACAAAGGTATCTGAAATTATACGGGCATCCCTAAATCCTTTTTCGGCATATCTATCGACCAAGGACACTAAGTCTGCCTTATAGTCTTCTTCGATGTATTTGGATTTTTTCCAGAAACGGTAAAATTTCTTTTTCTTGGTCTTCTTTAGGGCTTTTGCCAAGGTATTGTCGGACAGCTGATCATTCCCTTCAAAAATAATATCATTGATTTTCACCTTTTCCCCTTTTTTAATATTTACTACCATACTTTGGGTATTGTCTCCTACTGTATCTTTGGCGGTAGCAATATTAACCTTAACGTTCAAGTACCCCTTCTTTTTGTATTTGTTTTGAAGGTAATTTTTAGAATTGGCAATTAAACTCTCGGTAATCTTCTTTCCTTTTTTAAGATCGGTATCTTTTAGGATTTCATTGATTTTATTTTTCTTTTCTCCGTATACCGTTACGTTAGAAAGCGTTGGCCTTTCAATAATATTGAGTTCAAGAAAAATATTATCTCCTTCTATTTTAGTCACATAAAAGGTAATATCCGTAAAAAGTTCCAGCCCCCATAACTTATTAATCACGGCACTAATTTGATCGCTTGGGATCGTAATAGGCTGTCCTACTCGGAGTTCTGTATAGGTTTTTACAGTTTGTTCGTTATAACTTTGTAGTCCGGTTACCTCCAGGCCTCCTAGGATATACTTTTTACCGTCCTCATACGAGGTTTCCTGTGCGGTGATACAGGCGGTAAATAAAAAGAATAAAAATGCTGTTAGAAGGTGAAGTGACATGAATCTTTTCATATCTCTAGGTGAGTTGTTCGCTTGTTTTTCCAAATCTTCGTTCTCTGTTCTGGTAGTTCTTAATGGCTAGTATTAAATGTTGCTCGGTAAAGTCGGGCCAAAATACATCAATAAAATATAATTCGGCATATGCAATCTGCCAAAGTAAAAAATTACTTATTCTGTGCTCCCCACTGGTACGAATAAGCAGGTCCACATCGGGCAAATCATGCGTGTAAAGATGGTTATTTATAATGGTTTCGTCAATTTTCTCGGGAGAAATTATATTATTTTTAACTTTGAGACTGATCTGTTGCACAGCGTTTTTAAGCTCTTCCCTAGCGCCGTAACTCAACGCCAAAGTTAAAGTCATACCCGTATTTTGGCTAGTTTTAGCCATGACGTCTACCAGTTCTTTATGGGCTTTTTTTGGCAAAGAAGCTATATCGCCAATGGTATTTAAACGAATATTGTTTTTGTTAAGGGTAATGAGTTCCTTTTTAAGGGACGACACCAAAATGCGCATTAAAGTTTCTACCTCAAGCTTTGGCCGGTTCCAATTTTCGGTAGAAAAGGTGTATAAAGTGAGGTACTTAACACCGATTTTCGCAGAACTTTCTACGGTGCTGCGCACTGTTTTTACGCCTTGTTCATGCCCAAAAACCCTAAGCTTGCCTTTTTGTTTAGCCCATCGTCCATTACCATCCATTATTATAGCAATATGCGCTGGTAATTTTTCAATGTTAAGTTCTTCTATAGTATTCATATATGTATTACTGGAAGCAATCTTGACAAGGTTTTCTTCCGAAGGTATACGTTAAAGTAAGCCCCGAGAAAACATACCAATCATCACTAAAAATATTTCCAAATTTAAACTCTTCATAATTAGACCCTTCAGGGTTACTCCCATCCAGGTTATCGGTAAAGGTATATCGGGCTCCAATTTCGGCTCCTAGGACCAAAAACTGGTTAAGACGCAACTTGGCCCCAACGGTCATGGGAATCGCAAACGCCCCTTCTTTCTGCCCATCATCCTGCGGGGTTTGTCCACCGCTAAAATGCATATATCCATATCTAAAATAGGTAACCCCCGTATACAGATAAGGGGTAAATGCGGATCCAAACTTATGCAGGTTATAGTCCACAAAATTAAATTCGAGTCCCGCCGATGCTTCAAGGACATCATTTTTTATCACAAAACCTCTTGATTCACGAGCGGTATTATTGGATTTGGTATCGTCAGCGGTAAATTCACCGTAGATAACACTGGCCCGCCATGCATAGCGCTTACTTTTATTCCATTTAAAAAGCCCCCCAAAAGCAGGACCAGAAGGCAAGATATAAGTAGACCTGCCCACATCGCCAATATTATTGGCGCCACCGGCAAATATCCCTACTTCATATGTCTGCCCATTGACTTCCCCTAAAAAGAATACAAAAATGGCCGCAAAAAATAATCTCATTTGTTCCAAAAGTTTGCAAATATAAGAAATTCAGTACTTAGACTACTATTTAATTAGTCACTCCTTATCAACTCAGTTTCTTTTTCAAAAAAAAGCGAGTCAAAACGGGATTAAAAATATAAAACAATAATAATTCGACTTCGTTTTTTAATTGCTTCATCATTTCCTTAAGATTCCACCCCGTTGCAGCTAAAAAAGCATTGATTTGCGGTGAAGTTGCCCCACTAAGATAGTTTTGTGCCATTCTAAAGTCCGTTTTTAGATGCCCTATAACTGGCTCGATGGCCGCTCTTCTCCTAAACTTTTTGCGTTTACTCCGCTTTTGATATTCTGTATCTCGTTTTAAAGGTTTGTAGTCC
>NZ_FQYX01000016.1 GCF_900141935.1 Arenibacter nanhaiticus | reverse complement strand
CGACATAAAGGTAGCCTTCGACCTAGTACAAGGGCTCAGGAACATATTCAATACAGCCACTACTATACAAACGGCATATACCAAACTGGCACATTGGCACAAGGACGTAGAGGCTTCGGGCTTTAAAAGCTTCCAAACAGTGGCTAACAGTATCAGCGTTAATTACAGAACTATCCTGAACTATTTTATAAATAAAAGTACGAATGCCTCGGCAGAATCATTCAATGCAAAAATTAAAGCGTTCAGGGCACAGTTCAGAGGAGTGAAAAATGTAGAATTCTTCCTTTACAGATTAACCACAATTTTTGCATAAACACAACAATTGGTCATGATCCGTTCAGAGGGGTGAAAAATGTAGAATTCTTCCTTTATAGATTAACCACAATTTTTGCATAAACACAACAATTGGTCATGATCCATGGTTTCCTCGGACATAAGAGGTGTATACGTCCCCGGTTAGCGTTGCCCTGTCCTGGTCATTATTTTTGGCTAATGGTTAATTGTTCACAGTTTATGGTAAATGTTTTGGGCGTTCCCTCCTTCGTCGGGCGGGCCTTTGGCTATATCCCTTGCCTTGCTGCGGGGATGCCGCCGCAGTCCCTAACGCAGAATACTTTTTAATTTAAACATTGATTCTACGGATCATTTTGAAAAAATTATTTGTTCAATTGGGCGATTTTTGAAAAGATCAAACAAAGGAAACTCCATATTTGCCACAGATGGCACCAACCTTTTCCAAATCTGGTGGGCCAGGAGGTAATTGCCCCAGATCTTCGAACATATGTTCAATGCCAGAAGGAAAAACACTCAATATTACCCGGGCCTTGGTGGTCCCTATGACCTTCCATGAATGAGGAACGTTCCTAGGGCCGAAGGCTAAATCGCCCGCCTTTAATACAGTTGTGTTTCCACCCACGGTAAGTTCTAATTCGCCTTCCAGTACTTTAAATATTTCGTCCTCATTGGTGTGTACATGAAGCGGTATCATAACCCCTGGCTCGTTGTGTTCCTCAATAAGTGTAAATTGATTGTTAGTGTCCTTTCCGGTTAGTTTAAAGGTCATTTCATCGCCTATAACATTGACCTTTTTGCCTTCCTCATTGCGAATGATCTTTGGCTCCAAGTCAGTAGGATTAGGAAGGGCCGTTGTTTTTCTTCTAACGCCCTTGGCCAATAATGTTGTGCCCAGGGTACAAGTACTCAATAGGACCGTTGATTTTAGGAAAGCTGATCTTTTCATATCGAACTGATTTAATTAATAGAAAAAAATTCAGAAAGTAGGCCAAAGCAGCCTAGGTCTAGATATGGTCGTCGCAGGGGAGGCAACTTCTTAAAAAGTATTTTTTTGGGGAGGTTTGCTCCGACACAAAATACTGGATGCATTCAGGAGCAAAAAAAAGCTTTTTTCAATAATAATATGGTTTAAATTAATGAATTTAGGGCTGTGAAAGGAAACCATTTTATAATTGACAGCTAATTGCTTATCAATGGTAAAAAAGGCTGTAAAACTAGTCGTATGCCAAGGCTTTTCGGTAGAGACAACCCATTTATAAGATTGTACTTCAAAAAGTTAAATTTAGCGGACTAAAACTTGTAGAATGTTCCGATTAAAGTATATAGGTAATAATGAATACCAGTAACCGGATCAGGGAAGTACCGCTAATCACGGTGGTGAAAGCCTAATTTAAAAGGGCTTCAATAGCGTATTTAAAAGGGAGTTATAGCAACATAAGGTTACAGCCACGAACATCAGAATGATCGAACCTACCTAAGATTTCAAAACTGCCATCAGCATGTGTTTTTCCTAAATCTTGGGTGGCAATAAAGGAGCAAGAATAGAGGTTGGCCAGGTCAATGATATTGACACCGCCAGTTTTTCCGGGTTCTTGTAAGGATAAAGGGTCTTCGGTTTCCCTAATCAGGACTTTCATCCAATTAGGAGCAAAAAAACGTCCGTCTCCTTTAGAATAGGCTTGGGACAGTAGTTCCGTCATACCGTATTCAGAATGGATGTAGGGAACTCCAAACCCTTTTTTTAAAAGCGCATGCAGTTCTTCCCGAATCATTTCTTTCTTGCGTCCCTTCATTCCCCCGGTTTCCATAACAATGGTGTTTTGTAATGCCATAGGGGCCTCTTCCGCCATATCCAATAAGGCAAAAGATACGCCAAGGAGAAGTATCTTGGTGTTTTGTTGGTTTAGGAGTTTTAAGGTTTCTCTTAGCTGCTCAATATTGTTCAAATAAAAACCACTATCCGGATGCTTGCTTTTCCCAATCAAATCCTCGGCCATATATATCAAGGAAGAACCTTCCCTTTCTAAATAAGAGGGCAGAAGTGCCAAAACGCAATATTCCTCTATATCGCCATAGAAGAGCTTAAAAGCGTTTAAATAACTTTTTTCGTAAAGAGAAATATCTTGGACAAAGTGTTTGCTTACCTCACTGCCGGTAGTACCACTACTAGTAAATATTGCTTGGTGTTTTTCAGTGCCAGTAATTACCTTTTTAGATTTAAAAAACTCAATGGGTAAAAAGGGGATGTCTTTAACAATTGTGGTATTGTCTGGAGTTTTTCCCAAGTGATTGCAAAATTCTCGGTATACCAAATTATGCCGATATTGAAATTTAAAGACCTCTAAGGTCAAAGCATCAAATTCCGATGTGCTTGATAAATGAAAAATACTATTGGGATCCATAAGCTGTTTTGCTGTGGCAAAAGTAATAATATAAGCCGCTTGCCGTATCTAAAAAAATCGATTTCTTGGTGGAAGTTTATAAGGGAATGTGTTTGGGGAGTTGGGAAGCACAAACAAAATAGAGATAGAAGGAAGTGGCTTTTATGAAATTTTCCTTATGGTAGATCAACAGCTGTTTTGGCAGAAGGAATCCTTTATTTTACTACTAATTTTCGGGTCATCTTTATTTTGTTCTCGGTCACTTGTAATATATAAACCCCTGGCGATAGGTTGGATATATTTAAGGAGGTCGATGTGATCCTGTCCCTTAAAACCTCCGTTCCAAAAATATCATATACTACAATAGCTTTTGCATCGTTCTTCTTAGTAGTAAGATGCACGGTATCGTCATAGGCTGGGTTCGGATATAGTTTTAAGGAATCTACATTGGTCGAAGAATTGGTTTTGGGAAATTCTTGGGCCGCAGCGGTTAAGGAGAATACCAAAAGCAAGAAAGTGTAGAATTTAGTCATAAGGAATCTTTATTATCAGGTTCTTATGCTAAAGATAATTAAAGTAAAAAATGAGCATTTCAAAATGTTGTAAACGAACCGATTTTGTATATGTAGCGCTTTTTCTACTCTATTTTAGCGATTTAAAGGAAAGATAATAGGAACCTAAAGCCCAAAAAATAGATCAAAAAGAACAATTATTTGACGATCAATTTTCTGGAAATTGTTTTGTTTTTTTCAGTGACTCTTAAAATATAGACCCCAGCAACCAAATCATTCACATTAAGTTCTGTTCCTATAATGGTGGTTTCAAGAATTTGAGAGCCAAAAATATCAAAAATATGGATGGTTTTCGGAGCGTTTAAAGTAGTTGTGATCGTTACTCTGCCATTGGTTACCGGGTTAGGGTATAATTTAAATCCCTCAATGTCCCCAGTTTTTTCCTTAGGAGCTTGTCCGTAGGAAAGGGAAACAAAAAAAAGGGCTAAAATCAAGTAGAGTTGCTTCATTGAATCTATATCAAAAAAAAAGATTACGCTACTAATGTAATAAAATTTGATGCAGGACGTTGCACTTCTTTTAAGATTGGATCGTTATATTCGATGAAATGCAAATTAAGCTGGGATGTTTGTTAAAAACAAGAACGCCCTGCTAGGGCAGGGCGTTCTGAAAAAGTTGGTTTTAAAGGTGGTTTTATAGGCCTACGGTCCAACCGGCAGCCCAATCTGGAGCATCGGCACCATTACCGGCACCACTTGTGGTTCCTTCGGTAAAGAAAGCTTGGTTGTCACCGCTGTAATCGGTCTTGGTCAACCCAGTTGCTGGAGCGTCAAATTGGACATTGGTGATCTTTAAATCATTCGCTTCAATCCTTGCTGCGGCATGGGTATCCGTACTCTTAACCTTTACCCCAAGATTAACACCATGGGTATATAAATTGTCAATGGTAAATTTCCCGCCACCTTCTTTAAAATATAAGGCTCCTTCGGTTACAGGTCCTACGATAGAAATATTGCTTAAAGTAGTTGTGGTCATTGGGGTAGCAGCACCGTTATCTCCATTGTTAGAGCCTTCGATACCTGCTTTTGCCCCTCCGGCAATATACCAGAAATCACCATTTCCAGCCCATCCGTCCGCAAAATCAATAGAATCGTCCCCACTGTTCACAGACACTAAATACTTTCCGTTTACGGTTCCGCCAAAAAATTCGATGCCATCATCGCCACCGTTATAAGACTGTACATATTGGAAGGTAGTACCAGCACCTACGCCAAATAAGGATACGCCGTTAAATTCCTTGGAACTGTTAAAGGTAGCACCGGTATATTCTACTCTTAAGTACTCGATACTTCCAGAGGAATCATCTACAAGAGTACCACCATAAGTAAGGTCGGCTACCTCGGAGGTAGCAGTAGCGCCAACATTTGTCGGGGCTTTTCCGCAAAGTACCAGTCCTCCCCAATCACCTGCAGCAGGGATAGCAGCACCAGAAGTCATTACTACTGGCTTAGAAGCGCTACCGTTTATAAATATTTGTCCCCCTTGGGCCACGGCAATATAGGCACTTGTCCCGCCCGTAGCTTTTATGGTTGTTCCGGCAGGGATGGTTAATTTTCCGCCATCTTTTACCACATAGGCCCCTGTTAATTCATAGGCGATACTGGCGTCTAAAGTTACATTTCCGCTAACTTCCCCATTTAATTTTTCTGTAGTCGTCCCGCTGTTATCCAAACCTCTTGTCCAACCTGCGGTCCAATCTGGCGCGGCAGCACCATTACCGGCACCTATGGCACTTCCTTCTTGGATAAAGTTTTGGTTACTACCATTGTAGTCGGTATAGGCAAAACCTTCGGCTACATTAGAAAACTGAACATTGGTCATCGTAAGGGCATTGGCTTCAATTCTTGCCGCTGCCTCGGCATCTGTACTTTTTACCTTCACGCCCAAATCTACGCCAGAGATGTATACATTGTCTAGGTTAAAAGATCCACCACCTTCTTTGTAATAAAGAGCTCCTTCGGTCACAGGACCTACGATGGAAATATTTTTTAAAGTCGCTTGGGTTACCGGAGTGGCATTTCCGTTATCACCATTATTAGATCCTTCGATACCTGCTTTGGCACCTCCAGAAATATACCAGAATTCCCCGGTACCTGTCCATCCATCGGCGAAATCAATAGAGTCGTCACCACTATTGGTAGACACTAAATACCTTCCGTTTACAGTACCTCCGAAGAATTCGATTCCGTCATCACCACCGTTGTAAGACTGTACATATTCTACGGTAGTTCCAGAACCAACCCCAAACAATGAAAGGCCGTTAAATTCTTTAGAGCTGTTAAAAGTAGCTCCTGTATATTCTATCCTTAAATAACGAATGGAACCAGAATTGTCATTGGCAAGGGTGCCACCATAAGTAAGGTCGCCCACT
The DNA here is from genome assembly GCF_900141935.1 of Arenibacter nanhaiticus. Classification (GTDB taxonomy): domain Bacteria; phylum Bacteroidota; class Bacteroidia; order Flavobacteriales; family Flavobacteriaceae; genus Arenibacter; species Arenibacter nanhaiticus. The sequence continues at coordinate 84,679 of NZ_FQYX01000016.1, read as the reverse complement.
TCCGATGTTGCTGTAGCGCCAAGATTCGTCGGTGCTTTTCCACAAACGACCAATCCGCCCCAATCACCTGCAGTAGGATTAGCAGCCCCAGAGGTCATTACTACTGGGTTGTCGGCCGTACCGTTGATGAAAATCTTTCCTCCCTGAGCCACGGCTATGTAAGAACTGGTGCTCCCAGTAGCCTTGATTACGGTTCCGGCAGGAATAGTCAAGGATCCTTGGTCTTCTATGATTAAAGCCCCGGTCAAAGAGTATTCTATACTAGGATCTAAGGTAATATCATTGCTTAATTTTCCGCTAAGAACGTTGTTCTGAGAACAAACAACTCCTGTAGAACCGCCACAATCTATGCCGGTTTCATCGCCATTTTGAATTCCGTCGTTGGCGGTACTCGCAGGGCCGTCATCTTTTGAACAAGACATAACTAAGGCCGTTGTGGCCGCTAGCGTCAATAATTTTAAATAGTTCTTTTTCATCTTTTTTTACTTTGAATTAGTTACGATGCGAATTAACGATAGGTGTATTAACTAAAGATTATCGAAGGATTATCTCTGGGTGATTTATACGCGCTTTAAAAGTTGTAGCTTAAGGATAACTTAACAGAGCTTCCTTTTTTGTACGACAATACGGTGACCTCTTGGGTTTCCTGTATTCTTTCCATAGCCGGATTTAAAAGGTTCTTGGCAGAAAGGCCCAAACTGAGGTTTTGGTTTAATTTGGTCTTTACAATGAAATCTAAGCTTCCCATACCTTTCTCCACTAGGTTTCCCTTTCCTTCCGTTCCCAGGGCAAAAATCCGATCCGAAAAATAGTTATAGGCAAGGGTAGCTTGTAAATTCTTGTTTTGGGCATATTCTGAAAAATAGCTTACATCGGCATTGAACAATAAATCCGAAGCTCCCGTAAGTTTGTCCTCGTCAACACTAAAATCGACGCTTAAAGGAAAGCCTGCTTCGGTAGTTTCCCTGATTACCTTTTCGGCGTCTAATTTCTGGTTAGAGTACATATAGGAGGCGTTAAAGCCAAAGCTTAGGTTGCTCCTTAAAAAATAATCCCCTGCGTCTTTTTCCTTTTCAAAGATGTTCTTTCGGAGCTCAAATTCAGCACCCCCGGCAAAGGCATGGTCTCCCGTATTTACATAGCTAAGGTCGTTGGTGGCAGAGTTTATGTTAATATCGTTGATGGGGTTTTGTATGTATTTTGCAAATACCCCCAAAGAAATAAGTTCGTCCGATTTTGGGAACAACTCCCATTTAAGGTCAAGGTTATAGTCCGTAGAAGCGTATAGCGACGGATTCCCCCGGTAGGTAGTGGTCACTTCCTCGAACTGAAATAAAGCACGTTCTTTGAACTGGGGCAAGGTATAGGTTTTACTCGCTGCAAATTTTAAGTTTTGTTTCTCGTTTAGTTCGTATTTTAAGGACAGCATCGGCAATATTTCAAAAGCATCGAAGGTGCTGGTATCCCCACTAGGATCCAAAGAAGTACTCCAAGAGATGGTTTGGTTTATTTGCTCGCCCCTAAGGCCGGCAATCACGGTAAATTTTGTAGAAAATTTGTACTCCCCAGAAATAAAGCCGGCGTGGATATCCTGGTTTCCATCATAGGTCTGTGGCGCCAAAGCAATAGGGTTATTGGCATTTCCTCTAAAGGTTTCTATAGAGAATAATCCTTTAGCAAGGTTGTCTTGGTTAAAATAGGCGTCCATATCGTACATGTTTTCTACAATCGGCTGGTCTATCAGACGTCCATTAGCATCTCTTTTTGTGATCCTAAAATTGAATTGGGTGGCTTCAAAATCGGTGGTTTTTAATCTTCCGCTATACCCCAAGGTCAGTTTTCCGCCATAAGTATCGTCTTCCTCGTTTTTGTTGAATTTGAAACTGGTAGCGATATTGGCCGCCAATTCATTCTCGGTTAGGGTTTGATAAAAGCGGTGGTTGTCCGATGTATTCAAGGTCTGTTGAAAAGATTTTGGGCCTTCTGGGCTATCCCAATCGTCCGGGGTAAGTGTTATTTGTCTTCTGTTGGGAATGTTATTGTCTACCGTATTATAGGATACGCCCCAATTAAGGTCTATGTTATCTTGCAGTTTATGGTCTCCCAAAAGCTGGTTGACCAATAAAGCTGTTCTTTCAAAAGTAGCTCTCTGAAGAAAAGCACCGCCTTCTGGAGCATAATCAAAGGCATCGATAACACCATAGTACTCTTGTTGTTTCTGGTTAGAAGTGTTGATGTATAGCGTGTTGAACTTAAGGTTAGTGGCTGCTGTTTTAAAACCGACATTCCCCATAAGGGTAGTATTGGTGGCGTACTCGTAGGAAATAAAATCCAAATCTTTTCGACTTAGCCCAGAAACTGTTACTCCGCCTCTGTTTATTCCTTCCTTAAGCTGGTACCCATTGTCAAACGAGGCCACCGCAAAAAAGTTTAATCGGCTATCTTCACCGATAGAAAAAGAATCTCCTCCTTTAATAGATAGGCTGGCATTGATTGGTGCCGGAGCTGATGTACGATCCCAGCTGCTAGTAAAATTGTAATTGTTTAGAGGAAATGCAGGGTAATTCTTGGTATAAAAACCACTGTAATTAGGTCCCTGGTTCAAATAAAACTTCGAGGATGCTGCTGCTTCGGAATTTGCTCCTGCTGCAAGTCCCAATTCCAAAAATCCACTACCGACATAATTCTTGGAGGCTATATCGATATTGGCACCGGCAAAATCCCCGTAATTGTTGGTGCTATAGGTCTTATCTATCCCTATGAATTCTACAATATCGGTAGAAAAAATTTCAAGGTCAATGTTTTTTCTAGACGGGTTGTTCGATGGTAAGGGCAAACCATTAAGGGTGGTATTGTTGTAACGATCTCCGAGACCCCTTACAAAAACGCCTCCAGAACCTTCTTGTTTAGAGATTCCAGTGGTCTTGGTTACAGCTGTCGCAACATCGCCAACGCCTTTTCTGGCCAATTCCTGGGCTCCGATCGCCGTTTTTAGGGAAACAGCCTTCTTTTGGTCCAATAATAGGGCATTTTCAGAATCTCTTCTGGCAACCGTGGTAACAACCACTTCGTCTAAGGACATTCCTTCACTAGCTGACATGGGTATGTTGATGGTGGTAACCTTGCCCGAAATTACTTCCACATCATTTACCTCTACCGTTTGGTAGCCTAAGTAACTAAAGGATAATTGGTATTTTCCAGGCGCTAGGTTGTCTATGGCATATAATCCATCAAAATTAGTAGTAGTCCCTGTAGAGGAGCCCTTAATAATTACATTGGCAAATGCCAAGGGCTCATTATTATATTCCTTATCTGTTAAAGTGCCGGCAATACTCCCGTGGTCTTGGGCATGTAATTGAAAACTAACAATTACTAAACATAAACTTAAAAGATATTTCATTAAATCTGGTTTTAGATTTTGTGCAAAGAACGAGGGGTACTGTAAAAGCGATGTTACCTACGGGTTAAGTGTTTGTTCGAGGAATGTTATGTTAATGTTACGATATTAAATGATTGTTAAGAGGTTTGGTGTAATAGTATTATCTTTACTTTTGACGCGAAATTCAATACCTTTCGGCAGTAAAATGGGGGTTAATTAATCCTTACAAGTAGGGCCAGACCATTGTACGGCCACTTTATTAATTAAACGGTCTAAAAGAATAGATCGAGGAATAAGCATAAAAATTAGAAAATGAAAAAAAAGGATATTAAAATACTTTTGGTCGATGACGAACCAGACATTTTAGAGATCGTTAGCTATAATTTAATCGCCGAAGGTTATGAGGTGTTTACCGCTAAGGATGGTTTGGAAGCAGTAGCAAAAGCTAAAAAGAAAAATCCGCATTTGATAATTTTGGATGTTATGATGCCAGAAATGGATGGCATTGAGACCTGTGGTATTATTAGAAAAACACCCGGTTTAGAAAATACCATTATTGCCTTTTTAACCGCTAGGGGCGAGGATTATTCGCAAATGGCCGGTTTTGATGCAGGGGCCGATGATTATATTACCAAACCTATAAAGCCAAAGGTATTGGTGAGTAAGGTAAAATCATTGCTGAGAAGGTTAAAAGAAGACCAAGCAGAAACCGAGGATATTGTTAAAGTAGGCGATATTATTATCAATAGGGAAGAATACAAAATAATAAATCAGGGCGAGGAAATTATATTGCCGCGCAAGGAATTTGAATTATTGGCATTATTGACTTCTAAGCCTAACAAGGTCTTTAAACGCGAAGTAATTCTCGATAAAGTATGGGGCAATGAAGTAGTCGTTGGCGGTAGGACCATAGATGTTCATATTCGAAAGCTGAGAGAAAAAATAGGGGACGAGAATTTTAAAACCGTGAAAGGAGTCGGCTATAAGTTTGTTTTATAATGGCCACCAGAATTAAAAAATCATATCGGTTTGCCATGCGTTCCGCAGGCCTAATTTCTATGGTGCTCTCCGCACTCTTAGGGCTGCTTTTTTACCTGCAAGATTATATAGATTGGTTTATATGGATAGTGTTTGCGCTATTCTCCTTTTTAATTTCCCTATTGATCATCCAGAAAAGGGTTGAGAGATTTATTTATAAGAGAATAGAACGGATCTACAACGATGTGTCCCTGTTACAATCTTCACCAATAGCGGAAAGGACCATTACAACCGATATGCGTACCCTGACCAACGAGATCGAAAAGTTTGCCAAGGATAAGAAAATTGAAGTAGACACCCTTAAAATTAGGGAAGAGTACCGAAAAGACTTCTTGGGGAATGTCTCCCATGAGCTAAAAACACCCCTATTTACCGTACAAGGCTATATTTTAACCTTATTAGACGGGGCCATGGAAGACAAGAACATACGTAAAAAATATCTTCAACGCGCCAATAAAGGGGTAGAGCGCCTGATTTATATTGTAAAGGACCTTGACCTTATTACCAAATTGGAGGTGGGCGACCTGCACCTAGAACTGCAAAACTTTGATATCATAGAATTGATACAAAGCGTGTTCGATCTTTTGGAAATGAAAGCAGCCAAGAAGGACATTTCTTTGTCCTTCGATATGGATTACGAGATGCCCATCATGGTACGGGGAGACAAGGATAAAATTCAGCAAGTAGTCACCAATCTCTTGGTGAATTCTATAAAATACGGCCATAAAAACGGCACTACGGAAGTAGGCGTAGAGAACCTCATTAAAAATAAGGTAATCGTCAGGGTAACCGATAATGGGGAAGGGATTTCTAAAGGGAACTTGGCCAGAATATTCGAAAGGTTTTACAGAGTCGATAAAAGTGGAAGTAGAACCGAAGGTGGCTCTGGACTTGGACTCTCTATAGTGAAACATATTATAGAAGGCCATGGCGAAAAAATCTATGTCGAGAGTGTAGAGGGTATAGGTTCCGAATTTTCGTTCACCCTGGAAAGGGTGCCCGATAATAAGTCTTAGCTAACCAAATTCCATATATGCTCCCTTGGTTTCTTTGTAGCGCTGTCCCGAGGGCATGACTTAAATTTAAGGGTGGTTTAAGAATAGGTTTGCAGATTACTTCGAAATATTTTTTGTTAGCTCGATCTGTTTTGTTCTAGGGACTAAGGAAAATAAGGCTTTGTTGGGGCTTATTTTAATAGGACGGCTAAGATTCTTAAGGAATATGCAACAAGAGTAAAGGAACAAAATAAAAAACCACCTAAGATTTCCTTAGCTTTGCAGATTCATAAAATTAACTTACCCGTGGGAAGTAAAAATAAACTTAAGAGGTTCAGGGAGAACGAAACCTTCAAAAATGTAATTCAGCCAACTAGGGAAGAGATTGCCGAAGGTAAATTTTCTATGAAAGGAAAATGGAGCGAATATTTCGGTAATGACAACCCCATTGTATTAGAATTAGGATGTGGAAAAGGTGAGTATACCGTTGGTTTGGCCAAGTGGGACAATAGCAAAAACTACATCGGCGTAGATATTAAAGGCGCCCGTTTTTGGAGGGGAGCAAAAAGTGCGATCGAAGATAATATAGATAATGTCGCCTTTTTAAGGACTCAAATAGAGTTGATAGACAAGTTGTTTGCCGAAAATGAAGTGTCCGAAATCTGGATAACCTTTCCAGATCCTCAAATAAAATACAAACGTACCAAACACAGGTTGACGAACGAGAGCTTTTTGGAAAAATACAAATTGATCCTGAACCAAGACGGTGTGGTAAATTTAAAGACCGATAGCGAATTTATGCACGGCTATACCTTAGGACTATTGCATGGCAAGGGCTTGGAGGTCATTTATGCGAATCACGATGTGTATAAAAACGAAGGAAGTCCCAAAGAAGTATTGGGAATACAAACTTTTTATGAAAAACAATACCTAGAAAAAGGGAAGCCTATTACCTATATTAAATTTCGAGTTTCATAAGGTATGGAGCATTTAATTACCCTTTTCTTTGCTACCTTTTCTGCAGCTTTTATGGCAACGGTTCCCCCGGGATTGTTAAACATGAATGCCGCAAAAATAAGTGTAGAAAAGGGTAAGGTAAACGGAATAATATATTGCCTTGGCGTATCTGGTACCATCGTTGTCCAGGCCTATATCGCCGTAATGATATCCAAATACTTGTACAACAATCCGCATGTTATAGATCTGTTGTTAAAAATAGCCCTCGTCGTTTTTGGTTTTTTTGCCATTTACTTTTTTGTGAAGGCCAAGAAAAAAACGAAGGGACTCCAAAAACCTAAAAAGGTTAGTAAAAAGAATAGCTTTTTCAAAGGGGTATTGTTAGCTTCAGTGAACCTGCTTACTATTCCTTATTACAGTGGCCTCAATGCCATGTGGAATGCCTCAGGATGGATAAAATTTCAGTTCAGGGATATAGCCACCTTTGTCATGGCTGCAGGATGTGGTACCTTTGCCGTGCTGTATTTGTACACGGTTTATTTTAATAAATTGGAAACCAAAAGCAGCAAGTTTTCCAAAAACTCCAATTATATCATCAGTGCGCTTATGTTAGTGCTTCTGATCATTACCTTGATCCGGATCTTTTATACGTGATGAAGACCGAAAACCAACATTTTTTTCAAAAGGTGTACCAAGTGGTACGGCAAATTCCCTACGGTAGGGTGACCTCCTATGGGGCCATTGCAAAATATTTGGGGGCTGCCAGAAGTGCCCGAATGGTAGGATGGGCAATGAACAACGCACATAGCATGCCCGATATTCCTGCCCATAGGGTCGTAAACCGTGTGGGGCTGCTAACCGGAAAACATCATTTTTCTGGAACCAATCTTATGCAGCAACTACTAGAAAATGAAGGAATAATAGTGGAGGAAGATCAAATAATAGCATTTGAAAAATATTTTTGGGATCCTGCCAAAGCCTTGGACCAACACCGAGAGTAAGTTTCCATATATGTCCTTTATAAAGGCCATAGGCCAAAATTATTTCCTAGGCCGAGAGAAAAGGAGGAGCCGTGTAGTGGTTTTTAAGGTTGTAATGTAGCTTTAATAGTCTTCAATTAACCGGCATAAAGGATCTTTATTGTGCCATGTTCGTTTTCAATCCTAACCTTTCCTAATCTCGTTCCTAAGCCTTATCTTTGTAATTTAGAATCAGTTTTAATAAAAGCTGAATAAGAACGGTTTAGGATGAAATTAGACAAGAAAGAAATACTTAAAGCTTTAGAAAACATAACTGTTCCTGGAGAGGGACAAAATATGGTAGAAAGTGGCGCTGTAAAGAATGTTGTAGTTTTTGGGGATGAGGTAGTTGTAGATATTACCATCAATAACCCTAGTTTACAGGCACGGAAGAAAACCGAAGTAGAAATATTAAAGGTAATCCATGCCGAAGTGTACGAGAAGGCAAAAATTACCGTGAACGTAAAAGTTGATGCCCCGGCCGCTAAGCCAAAGGTGAACGAGATTAAAGGAAAACCGGTACCAGGGATAAAAAATATTATTGCGGTAGCCTCCGGAAAAGGAGGAGTAGGGAAATCTACCGTAACCGCAAACTTGGCGGTATCCCTATCAAAAATGGGCTTTAAAGTAGGCTTGTTGGATGCCGATATTTATGGGCCATCTATGCCTATTATGTTCGATGTGGCCCAAGAAAAACCATTGGCAGTGAACATAGAGGGAAAGTCTAAAATGAAACCTGTTGAGAACTATGGGGTTAAAATTTTGTCGATCGGATTCTTTACACAACCAGGTCAGGCCGTAATATGGAGAGGCCCGATGGCTGCCAAGGCTCTTAATCAAATGATCTTTGATGCCCATTGGGGAGAGCTAGACTTTATGTTATTGGACTTACCTCCGGGAACCGGTGATATTCATTTGAGCATTATGCAATCCCTTCCTATTACAGGAGCAGTGGTTGTAAGTACCCCGCAAGAGGTAGCTTTAGCCGATGCCCGTAAAGGAGTTGCTATGTTTCAACAAGATTCCATCAACGTTCCTGTTTTAGGAATCATAGAGAATATGGCCTATTTTACGCCAGAAGAGTTGCCAAACAATAAATACTATATTTTCGGGAAGGAAGGTGCCAAACATTTGGCCGAGGACTTAAAGGTGCCGTTTTTGGGAGAAATTCCATTGGTACAAAGTATCCGCGAAGCTGGAGATGTAGGTCGTCCTGCGGCACTACAGACCGCCACCCCAATCGAAAGATCCTTTGAGGAAATCACTAAAAAAGTGGTTCAGGAAGTAGTGGGGAGAAATGAACATTTACCCCCAACCGAGGCTATAAAAATAACCACCATGGCGGGTTGTTCGGCCGTAAATAAGAAGTAATTATGACAGCAGTAGAACTTAGAAAAAATGTGGAAAAGGCTTTGGAAGAAATCAGGCCTTTTTTGCAAAGTGACGGCGGAGACATTTCCCTGATTTCTATCGATAATGAATCTTCGGTAAAGGTAAAATTGGAAGGGGCTTGCGTAGGTTGTAGTGTGAATCAGATGACCTTAAAAAGCGGCGTGGAGATGACTATTAAAAAATATGCCCCTCAAATTCAAGAGGTGATAAATGTTAGCTAAAAAACCTGATGAAAATCATAAAAAAGAGGTTATTTCCATATTAGTTTAGCCTCTTTTTTAAGCACACTTTTCCATGATTAAAACAGATATACTTATTATAGGCGCGGGTCCAACAGGACTTTTTACCGTTTTTGAAGCCGGATTGTTGCAGTTAAAATGTCATCTTATCGACGCATTGCCGCAGGCAGGAGGGCAGTGTTCCGAAATTTATCCCAAAAAACCTATCTATGATATTCCCGGATTTCCGGAAGTACTGGCAGGCGATTTGGTCAATAACCTGATGGAACAAATAAAGCCTTTTCAGCCCGGATTTACCTTGGGAGAACGTGCCAATACCATAGAAAAACTCGAGGATGGAACCTTTATAGTGACTACGAACAAAGGGACTAAACACCATGCCCCTGTAGTGGCCATAGCCGGTGGACTAGGTAGTTTTGAGCCTAGAAAACCATTGATCGATAATATTAAGGCCTTCGAAGACAAGGGGATTGAGTATTTTATAAAAGACCCCGAAATGTACCGCGATAAAAAAGTACTGATCGCAGGAGGAGGAGACTCTGCCCTGGATTGGAGTATTTTCTTGGCCGATATAGCTTCGGAAGTGACTTTGGTACATCGAAGAAACGAATTTAGAGGTGCTTTGGATTCTGTGGAAAAAGTTCAGAATTTAAAGAATCTTGGTAAAATAAAATTAGTAACCCCTGCCGAAGTCGTAGGCGTTTTAGGTGCCGAAAAATTGGAGGGTGTCGTCATTCAGAAATCTGGGGATAATGCCGAAGAAATTATGAAGGAAGTAGACCATTTTATTCCTTTGTTTGGGCTGTCTCCAAAGTTGGGCCCTATAGGGGATTGGGGATTGGAAATTGAAAAAAACGCAATTAAAGTCGATACGTTCGATTACCAGACCAATATTCCAGGAATCTATGCTATTGGGGATGTAAACACATATCCAGGGAAATTAAAACTTATCCTTTGTGGTTTTCACGAGGCTACTTTAATGTGCCAGAGTGCCTATCAGCGCATATATCCAGAAAAGAAATATGTGATGAAATATACTACCGTTGGGGGAATATCGGGCTTCGATGGCAGCAAAAAAGAAGCTCCTAAGGCCATTGTAAAGGCAATAGATTAAAATCACAAATTTTTCTAAGTTGTTAAAAGAGCGTATAAATCTGTGGGGGCTATGCTAAAACCCATTAAATTTGACGCCGAATAACAGCAACTAGATAATATTCTATAACAGATGTCAGATATAAAGATTAAAATTACGGACAGGGAAGGAATTGTTCATGAGGTAGATGCACCAACTGATATGAATATGAACCTGATGGAAATAGTACGCTCCTACGAATTGGCGCCAGAGGGTACTATTGGTATTTGTGGCGGAATGGCCATGTGTGCCTCATGCCAGTGTTATGTTGCTTCAGAACACGAATTGCCTCCAATGTCCGACGATGAAGACGCCATGTTGGCCGAAGCTTTTAACGTAAAGGATAATAGCCGTCTAGGATGTCAAATTCATATGACGGAAGATTTAGAAGGGCTAGAAGTTGAACTGGCTCCAGAGAGCTAAGTCAAGACGCCTTCTACTATATAGGGATATCAAAAAAGACCTGTACGGATACTAACTGTACAGGTCTTTTTGTTGTTATGGATACTGGAATATATATGGCGTCCATAAAAATTTCTTGTCATCGGAATTTTCCATGCGAACTGCTCGTATCAATCGTACCTTATAATGCGTTAGGGATGGCGGCGGCATCCCCGCAGCAGGGCAAGGGATATAGCCAAGAGCCCGACCGACGAAGGAGGGAACGCCCCAATGATTATTAAAAAAGAGGCGTTTATATGCCGGCCATTAAATTCTGGCCTGATAAGTAAATAGATTGTAATACCTGCCTTCTTTCCCTATTAATTCATCGTGGGTGCCCTGTTCTGCGATACGGCCATTTTCGATCACCAAAATCTGATCGGCATTTCTAATGGTGCTCAATCGGTGGGCAATAACAAAAGTGGTTCTCCCCTTGGTCAGGGCAGCCAAACTCTTCTGTATCAAAGCCTCGCTTTCCGTGTCCAGATTGGAGGTGGCCTCGTCGAGGATCAAAATTTTAGGATTGGCCAAAACCGCTCTGGCAATCGCAATCCGTTGCCTTTGTCCGCCCGAAAGTTTAACCCCGCGTTCTCCTATAAGGGTGTCCAGCCCCTTTTCGAACCTATCGGTAAATTCGTCTACATAGGCCGCTTTAACCGCCTTCCGAACCGCTTCTTCCGAAGCATTGGGTCTTGGAAATAGGATGTTTTCCCTGATAGTGCCTTCAAATAAAAACTCGTCCTGTAGTACCACCCCTAAATGCTGGCGGTAACTATTGAGGTTTACCTCGGCAATATTGTGGTTATCTATGGTGATTGTTCCGGACTGTGGGTTGATAAAGGTAGCCGCTAAACCAGCAATGGTAGATTTTCCAGAACCGGAGCTGCCTACCAGGGCTACCACTTTTCCGGATTCGACCTCAAAACTGATATTGTGAAGTACCTCCTTATCTTCTTCATAGGCAAAGGAAACATTGTTAAAAGCAATATTTCCCGCTATATCTTTTAAAACAACGGTTCTTTCCTCCTCATTGGCCTCACTGGTCATGTTCATTAATTCTTCGGTACGATCCAATCCGGCCAGCGCTTCGGTAAGTTGACTGCCTATATTGCTCATCTGAACAATAGGGGCGACCATTAATCCCAGTAAAAAAGTAAAGGTCAGGAATTCACCAATGGTAATTTCATCGACCATAATCTTATAGCCGCCTATACCCATTATCCCGGTGGTAGCGACGCCCAAAAGAAAGGTAGAGGAACTGGTCATAAAAGCTGTGGCGGTCAGGCTCTTTTTTACATTTTGAAAAAGCCGTTCCACGCCATCTTCAAAAACCTTGTGTTCCTGGGGTTCGGCATTAAACCCTTTAATGACCCGAATACCTCCCAAGGTTTCCGTTAACCTACCGGTGACTTCTGCATTTATTTTTCCCCTATTTCTAAAAATAGGCCTGATTTTTTTGAAGGCCTTTAAGGCTATCAGGGCAAAAATGGCCAATGGGGCCAAGGTAAATAAGGTCATGGACGGACTTATCTGAAGTAACAGTATTAATGAGACCACGGCCGTTATAGAGCCCCCTACCAATTGCACCAAACCGGTACCGATTAGGTTTCTGACACCTTCTACATCGGTCATGATCCGGGAAACTAAGGCCCCGGATTTGGTATTGTCGAAAAAACGAATGGGAAGGGTCAATATTTTTTTCTGTACCTGAGCCCTTAATTCAGAGATTAAAAACTGTGCTTGTACACTGAGAATTTTTGTCAATAAAAAGGAAGTAACTGCCTGTACCAAGATGGCGATCCCAACGCCCAATACCAACCATTTTAACAGGCTTAGGTCCTTGTTGGGGATCACATCGTCCATTAGGTATTTTATGGATAAGGGAGCGACAAAACTCGCCGCCTTACTGATGACAATTAATAAAAGGCCTAGGAATACAAGATTTCTTCTAGGCCAAATAATAGTTTTAAAGGCCGTTAGGATATTTACTTTTTTAGTGGACATATAGGGTGTAGAATGATTTTTTAAAAATGATAAAAATAAACAATAAGAAGACGGTTTCCATGCTATAATTGTAGATGTAATTCGCATGGCTAAATTCCTAGTTGTGGCCAGTTTTCAGTCGTGCTCATTTCATTGGAAAAGACTTGTTATCAATAGGCTGCAAGGTACCTTAAAAAAAAGGAAATCCTTGGGTTTCCTGTGCCACACCTAGTTTTTTCACTTATTTTAGCGCAAACCCTTAAACCCTTCCTACTATGAGATTTTTATGGCTATTCCTTTTAATCGGACTGTGTTCTTTTACAACCGAGGACCAACTTACGGAAATTGAAGGCTGGAAGGCCCAAGCGAAGGACGTTACCATCATTCGGGACGATTACGGGGTGCCTCATATTTATGGGAAGACCGATGCCGATACCGTTTTTGGACTGCTATATGCCCAATGCGAGGACGATTTTAATAGGGTAGAACAGAACTATATATGGGCTATAGGGCGTTTGGCGGAGATAGAAGGGGAAGCGGCGATATATAGCGACTTAAGGGCTAAGTTGTTCATGACCCAAGAGCAGGCTATGGAAAATTATGAAAACAGTCCGGCTTGGTTAAAATCCCTTTGCGATGCCTTTGCCGATGGAATTAATTATTACCTATATACCCACCCGGAAGTAAAACCAAAACTGTTGACCCGTTTTGAACCTTGGATGCCGATGTATTTCAGTGAGGGCTCTATAGGTGGGGATATTGAACGGGTTTCTACCAAAAAGATCCGTGCTTTTTACGAAAGCAACCAAGCGATCCCTGCGGCTGAGGCCTATGAGCTAAAGAAGGAAAAAGCACAAGAGGAGCCACAAGGATCTAACGGAATTGCCATTGCAGGCCATTTGACAAAATCCGGGAACCCACTACTATTAATCAATCCCCACACCTCCTTCTTTTTTAGGGGAGAGGTGCACGCCGTTAGTGAAGAAGGCTTAAACGCCTATGGAGCGGTAACTTGGGGACAGTTTTTTATATATCAAGGGTTTAATGAAAAAACAGGCTGGATGCACACCTCTACCTATACCGATGTGATGGACGAGTTTATGGAAACGGTGATAAAAAAAGAAGGTAGGCCTATGTATGTTTATGGGGAAGAATTGCGTGCGGTAAAGACTTCCGAAATACGTGTAAATTATAAGGAAGGAGACCAATTAAAAACACGTGTATTTCCGGCCTACCATACCCATCATGGCCCCATTACCCATATGGCCAATAATAAATGGGTGGCCACGGCCATGATGTGGGACCCGGTTAAAGCCTTGGAGCAATCTTATATACGGACCAAGCAAACTGGATATAAGGGGTTTCGAGAAATGATGGATATGCGCACCAATTCTTCCAATAACACCGTTTATGCCGATGCGGAAGGGAATATAGCCTATTTTCATGGGAACTTTATTCCTAAACGCGATGTGCAGTTTAATTATGCCTTGCCGGTAGATGGCAGCAATCCCAAAACAGATTGGCAGGGCCTTCATACAGTGGCAGAGAATATAGGGTTGTTGAATCCGAAAAACGGATGGATACAGAATTGTAATTCTACGCCCTTTACGGCGGCCCTGGAATTCAGTCCCAAGAAGGAAGATTATCCCTATTATATGTCCAAGGACCAGGAGAATTTTAGAGGGATACACGCCATAAGCCTATTGACCGATAAAAAAGGGTTTACCATAGATAGGCTCATTACCTTGGCCCACGATCCGTATTTACCGGCATTCGAAAAATTAATTTCGGGCCTGGTCCAAGCTTTTGATGCTTCGGATAAAAACACTGCCCAGCTAAGAGAACCTATAAGGATGTTAAGAAATTGGAATTTAAGGACCTCCAAAACATCTGTGGGCATGACCTTGGCACATTATTATGGTACCCTTGTGGGAAAAAAGGGAGTCATCCAAGACACTATGAGCGATATGGAGGGCATGAGCTATTTTGGCACCTCTTCACCATACGACGAGCGTTTGCAATTATTTTCAGAAGTGATATCTCAATTAGAGGAGGATTTTGGGACTTGGCGCATTCCATGGGGCGATGTAAATCGATACCAACGGCTAGATGGGGCTATAAGGCAGGCTTTTGACGATGACAAGCCCAGTATAGCCATTGGGTTTGCTTCGGGGCGCTGGGGCGCCTTGGCCGCCTACGGGGCCAGATACCACAACAACACCAAAAAATTATATGGTACCCGCGGCAATAGTTTTGTGGCCGTGGTAGAATTTGGGAAAAAGGTAAGGGCCAAAAGTATTTTGGCAGGGGGGCAAAGCGGTCATCCGAGCTCGAAACATTTTGATGATCAGGCACAGGCCTATGCCGATATGGAATTTAAAGAAGTTGCTTTTTACAAAAAGGATGTCTTAAAAAGGGCCGAAAAAATCTATCACCCCGGCGAAAAGCTATAAAAAAGCTAGAAGATCCTGGGATGGATTTTATATAAAAAGTGCACAGGGATGCTGTCCTTTTAGTAGGAGACTTTTAAAGCGTTTTTTGGAATTATTCTTTTATGACAATAATGGTCGCCTTAGAGCCCGTGGATAAATTCCACATATTGGAATGGATTAATTTTCCCTGGTCGTCATACACATCTACCTGGGCCGTATTGGGGCCGGAAGTTCCTTGGTTTAAAGCCTCAAAATCGATGCGGTTAAATCCCTTTTTTAGATCTAGGTTTAGGCCTTTAAAAGCAGCTGTCAGAAATATATTAGGTTCTACGACCACATCGTTTAGCAATATCCTTACGCGGTCTCCGTCTACGTATTCATGGTCACGACAAAGAATCCCCACAAATTTTCCGTTGCTCTTGATGTCGCCCAAATACATATCGCCAAAAAAGGTTTTAGAGCCTTCTTTTTCCTTTTCACGTATTTTGGGATCTAGCTTTAAATCGTGTCCCGCCTGAACCAAATTCCGGGTCGGAAGCATATTAATTTGGCGCGCTGTTAACGAATCCCTGAGGTTGGTAGTAGGTTTTAAATCTATGATGGCCGGCAATTTTAAGGCCGTACCTTGCTTAGGGTTTTCCTTGACACCGCGGTCTCCTTCAATTTTCAGGGGTTGGGTAGTGGGCAAGTCGGTTTGGGCCAATCCCGAGTAGGATACCAAACATAGTAGAACAAACAAATAGACAACTCTCATATAACCTGTTAAATATAGCTAGGAATAACAAAAATATCAAATACCCTGCCATAGGTAAACTAAATTGTTGTTAAAAACAAATTATACAGAACGGTAAATAATAATAAAAATAGCGGAATGATTAAATAGGAACGGCAAACTGTAACACATCGCCGGAATCTCCTAAAATATACGCTCACTGTGCATGGCCGTCCCCTAGATCTTGTCATGTGCCCTTCGCATTAAAAAGCAGTCATGTAACCATAAAGAAAAGAAGCCACCTTTTCATCGTCTGTAGTTTAGGCGATAAAAGTTGATGAAATCTGCGGAGATTTTATAATCATTGTACCGGAATGACCGACCGTAGGTATAAGGGAGGGGGGTATCCATGATTTATGGCAAAAGATGTTTTTATGCATGCCATAATTTTCGTAACTTTAATAGCGCCGTATACCGAAAAAAGAAAGATATATTTCCTTCCTTTTTTGTTGTCAAAGTCCCAGTTCACTTTTATTGGGAAGTAACCAAAAGTCGATCTTAGAAGGCTTTATCATTTGATTTTTGGAGCTCGATGGCTCCCATACTTTAAAACCACATTTATGGCACCTCCAATGTTATTTGGCATCATTATCTTTTTGTTTTTATTGGCCGGAATACGTATTATTTTTGAATACAAAAGGGCTTTGAAATTCAGGTTCGGGAAATATGTAAGCACCCTAGGGCCAGGGTTCAAATGGATTATTCCCATTGTAGAGACCATACAGGTGGTCGATATTCGTGTGATCACTATTAATATTGTCTCTCAGGAAGTGATGACCGAAGACAATGTGCCCTGTAGTATTGACGGGGTGGTCTTTTTTAAAATCAACGATCCAGAAAAGGCAGTTTTGGAGGTAGAAGAATATAGGTTTGCCATAACTCAATTGTCACAAGCGGCCCTGAGGGATGTTTGTGGGAAGGTAGAACTCGATACTATTTTGTCTAAACGAGAAGAGATGGGCAAAAACATCAAGTCTATTGTAGAGCAAGA
The DNA here is from genome assembly GCF_900141935.1 of Arenibacter nanhaiticus. Lineage (GTDB taxonomy): Bacteria > Bacteroidota > Bacteroidia > Flavobacteriales > Flavobacteriaceae > Arenibacter > Arenibacter nanhaiticus. The sequence continues at coordinate 67,909 of NZ_FQYX01000016.1, read as the reverse complement.
AACCGAGGTCTGGGGGATAGAAATCATAGACGTTAAGATTAAAGATATCCAATTGCCCGAAAACATGAGGCGTATGATGGCCAACCAGGCCGAAGCGGAACGTTCTAGAAGGGCTAGGGTTATCTTGGCACTGGCCGAGGAGCAGGCAGCCCAAAAATTGCTGGAGGCGGGGAAACTGATAGACCAATCGCCCTCTGCCATTAAATTAAGATTGTATCAAACCCTATCCAATATTGCGGCAGAAAAGAATTCTACCATCCTTTTTCCCTTTCCCGAAGAAATGGTGCCAAGAGACCAAAAAGAGAAAGCAACGGAGCCCAGAAAAAATACTAAAAAGAAAAAATAAGAGTCCTAGAAAAGAAGTGATACGAGTGTCATGAGCAACCTATATCACAGCAAAAGGCTACGAGCTAATTTTAGAGCGGGCCCTTGTTCGGTGCCGATTCGAATTGGCTCGGTGGCTGTCTTGTTTGTTAAAGAAAACGGCTTTTTGTACTGATTTAAATCATATGAAATGATGTAGATACCTAATAAATTCATGGGTAAAATGCACTGTCATGGAAATTAAAAAAAATCCAAAAGCAGATTTAAACAAAAAAAGTGGTCTTTTTTTTGTGATCGGACTTGCTGTTGTATTGCTTTTGGTCTGGAGAGCCTTGGAATATAAAAGTTATCCCAAAGAAAAGACCTATATACAAACCATAGCGGTTGCAGATTACCTGGAGGAAGAAGCTCCTGTGACCGAGGCCCTAAATACGCCGCCTCCACCACCACCTCCTGCTGCTCCGGCCATTATTGAAGTTGTAGAGGATATTGCCGAAATTGAAGAAACCATTATCAAAAGTACCGAAGTCAGTCAGGAAACCGTAGTGGAAAAGCCCCCCTTGAAAGCAGAAGAAATTATCTTGGTGGAAGAGGAGGAGGAAGTGCCAGAAGTACCCTTTGCCGTTATTGAAGATGTACCCGTTTTTCCGGGCTGTAAGGGCAAAAGCAATGAGGAACAAAAAGAATGTTTTCAGAAAAAAATCCAGGAACACGTTCAAAAGAATTTCTCCTATCCCGAAGTGGCCGTAGAAATGGGGATTCAGGGAAAGGTGTACGTGCAATTTATCATAGATGATAAGGGAAATATTGGAAACGTAAGAACCAGAGGCCCTAATAAATTGCTGGAGAAAGAGGCCGATAGGATCATTTCGCTCTTGCCGCAGATGAGTCCGGGACGGCAAAGGGGAAGGCCGGTAAAGGTGCCGTATACCATTCCCATTACCTTTAGGCTGCAATAAGACAATGAGGTTTGGACAAAAATATATAGGTTGTAGCATTGCAATCCAATGGTCTTCTAAGTACCACAAACCATGAATTGGGGTGTGCTATGGGCGTTCCCTCCTTCGTCGGGCGGGCCCTTGGCTATATCCCTTGCCCTGCTGCGGGGATGCCGCCGCGGTCCCTAACGCAAAAAAAACCAGAACATACTAATTGTTCCTCGGCCTGAAATGGTGGCTTAGTAGCGGTTCGCTAGGATTTAAATTTACTTTTAGCGTAATCGCTCAAACTTTTTGGGCCCTCTAACAGCACTCTTACAATTTGTAGGGTGCCATCATCCTTGGTGGCTATTTCCCATTTTATAAGGGAAATGGTGCCCTCTTTTATTTCTAGACCTGTTATGCTGCGAGGATGTACGCAACTCCCGGCATTAAAAAAAGGGATGGCCCCAGGTTCTGGAAAACGGGGCCTATGGGTATGCCCTGCAATGGTGATGCGGTCATTTTTGGCTACGATCCACTCTTTTATGCGCCTTTCAATCTTTATGAGTTCCTTATAGTTTTTGGCCGGACTCGTTGGGTCGGCAATACCCCAAAGTTGTAAGGGCTTCCAAAGTACCCGAACCAAAAAACGGCCCCAGCGCCAAAGGGTATAATTCCACCAATCTGCTTGGTGGCCATGGGTTAAAAACAATTCTTGCTCGGTGGTGCGATGTTTTAAAACAATGGCCTCCTGGTACTGTATGCCTGGAAAAAGGTCCTTGTTGCAATTTTCAATCGGCTCAAAATATGAAGAAAGATGGTCTTTAACATAGGAAGGATCTTTGTAAACCATATCGTGGTTGCCCCAAATAAGCTGAAGCCGTTGTTGAATGTAATATTTCCTTAAAAGCATGTACACATTTTTATGAGCCTTAAAAATGGTCTCGAAATTGATATTTTCCCAAAGCTCATCCCCATCCCCCAATTCACAATAGGTAAAGCCTTCATTAAAATAATGCTTTAAGGCATGGAAATATATATTCCTATTGTTGGCAAACTCATCCGAAAAACTGTTGTCTCCTCTATGACAATCACTGAAAAGAATGATCTTAGAGGTATCATCAAAGGCCACAACCTTGGCGTTTTTGTAAGCTCTTGTGAGTCGGGTGTACGATGTCATTGTAATTGTTTGGTATAAATATCCTAAAAATCAATTGATTGTAGCAAGCTTCCTATATTTAAGTTTTAGGTTTCTTTTTGTAATTTTACAACCGAATATGGGACTAATGCTCCCAAGGATATAAATATGGATAAAATTTTACCACTAGAGTATCATATAAGCTTTAATAAATTGTTAGAGCGCTATGATGAAATGGCCAAAAGTGACGTAGAATTTATAGCCGCCAAGGCCAAGCACATTCTGAAGGCCCAAGAACCGTTCCCGGAACTTCGGGAGGGGTTTTCCGATGTATCCTTGCTAGAAAAGCACAAGGATCTCATAAGCCTTATACTACAAGATATCTTTAGTGATCTATTGGGGGAGAACGAAATAAAAACCGCCTCCCTACCGTATAGCAATATAATCTTTAATCGCAGTCACCGTTTTAAAAAAATACTCGAGAATGCAGGGCCTAACTTTGTTCCCGTTATTAGAAACCAAGGGGAAGAGGTGAGCTATATCATGTCTTGTGTGGTCATCCTTAATGTTTATTACGGGTTTAAGTTAGATTTTAGAAGGCCATTTTTTTATGACATTCCCGATGCAAATGGCATCATGAGGCATTACCGTATTTTGTACAATGCCGATTTTATAGAAATCACCCCCAACGGGGACCCCTTGAAAATATCCGAAGAGGATGTGGATGAGCTCTTGGAGAACATAGACGATGTATCGCTCTGGAAAAAAAAGATACCACCTAATAGTTTTAAATGTAAGGGATTTATAATCTCTAATATGTTCGACGTTACTGCGGAACATTCCATATCCGAAATTAAATCCAAACTAATTGTCAATACTAAAACAGGGGAAGCTAATTTTATAGAAGAAATAGAGGGAACCTTTAAATCTCTTTTCGGTCTGCCAGATATTCAGATTGGTTTTGTGGTGTACAATCCATCAGAAAATCAATTTGAAAAAAGCTATATCAAGGGTGTGAAGAGTTTTCTGTTGAACGGAAAAGATATAGAGACCTGCAATGAGGCACTCTGTATGTCTTCTTATAAGAAACTGCTCTATAAAAACGCCAATTTTATAATTTCAGATGTAGACAAGTACAATGATATTAGTGGGGGCCAAACGCCTTATAAAAGTCTGTACGAACAAAACATTAAGTCGGCCATCTTTGCACCCATTACAAAAGATGGCGCACTCCTAGGGGTTTTAGAGCTTGTTTCTGGACAAAAAAATGCCCTTAACAGCGTGAATGCAGAGAAATTGCAAGACGTAATGCAATATATTGTTTCGGCAGTCTTACGAGATGTGGAGGAGGAAGAAAATCTTATTGATGCCGTGATACAGAACGAATGTACATCGGTGCATCCCGCGGTTCGATGGAAGTTTCACGACGAGGCAAAACGATTTATAAAAGAAGAAGCCTTGGGGAATAATCCATCCTTTAAGGAAATAGTCTTTAAAGAGGTGCACCCCCTGTACGGACAAATAGATATTAAGGACTCTTCCGAATCTCGGAATCTTGCCATCCAACGCGATTTGACGATTCAGTTATCAGAAATACATAAGGTTTTGACCGCCGCTTGGGTCTTAAATAAACTGCCCGTTTATGAAGAACTGATATTTCAGGTAAACAATTATTTAGAAGAAATAAAGGAGTCCCTATACACCAGTAGCGAACAAACAATTTATGATTTTATCAATACCGAAATACACCCGGTTTTAGAGCATTTGGAGGATGCATCCCCCGCTCTAGAACAGTTGATAGTGCAGTATAGGGCCAATATAGATCCAAATACTGCTACCTATTATGACCATAGGCGAAACTATGACGAAAGTGTCTCACAGATCAATAAAAAGTTGGCTCATGTCCTCGACAAACACCAGGACCAGGCACAGAATATGTTTCCGCATTATTTTGAAAGATACAAGACCGATGGTATAGAACATAACTTGTTTATAGGAGATTCTATGGTTACCGATAGGGAGTACCATACCATGCATTTAAATAACTTAAGGTTATGGCAATTACAGGTGATGTGCGAGATGGAAAATACCTTTTATCAGTTAAAACCAAAACTTCCCGTACAATTAGATGTAGCATCTCTTTTATTGGTATATAATACTTCCTTGTCGATACGGTTTAGAATGGACGAAAAACGCTTTGATGTTGATGGTACCTATAATGCCCGTTATGAAGTGATAAAAAAACGTATAGACAAGTCTTTTATTAAAGGCACCAATGAACGATTGACGGTTCCTGGAAAACTATCTATTGTGTACTCACAAAAGCAAGAAGAAGTAGAATACCTACGGTATATCAAATTTTTAAAATCTAAGGGGTATTTTGGCGATCAAATAGAACTCCTAGAACTAGAGGGCCTCCAAGGTGTTTCTGGATTAAAAGCCATCAGGGTAGAAATATTATATGGAAAAAAAGGCAATACCTCAAAAACCTATGATTATGCCGACCTGATGGAGGTCTGAAATACGTTCCATTTTTTGCCCTATCGATACCTTTTTATCAAACGCGCAAAGAGCCATAATACTTAAAGGAAATGCCAAAGGCAATCACAGATAAAATCATGCCTATCATAAAGATCAAATAGGTCAGGCGTAGAATTTTATATTTCCTGTCGAGAACTAACCCCAAGAAATACAGGTCTTTTGTAAGGGAGGAGTAAATATATTCCTTGTCTTTGACCAATTCGTTGATGGCCCATTCAAAATCGGGCAGGCTCATTTTATGGAAATTGCCAAAAAACAATAAATTTACCTTTCGTTGCGCAACATCTTCTTTGGTAAATTTTCCTTGGGTAACGTTGGGTCTTGTGGCAACAATGGCCAATACCATAGAAATAACGCTAAAGGTCACAAATATGGCCGTAGGGTATACCAAATAATAATTGTGGGGATTATCCAATTTGGGAATTAAATTGGCAAGGACCAAAGAGATAATAATCGCGTTGACAGATAATAATATGTTGGCCTTGGTATCGGCGATATTACTCAAGGTGATATGGTTTCTTAGGGTTACCCTATACAAGGTTTGTATGCCTCGGTCCGGACCATCGCTTTTGTATTTTGCCTTTAACCGTTCTTTTTTGGCTATATTTTTTTCGGTCTTTTTATCTTTCTTTAATTTTTGTAAATTTTTATTCTTTTCGCCTTTCCAGTTTTCAATGGCATAGTCTGTATTGTACTCATGTTCCAATGCCAACATTTTTATGTTTTGTTCCCGCCATTTTTTAGGGGTTATTTCCTTATCCTCAATAGCTATCAGTTCTTTGCGCAATAGCTCGGATATTTCTTGGAAATTAGGCTTTGAAAAATGAGCGCAATCGGCATCGCGTATAATTTTTTCAGGAAGACTTTGTGGTTGGTAATATCTTTTTGTAGCAAGGATGTAATTACATATTTTAGCGATCGAGGCTGTCGGATAGGCTTGTTCTTTCAGAAATTCCTGGGCAATTTTACAACTTCTCTCTTCGTGATTTTCGCTTCCTTCTATATACCCCGTATCGTGAAGCCATGCAGCCAATGTTATTAGCTCGTTTTCTTCTTTACCTAAATCATAAAAACTTAATATTTCTTTAGTACTTTTAACCACCTGTTCTGTATGCCATAAATTATGGTATACATACTTGGGGTTCAGATTCTGAGCCAATAAATCGATGACAAAGTTTTCGGTTTTATGAAGAATATCCGACATATTTTAAAAATTATATGTCGTACAATGTACAAATTTTTTTTTCTAAAATGGTAAGTATGAAAAATCATTCCATCCTTCTAATTCTTTTTTTTCTTATAGCCAGTTGTGCTACCTATAGATCAAAATATGGGCCTAATGAACAACTATCGGAGAAGCAGGATGACAAGGAATTAGTACATCGTTTTTTTCTTATCGGGGATGCCGGTAAATCTGCTATGGGGGAACCAAATGCGGTCTTGAAATTGTTGAAAGAAGAATTAGGGGCCGCTTCAGAAAACACTACGACCATTTTCTTGGGAGACAATATTTATCCGGCCGGTATGCCAGATCCAAAAGAGGCTCCCCAAGCCTATTCGGAGGCAGCCAATAACCTAGATGCCCAATTGGGCGCCCTTGCCAATTACAAGGGACAACCGATCTTTATTCCAGGAAATCACGATTGGTACAGTAATGGATTAGATGGATTGGAACGGCAACAATTGTATATCCAGGAAAAACTGCAAAGCGAGGAAGTATTCTTTCCCGAAAATGGATGTCCTATTAAGAAAATAGACATCAACAAGGAGATTGTTGTCATTGCCATAGATACAGAATGGTATTTGGTCAATTGGGATAAGCACCCGACCATTAACGATGATTGTGAAATTCGGGATAGGGAAGCATTTTTTGAGGAATTGGAAAGTCTGATCAAAAAAAATAGCGGAAAAACCACTATCCTGGCCATGCATCACCCCATGTTTACTTACGGGTCTCACGGCGGACAATTCTCGTTCAAGGAAAATTTAAATCCAATGGGGCGAAAATTCCCTTTTCCGGTTTTAGGCTCCGTGGTTAACCTATTGCGAAAAACAACGGGGGCATCAACAACAGATTTGCAGAATAAACGCTACAATTCCCTTAAAAATAGAATAGTTACTTTGGCTCAGTATTCTGATAAGGTCATATTTGCCTCAGGTCATGAACATTCCCTACAGTATATAGTCGAAGAAAATACCCCACAAATTGTTAGTGGCTCCGGAGCAAAGTCGGGTACAACGAGATTGCTTAACGGAAGTAAATTTTCGTCCGGAGAAATGGGCTATGCTATTCTGGATGTGTATACCGATGGATCTTCTAGGGTAAATTATTATGGGCTCGACGATAATGGCCAAAAGAAATTCTTGTATACCTCCCAGGTGTTACTGCCAAACAAAAGTGAGGGTGGACAGCAGTATGCCGACACTTTTCCTTCACATGTCAAGGCCTCAATTTATAACGCATCAGAAATAGATAAAAGTAAATTCCACAAGCGCATTTGGGGAGAACGCTATCGCTCCTATTACGGGACCGAGGTTTCGGCCCCTACGGTGCGATTAGATACTCTTTTTGGAGGGCTGGTCCCCGTGCGAAAGGGAGGCGGGCATCAATCCAAATCCTTGCGTTTAGCCGATAAAAATGGAAAGGAATACGTGATGCGGGCCTTGCGGAAAAGCGCCGAACTGTATTTGCAGTCCATGGCGTTTAAGGAACAATATATCGTAGGCGAGTTTGAAAATACGTATACAGAAGGCCTGCTGTTGGACTTTTACACGGGGTCGCATCCCTACGCACCCTTTACAGTAGATGTGTTGTCCGATGCCGTCGGATTGTATCATACCAACCCCGTGTTGTACTATGTGCCCAAGCAATCGGCCCTTAAAGGCTATAATGACGATTTTGGCGATGAACTCTATATGATCGAAGAGCATGTGGGGGATGGCCATGGGGAACTTAAAAGTTTTGGATATGCCAATAAGGTTAGGAGTACGGACGAATTGTTCGAAAAATTAAGGAAAGACGAAAAGTATACAGTAGATGCTACTACCTATGTGCGAGCACGACTGTTCGATATGGCCGTGGGAGATTGGGACAGGCATTCTGACCAATGGCGATGGGCAGAAATTAAAGATGAAGAAAATGGAACAGTAACCTTTAAACCCATTCCAAGAGATAGGGATCAGGTCTTTTCCATTATGGGCGATGGACCCTTTATGAATGTGGCTACGCGCATTATTCCTGGCTTACGACTCATGGAGGGTTTTAAAAGCGAAATCAGAAGTGTTAAAGGCTTTAATTCTTCGCCCAAAGCTTTTATGTTAGACATGGTGCTGCCTATAGAAACAAGCCTGGAACAATGGCAGAATGAAGCGGCTTATCTGCAAAAAGAACTGAGCGAAGAGGTTATAGACAAGGCCTTTGAAGCGTTTCCAACAGAAATAAGAGATGAGAACACAACAGCATTAAAAAGAATACTACAGGCGCGTTTGGCGAAATTACCAGAAACAGCAGAAGAATATTATCGCTTGTTAAATAAATTCGCAGTGGTAACCGGTACCGATAAGGACGATTTTTTTGAAGTGGCCTTTTTGGAGAATAAGACCGTAAATGTGAAGGCATACAGGATAAAAGGCGGTAAAAAAGCAGATCTTATTTTTCAAAAAAACTATGATCGCGAGATAACCAAAGAAATTTGGGTCTACGGTTTGGATGACGATGATGTGTTTGAGGTCGAAGGGAAAAATACCAGTGGTATTAAAGTTCGGTTGATCGGTGGTCAGAACAATGATACCTACAATATTGAAAGCAATAAGAATGTTCTTGTCTATGACTATAAATCAAAAAAGAACACCTTTGAAAGTACCAAAGGTGCAACGATAAGACTTACCGATACCTATGATGTAAACACCTTTCAACCTAAAAATTTCCTTAATGCCACTAACCAGTTAATACCTACCATAGGGTATAACCCAGATGATGGGGTTAAAATAGGATTCGGAAATACGTATACCTTCAATGGTTTTCGAAAAAATCCCTTTACACAACAACACACGGTAAATGCATCGTTCTATTTTGCAACCAGTGGTATTGAATTGGACTATTTAGGAGAGTTTGCCAATGTAATTGGGAATTGGAACTTGGCCGTAGCTTCGCGTTTTACCAGTCCTAACTTTAGCAGAAACTTTTTTGGGATTGGCAACGAGACCCAAAACTTGGACGATGCCTTGGGAATGGCTTACAATAGGGTCAGAATTCAAAACCTGAGTTTCTCTCCCTCCTTGGTTTGGAGAGGCTCATTGGGCGGAACATTCCGTACCGGTATCTCATTGGAAAGACTAAGTGTAGAAGAAACTGAGGATAGGTTTGTAAATACTTTTTACCAAGCAAACGGCGAAGAAAGTAATAATAGCTTTTTGGGAGTCGATGCGGTCTATTCTTTTCAGAATTACGACAATGCTGCTTTCCCAACCATGGGCATGGCTACAGAACTATTGGTAGGGTATAAGACCAGTATAGACAACAACACCCGACGTTTTGCCTATATAGTACCAAGTCTATCCTTCGATTATAAGTTAGCGGCAGACGGGAGGATGGTATTGGCGACCAAGTGGAAGGCTCATTTTAATATTGGCGATGATTACGAATTTTATCAGGCCGCCAGTATTGGTGGTACCGATGGCCTAAGAGGGTTTAGAAACCAACGATTTTCTGGAAAAACCAGCTACTATCAAAATACCGATGTCCGCTATCAGCTGAGAAAAATAAAAACCGGACTCTTACCAGTGAACCTAGGGGTTTATGGAGGGTTCGATTACGGTAGGGTGTGGTTGGCCAATGATACTTCGGACCAATGGCATACGGCCTACGGTGGCGGGTTCTTTTTAAACGGCGCCGATGTGCTAACGGCTAGGGTTGCCCTATTTAATAGTGTAGAAGGACCACGGTTTTCTTTTGGTGTCGGATTTGGATTTTAAGTAAAGCATAGGACTAGTCTACAAACTGGCATTCGCGTTTAAGGGGAGTGGTTTTGTTAAAAACCTTACTGCTGTAGCGAAAAGGAATATAAATTCCCGCCAGTTTTTTTAGACCGTTCGTCAGACAACAACAAGTTGTGGTTGTCGGTAAACGTAACGGATTCTAACTGAGTGCGAACTCCTAGGTCTATGCCTTTGACCCGACCCTCAAAAAATTGGTCGTCCCGAAAGTCCGTGATGACCCATAAAAAGCCATTGCTGAGCAAGACCAATGTTTTGCCATCAGGCGAGATATCTGCTGAGGTTATATTGGCCTTTTTCTTCCCAACCTTTGCGGTAAAAACATCTAAATATTCGGCCGCATAGTTGCCTTTCTTGGCCGGAACCCTGTATAGGAAAGCCTCTCCGTTAAAGGGATGAGAACGGTTCTTGGTAATGATATAAAGATGGCCTTTGAAATAAAAAAGCGACTCGGCATCAAATAATAATTTGTCCTTTTTAGGCGGAAAATCTTTCTGCTCAGGATAATAAAAAGTTATTTTTTCGGCCGCTATCTCGCTGCCCGATACCGTTTCGGGATTGGGAATTTTATAAATGCTTAAGTTTTTTCTGAGATTGTCATTATTGCCAAAATCGCCAATGTATATATTTTGTTTGTCGTCTTTGGCCAAATCTTCCCAATCGTGGTTATCTGCATTTTTTACGACCAACGCTCTTAATAACTGCCCTTTATGATTTACCTTGTAAAGGATATTGTCGTTGCCGCTATCTTCTACAAACCACACGGTAGAATCGATAATAGTGGTGATTCCAGAATTTTCTTTGATACTTTTGGGCAGTTTTACGATATAGTTCAGTTGTCCATAATTGGAGCAGCTCACTAAAAAAATCACTGAAAATAAACTGATAAATTTCATCGCTTTGTGCTATTAAGATTCGCTAATGGTAGAAGCGGCAAAGTTAGCGATACCCTTGAGTATTTTATTTTTTTACGGGCATATAAATTTCTGCCTTCCAATTCAATTCGTTCCCTCCATAATTAGGGTTGCTGTAAAAAACCTCAATGGGGTTCTCATCAACCGCAATATTGTTTTTTTTAGCATAGTCTAATAAGGCATACCAGGCTCTGTCCGAAGTGATATAATTGCCGTTATAAATAGCCTTTATGGCCTTCCCTCCCTTAAAATGTTTGTAATGTAAGGATTTGTTTTGGGGCAGGCTGTCATTTTTTATAATGGGAAAACAAAAATTGTATGTAATGCTGTCATTGGTCCTGTCCCAATGGGAAATTTCTATAAACGGCTGTCCGTTTAACTTCACCTGATGATCGACAAGGATCGAGCTTAAAAAAGGATAGTTTTTCATCATGGACGAGGCCTTCCCAAACTGTGGTCCTTCTAAGGGGACATAAGCCGTGTAGGTCGATGGAGTGTCTTCTACGATGCCTACAATACTCACCTTGAAATTTTCAATATGATCGTGTAGCTTTTTATTAAAGTCTACCAAGGTGCTTTTAGTTCTTTTTTCAAAATTAGTAGTGCTAAATGGAATACTCAATCTATTAGATAGACTGTTGTTTAAATCTTTGACCCATACAGTAACCCGACTGCTAGAATCGGTTAAAGGAGTGATTTTCCATCGATATTCGTGAAGGGAATCGTTAAATTGTAGTTGTTGATCTAGTTCCAAAAAGCTTTCTTGTTCTAAGAACTTAGAATGGTTATTGGTACTGCTCCAAAGCTTAATACTTTGGTTGATGGTACCGGGATAGGTTTGGGCCTTAAAAACTACTTTGTAGTCGTATGGCTTAAGAAATAAGTACCAAATCAAATAACCAATGAGCGAGAAGACAATAAAAAATTTTAATTTATTTTTCACTTGAGTAATATTTATGCTGGTATCGTACCTATTATAAGAAAAGGTATCAAAGCGTTCAAAGGTACATTTTTAGAAGGTCTGGGGGCTTATTGGGTAGACACCAAAGATTCGTTTTTTTTCATTTCTAAGGTGTTTACAATAAAGTTACCAAGATCTTTACCTTGTTTTATCCCGACTTCTACGGCAGCTCTATAGTGGATACCCCCGTACATTCTACTCATGGCTGCCTCATTAGCCGCGTGGTAAAAGGAGGTAAAACTGCGAATAGGGAGCCCAAAAGGCACTTCAGTGTCGTCATCAAAATCAAATTCGTCTCCAAAAATACTGGTCAAGGCGGTTGCAGCGGCACCCGAAACAACGGAATGACCACTGGTGTATTCCGGAAAAGGGGGCGTTTGTAATAGAGGTTGCCAGCTGTCATCGATATATTGGTTGATCACCGTTTCTGGACGAATTAGGTTGCTTCTATATTTTTCGTCCCAACAACTGATGAAGCCATCGGCAATTGCCATGGATGTTTTGGTATATGCCAATACGGTTTTGTCAAAATCGGAAGCTGTTTTTTGGCAGGCTATTTTTGTAATTCCCAACCAATGGGCGCCAGGGGTAATCTTTTTGGTAGCAAACATCAAATGTCCACGGGTTACCGAAACATAAGGGTTACAGTCCCAAAATTGGGCAATGGCAACTTCTTCAGAGCTATCTCCTTTGGCCGTAATTTCCTTGTTTATATGATATACTTCCATAACTTCATTATAGAAATCGGATCCTTCTTCCATAGAAAAAGCAGGAGGCGGGGCAGGAACAAATTGATTGGCAGAATCTATCACGAAGGGACGAATCTTGCTCCAATGCGGTTCTATCCCATCCATATAAGAGGGAGGGGTAGGTTGCCAACGGGAAGCATCGTCCGTGTTTATCGTAAATTTAGGCATGGTTCGGGTTTGCTTGTAATTGTCCTTGTCTAACCATGCTGCAATATGTTTGGAAACTCGTAAGCCGTATTCTTTAGAATCGAGAAAGTCACCTTTGTTTTTTTTCTCCCAATGACTGTATAAACTGTCTCGATACACTTCAATTTTGTCTTCAGAGAAAATCAAGTGTTTGCTTAAATCGAGGTGGGCAATTAAGGCTGCCATCTGGTAGTTGACGGGTTTGTCCGGTTTTGGGATAGGCGTTAAATCTGTTACCTGTCCCACTAAGGAATTGTAGCCTGATTGGTGAAGGGCTACGATCTCATAAGCCGCAATATTTGGGTAAGCATATATTCTACTGGCCACAGGGGGCGAAAATATGTCGTGAATCATAACCTCGGTTACCTTATCGATAGCCTTGTGCAGTTCCTCAGCGGAAATAACAATTGGTTCTTCCTTTATATTACAAGAAACGATAAGGGCAACGAGTAGAAATAGTGGAATAAGTGTTTTCATTTTAGTTGTTATTATTTTCCAAGGCATATACTTGGGAACGATCATTATTATATGTTACAAGCAGAAAGGGTTTTTCCCCCATATAAATAATTTTGAGGTGCCTTGCGCTTTTGTGTTCTAGGTCTAATCCTATCTTATTGCCTAAAATTACGTCCTTTTCTGCTTTAATCAAGGCTCCCGGAAAAGAATCGAAGCGACCATGGTATGGTTTTACCCCAAAATAATTACCAGCGGCCAAAACCTCTGTACTTCCGTCCCCATCAAAATCATACTCCAAAAATGCCTGTATAGGAGCTAATTGTAGGGGTGTGGAAAAGGGAACAAAGGTAAATTTACCACCTTTATTTTTTAAATAGCCAGATGCGAGGGTATTTACTTCCAATAAGGTGGCTTTTTGTAAGGCTGGTTCCCCTAAGATTTCGGAAATTGGTTTTCCTGCAAATTCCTTATAATTGGTGAATTTTTTTCGGAGACTTACCAATTGGGACGATAGCTCGTCTAAGCCGTCCAAGGTATAATAGCTGCCATTTTTTGCCATGGCCAAAATAGTTTCGGTACTGCCATTGTTATCAAAATCTGAATAGTACATCTTTAAGGGATATTTCATAGAGGCACTTAGTTTGGTATTGGTACCCCAATTGCCCAACAGATAATCCATAGTGCCGTCGCGGTCAATATCAAAAGGAACAATACTCTGCCATAGCCCGGTATAAGCTTGTTCCAAGGTGAAATGTTCTGATAAATCCCCATTGTTGTTCCTAAAAAATTTAGGAGACATCCATTCCCCTACAAGGATAAGGTCCTTGATACCGTCCCCATCAAAATCGCTCCAAACAGCATCCGTAATCATCCCGGCACCTTGCAATTCCGCATTGGGCACCATAGAAAAAGTCCCCCCTTGATTCCGTAATAAAAAAGAATTTGGAATTTTTCCAAAATCATTGGTCACTGCATGGTTGCCCACAAAAACATCCAGGTCGCCATCGCCGTCAAAATCATATTCCCGAAGAATACCGGCATTTTCAAAATAGGAGGATAGGGGCATCTCTGTAAAAGTATCCTTCTCTTGGCGGTAATAACTATCCGTTAGGGGGGGCATTTGGTCATAAAAATCGCCTCCGCCCGTACCGATAAAAAGATCGTTTAGGCCGTCCTTGTCAAAATCGGCAATGATGGCACTGATATCTTCTTTAATAGAGTCTTTTGCAATGGACGGAATGGCGGTTTCTACATAGGTGCTGTCTTTTTGCAAAAATATTCTGGATGGAATGTATTTGGAACCTCCAAAGAAAATATCTTTTTTACCATCATTGTTAAGGTCCCCAATAGCGACAGCCGGACCCCGATCGGATATCTGATAAGGAATTAATTTTTGACGATTCACATCTAAATAGTGGTCTTCTTCATGGGTAAAATTAATGCCTAAATTATCCGTGGTTCTTTTAAAAATGTTCCTTGTGTCTTTCTTCAAAGAATCATAGTTAAAAGCGTTGGTGCCTTTGGGAGAGAGGGTGAGATATTGATTGGTAGCTACTTTTTTTAATACCTGATAGGTCTTATTAGGCCATACTATCTTAATTGAATCTATGAATTTTTCTTGACCATAACCAAAGTGAATCATCGGCTCCGACGATGCCTGAAACCCTCTCACCGTATATAACTCCTTGTATTGAAGCCTTCCCTTGTGATAAGAGAATGCCTTCGTCCCTATGCCGAATTTGTTTTTATCCGTATACTTAAAATTTAGCTTAAGGTAATTAGCCTTGTCATCGGTTTTGTTGACATACAAGCTAGCCGTACTATTAATGTTATTGATCACAAGGTCCAGATCGCCATCATTGTCCAAATCGGCATAGGCGGTTGCTCCAGAAATAAGGGAGTCTTTGATGGTCCAATGCCCAGATTCGTTGTTAAACTTTAAACCTTCCTCGCCTTTAAAAATATAATTATGCACTTTCCCCGATGGCATTAAATCAAACGCTTGCTGGTCTACGAGCTTGGTATTGTTCATTTTAGTTCTGATTTGCTCGCTAGAGGCAAACTTTATAAAATCGAGATCGTTGGGTCTTTTAGGAATGCCGTTAGAAATAAAGATGTCTTGTTTTCCGTCCATATCATAATCCCCCAAAAGGGCGCTCCAGCTCCAATCTGTGGCAGCCACTCCGCTGAGAAGCGCCGTTTCTGTAAAAGCTTTGTTCTGTTGGTTTACAAAGAGCATATTTCTAGAAAACTGATAATGGTATCCATACCGATCTACCTTTAAATTTTGGGTTTGGGTAAGGTCGTCCCCATCCGATGATTTAAGAACGGTTTCATCTTCCGGAAGCATGTCCAGGGTAAGGAGGTCTGGCCAACCATCATGATTGATGTCTGCGGCATCATTGCCCATAGAAAACCTGCTCGTATGCCCAAAATAGGTGCGTAATTGTTCTGTAAAGGTGCCATCGCCATTGTTCAGGTAAAAGTAGT
The DNA here is from genome assembly GCF_900141935.1 of Arenibacter nanhaiticus. GTDB lineage: Bacteria > Bacteroidota > Bacteroidia > Flavobacteriales > Flavobacteriaceae > Arenibacter > Arenibacter nanhaiticus. The sequence continues at coordinate 52,235 of NZ_FQYX01000016.1, read as the reverse complement.
CGTCTTCATGGAAATCGTTGCCAATATAAAGGTCGGGATAGCCGTCCTGGTTAAAATCGGCTACCGAAATCCCTAATCCATAGCCATTTACCCCACCGTAAATTCCTGCTTCTTCGCTTACATCGGTAAAAATGCCGTTATCATTACGCAAGAGCTTATCACCGGTTTGTGGATCTCTGTTTTTTCTTATATCGGCTTTGCCAAAAGAGGCCTGGGTATGTACCGCATGATTCAGCAAATAGATATCCAGATCTCCATCCAAATCATAATCTATAAAAGCGGCGGTACTACTAAAGTTTTCAAAATCTAGACCGTATTTTTTCGAACTTTCGGTAAAGGTATTGTCGCCATTATTTATAAAAAGTTCATTGTGTCCGTAAAATCCGTTGATTCCTACTACGGCGCATACATAAATATCTAAAAGGCCATCCCCGTTCACATCGCCCATGACGGCACCGGTGTTCCAAGAGCTATTGCCTTCGATGCCCGAAGTGGCAGAAATATCCTCGAATTTTAAACTCCCTTCATTGAGGTACAATTTGTTTTTCACCTGATTGCCAGAAAAAAATATGTCGGGTAGCCCATCGCCATTAATATCGCCTATGGCTACTCCGCCACCATTATAAAAATATAGGTAGTCTAAAATATTAAGATCCTCGGTAGGGGTAAGGGTATTTTGAAAATCGATACCCGTTTCTTCAGGACCGGGATTGCTAAAAAGACGCCCCTGCTTTTGACCGCAGCTCCCAAGGAGCATTATAGATAATATAAAGAGTAAGTGTTTAATCATTTAATGAAAAAATCTTAGGTTGATTATTGTTGATAGCCGTAATGATAAATCGCTTGCCTTGTTTGTCCTTAAACATTTGCAGGTGTTTAATCTCATCCTTGATAAAAAAGCCGCTTTCATCATAATTTTGCCATTCAAAATTTAGTTTTCCATCGCCTAAAAGGATGTTGCCATAGTTAGCGTCTAAACGGGAATACTGAGGTTTAAAGGCAAAATTGTTGCCCCCCATAATGATATCCAAATGTCCATCGTTATTAATGTCGGTACAGTAAATTCCACAGACACAAGAAAATTGAACCCGATTGGGAAGTTTTTTAAGAACAAATTGTCCCTGGCCTTCATTGATGGCAATGACCGATTCTTGGATGCTTGCCTTCTTTACAATGGTTTGCCGTATTTTCTCTGGAGGAAACAATTCTTCTACCGTCCTTTTGGCGTATTCCGAAGCTTTTAAGTTTTGCTTTTTTAAGGATACGATCTGGTTGGTCAGTTCTTTTTTCTGATGGATGGGATAATCTTTGCCATCGAAATTTTGGGACATAATTTGTTCAATGGTGCCGTTATCGTCAAAATCGTTGATCCACAATTTCATGGGGTTTTCCGTTGAAGCGGCATAGGGAACATTGCTCCCCTGATTACCTAAAATAAGATCTATGTCCCCGTCATTATCCAAGTCAGCAGCTTCAATAGCATTCCACCAGCCCGGTAAACTATCTAAGCTAGTGGGCATTAGGACCAACCGTCTTCCCGTATTCCTGTACACCGTTGCCGATCCCCATTCAGAAACAGTTACTAGGTCTTTCTTCTGGTCACCATCTATATCTGTCCAAATGGCATCGGTAACAAGCCCTGCTTTTTTGGTGTCAAAGGCCAAACGTTCCGTAGCGTCTACAAAAGTTCCATCACCTTTGTTTTCTAAAAATAAATGTTCAGGTTCTATACCATAGTTGCCAACTACGCTTCTAGAACCTATAAATACATCCATATCGCCATCTCCGTCAAAATCATACGGGGCAATGACAGATATGTTGTTGTAAACGCTTGGCAAGGTGTTGGAAGAAGCCGTAAACATCCCCTGCCCATTGTTGAGGTACAGTCGGGTTCCATACGATTTTTCGGCACCGGTCTGGTTGCCACTACTGCCTACCAATAAATCCATATCCCCATCCCCGTCAACATCCAAAAAGGCAGCCGCGGTATCTTCAAATACGGCATCTTTTTCCAAGGCAATCTGCTTGGTGGGCGTTAACTTTCCCTTGCCGCTATGCCTATAAATTACCGCACTGGCACTAGCACCACCTCCAATAAAAACATCCTCATGCCCATCGGCATTGATATCGGAGACCGCCAAGGCCGGACCTTCTTGGGAAAGCATTTTAGAAATGAGGCCCTCGTAGTCAAAATCGTTATAAGTGTTTTCCGTATGCGATAGAAGGCTAGTGGTATTCAATTCGGTTAGCAAAGTTTCCTTAGGAGTGTTTTTAATGGGTTTATACAGACCCTGGGCTTCCGGTTGATGTAAAACCAGTACTTGGTTCACCCCAAGTGAATCTAGTATTTGGGTTTGGTCATCGGGCCAAATTACCCGTAGGGAATCTATTATTTGTCGTTGGCCTAAACCTATGGTCATAATATAATCCATGGACGATTGAAACCCTCGAGAAGGAATTAGCTCTTGAACGATAACTTCTTTTTTATGATATAGTTTAACCGTTGCTCCTATGGCAAAAGTGTTGGGGGCAGTGCCTTTTAATTGTACCTTGATATAGTTGTTTTTGCTAAATTTTTCACTGTTATTTTCAAAAATAAAGGCCTGCATATTCACGTTGTTTACCACAAGATCTAGGTCTCCGTCATTATCCAAATCTGCATATGCAGCGCCATTGGAGAAACTTGGAATCTCGAGTCCCCAATTTTTGGTTTCATTGCTAAAGGTAATGTCCCCGTTGTTTCTAAAAGCGTAATTGGGTTGTGGCTCAGAAGGCATTTTATTGATAATAGAATCAATGGATTGCTTTTTCCCGGTCAGCGCCATTTTTTGGATGATTTCGTTGGCAAAAAAGTCTACAAAATCTAGATCTGTAAGGTCATGGTTAATGCCGTTGGTCACATAAATATCGCGTAAACCATCATTGTCCATATCAAATAAAAGTCCGGCCCAACTCCAGTCGGTCTTTGCAACGCCACTAAAATAAGCCACTTCGGAAAAGCTGTTGTTGCCATTATTCAACTGCAAGGTGTTTTGAATGTATTGCTGGAAAAAATCCTTGCTCTGCTTTAATTTAAATATATTATAACCTTCAAATTCCATGACAGATTTTACACGCTGGTCTCCCTCGGGTAACATATCTGTAATAAAAATATCGCTTTTTCCGTCGTTATTAATATCGGCCATATCTACTCCCATAGCCGATAAACACAGGTGGGAGGTCCAATCCTTTATTTCTTCCTCAAAGGTGCCGTCTTGCTGGTTGATATATAGGTAGTCTCGCTCATAAAAATCATTGGATACATAAATGTCCGGGTAAAGGTCTCCATTGACATCACTCACCATTACACCAAGCCCAAAACCAATAAGACTGCCATAAATTCCGGCTTCTTCACTGACATCTACAAACTTGCCATCGTCGTTTCTCAGTAGCATATCTCCAACGCCCCTAAAAATTTTGGGTACTCCTTCCCAGTCCTGAGCCCTAATGTCTCGTTGTTCGGCATAGCCCAAACTACTTACGGGAATATTGCTGTTGTTTAGGATGTATACATCCAAATCGCCGTCTTTGTCATAATCAAAGAAAGATGCATGGGTAGAAAATCCGGTTTTGGCCAAGTTATAGGCTTCGGCACTTTCCGTAAAAGTAAGGTCTCCATTATTAATGTAAAGGTCATTATCGTGGTTGTTGCCTTCCATATTCCCGGCGTTGCTGACATATAGGTCTAAAAGGCCGTCCCCGTTAATATCGACCATAACCACCCCGGTAGACCATGGTTTGTTACCGCTAACCCCGGCCTTTTCGGAGATATCCTCAAATTCTAAATTGCCCTTGTTCAAATAAAGTTTGTTAGGGCCCATATTGGCAGTGAGATATATGTCAGGAAGTCCATCGTTGTTAATGTCGCCAATGGCTACACCACCACCGTTATAAAAATTCCGGTATTTAAAAATATTGAAATCTTTTTGGTTAACCACCTCATTTATAAAGTCTATTCCCGTTCTTTCAGAGGGCAGTAAGGAAAATAAGGTTTTTTCCGGAGCCGTTTCTGCTTCTTTTTTTGGGGAACAAGAACTTACTAAAGCAATGGTACATAGGATTGCTATATTTTTTACTTTAAATATTGTCATATTTTTTGATCCTTCTTTTTTAGAGTGACCGCAATATTAAAATCGCCGGTGATATTATTGGTTTGTTTCCAATAAGTTGCTAGCGCAAGGAACAACGGACCTTGACTTTTTTGAAGACTGCGGTCTTGAATGAAAAATGGTGTTGGTTATGTTAATGCTTTGTAGGGTATAGAAGCGCTATGTTTTCTTGCAGAATTTTGTTTTTACACGAATGAGCTTTCCCCATATGGGCACATTGGATGTACGTTTGAAAGTATCTTTTTTTGGCATGTTTTGGTTGGTGTTAGCTATTTCATAATTCTTTGTTTTTGCCATAATTACGGCGGTCCAAAGACATGTGTAATATAGTTAAAGTAAAGTGAATATGGAAACCAAGGGATGTTAATTATCCTGTTGATAATCTTGTGTTTTAAGGCTAATGCCGTTAAATTTTAAACGAAATTGTCAGAAAATTAAATAGGTTGACTTCTATTAATAAATAATCCAATATATTTATCGGCTACAACCAAAAAAACTTAAGATATAATGTTGGGAATTCTTTCTTTTGCCGGCTTCACAATCCTTGTGGCCATAATAGCTTATTTAGCTACCAGAAAAACAGACGAAAATTCCTCCGATGGCTATTTTTTAGGTGGCAGAAGTTTAACTGCAGGGGTAATTGCAGGATCTTTATTGTTAACGAATTTGTCTACAGAGCAAATAGTTGGGCTAAATGGACAGGCTTATACCGAAGGGCTGTCGGTAATGGCCTGGGAAACTTTGGCAGCTATTGCCATGGTCGTTACCGCAATATTTTTATTGCCCAGATACTTAAAGGGCGGAATTACAACGGTTCCTCAATTTTTAGAGAAGCGTTACGATACTTCGACAAAAACCATTACCTCGGCCTTGTTTTTAACAGGTTATGTGGTGGTGCTATTACCTGTAATTCTGTATTCCGGAGCAGTAGCTATTAGTACTATGTTCGATGTTTCCACCATGCTCGGGGTGTCCGATACGGCCGCCTTAACCATTTGTGTTTGGGGAATAGGGATAATAGGTTCTATATATGCGGTATTTGGAGGGTTGAAGGCAGTGGCAGTATCAGATAGTATAAATGCTATAGGATTGCTTTTAGGCGGACTTTTAATTCCGGTATTCGGGTTGTTGGCAATCGGTGATGGAAGTATTTTCGATGGACTAAATATATTGGTCGATGAAAATCCGAATAAATTCGTATCCATAGGAGGTCCGGAAAATTCAGTGCCTTTTTCAACCATATTTACAGGAATGATGCTGGTACAATTGTTTTACTGGGGAACCAACCAACAAATTATTCAGCGTGCTTTAGGAGCAAAGAACCTTAAAGAAGGTCAGAAAGGGTTGTTGTTGGCCTCCTTTTTAAAGATTTTAGGCCCGTTAATTGTGGTGCTTCCCGGGATTATCGCGTACCATTTGTTCAAGGGAGAGCTAGAGGTTCCAGATCAGGCATACCCTGCCTTGGTCAATGCTGTTTTACCGGAATATTTGGTCGGATTTTTTGCGGCAGTTTTATTCGGAGCTATTTTAAGTTCGTTTAATAGTGTGCTAAACTCTTCGGTAACCTTATTTGGGATCGATATCTATAAACAACACATTAATCCTGAAGCTACGGAGAAAACAGTAGTGAAATACGGGAAAATGTTTGGGATTGTATTGGCCATAGCAGCCATGATGATTGCGCCGTTAATCGCCAATGCCGGAAGTTTGTTCGCGTACTTACAAGAAGTAAACGGAATATACAGTATACCAATTTTGACCATTATCGTGGTGGGGTACCTGACCAAAAGAGTGCCCGCAATCGCCGCTAAAATCGGAATTATCTCGGGTTCTTTACTGTATATAATCAGTCAGTTTATTTTAAAGCCAAGGTATGATGAATACCCACATTTTTTACACGTGATGGCTATACTGTTTGTCCTGAATATCATCATTATGTTGGTCATCGGGAAATTTATGCCTAGGGAAAAAGATTTTGAACTAGAATATACCAAGCAGGTTTCTATAGAGCCCTACAAGTACGTAAAACAAGTCGGAATTGCCATCTGCTTGTTGGTAGTAGGGATTTATATTTATTTTGCGCAATAATAAGATTGTGTACCTATAACAAAGGGTGTCTTGCAAAAGGCACCCTTTGTTGTTTTGCATAGGTGGCAGGTGAATTATTTGGGCGTTCCCTCCTTCCGTCGGGCGGGCCCTTGGCTGTATCCCTTGCGCTGCTTCGGGGATGCCGCCGCGGTCCCTAACGCAAAATAAACGGAATTGAAACTAGGATGTGTTTTGCTGATTCGTCACCAGATTATGTGTGGTCCTTCACAATAGTCGGGTCCTTCTTAAAATATGCTGTGTTGGTTTTGAAGCAAGGAAAGTGGAGGTACGGCCTAAAACCCTTCCTTTCAGGTCTATTTTAAAAAAAAGGCGGATTTCTAATAAAGGAATTGGCATCTTAAGTTATAGGTCCTTATCTGGAATAGTCGAATTTCGCTTGGCGATGCTTAATGAACAATCAAAAAAACAAACGGGCTACCTTTTTAGGGCAGCCCGTTTTTATTGGATTTTATGAGGTATTTTAATCAGCCGTCGTATCGGTAAATAAGGCTTTTTCGACTCTTGTGAAAAAATAACCTGTTCAACTTGGTCGCTTCATCCTTTTTGTGTTATAAATCATCTACTTTTAATACCCTTCGTTCTGAATTAAGTTAGGGTTAGACAATAAGGCTGTTTCCGGAATCGGAAATAGGTTCACCTTAGTGTCGCCACTGACTTCTTTTAGGGACCATGGAGCCGTAAATTTGCCAAACCTTACCAAATCATTTCTTCTCCAGAATTCAATATAAAGTTCCCTTCCTCTTTCCTCTAGTAAGATATCTTCAGTTACCGAAGGTAGGGCAGGAGTATCCGCTCTCTTAGCGCGTAGTTCATTGACTAGGGCGGTAGGATCTCCTCCCATTCGCATGATGGCCTCGGCCTTCATCAAATGTGCATCGGCATAGCGATAGATGATCTGGTGTTTTCGAAAGGAATTGTTTTGGTTATCGGTATCGGTAGGATCAAAGGGATGGTATTTTATAACCCGCATTCCTGTCTCTTCAGAGTTCCCCACCAAAGAAGCAATTTCCTTGGAAAAAGAAAGGGGCCCGCCCTGTCTATTTTTTAATGCACTTCCATCCGAATCGTATTGTTGGTTAATTAGGAATCCGTAACCAATACCCAAGTTTTGATCGTTTGCCGTAGTAGCATCTGGTACAAATCCTCTTCGCTCTTCTTGGCCATCGCCCACATAGTTACTGTTAGGGTCCCCAACAAAGGTGTCGTAAAAATCGGCTAGGGTAGAAAAACCGTTCCATCCTCCACCGGTATTATCGGGAGAATTTTGGTTGTAGTGAAGCGTGTTCCATATTCTCGCGGCCACCTCACTGTTTAAGTGTAAAATGGTTTCAGAATCATCGGTAGGCTCAAAGATTTGAAAATAACCACTTTGAATATCAAATCCCAATGCCTTAATAGCATCAACGGCATCGATCACTTTTTGCATATCGGCATTGTCAGGAGTTCCGCTTCCATTATAGATATGGGCATTTAAATAAAGCTTTGCTATTAAGAAATGCGCCGCTGCTTTGGTTGCCTTGCTGGTATTGGCGGTACCTGGACTGCCATTGGCCAAATCGGCCATTGCATCCGTTAAATCCGTTTCTATAAAGGTATAGGCTTCGGTTCTGCTTAGTACTTTAGGATTGATACTAGGTCCTTCGTCTACTTCCCTAAAAGGGACAGAGCCAAAAAGGTCCATCACAAAGAACATATTAAAAGCTCTTAGAAATTTAGCTTCTGCCAATACTTGGGCACTCGGGTTACTTTCAATAATTTCGGTAGCCCTAAATACATTTTGGTTTAGGGCATTCCATGCATTTTTTATGAATAAATGCGAGGAGGTCCAAGTATGGGTATGTAGTTGTCGCCAAACGCCATTGTCGCCCCAATCCGTTCCTCTGGTCGGAATTAGAAGTTCATCTGTAGTAACCTGTTCTAAGGCATACATGTTTTCCTGTGTTTGGAAATCGCCTCCAACCTTATTGTAAAGATCGCTTAAAGAAGAGGCAGGATCTGCCAAACCGGTGAATCCGCCATCAGTACTTTCTTTACTGACGATAGAATCGGAAGCTTCAATTTCTAGATTGGTACAAGAAATAGAAGCTGTCAGTATCCCAATGGATAAAAGACCGTATTTGATATATAAATTAAATTTCATAGTTAGAGCTTTTTAAAAAGTTACGTTAAATCCTAAGGTAAAAGTTCGTGGCCTTGGAAAAGCACTATAGTCTATTCCGGCAATTGGCAAACCATTTAATAGGTCATTACCTGCAGGGACAACACTAACCTCCGGATCTAGTCCGCTATAGTCGGTGATCACAAAAAGATTTTGGCCAGTAAGGTTTAGTCTCATTGTTTTAAATAATCCTTCGCCAGATAAAGGGACGTTATAGCCTATAGAAGCTGTTTGTAAACGGACGAAATCTCCTTTTTCCAGGAACCTTGTCGATACAGAGGCTTCTGCAAACCTGCCTTCTTGCCCGGCAAGACTAACCACATCCTTGGTTACGTTATTGCCACTTCCAATAGCACCTGCGGTGAAATAAGCGTTGGCCGTATTATTGTAGATATAGTTTCCAAATTGACCGTTGAAATAAAGGGACGCAGACCAATTTTTATAATTGGCACTGGTAGAAAATCCTCCGGTGACATCGGGAAGGGCACTTTTGCCGACAAACTTTTGGTTGTCATTTCCTCCCTCATGAATCGGGTTTCCGTTCTCGTCAAAGCCTACAAATTCTCTCAAATAAAAGGAAAATAGGGGCTGGCCAGAGGCCAATCGCTGAGCAAAGGCATTGGTTAAACCGGCACCACGAATAGTTCCTGCGGCAATTTGTCCGGCAAAATCCTGAATTTCGTTTTTGTTATAGGCAACGTTAAAACCAGCACTCCAGCCAAAATCGTCCCCTTGTAATATGTCATAATTAAGAGCGAATTCTACTCCTTCGTTTAGAACCAAGGCATCTAGATTTTGAAAAAATGTCGGTTGGGGAGAAGGCTGTGCTGCTTCTATATTCAGTAAAAGATCTCTTGTCTCCTTTCGGTACACATCTACACTACCATTTAAACGGTCGTTGCTAAAACCGAAATCGATCCCTGCCGTATACTGGGTTGTTTCTTCCCATTTTAAATCTGGATTGGCAAATTCTACCGTAGTAATCCCCGGGACATTAATAGACCCCCCGTCGGAGACGCTTCCGCCAGAATAACGTTCTCTTCGTACAAAACGCCCATAGCCCAAACCGTCCTGGTTTCCGGTGAGACCGTAACTCAACCGAACTTTTAAAGTAGAAACCGCATCCCCTATAAAATCTTCCTCGTTAATTTTCCAGGCAAAAGCCGCCGAAGGAAAATATCCGTATTGATTATTGGTCCCAAAACGGGAAGATCCATCGGCTCTAACAGTGGCCGTAAATAAATATTTGTTAGCAATGGTGTAATTTATCCTTGTAAAAAACGATTGTAGTTCGTCCGTATTGTTAAAAGTATCTGCGAAAACAGATTTTACGGGAATATTGGCGTTGCCAAGGAAATCGGTAGTGGTGGTCGGGAAAAGCCTATTGACAAATAAATCTTCGCCTGTATCAAAACCGTATTGTTGGTATGGTCCTATAATCTTCGATTCTAAGATGTCGGCGGCGCTCGATAAATCCCTGGACATGTGATTAAGGTTAATAGTGCTATATCCCCAACCTTCTATGTTTCTACCTCTAGTATTAAAATCCTGATAAGAGAAGCCTGCAAGAGCATCTAATACAGAATTGCTAAACTCCTTTTTGTAGTTTAAGGTGAATTCTACCAAACGGTTCTCATTGGTAAGGTCGTTAAGAGCTCCTCTACCATTACCACCGGCACCACGGCCAACATTAAAGGATTGGGAAGATAGCGATGCTTCACGGGTCGATTCCGAAAGGTCGTATCCTAGGGTTACCTTGGCATTTAAATCTTGAACGATATCATAATCTGCCGAGAAATTCACTAAGAAACGGTCAGTGTGGGTTAAACTTTGCCAGTTTTCCAATAGGTTTAAAGGGTTAATCCTATCGCCCGGGTTAAAGGTAGTGTTGGCGGGCCAAGTAGGATTGGCAGAATAGGCTGCTCCTAACAAATCTCCTGTAGACCCTGCACTTCCACTTAATGGGGGCGCCTCATCGTTAATTCTAGAAAGGGTGCTCTGTAGATTTAACTTTAATTTGTCATCAAAAACGCGTTGCGAGAGATTAATACGTCCTGTAATACGTTCTTGGGAAGATTTAGGGACGATACCAAACTGGTTGCCATAATTTAAGGTGGCCCTTACATTTCCACTGCCGTAATTTTGGGAGTAGGCCAGGTTATTGTTTGTTGAGGACGAGTTTCGGGTCACTAGGGATTGCCAATCCGTATTATTTCCGAAATCGGTCGCAGAACCTCCAAAAGCCTGTACCGCATTGAGGTACTCACTTCTATTCAATAGGTCGAAACTATTGGAAGGTTTGGAAAAGCTCACATCCGTGGAAAATTCCCAAATTCCTTTTTGACCTCCCGTTCTACCGCTTTTAGTTGTTATTATAACCACTCCGTTGGCACCCCTCGAGCCGTAAATAGCAGTGGCAGAAGCATCTTTTAAAATACTCATGCTTTCGATATCATTGGGATTTAAAAAGCTAAGTGGGTTTCGGGCCGCACTAGTTCCTACGCCAATGTTAGTTCCTTCGGAGGATGAATCCCCACTGGGAAGCGGAACCCCGTCGACAACAAAAAGCGGATTGTTGTTGGATCTTACCGAGGAAGTACCTCGAATTCTAATGGCAACACCGGAACCTGGTTCTCCACTGCCCTGGGCTATTTGTACCCCTGCCGTTTTTCCCTGTATAAGTTGTTCGGGCGATGAAATTACCCCAGAGTTGAAATCCTCCGAACTTACGGAGGCTACCGACCCCGTGGCATCTTTTACCGTGGTAGTACCATACCCTATGATGACGACTTCCTCCAAAGCTTGGGCATCTTCTTCAAAAAATACATTGATGGTAGCTTGCCCGGTATAGTTAACCTCCTGAGTTTTATAACCGATAAAACTATAAACCAAAACAGCACCATCGGCCAGGTTACTGATGGTGTAGTTTCCGTCAAAATCTGTTTGTGTCCCGTTGGTTGTTCCTTTTTCCAGGATGTTTACCCCAGGTATCGGGCCACTGGCATCAGTTACCGTTCCGGAAACCGTCTGAGCATAGGCGCCACTGAAACATAAAAATGCTCCAAGAAACCATAAGCTTTTGAGAATTGAGTTCTTCATAAATGGTTATTTTAAGGTTGAGTTTTTGTTGAATTATGTTTAAAAGTAGCGATAAAAAAACCGGACAGCCGTTTTATTTGGGTTTTTACCCTTCGAAAACGGTTTCGTGTTAATAACTTTTATAAAAATTACATATATTTTAATAAGTGTATATTATACATGTAAAATTGATAAAATTTAGTGTTTATTTGTCAAATATATTAAATATAATATAAATATACGATATTTTAAGTTGTGTATTATTTTGACGAACTATTGTACTATTTTGTTTTGTTTTAATTTTTTGTGCTTTTTTTGGAGGAAACGAAGGGAGTGTTATTTGTTTCGTATTTTTAGCATTATTTTTAATTCATTTATTTTAAACAGGGAAATCTACTTTGAAACAAAAAATAACTCTTAAGCATATAGCAAGGGAACTTAGTGTATCTATCTCTACTGTTTCCAAGGCATTAAAGAATAGTGAGGAAATAAGTAAGGATACCAAGGATAAAATTCAGGCCTTTGCAAAATTATACAACTATAAGCCCAACAATATCGCCATTAGTTTAAAGAACAGACGCACCAAGAATATAGGGGTCATCATTCCGGATATTGTACATCATTTTTTTACCACCGTTTTTAGGGGAATAGAAAATTATGCGAATGCCAAAGGCTATAATGTTATTTTATGCATGTCTGATGAATCTTTCGATAAGGAGGTTATCAACATGGAACTGTTGGCCAATGGCAGTATCGATGGGTTTATTATGGCCTTGTCTGCCGAAACACAAATAAAGAACGATTACAATCACTTAAAGGAAGTAGCCGAGCAGGGCATTCCCTTGGTCTTGTTTGACAGGATTACCGATGAGATTGAATGTGACAAGGTAGTGATCAATGATATGGAGGGGGCTTACAAAGCAGTGACCAAGTTCATTGAGGATGGAAGAAAACAAATTGCCTTGATTACCACAGAGGATTATTATAGTGTCAGTAGGGAAAGAGCCAAAGGGTATAAGCAAGCTCTTTTAGACCATAACCTGCCCTATAGGGAAAACCTTGTGCTGAAATTACCCTTTATGGATGTCGATGAATTAGCGATCAATGAATTTTTAGATAGGGAAAAGATCGATGCCGTATTATGCGTCAACGAAATCTATGCCATCCACAGTATGCGTCACGTGCAAAGCAAAGGCTTAAGTATTCCTAAAGACATATCGTTTATTGGTTTTACCGATGGTATTTTGTCTAAATATTCTACTCCGGGGTTAACCGCTGTTTCTCAACACGGAGAAAAAATGGGAGCAATAGCGGCCGAAATGCTTATCGAAAAAATAGAGAGTGAAAAAGAGGAAGAAACGTATACGACCACTGTTTTAGATACGACCATAGTGGCTAGAGGATCAACCAATAATTAACTAGGATGGCACAATGCGGTTTTATATTCGATTTGGACGGAGTTATTGTCGACACCGCAAAGTACCATTATTTAGCTTGGAAAAAGCTGGCCAACGAACTAGGATTCGAATTTACCCAGGAACAAAACGAAATGTTTAAGGGTGTAAGCCGTAAACGCTGTTTGGAAATCTTATTGCAGATAGGGGGCATTACGGCCTCTGAAGAGCAGTTTAATACCTGGATGGTAGAGAAAAACACGGATTACCTAGCGTATATAGCCCATATGGATGCCACAGAGATTTTACCAGAGGTACCCAAGGTTTTAGAGTATCTGAAAAAAATGAACATCCCCTTGGCATTGGGCTCGGCAAGTAAAAATGCTGTCCCAATTTTAGAAAAGGTGCATTTAAAGGAATATTTTGACATTATTATAGATGGCAACCAAGTGACCAAAGCAAAGCCAGATCCGGAGGTGTTCTTGAAGGCCGCAAAACAACTGGGGCTAGCACCACAGCACTGCGTGGTTTTTGAAGATGCCGTCGCCGGAATACAAGCTGCAAATACTGCGGGAATGGTCAGTATAGGGATTGGGGAAAAGGAAGTGCTGAATGAAGCGCACTATGTTTTTAATGATTTTACGGAAATAACCCTACAGTTCTTGGATCAGTTGATGAAACCAACCCCCTGAAACACTATTTTTAAATAAAGGATACAAGAACCGCCAAACAACCAATACAATAACAATGAATCAGGATTACATACAGCCCAAGGAATGGTCGATCGTAGAAGAAGGCTTTGAAAAGGATAGGGTAAAATCGTCGGAAAGCTTATTTAGTATTGGGAATGGTGCCATGGGCCAGCGTGCTAATTTTGAAGAGGATTATTCCGGAGATAGTTTTCAAGGGAGTTATATCGCTGGGGTATATTATCCCGATAAGACCAAGGTAGGCTGGTGGAAAAACGGTTATCCCGAGTACTTTGCCAAAGTAATCAATGCCCCTAATTGGATCGGAATTAAAGTGGTGGTGAATGGAGAGCCTTTAGATCTTAATACCTGTCTTGCCGTATCCGATTTTCGCAGGGAACTCAATATGAAAGAAGGGTGGTACAGTAGGAGTTTTATTGCTACCCTGCCCAATAAGGTCCAACTTCATGTAAAATCGGTCCGATTCCTAAGTTTAGAACACGATCAGGTAGGTGCCATAAAGTACGAGGTATGCCCCAAAAACACAGCGGCTTGGGTTGAATTTATTCCCTATTTGGACAGTGGTATAACCAATGAGGATTCTAATTGGGACGATAAATTTTGGAATACTACGCAGGTTTCCTCACAAGGTCGACAAGCTTTTATAGAAGCCCATACCATGAAGACCAACTTTAAGGTCTGTACCTTTATGGAAACGATGGTCTTTTATAATGGTACGCTTCAGACAACCTTGCCCAAAGAGACTTTGTCCGAGACCCTTGCCCTTCATTCTTATAAGAAAGAACTAAAGAAAGGCGATCTCTTTTCCCTTCATAAATTTGGAGGCTATACCGTTGGGGTCTCTCAGAAACAGACAGATTTGCGGGAGGTAGCCAAAACTGTTTTACAAAAGGTTGCCCATCTTGGTTTCGACACCCTGCTCGAAGGACAAAAAAAGGCTTGGGCCAATATTTGGGCCATGAGCGATATTACTATCCAAGGCGACCTGAAGGCACAACAAGGGATCCGATTCAATATTTTTCAATTAAACCAAACCTATTTGGGCAAAGATTCTCGACTCAATATAGGACCTAAGGGTTTTACTGGTGAAAAATACGGCGGGAGTACCTATTGGGATACCGAAGCCTACTGTATTCCCTTCTATATGGCTACAAAAGACCACAAAGTGGCCAGAAACCTTTTAAAATACCGGTACAACCACCTGGAAAAGGCTATAGAAAATGCCGGAAAATTAGGGTTTTCTAACGGAGCCGCCTTATATCCTATGGTTACCATGAACGGGGAGGAATGTCACAATGAATGGGAAATTACCTTCGAAGAAATACATCGTAACGGCGCTATTGCCTTTGCTATATTCAACTATTACAGATATACTGGCGATTATAGTTATATCCCTGAAATGGGATTGGAAGTGCTTATTGGGATAGCGCGGTTTTGGCAGCAAAGAGCTACTTTTTCTGCCCATAAAAATAAATACGTGATATTGGGGGTAACCGGACCCAATGAATATGAAAATAATGTAAACAATAATTGGTACACCAATTATATTGCCCAATGGTGTATTAGGTACACCATTAAACAATTGCACAAGGTAAAAGACGGATATCCAGAGGATTACCATCGTATTATTGGCAAAACTTCCCTTACGGACCGTGAAATAACCGCTTGGTCCAAGGTGGCCAAGGAAATGTATTTTCCATATGACGAAGCCTTAGGGGTATACCTGCAGCAAGACGGCTTCTTGGACAAGGAACTGATTCCTGCTCATAAATTACCTAAAAAAGATAGGCCGATTAATCAGAAATGGAGTTGGGATCGGATTCTGCGATCCCCATATATTAAACAAGCCGATACCTTACAGGGGTTCTACTTTTTTGAAGACCATTTTTCCCGGGAAGCACTGGAAAAACATTTCGATTTTTACGAGCCTTTTACCGTTCATGAATCATCCCTTTCTCCATGTGTCCACAGTATACAAGCTGCTAAATTGGGTAGAATGGAACAAGCGTATTCTTTTTATTTGCGGACGTCTAGGTTAGATTTAGACGATTACAACAAAGAGGTAAAGGAAGGCTTACACATTACTTCTATGGCTGGGACCTGGATGAGTATTGTAGAAGGGTTTGGAGGCATGCGTATCTTGGACGATAAATTGTCCTTCAGTCCAAAAATTCCATCGCAATGGCAATCCTACTCCTTTAAAGTTAACTTTAGAGATAGGATTATTGAGCTTATGGTAACCAAGGAGAAGGTCAGTTTTTACTTGAAAGGTTCCGAAGAAATGTCCCTTAGGGTCAATGGAAAAAGAATAGTGCTCCTAGCTTCCCAAAAGGTGGAGGTTTTATTGGATTTCTAAAAATGCTAACACTGATTTTGATGAACAAATCCCAAAAAACAATAGTTTACCAAGTCTTTACCAGACTCTTTGGCAATACCAATACCACGAATAAGCCATGGGGGACCAAGGAAGAAAATGGCGTGGGAAAATTTAGCGACTTTAGTGATAAGGCATTAAAAGAAATCAAAGAATTGGGAGTTACCCATATTTGGTATACCGGGGTGCCGCATCATGCCCTAATTGGCGATTATTCGGCTTATGGAATATCTAACGATCACCCGGGGGTAGTAAAAGGAAGGGCAGGATCGCCCTATGCGGTAAAAGATTACTACAACGTAAATCCCGATCTGGCCGATGACCCGGCCAATAGGCTGGCAGAATTTAAAGCTTTAATTAAACGGAGCCATGCTGCCGGACTAAAAGTAATTATTGATATAGTTCCCAATCATGTGGCCCGAAAATATGAGGGGGCCAATAACCCTAAGGGGGTGTCCGATTTTGGGGCTAATGACGATACCACCGTTACGTATCGCAAACACAATAACTTTTACTACAATCCACAAGAGTCTTTTTCGCTGCCCGAATGGCGCAATGGGTACTTGCCCTTAGGGGGAGCCTTGGAAGGCCAGTTAAAAGGGGATTTTAATGAAACGCCGGCCAAATGGACTGGGAACGGATCCCGATTATCCCAGCCCGACTTCAACGATTGGTACGAAACGGTAAAAATTAATTACGGGGTCAGACCCGATGGGACCAAAGATTTTGAGGTACTCCCAGACGAGTACGCTCAAAAGGACTGTTCCCGGCACCTTGCTTTTTGGAAGGAAAAGGAAAAGCCGGATTCATGGAAGAAATTTAGGGATATTGCCTTGTATTGGATTGATTTTGGGGTGGATGGATTTCGCTACGACATGGCCGAAATGGTGCCCGTAGAATTTTGGAGCTTTATGAATTCGTCCATTAAAGAGCGTAAACCCGATGCTTTTTTATTGGCAGAAGTGTATCATCCGGATTTGTACAGGGAATTTATTTTTAAGGGGAAAATGGATTATTTATACGATAAAGTTACGTTTTACGATTCCCTTAAACATATTATGAAAGGCTACGGATGGACAGATCATATGCCGGTAGTGCAAAGAGATTTAATGGATATTGAACATCATATGCTTCATTTTCTGGAAAACCATGACGAACAGCGTATTGCAAGTCCAGAATTTCTTGGCGATGCGGCCATAGCAAAACCAGGGATGGTCGTTTCGGCTACCATGAGCACATCGCCCATTTTGCTGTATTTTGGCCAGGAAGTAGGAGAGCCTGGCAGTGAACATGCAGGTTTCGGTTCGCCAAGCCGCACTTCTATTTTTGATTATATAGGGGTGCCGAACCATCAAAGGTGGATAAACAATAAAAAATTTGATGGGGGACAGCTCACCGAAAAAGAAAAGCAGCTGCGGGTATTTTATAAAAATCTTCTTAACTTTTGCCTGAACAGCAGCGCCTTAATGGGGGCGTATCAGGACATACATTATTACAACAGGGATCATACCGAATTTTACAACCATAGGGTGTTATCTTTTGTTCGATGGTCAGCGAAGGAGAAACTAATTATTATTGCTAATTTTGATGCCAATGATAGTTTTGCCTTCGATTTAAAGCTTCCAGAAAACATTGTAAGGGAATGGGGCTTACAGGATGGAGATTGGCCACTGCGGGAAGTACTGTACAAAGAAAAACAAAATACCCTTAGTGTAACTCAGGGAATAGGGAAAACACGGGTAGCCTTAGCTCCTTTGGAATCGCTGATTTATAGTCTAGGATAATTTTAAAATACCGGCTTATGCAACCAAAACTTACATATGGGATCTTGTTTGTTTTATTACTCGCTTTAAGTTGTACGAATATGAATAAATCTTTGGTTATTGGGCATAGAGGGGCGATGGGGCATGAGACCGAAAATTCCTTGGCTTCTATTCAGAAGGCAATGGAAATGGGGGTAGACATGATAGAGATCGATGTTTTTAAGATTAAAAGCGGCGAAATTGTAGTGTTCCATGATGATGAGGTAGACCGACTTACCAACGGAAAGGGAAAGGTAGAATCTTATGAACTGACGGAACTACAAAATTTAAAATTAAGAGGGAATCATAACATTCCTACCTTACAGCAGGTCCTGAATTTAATAGACCATAAAGTACGGTTGAATATAGAACTGAAAGGTGCACATACGGCCGACAGTGTCGACTTTATAATCAATTACTATCTTAAAGAGAAAGGTTGGTCTTTGGACAATTTTTTAATTTCGAGCTTTAGATGGGACGAATTGAAACAAATGCGAACGCTGAACAAACAAATAGGAATTGCCATTTTGGTCGAAGGCGATCCATTGAAGGCCTTGCCCATGGCAAAGGAACTGGGAGCAGAAGCGATAAATCCGCACTATAAAGAATTAAGTCTAGAGAATGTCAAGAAAATTAAAAAAGGCGGATTTAAAATCTACCCTTGGACAGTAAATAGCAAAAAAGATATAAGATCAATGCAGGGGATGGGGGTAGATGGAATTATCACCAATTTTCCGGAAAGAATAAATTAATGTACGACGTACTGATAGTAGGCGGTGGGGCCGCCGGATTTTATGCTGCCATTCATATGGTAGAAGCCAATCCCCAATTAAAAGTAGCCATTTTGGAGCGCGGAAAGGAAGTGCTTACCAAGGTAAAAGTTTCTGGGGGAGGACGTTGCAATGTTACCCATGCAGAATTTGTGCCTAGTGAGCTTTCAAAAAATTATCCCAGGGGAGAAAAAGAGCTTCTGGGGCCTTTTCACTCTTATTGCAGTGGTGATACGGTAGCCTTTTTCGAGAGTAGGGGTATTGCCCTGAACATAGAGGAAGACGGGAGAATGTTTCCGGCGACCAATTCTTCACAAACCATTATTGATTGCTTTGTTTCGGAAACGGAGCGTTTGGGGATTAAAGTATTAAAAAACAGCTCGGTCGTTAAAATTTTACGCAGAGAAAACAATGAGGAACATCCAGATTATTCTTGGAACGTTACTTCCCTGCACGCTACCTATTTGGCCAAAAAATTAGTGGTCGCTACCGGTAGCAATCCTAAAATATGGGACATGCTTCAAAATTTGGGGCATACGATCATACCCCCTGTACCCTCCCTTTTTACCTTTAATATCAAGGATGAAAGAATAAGCGGAATCCCCGGGGTTAGTACCAATGCCAGGATTCAGGTGATCCCTTCAAAGGTAAATACAGGGAAATTTAAGGAAGCCCTTAAAAAATATGGAATTCACCAATCGGCTCTAGAATCGGAAGGCCCGCTATTAATTACCCATTGGGGGATGAGCGGTCCTGGAATATTACGCCTCTCGGCCTGGGGAGCACAGTTGTTAAATGATTTGAACTATAAATTCCGTATCCGGGTCAATTGGTTGCCGGAGTATTACGAAGAAGCAGTACTGAGCCAGCTGCAAGAAATAAAGGAAATTGAAGCCAAAAAAACGGTCCTAAGAACCAAGTCCTTTGATCTTCCAAAACGGTTGTGGATTAGTTTGGTAAAGGCAGTGGGTATCGCCGATACCGTAAAATGGGCCGATATGACCAAAATACAATTGCAAAACTTGGCGCAACAATTAAGTAGTAGCGAATTCTTGGTAGATGGCAAGAGTACCTTTAAAGAGGAGTTCGTTACTGCCGGTGGCGTCGATTTAAAAGAGATCAATTTTAAAACCTACGAAAGTAAAATTCATAACGACCTTTATTTTGCCGGGGAAGTCATCAATATAGATGCTATTACAGGCGGATTCAACTTTCAGAATGCTTGGACTGGTGGATTTTTGGTGGCACAGGCCATAGTTGCCAAAGGGTAGTTATTGGCCAGAAAGGACCAACATTAATACAGCGGCCAAGCCGCCACCGATAAAAGGGCCTACTACCGGGATCCAGGCATATGGCCAATCGTTATCGGCTTTTTCTCGAATGGGGAGCATAGCATGAACGATTCTAGGGCCCAAATCCCGGGCCGGATTTATGGCATAACCAGTAGTGCCTCCTAGGGAAAGTCCTATTCCCCATACTAAAAAAGCGACGGGCAGCGCCCCTAGGGATCCAAGCCCAATGGCGGTTTCGGTATCCGTGATAGAGGCATCGGTAAAATATAGTACTACAAAAACCAATACAAAGGTCCCTACAATCTCACTGAAAAGATTGGAGAGGGGGTTTCTGATTGCGGGGGCCGTACAAAAAACGGCCCTTTTTGTTTCTTTATCCGGGGTGGCTTCAAAGTGATCCTTGTACATAAGCCATACGACTAATGCGCCTAACATGGCACCCATAAATTGCGCTAGTATATAAGTAGGTACCAATGCCCATGAGAATTTGTTGGCAACGGCCAGGCCAACGCTTACGGCCGGATTCAGGTGAGCCCCGCTATAGGGGGCAGCAACTGCTACCCCTATGTATACCGCCAGACCCCATGCCGTGGTAATCACCATCCACCCGCTATCGTTCGATTTGGTTTTTTGAAGCACTACGTTGGCTACCACACCACCGCCTAATAGAAGCAATAAAAAGGTGCCGATGATTTCTGCAATAAATGGACTCATAGGGATTATTTTAATTTAAGAATTATTTCGGGACCAATACTGTACGGCATCTATGGCCCTGTACCAACCTTTGATGTTTTTTTCAATAGCTGCCCTGTTCTCGGTCGGAGTATAACGAACATCGGTCTGCCATATTTCCTGAATGTCTTCTAAGCTGTCCCAAAAACCTACCGCTAATCCGGCGAGGTAAGCGGCTCCTATTACAGTGGTTTCTGTGACCCTTGGGCGCACGGTAACGGTGTTGAGTACATCGGCCTGGAATTGCATCAAAAGTTCGTTTACTGTGGCCCCACCATCGACTCTTACCTCTTTTATCGATAGGTTGGCGTCGGCCTCCATGGCTTTTAGGACATCCATGGTTTGGAAGGCTATGGCCTCGATGGCCGCCCGGGCAATATGGGCATCGGTACTGCCGCGGGTAAGACCAAAAATACTGCCTTTGGCATGTTGGTCCCAATAGGGGGCACCCAATCCGGCAAAGGCGGGGACAAAATATACCCCATCGGTATCGGTGACGGAGGCTGCCAAGGCTTCAATGTCCGAAGATCTTTTTATTATTTTTAAACTGTCCCGAAGCCATTGCACCACGGCTCCAGCAATAAATATACTGCCTTCGAAGGCGTATTGGGTTTTGCCGTTAATTTGCCAAGCTACCGTAGTTAGTAGGTTGTTCTTAGATACAATGGGGGTGTCTCCTATGTTCATTAGCATAAAGCAGCCAGTTCCATAGGTGTTTTTAACCATTCCCGGTTTGGTACACATTTGCCCAAAAAGAGCCGCCTGTTGGTCTCCTGCGATGCCTGCGATTGGAATTTTAGTGGCAAAAAAATTGGGATTGGTATAGCCGTATTTTTCGCTCGACTGTTTTACGGTAGGCAACATTGTCTTGGGGATGGTGAAAAGGCTAAGCAGCTCCTCGTCCCATTCCAGCGTATTAATATTGAACAACAGTGTTCTAGAAGCATTGGTGGCATCGGTAATATGGAGTTCGCCTTTGGTCATGTTCCATACCAGCCAAGAGTCTATGGTTCCCATGATCAGCTCCCCGGCGGCGGCTTTTTCTCTGGCGCCCGCTACATTATCTAATATCCATTTTACTTTGGTGGCCGAAAAATAAGAGTCGATCACCAGGCCCGTTTTTTCTCGTATCAATTTAGATTTTCCTTGTTTTTTCAATTCCTCACAATAGGCGGCGGTACGTTTATCTTGCCAAACAATGGCATTGTAGACCGGTTTGCCACTTTTTCTGTCCCAGACAACGACTGTTTCCCGCTGGTTGGTAATACCTATAGCAGCAATATCGCTGCCGTAAATGCCTTTTTTGGAGGTGGCTTCTGCCGCCATTCCTGCTTGTGAAGACCAAATTTCTACGGGATCGTGTTCTACCCAACCCGGTTTTGGGAAGTATTGGGTAAATTCTTTCTGGGCTGTTGAAATAATAGTTCCTTTTTTATCAAAAATAACAGCACGCGAACTTGTAGTGCCTTGGTCTAGGGCTAAAATGTATTTTTCCATAGAAGAGAACCATAATTAAATGATCTTCAAGATAATAAAATATGTCTTGCAATTTTCGATTTTTCTTGCAATCTTGGAGGAGAACTATTTTTATATAATTGCGATGCCGATTTTTGTAGCCTTTTTGAGAGGGATTAATGTAAGCGGACAAAAGAAAATTAAAATGGCCAAATTAAGGCAGCTGTTGGAAGATTCGGGTTTTTTGAATGTAAAAAGCTATTTGCAGAGCGGAAATATAGTTTTTGAATTTCAAGGAGTAGCTATAGCATTCATAGAAGTGAAAATTAAGGATGCTATTGAAAGTTCCTTTGGTTTTGAAGTTGAGGTGTTGGTGAAAACCCTATCGCAACTAACAGAAATTGTCAAGAACTGGCCTTTTGAAAAAGAAGGGGGGGCGGGGCTTAAAAAAAACTATTTTGTATTGCTAAATACAGAGCCAAACCCCGGATTGGCGCAAGAACTATCAGCGGAAAGTTTTCCGAATGAGCAATTTTTAATTGCCGATCAGTGTATCTATTTAAAATGCCATAACGGTTATGGCCGGGCCAAATGCAACAATAATTTTTTTGAAAGGAAACTAAAGCTAATCGCTACCACAAGAAATTTTACGACCATGGAGCGGCTCTTGGCACTGGCGAAATAGGGATTGATGCAAATGTGATGGTGCATTAGAACAGAAAGAGTAGCTTTATTCTTGGCCATTGGCTCTTATTGAGGAACGATGCGTTAGGGATTGCGGCGGCATCCCCGCAGCAGCGCAAGGGATATAGCCAAAAGCCCGACCGACGTAGGAGGGAACGCCCACATTGTTTTAGCAATGAAAATAGGGATCAGAAATACAGTGAATGGCGGAAAAATCTAACAAAATTAGTTTAGTTCCCAGATTTTATAATTTAGCACGGCCGCAAAACAAAGCCATAAAAAATAGGGGATTAATAGGTAGGCAGCAGTTATGTTCACGACTCTAAACCACTTTATGGTGAAGCCTAGCAGTACGATTAGGGCAATGATGATGAATAGTGCCCCTAGAGTATTTTGGAAACCAAAAAAGGTGATGCTCCAAAGGGCATTTAGCAACAATTGGAAGCAAAAGTGGTAGAGGGCCGTTTTTACCCAAATATGATAAAATCCTTTGGCCCAAACGATTCCGGCGGCAATGCCCATCATAATATATAGGATAGTCCATACCGGTGCGAAAATCCAGTTTGGAGGATTAAAACTCGGTTTTTTTAGTAGTGTATACCAACTGTTTATAGAGGATTGCGTGGCAAAACTCGATAGAAATCCAACCAATAGGCATACCGCCACTGCTATTCCGATATAGGTTATTTTTTTTTTCAAAGTTTAGTTGTAAGACGTCTAATTTAACAATTTATTTTAACTGCGACTATGGTAAGATGGGTTAAAAACTATCTTTGTAAAAATTCTTTGTATTATGACTGAAAAAGATTTTATTCCTGTAGCGTATACAAATGACAAGGCCACGGGAGTAGTTTCGTATAAAGCGCCCAGTAATATCGCCTTGGTAAAGTATTGGGGGAAAAAAGACCATCAGATTCCGGCAAACCCATCCATAAGTTTTACCTTGGACCATTGTGCTACGACCACAGAAGTGGCCTATTCCAAATTGGAACAGGCGGCTGGTGATTTTTCGTTCGATCTTTTTTTCGAAGGCAAGTCCAAAGAAGATTTTAAACCAAAAATTAAGACATTCTTAAATAGGATAGAAGGGTATTTGCCCTTTTTAAAATCTTATCATTTTATTATACGCACCTCCAATTCTTTTCCCCATAGTAGTGGTATAGCGTCTTCGGCAAGTGGCATGTCGGCCTTGGCCCTATGTTTAATGGACCTGGAAAGGGAACTGAATCCAGGTATGACGGACGAATATTTTAATAAAAAGGCGTCCTTTTTGGCTCGACTGGGTTCTGGGAGTGCTTGTAGAAGTATCGAAGGCGATATTATACAGTGGGGCAATCACAAAGAAACCCAAGGAAGTTCTGATCTGTATGGCATTAAATATCCGTATGAGGTCCATGAGGTTTTTAAAGATTTTCAGGATACCATTCTTTTAGTAGATAAAGGGCAAAAACAGGTGAGTAGTAGTGTAGGTCATAATTTAATGCACGATCATCCTTTTGCAAGCCGGCGTTTTGCGCAGGCACACGAAAACCTGTTTAAATTACAGTCGGTCTTTGAAGAAGGAAATTTAACCGAATTTATAAAGATCGTAGAGAGTGAGGCCTTGACCTTACATGCCATGATGATGACTTCCATGCCTTATTTTATTTTGATGAAACCCAATACTCTTGAGATTATCAATAAAATTTGGTCCTTTAGGGAAGCTTCCAACACCCATATTTGTTTTACCTTAGATGCAGGTGCAAATGTGCATGTGCTGTATCCGGCCAAAGAAAAAGATTTAGTAATTCAATTTATTAAAGATGAGTTGGTTGCATATTGCGAAAACGGGCAGTATATTTGCGACAAAATAGGATATGGTGCAAGAAAACTGTAACTTAATATCATATCTAGGATTTTTAAACGTTATTAATAAACATTATCCCAGGTATTAATATGCCTACTTAATTATGAAGGGACCATTATTTTACTCAAAAATATTATTGTTCGGAGAATATGGGATTATTAAAGATTCTAAGGGACTATCTATTCCTTATAATTTCTTTAAGGGAGCCTTAAAATCTGATACCCAGCTTAGCGAAGTGGCAAAATCCTCGAATAACAGTCTAAAGGCCTATGCCGAATATTTGGCGGTGATGCAGGAAGAAAATACTGATTTGGTCTCTTTTGATATAGAGGCTTTAAACCAGGATATCGCCAATGGCATGTATTTTGACAGTTCTATTCCTCAGGGGTATGGCGTTGGTAGTAGTGGCGCATTGGTAGCGGCTATTTATGACAAATACGCCAAGGAAAAGATTACTGTTTTAGAAAATCTTACCCGCGAAAAACTGCTTAAACTAAAGACTGTTTTTGGTAAAATGGAGTCGTTCTTTCACGGGACCTCTTCGGGCTTGGATCCTTTGAACAGTTATTTAAGCTTGCCAATCCTTATAAACTCCAAAGACAATATAGAATCTACGAGTATCCCATCTCAGAATTTAGAGGGCAGGGGCGCCGTATTTTTATTGGACAGTGGCAGTACGGGAGAAACTGCTCCCATGGTGCAATTGTTTATGGATCAAATGAAACACGAAGGGTTTAGAGCCATGCTTAAAAACCAGTTTATTAAACATACCGATGCCTGTGTTGAAGACTTTATCAATGGCAACGTAAAGTCTTTATTCGGCAATTTGAAAGAATTGTCCAATATTGTTTTGGATAATTTTAAGCCTATGATCCCCGTAGAATTTCACAAGCTTTGGAAACAGGGCATAGATTCTAATGACTACTATTTAAAACTCTGTGGCTCTGGTGGCGGCGGATATATTTTAGGCTTTACCGAAGATTTTAAAAAAGCACAAAAGGCCCTTAAGGGGTATAAGTTAGAGGTAGTATATAACTTCTAAAGAATTTTTTATGCTTAATAGAAAAAACAAGCTCTTGATATTAAAATTCCTGAGCTTGTTTTCTGTAGTTCGGGGGTATAATATTGTTATTATTGTATTGGCCCAATACTTGGCCTCCATATTTATTCTGGCCCATGATCTCCCAGTTAGAAGGGTCGTTTTTGATCTAAATTTATTGTTTATAGTGATAGCTACTTCCTTGGCTATTGCTGGGGGTTATATAATCAACAATTTCTACGATGCCGAAAAAGATCTGATCAATAAGCCTAGAAAGAGCCAATTAGATCGGT
The DNA here is from genome assembly GCF_900141935.1 of Arenibacter nanhaiticus. Taxonomy (GTDB): domain Bacteria; phylum Bacteroidota; class Bacteroidia; order Flavobacteriales; family Flavobacteriaceae; genus Arenibacter; species Arenibacter nanhaiticus. The sequence goes on along the minus strand of NZ_FQYX01000016.1, from coordinate 26,351 downwards.
TGGTGAGCCAGCATACCAAGTTAAGCACCTATTTTCTCCTTAATTTCCTATCGGCCTTTATGGCCAGTTATGTTTCCTTTAGGGCAGTGGTATTTTGTTCTGCCTATATCTTTGGAATATGGTTGTATTCCCACAAATTAAAAAAGCTTCCGTTTTTAGGCAATTTTGTTTCGGCCACCTTGGCCATTGCTCCTTTTTTTGCCGTTTTTGTGTATTACAAAAATTTCGACACGGTTATTTTTGTACATGCTACCTTTTTGTTTTTATTGATATTGGCCCGGGAAATGATCAAGGATTTAGAAAATATTGCGGGAGACCTAGCTCAGAATTATAAAACCATCCCCATATTGTACGGCGTCAAATATTCCAAGATAGGGATAGGCCTATTAATAGCGTTATCGTGGCTTCCGTCCTTGCTTTTAATAGGGTATTTTGATGTGGGATATATGTATTTGTATTTTATGGTTTGTATGTTTTTGCAACTGGGGTTTTTGATCTTATTGAGGAAATCGAACTCTAAAAAACACTATGTTTGGTTACATAATATTCTGAAAATGATCATTGTTGTAGGGGTATTTAGCATTTTATTGATCGATGTGGATTTGGTTCTCAATAGAATTTTCTAAGAATTAGGAATAAACGCCACAATAACAATATCATATTGTTTCCTTTGCTACCTTTGCAATAAATAAAAGTACATATGAGTAGGTCAGAATCTAATAATGACAAAAAGGCTTCAGGTAGACAGGGAGGAAATTTCAAGAAAAAGAGCCATGCCAGGGGAAACGCCCCTTTAGGAAAGAGTAATGCGAGGGGGAAGGCCCCAATAGGAAAGAAAGAAGCGCCAAAAAGGCCTTCAGATCCTAATACAATGAGATTAAATAGATATGTGGCGAATTCTGGAGTTTGTTCTAGAAGGGATGCCGATATTTATATCTCTGCCGGGAATGTAACGGTTAACGGAAAACCTATTACTGAAATGGGTTTTAGAGTAAAGCTTACCGATGTAGTAAAGTTTGACGGTCGTTTATTGAATCCTGAGAAAAGAGAATATGTATTATTAAACAAGCCAAAGGATTTTGTGACTTCGGCTAAGGATGAAAGAGGAAGAAGAACAGCGGCTTCGTTAATATCGAGTGCTTCAAAATCTAAACTTTCCATCGTTGGAAAAATGGACAATTTGACCACAGGTTTAGTTTTGTTCACCAATGATGGCGAACTTACAAAAAGACTTACCACACCAAAAAATGGTCTGCGTAAAATATTTCACGTAGAACTAAACAAGAATTTAAGAGGAGAGGATCTTCTAAAAATCAAGGAGGGGGTCATGGTCGATGAAAGTATCGTTCGAGTAGACGACATTAGTTTTATAGAAAATGCCTCTAAGAAAGAAGTGGGTATTGAGCTTAAGAGTACTAGGAATAACATTGTACGTCGAATTTTTGAACAATTGGAGTACGAGGTCGTAAAGATGGACCGGGTAGTGTATGCCGGACTTACTAAAAAAGATTTGCCACGTGGGCATTGGAGATACCTTACCGAGCAGGAAATAATTAATCTTGGGATGATCAGATAATTATTCTTTTCACAATATAAAATGCCCTTTGGAGAATTTCTTTAAAGGGCATTTTTGTTTTCCTTGGCTTGTTGTCTTCGGGCGCCTAATGTACTTGCCATCCTTGAATAATTGCATATCTTGGAGGCATGAAAAAACTCCTTTTTATTTTATTGGCAGTACCGCTCCAAATGATGGGGCAGGAGGTGCCTGGATCTGTTCAATTTTGGAATTCGTTAACCACCCATTGTGGTAAAGCATATGAAGGGGTGATTGTTGCCGGTGGCAAGGAAGGCGATGGTTTTACAGGAGAAAAATTGATCATGTACGTTCGTTCCTGTGGGGAAAACGAGATAAGGATACCGTTTTTTGTAGGCGAGGACAAGTCTAGAACTTGGGTGCTTACCAAGGGCGACGATAATTTGATCTTATTAAAACACGACCATAGAAAGAGGGATGGTTCCGATGATGAGGTAACGCAGTACGGCGGACTAAGTCCGAATACAGGACTGGCGGGAATACAATTTTTTCCGGCAGATCAGTTTACTTCCAACCTGCTAGCCCATGCCTCTAATAATGTGTGGTGGATTACTTTGGACGATACCTCTTTCACTTACAACCTACGAAGAATAGGTTCGGAGAGATTCTTTTCCGTAAAGTTTGACCTTTCCAAGGAAATGGACAGGCCGAGTGCACCTTGGGGCAGTGAGGACTAATTGGCAGTTAAGGAGTATTAAATATAATTCTAAGCCATAAATGCTCTTAATAATAGACAAATTACTGTTCAGGAATTAACTGACTTAGGTATAATAAGATAAGGCTGCTAAGCAGGCTTCTCTAAAGTAAAAAGCCCCTTCTTTTTTAAAGAGGGGGCTTTTTGTTTTTGTCGACTGACCTAGTTTAAATGGTTTGAGGATTATTTCCCAATTATTTTTTCCATTTTTTTGCTGATCTCAGCCAGACATAAATTGCCTAAGCTGCCCTCGTGGGTATGTTTAATATCGCGCTTAGGACGAAAGGTGCCGGCATTGATTTCCTGTCCCATTTTCTTATAGGCATCTCTAAACGGCATTCCTGTCAATACCAATTCATTTAAGGTATCGACACTAAATAGGTAATCGTATTTTGGGTCCTTCAATATACTTTTGTTCACCTTAACTTCCTTTAAGCTAAAGGTAAGAATCTCTAAACATGCCTTTAAATCCTGAATAGCGGGTACGATCACCTCTTTTACCAATTGCAGGTCTCGGTGGTAACCACTGGGCAGGTTGTTTGTAATAAGGATCAATTGGTTGGGTACCGACTGTATCTTATTACATTTGGCACGGATCAATTCAAAGACATCCGGATTTTTCTTGTGTGGCATTATGCTCGAACCTGTTGTAAGCTCATCGGGGAAGGAGATAAAGTCAAAATTCTGGCTCATATACAAGCAGATATCCATGGACATTTTAGAAAGGGTAGCGGCGATACTGCTCATTCCGAAGGCGGCAGCTTTTTCTACTTTTCCACGCCCCATTTGCGCGGCCACAACATTGTATTTCATAGCTTGGAAGCCCAATTCCTCCGTAGTATAATTACGGTCTATAGGGAAAGAACTACCGTATCCTGCAGCACTGCCCAAAGGGTTCTGATCGGCGACCTTATAGGCGGCATCTACAAAATAAAGATCGTCTATTAAACTTTCGGCATAGGCAGAAAACCATAGTCCGAAAGAAGAAGGCATGGCAATTTGCAAATGGGTGTACCCAGGTAATAGCGTTTCCTTATGGGTCTCGGCAAGTTGAAGCAATAAATCGAAAAGGATTTTTGTTTCTTCCTTTATTTCTGAGAGTTCATTTTTCAGGAATAAATGCATGGCTACCAAAACCTGGTCGTTACGAGAACGTGCCATATGGATTTTTTTACCGGTATCGCCCAATTTTTCAATGAGGAGATACTCAATTTTAGAATGCATATCCTCAAAAGAATCCTCAATGGTAAAATCGCCATTGGCTATGGTCACAGCTATATTGTCCAATTCTTGTACCAAGGATTCAGATTCCGTTGCAGTCAACAATCCTATCTTTCCAAGCATTTTGGCATGTGCCTTAGAGGCAATCACATCGTATTTTGCTAAAAGCAGGTCCAACTCCCTATCGTTCCCCACGGTAAAATGGTCTATTTTTTTATCGGTGCTAAATCCTTTATCCCAAAGTTTCATGTTTTCTATACTTTTTATTAATCGTTTCGGATGCTGCCGAAACCGACAGATTACTCTTATTTCTTATGGCTCACTATTGATTGAAAAGTGATTTTCGCCTAATTACTTTTGTAAAAATCCTTCAAGAATTTTAATATACAAGGCTACGCCTTCTTTTATTTCTTCGACATAAATAAACTCATTTGCCGAGTGAGAACGCGTACTATCGCCAGGCCCCAATTTCAGGGATTGGCAAGTTAATGTAGCTTGGTCCGATAGGGTAGGCGAGCCGTAGGTGGTACGCCCTAAATTTATACCAGAAAGTACCAAGGGGTGAGCTTTGTCTATAGAAGACGAGTTTAGGCGCAAAGAGCGTGGTTTTACTTCGCAAGGCGCCTCTTTGGTCAATATATCGGCGATTTCCTTGTTGGTATAACAGTCATTGACCCTAACGTCTATTACCAGGTCTATATGTGCAGGAACAACATTGTGCTGGCTTCCTCCATTAATCTGGGTAACGGTAAGTTTTACCTCGCCCAAAACCTCGGAGACCTTTGGGAATCTATAGTCCTTAAACCATTGCAAGACCTCTATGGTATTGTAAATGGCGTTGTTGTTATTGGGATGTGCTGCATGCGATGGGGTTCCGCTCACCTTGCCTTCAAAAACAACCAAGCCTTTTTCTGCAATGGCCAAATTCATTAGGGTAGGTTCCCCAACAATGGCAACATCAATTTTAGGAAGAACAGGCAGCATGCTATTTAATCCGTTCGGACCAGAGCTCTCCTCTTCTGCAGAAGCAACTAGAATAATATTGTGGTTTAAGTTTTTGGCACTGTAAAAATGCGTAAAAGTTGCTATTAGCGACACTAAACACCCTCCGGCATCATTACTTCCCAGACCATAGAGTTTTCCGTCCTCGATGTGTGGATGGAAAGGGTCTTTGGTATAGGCAGAATTGGGTTTTACGGTGTCGTGGTGCGAATTTAAAAGAAGGGTCGGTTTACTTTCGTCAAAATACTTATTAAAGGCATAGACATTATTTTTTTCTCTTTTAAAGGGGATATCGAAACTTTTGAACCATTGTTCAATAGCATCGGCCGTTTTATCTTCTTCAGAGGAAAAAGAAGGAATAGAAATGAGTTTTTTTAATAATTCCAGGGCTTTTTCCGTAAGTATTGTTTGGTCCATATTTATAGGGTAATCGTAGTGTATAAAGTAGATGAAGGCTGTAGCATGGAAATATCTCCAATACATACTTTGTTCACCTGTTGGTTAAGGGCATGAAAACAGTTTTCTAGTTTTGGCAGCATGCCGTCTGCAATGATGTTGTTTTGTAATAACTCCTGATATTTTTTCGGTTCTATATGGGTTACCACAGAGTTTTCATCGGAAATATCCAATAAAACGCCTTTCTTTTCAAAGCAGTAGTAAAGGGTAGTTTCAAATACGCCACTCATACCTATGGCGATTTCCGAAGCTATGGTATCGGCATTGGTATTTAAAAGCTGTCCTTGGTTGTTGTGGGTAATGGCACAAAAGACCGGGGTGAAATCTGCCTTCAGCAATTTTTCAATCGCGGCGGTATTCACCTTTTCCACATCCCCGGCAAAACCATAGTCGATTTCTTTTACGGGTCTTTTTACAGCCTGTATGGTATTGCCATCGGCACCGCTGAGGCCTATGGCATTGGTGCCCTTTGCCTGTAGTTGTGCTACGATGTTTTTGTTGGCCAAACCACCGTACACCATGGTGATAACCTTTAGGCTTTCCTTGTCGGTGATTCTTCTTCCTCCAACCATTTGGGAAGTTATTCCTAGTTGGTCTGCAATTTGCGTGGCTAATTTTCCGCCACCGTGCACCAATATTTTAGCGCCTTTTAATTCCGAAAAGAAATCTAGAAATTTATGGAGTTCAGCTTCGTTTTCGATTACGTTGCCGCCAATCTTTACAATGGATAGTTTTGGTTTCATCGCCTTGCCTTAATATGCTCCCGGAGGAGTATTTACTAATATGTTCTTATTTCTCTGTTTTCAAAGTATTGGAAGTCTTGTTGTTTAGTCCTTCCAATAATTTTTTCAACACTATTTGTGCTGCATAGGTCCTGTTATTGGCCTGTTCTATGACAAGCGATTGAGAACTGTCTAGCACCTCATCGGCTACTACGATATTTCTCCTTACCGGCAAACAGTGCATAAATTTGGCATTGCCCAATTTTTTGGCGTTCATGGTCCATTTCGGATCTTGATTTAACACCTTTCCATAATCCTTATAATTGCTCCAGTTCTTCACGTACACAAAATCGGCTCCTTCCAGGGCTTTTTCTTGGTCGTACTCTATTTTGGCACCTTTGGTCACTTCGGGGCTAAGTTCATAACCCTCGGGATGGGTAATGACAAACTCGGCATCTTGTAAATGCATCATTTCTACAAAGGAATTTGCCACGGCATGGGGAAGCGCCTTAGGGTGTGGCGCCCATGAAAGGACAACCTTAGGCTTTTCCTTGGTGTTTTGTTCGGATAGTGTAATAGCATCTGCTAGGGACTGTAGCGGATGGCCTACGGAGCTTTCCATGTTAACTACCGGGATACCGGCGTATTTTTTAAAGCCGTTCAAAACAACTTCTGCCTCGTCTTTTTCCCGGTCCGTTAAGGAAGCAAAAGCCCTAATGGCTACAATATCGCAATACTGGGCCACTACCTGTGCCGCTTCTTTAATATGTTCGGAGGTACCTTGGTCCATGATGGTGCCATCGCCATATTCCAATGCCCAACCTTCGCTGCCAAAATTCATGACAATAACCTCCATGCCTAAATTCATAGCGGCCTTTTGGGTACTAAGGCGGGTTCTTAAGCTATTGTTGAAAAAAAGAAGGCAGATGGTCTTGGCGGCGCCAAGGGATTTATAGTGAAGTGGATTTGCCTTTAATGATTTTGCCTCTGCCACCCAATTGGGCAGTGAATCTATATCTTTTAAGGATAAATAATGTTCCATTGTAACTTATATTATTTTAGTAAAAGCGCTTTGGTTTCCCATAGCGTTGATGATAAAATTATCTTTAAGACCGTTTACGATCCATGTTTCTATTTGGGCGTTCCGAGCAATGGTCGCCGCTTCTATCTTAGATTGCATACCTCCGGTACCATGAGAAGATTTTTCCGAGCTGACCTCTTTCTGTAAATCACTCAGACTACTCACCAGCTCAATGGTTTTCGGATCCTTGTTGGTAATGGAATCCTTGGTGTACACACCGTCCGTATTGGTAGCTATGATCAGTAAGTCGACCTTTAAAAGCGATGCGGTAAGGGCGGCCAATTTGTCATTGTCCCCAAACTGTATCTCATCGGTAGCCACAGTATCGTTTTCATTAATAATAGGAATAAAATTATTGGCTACCAAAACATTGATGGTATTGCAAATATTTTCCTTGGATACTTCCTTCTCAAAATCGGAATACGACAAAAGACATTGTGAAGTAAATAGACCCAATTCCCTGAAATTTTCTTGAAAAATACGCATTAAATGGGGTTGACCAATAGATGCCAAGGCTTGTTTTACGGTTATTTCCTGTCCGTTGTGTTCTAGTTTTACAAACTGTTTGGCCGCAGCGATGGCACCAGAACTTACAATGATAAACTCGTACTCGTCCTTTAATTGGGCTATTTGTCTGCCAATATCCTCGATTTTCCCACGAGAAATATGATTGGTTTCCTTGGTGAGGGTGTTGGACCCTATTTTTAATAAAATGCGTTTTTTCTTCATTTTTTCCATGGCTCCTTTACTTTCTTAGGTGGCTTCTGATCTTTTTATCCGTGCATTCTGAAAGATGGAGAGGCTAGGGCAACAAGACCGAATCCTTCCACTGATTATACTGTAACGGTAGGCCAATGGCTGGGACCATTAGTCTAGCCATTGGCCAAGGTAAGGGTATTGCCTTCAGTACCCCTGTTGTAACAATACACCTATGCCAATTCTGTTTTAAGGGCTTCAAAAAACAGGTCTAAATTTTCTTTGGTAATATTTAAGGCAGGTAGTATTCTAAGCACGTGCTTATCGCTAGCGCCACCGGTAAATATAAATTGGTTGTGAATTAATTTTTTGCGCAGTTCTGCAACTTCAAAATCAAATTCTAATCCCAACATCAGCCCCATTCCTTTGACACGTTTTACTTGAGGTATGGTAGCAGCCTTTTCTTTGAAATATTCGAAAAGTCGGGCAGAATTTTCGATTAGGTTTTCCTTTTCCAAGACTTCCAAAACTGCCAATCCTGCGGCACATGCCAAATGGTTACCGCCAAAAGTGGTTCCCAAAAGACCATAAGAAGCCTCGATGCTTTTATGAATAAGTACCCCGCCAATAGGAAAACCGTTCCCCATTCCCTTGGCAATGGTGATAATATCGGGCTGGATGCCAAAATGTTGAAAGGCAAAAAATTTACCGCTTCGTCCGTAGCCACATTGAACTTCATCGGCAATAAGGATAACCTGGTGTTCCTTGCATAGGGAAGCTATATTTTGATAGAACTCCTGCGATGGTTGGTCTAAACCTCCCACGCCCTGAATCGATTCTAAGATGACTGCACAGACATCGCCCTTGCCGATTTCGGCTTTAAAGGCCTCCAAGTCCTCGAAGGGAAGAATCGTTACTTTCTGTTGCTTGTTTAAAGGGGCGTTTATTTTTTCGTTGTCCGTAGCCGCTACTGCAGCAGAAGTACGTCCGTGAAAACCATTTTTAAAAGCAATAACCCTAGATTTTCCTGTTTTAAAAGAAGCTAGTTTCAAGGCATTTTCATTGGCTTCGGCCCCAGAATTGCACAGGAATAAATTATAGTCTTCACAGCTAGAAAGTGCGCCTAATTTATGGGCCAGTTCTACTTGGATAGGGTTTTGTACCGCATTGCTGTAGAAGCCAATTTTGTCTAATTGGTCTTTTAAGCGCTTTACATAGTGAGGGTGCGAATGCCCTATGGAAATAACGGCATGACCACCATAAAAATCCAAATATTCCTGGCCTTTGTCATCGGTAACTATAATTCCTTTGGCAGAAACGGGAGTTACGTTGTATAGGGGGTAAACGTCAAATAATTCCATGAGTAATATTGCTATTTATATTATGATTGATTAGAGGCTAATGTTTGCCAAATTAATTGGGTTGGTTTTTTTTAATGTCACTGATCTTTTCAAAGGAAGTCACGATCCCTCTGATTAAGGAAGAGCTTAAACCTTGGTGTTCCATTTCGTTTAGTCCAGATATGGTACAGCCTTTAGGGGTAGTAACCCTATCGATCTCCTTTTCCGGATGGCTTTCAGATTCTATGAGCAAGCTCGCTGCCCCATTACAGGTGTACATGGCCAGTTCCTGGGCTTCCTTGGCATCGAAACCTAATTGGATGGCACCTTGAGTGGTAGCACGGATCAATCGCATCCAGAAAGCAATCCCGCTAGCACATATGACCGTAGCGGCCTGCATTTGGTCTTCGGGAATCTGCATGGAATGCCCCATTCTGTTAAAAATGGCCAGGGCCAGATCTACTCTTTTAGTGCCTTTTTGATTGCAACAAATACAAGTCATCGATTTTCCTACCGAAATAGCCGTATTGGGCATGGCTCGGATAATATAATTGTCCGCTCCTATAATGGATTCTATCTTTTCAATACTAAATCCGGTAATGGTCGAAATAATAACGTGTTTATCCGTGATCAGGTCCTTTACCTCCTCCAAAATCTTTACAAAATGCCCAGGTTGTACCGCAAAAATTAGGATATCCGATTTTTCTACGGCTTCTCTATTGTTTGTGGTGGTAGTAACCATGCCATATTTTTCATAAGGCTGTAGGCTTTCTACATTTCTTTTGGTTAAAAACATGGTCGTGGCCCCATTAGAATTTAAAATTCCTTTGGCGATGGACAGTCCTAAATTTCCCGCTCCAATTATGGCTATTTTCATTTGATGCTCTTAGTCGTTTTGATGATTGGTTTTCAATGGTCGGTTTGTGGGTATTTTAAAAAACACCGGCCTTCAACTGTAAGCCTTCCGTTTCTTTAAATCCGAAGATCAGGTTCATATTATGTACCGCCTGTCCCGATGCTCCTTTTAATAAATTATCGATGGCCGAGGTAATCAACAAGGTATCGTTATGCTTGTGCAGATGCACATGGCATTGGTTGGTATTGACTACTTGTTTTAGATTGATCTCGTTTTCGGTCACTTGGGTAAAGGCGGCATCCTTGTAAAAATCGTTGTACAATTCATAAGCTTCTTCCAAGCTGCCTTCAAAATGGGTGTAGGCAGTGGCTAAGATCCCTCTGGTAAAATCACCCCTGTTCGGCAGAAAAAACAATTCGCCCGTATGGGGCTGTAAGCTTTGTAAGCTCTCGTTTATTTCTCCCAAATGCTGGTGGGTAAAGGGTTTGTACCAAGAAACGTTGTTGTTTCGCCAGCTGAAGTGCGAGGTAGGCGATAGGCTTACTCCGGCGCCAGTACTTCCGGTAACGGCATTTACATGTACCGCTTGGTTTAGCAGATTGGCCTTGGCCAAAGGCAATAACGCCAATTGAATGGCCGTGGCAAAACAGCCAGGATTAGCAATATACTTAGCCTTTTTAATAGCTTCTTTACGAAGTTCCGGCAAACCGTATACAAAGGTCTTGTCGTTTATGACAGCATCTGCGGCTAACCTAAAATCATTGCTTAAATCAATAATTCTAGTGGTTTCGGAAAATTCGTTTTCAGTGATAAATTTGGTAGAATTCCCATGCCCAAGGCATAGGAAAACTACATCTACATCCTTGTTAACTTCGCCGGTGAACACAAGATCGGTAACTCCCAATAAGTCGGGGTGTGCCCCAGATACTTGCTTCCCTGCTCTAGTCGTACTATATACAAAGTCTATCGTAACTTCTGGGTGGTTTAAAAGGATTCTAATAAGCTCCCCACCAGTATAGCCCGATCCGCCAATGATACCTGCTTTAATCATGATTTTGGTTTACGTGGTTATAAATTTTTCCAGAGTTAGAAAGTATTTTTATAAAGCCTTTGGCATCATCTGCCGTCCAGCCCTTGTTCATTTCACCATAACTACCAAAGGAGGCATTCATCAAATCGTGGGATGAATCTATACCGTTTAATTCAAATCTATATGGGTGCAGTGTAACATATACATCACCGGAAACATTTTTTTGGGTATCGGTTAAGAACGCCTCAATATTTCTCATTACTTCGTCCAGGTAATTTCCTTCGTGCAAAAGCATACCGTAGAAATTTCCTTGTTGTTCCTTTTGGAACTGTTGCCATTTGGTCAAGGTGTGTTTTTCTAAGAGGTGGTGTGCTTTAATGATAATCAAGGATGCAGGAGCCTCAAAACCGACTCTTCCCTTAATACCGATAATAGTGTCCCCTACATGGATATCTCTTCCTATGGCATATTTAGAAGCTATGGCCTCTAATTTAATAATGTTGTTGACAGGGATATCGTTCTCCCCATCTATGGCAATTAATTCTCCTTTGTTAAAAGTAAGTTTCAATTGTTGGGCTTCCGTTTCCTGTAATTGGCTTGGGTAAGCATTATCTGGTAAAGATTTGTGAGAAGTAAGGGTTTCATCACCTCCGACCGATGTTCCCCAAAGCCCTCTGTTGATAGAGTATTTAGCTTTTTCCCAAGGATAATCTACGCCATTTTCTTTCAAATAGGCGATTTCAACTTCTCTTGACAATTGATTGTCACGGATAGGAGTGATAATTTCTATTTCCGGGGCAATGATCTGAAAAATCATATCGAACCTCACTTGGTCGTTTCCTGCTCCGGTACTTCCGTGGGCGATATATTTTGCGCCAACTTTTTTCGCGTAATTGACAATCTCAATGGCCTGCACAATTCGCTCTGCACTCACCGATAAAGGGTAGGTGTTATTTTTTAAAACATTCCCGAAAATAAGGTACTTTACTACCTTGTCATAAAAGGTCTGTACGGCATCGATAGAAGTATATGAAGTGGCCCCCAATTCTAAAGCCTTTTGATGGATAGTGTCTATTTCTTCTTTAGAAAAACCACCGGTATTTACACTTACGGCATGTACTTCAAATCCTTTGTCTTTAGATAAATATTTGGCACAGTAAGATGTATCTAATCCACCGCTATAGGCTAAAACTAATTTCTTCATTTTTCTTGTAGCTTTTTTATTCTTTTATAATATGGTTCAATAAGATAGGTCGCTCCTTTATTAGGAGGATTTTTTCAAGAGGTTGTTTTTTTTTTCAAGAAAAGAGATTCCTTAATACTTTTCAATCTTGTAAAGGTTTTGGAATTTACCTTTTCTTTTTCCTTTTCTTTCTCCTTTGTGTTCAAACTCGGATCGTAAAGCATGCCGGTACACAGGCACATTTTTTGTTCGGTTCTGGTAAGGATATCAAAGTTTTTACAAGTTTGACAGCCTTTCCAAAACTCGGGGTCATTGGTAAGCTCTGAAAATGTTACCGGTTTATAACCCAATTCATAATTCATTTTCATTACCGCTAAACCAGTGGTAATTCCAAAAATTTTGGCATTGGGGAATTTTTTTCTCGAGAGTTCAAAAATTTCCTTTTTAATCATTTTCGCCAGACCTTGATTTCTGTAGTCTGGATGAACAATAAGTCCGGAATTAGCAACAAATTTTTCGTGTCCCCAAACTTCTATATAGCAGAAACCGGCAAATTTATCGCCATCAAGGGCAATAACAGCATTGCCGTTTTGCAACCTTTTTTGTACATATTCGGGAGTCCTTTTAGCAATACCAGTACCCCTTACTCTTGCAGATTCTGCAATGGTATCACAAATGACTTCGGCATATTTAAAATGCGACTCGTTAGCAATTACAATCTTCATTGAATGTTGCTTTAAATTAAAATTAAAATTATTTGTTGGTTTTTCGAGAGGGGAAATGGACACACCTATTTCCATGAAAGAATTGCACCCTTACGGGCGGCGACGTGTAGGCGTAAATGAATAAGTAAGGTTAGTAACCCCCTTAAAATTAAATATGTGCTTGTTGTTATTCATTGTTAAACCAAAAGTACAAATAATATTGCACCAAGAAGAAGAATGAATTAAATTTTACGAAATATTGCCTTTTTGTTATATGCTTTAATAATTTCATAAATCATAAAACCATAAATTGCTATATACTCAACGATTAAGATTATCTTATGCTCCTTATAATCGGGATTCGAGTAGGTCCAATAGCTTAAAAACACAAAAAATGACCAGATAACGGGGTGTTTAATATCTGTAAATAAGCAAGTTAGTGCTAAGAACACAATATACCATGGGTGTACGGTTGTGGCTAATAGGTAATAAACACTTAAGATCCATACCATGGAGGTGAGGAGGGTGGGGGTCTTTTTATTATCGGCCAAAAAGGTGAATAGGCCTACCGTGATGATAACGATAGGGGGCGTTATTTTTCCATATACCTTGATAAGTTCCCAAGGCTTGGCGCCAAAAGAAACGGCTATGTGTTTCACAAGATTGTACAGCCCGGCATTAAACTCAAAATTTGAAAACCATAGTCCTATAGTCTGAGAGTAGTTCTCTAAAAATTGTACACTGAAGAAAGGAAAGAAAAACAAAACGGATACTCCGGCTACAAGGCTGTAAAAAATCAGGCTTTTCTTTAGTCCCAAGTGTTTTATAAAAAGGGGCAGGAATATTAAAGGCACCAATTTTACCGCGATGGACATGGCGTAAACCGGAGCAGCTATCTTCCATTTTTTGGTGTGCAAAAGATAGATGGACCATATAAAAAAGAACAACATTACTCCTTCAAAATGAAGGTTTCCGGTTAATTCTATGATAATCAAGGGATTTAAGAAATACCAGAAAATAAGATGGACGGGTTTGTTCAGTTTAAGGAGCAATAATCGGCCAAAATAAAGAATCCCTATTTCTGCAAGAATTATAAAAACCCGCATGATTAGTAGGGAGCCGGCAACGCTTTTTCCTGATAATAAGGAAGAAATGGCAAAAATTAACTGGTTTAACGGAGGGTAGTTGCTATAATTGGAAGCACTGAGTTCGCCCATGCCTACTACTAATTGTTGGGCATTGTTTAAGCTAAAGTCTTCTTGAGCGATAAGATTTATGGGCAGATGTAAATATGGGTTTAGTCCTTGGACAATAAGGTTGCCGTCCCAGATAAACCTAAAGAAGTCCTGTGACAGATTGGGTGTGGCCCCGAGAAAAATAAGCCTAAAAATAATCCCGGTAATCACTAGGAACCTAAAGTTCCACTTTTCGAACTGTATGAGTTTGTAGCAGAAAAAAAATAATCCTGCGAATAGGGTAATCAGCCTAGTAAAATCCTTCCGCTCCAAATCGTAGGCAAAACTAGTGTAGAAAAGGACACTAACAAGGGCCAATAGGATTGGAAATTTATGAAGGTTCCAATAAGTGATGATTTTATGAAACATAAAAAAGATTTAAAATCAACCGAGTCTTGTGTGCAGCTCGGTCAAATTTAAATCTTTTTTTATTAGGAATCCCACTTCTCCTGCCCTTGCTTATAACGGAGCGGGAGAGTCATTGTTTTCTTGTACTTACAATGCCAAGTTTAGGCTTTTGAAGTAAGCGATTTGAAAAATACAAAACCAAATCCTAGGAATAACATAAAGTGGAACGGAAAAAGTCCAAAGTCGTTCAAGGGGATGGCACTATACATTCCAAATAGGAAATAAATCATTAATGCGGCCTCTAAAATCATGTTTGGCGAAAGTTTTTTTGCCAAGTATTTGTTGCCCTTCCAAGTATCGGTTAAATTATTGATGTTGAATTTAGGGGTTCTTACAAACTCACTGCGTTTGCCCATGTGGCCTTCGATAACGGCCATGGAGTTGTGCAATGAAAATCCGAGGGCTACGGAGAAAAAGGTAAAGAACAGCTTTATGTAATCTATGAATTTCTCAAAGCTACTTCCCTGTATGCTCTTATAAGTAAACCAATAACATACAAATAGGATCACGGTACTTACGATAAAGAAACTGGTGGCTTCAAAAATCCATGCCAAGTGACCAAAAATATTCTTAATATAAAGCATCGGAATGCTTAAGACCGCTACTATAAAAACACAAAGGAACATAGAGCTGTTAAGCAAGTGCATTACCCCGTGGAACTTGGTCTTAAAGGAGATGTTCTTAGAGGTAATAACCTTCCACACTGTTTTTCTGAAGTTCTCGGCCCCACCTTTATTCCATCGGAACTGTTGAGAACGCGCAGCACTGATCACAACAGGAAGTTCAGCTGGAGTTTCTACGTCTTCTAAATATTTAAATTTCCAATTCTTTAATTGTGCTCGGTAACTAAGGTCTAAATCCTCCGTAAGGGTATCGCCCTCCCAGTTTCCGGCATCCAAAATACATTCCTTTCTCCAGATACCTGCGGTACCATTAAAGTTTATAAAATGACCTTTTGCATTTCTTCCTACCTGTTCCAAGGTAAAATGTGCGTCCAAGGCAAAAGCTTGGATACGGGTCAGGGTAGAGTAGTCCCTGTTGATATGCCCCCAACGGGTCTGTACCACTCCTATCTCTTGATCTTTAAAATAAACAACGGTTTTCTTTAGCCAATCTCCATCGGGTAAAAAATCGGCATCAAAAATCGCTATGAAATCGCCCTTTGCAATTTTTAAGCCTTCTTTTAAGGCTCCGGCCTTGTATCCTTGTCTATTGGTCCTTCTTATGTGGGTAATATCCAATCCGGTAGCTTGTAAGGCTTCAATACGTTTGGCGGTATCTAAAACCGAATCGTCCGTAGAATCGTCCAATACCTGGATTTCCAATTTATTGGAAGGGTATTCTATTTTTGCAATATTTTCCAATAAGCGTTCAACAACATACTCTTCGTTGAATATAGGAAGTTGAATGGTGACATAAGGAATCTCTTTAGGGTCTAGAAGATTGTATTTGGGAGCCTCTAGATTTTTTCTTTTGTTGCCCAAATAGTTAACCAAAAGGTTTAACTGAGCTAGGCTGTAAAAAAAGATCAGCATTAAAGAAATGCTATAAATAGTAATAATGATATAAGTAATTGTTAGTGCCATTTTTATTTTATGCTGTATTTAAATATCCAACTTAGGATTTTTGCGCCTGCAAATATAGTTCCTTTTATGGTTCCTGATACTTTTGAAACGCCAATTCTTTTTTTGTAACGTACTGGTACTTCGGTGTATGTAAATTTATTCCTCAACGCTTTTAACTGCATTTCTACCGTCCACCCATAGGTCTTGTCTTCCATGTTTAAAGCCAAGAGTTTTTGGTATTTAATGGCCCTAAAAGGCCCTAGGTCGGTGTAGGTGGCGTTGAACATCCATTTCATTAGGGTGGTAGCTAAGGCGTTGCCAAATACCTGCTGTGGGGTCATGGAGCCTGCTTCCCGTAATTCTTTGGTTCTTGCGCCGATGACAAAATCGATGTCGTTTTTTAGAATTGGGGCTATAAGCTTGGAAAGTTCTTCTGGGTAATCAGAATAATCTCCGTCCATAAATACAATAATATCGGGAGAACTGGACTGTTCCGATATGTAGTTCATGCCGCATAAACAGGCATGGCCATACCCTCTTTTTTGTTCTGTAAGTACCGTCGCGCCTGCTCCTTTGGCATTGATTGCGGTGTTATCGGTAGAATTATTGTTGACTACAATTATTTCGGTAACAAAATCGGGAATATCCTTAATTACCTTGGCAATGGAATCTGATTCATTATATGCCGGAATTATGACTCTAATATCCGTCATTTAAGTTAGGGGATTGTTGTTTTTCATGCGGCAAAGGTATAAATTGTTTGTTCGATAGATACTTTTTTGATAAAAGTTCTACAGAAAATCCTATCTTTTTTAACAAGGCTAAATCCTTGCCTGATATATATAAATTTATAGCGCCTTAACCGCCTATTTTTTGTTTAAAAGATCCATTAAGTCTACGTCATTCCCCAAGAGTATTTCGGTCGGATTTATTCTTCCTTTTTCAGGGCCGTTTTCCAATTTTAGGACACCACGGGGACAAACAGCAGCACAAATACCACAGCCCACACAGCTCGATCTTATGATGTTTTCTCCTTTTTGTGCATAGGCACGAACGTCTATTCCCTGCTCGCAATAAGTAGAGCAATTGCCACAGGAGATACACTGTCCTCCATTGGTGGTAATTCTAAAACGCGATTTAAAACGTTGTACAAATCCTAAATAGGCTGCCAGAGGACATCCAAATCGGCACCATACGCGGTTTCCAAAAATGGGATAAAATCCCGTGCCGATGACCCCGGCAAAAATAGCGCCAATAGCCAGACCGTACACATTCTGTACACTTTGGGTCCTTATACCCAAAACAGTGCCGCTGCCAGTAAAGAAACTGTATAGGGTCATTAAGGTCATTCCTACCACAAAAACCAAAACTAAATGTACCAACCAGCGCTCTACTCGCCATGAAAATAAGGATTTACTGGAATGTTGACGGTAAGGGTCTCCCAATGTTTCGGCCAGTCCGCCACAACCACAGACCCAAGAACAATACCAGCGCTTGCCAAAAAAATAGACCATAACAGGGACAACGATCAAGGTTAGGGCTATACCCCAACCCAAAATAAACAATCCTATGCCACCGCTGCTGATCAACGATTTTAAATTCCATTGAAAAAAGAAATCATAATCTAAGGGAAAGATGTTTTTAAAATCATAGTAGGGCATTTGTAGCCGTACCATTATTTCGGGGATAAGGAAGGCAAATACAATTTGAAAAAACAGTACGGATGTGGTCCGTAACATCTGGTACGCATTATGTCGGTACTTAATATACATTCGGACGGCCATGACCGTCATCACCGTACAATACATAAAACCATAAACAAACCAATGGCCAGCTTCATTGCCGCTTAAGGAATTGCTGATTGGGTCGACCAAGAAGGTCCAATTTACGGCAAATTCTGGACGGAAGTACAACACTAGATAAAAGGTAACCAAGAAAACAAATACCATCCAGGCAATCCAGCCTCTATTGGTGGCGTTTTGGAGATAGATACCATTGTTTTTGATGCCTTTTTTCCCCAGTAGGATCACATTTGGCAGTATAAATAATAAGGCCCCGATAATGCCTAAACCAAAGGTAAGCCACCACAAGAGCCCCTTGTTTTCGACGATAAAACCTTTGGCAGATTTTTTGGCGATAAGCGCCGTCATGTCGTGTGCACTGGTATAAATTACTTTATTGTACTCCTTGTTTTTGCGGTGATGAGCATTTGCCTGCGCTAAGTTTGTGGCGATTTTGGGCGATAAGGAGAGCAAACCAGAAAATTCCTTTCCGACCACCCCAGTGTGAAGGTTTTCTAAAAATTCCTCGCTTTTTATGTTTTTTTCTTGGACGATGGTATCCAAAGTGGTTTTGGAAAGTTCAAAGGAACCAACAAAAGGCAAGAGGGAGAATATGGTAAGGCCAAGTAAAAATATGAAGAGACCTATGTTTTGTATCGTTTTCATTTTTAGATATGTGTTGTTTTTTTAACGAACATACTTCGGCTGCGCTCAGTACAAGGATGTAATTCGCATAGTTGAATGTGTCTTTGCGGTAAGTTTTCGCTCATGCTCATTTCATGATAGTCTTTTATGCGTTGCTAAAAATGCGTTTCCAGCTTTTCTTTTTTGGACGAATCGAGGTGTTAAACTCCTTATTGTAGGAGGCAATGATGGCCTTTTCGTATGACTTATAAAATTCTGGGTCAAAGTTGGCGTCTTTTAGGTGGGTAAGGATGTGGTCAATAGCTCGTTTCTCGGTCAGCCAACGATCTATAACATCGTGTCTCATTCGGATGCCAAAGGTATTGATCCCTAAAAATTGTTTGCTGTCCTTATGGAAGGCTATGGTGATACAAATCTTTTCCTTCTCATGCCTCCAATGAAAATGAGCCTCCTCTGCTGGCTTCCCTTTATTGCCATGTACCCAACCATAGGTTTGGTATTCTATGTCGAGAAATTTGGCAGAATTAAACCAATGCCCCGGATTGTACGGTATCTTATTACCGCAAATGGTCTGTGCAACTACCTCGCCCATCATTCTGCCGGTATACCAAACGGCTTCTACAGCTCTTCGGTGGCCAATGGCTCGGTGCTGTTCTGCACAATCCCCTATGGCATAAATATTGGGAATATTGGTCTCGAGATATTGGTTGACCTTAACTCCTTTGCCTAGGGTTATACCAGAATCTTTTAGGAAATCTATGTTAGGGGTAACCCCCGGGGCAAGGCCCACAAAATTGCAGGCAATGGTTTCCCCCTTATCTGTGGCGACAGCTTTTACTCTGCCCAATTCATCAGGGAGTATGGCCTCAAGGTTGGTGCTCAGCCGTAAGTCTATATGATGTTCTAAAATATGCTCGTTTATCATTTGCGATTCTCCCTGGGGCAGTACATTGCTCCAATAGCTGTCTTCCCGAACTAAAAAAGTAACCGGAATATCCCTAGAACGCAGCATTTCGGCCATTTCAATCCCTATTAGGCCTCCTCCGACAATAACGGCCCTCTTGCAGATTTCCTTGTTGGGGGCTATGGCTTCCATGGATTCTAGGTCTTGCTTGGAATATAGGCCTTGTACGCCCGGCAAATCCTGTCCTGGCCAACCGTATTTACTGGTCTTAGAGCCAGTAGCGACGATTAATTTGTCATAAGGGATTTCTTGGGAATCCTGAAGGTGTATGGTATTGTTGGCAACCTCTACGCGAACTACCAGATTGTTGATGAGTTCGATCCTATTTTTTTTCCAAAACCAATCTTCATAAGGCTTTAGATGATCAAACTTCATATGTCCCATATACACGTACATTAATGCCGTACGAGAAAAAAAATGTTCGGATTCCGAAGAGATCACCGTAATTTTTTTATCGGACCGTTTTCGGATATGTCGCGCCGCAGTAATTCCTGCAATACCGTTACCAATAATAACAATATGTTCCATAGGTATATAAACTTCTAGTGTATGTGTCGCTAATAAAGTTAGAAACTTAATTTTAAACCGTAATTTAGGGACAATAAAACAATCTTATGATGTCGGCTATTAAAAAGATATCGACGTATAGGTCAAATATACCTGCTGTCGTTTTACTTTTTGGGAATATAAAGTTAAAGAACTGTTGTAGGAACTAAATTAAATATAAAAATGCGCAGTCTGGGAATACTTTTACTTTGCTTATGCCTGCTGGGTTGCTCCAACAAGGCTAAGGAAAAAATAAACGGCCTTAGTTTTGTAGCGGCCCGTGAAGAAGTGCGTTCAGAGCATATTAAGCCAATACTAAAGGTTTATGCCAATTTTGCAGCGGTAATGCCCTTTGGTTTTATAAGGGATAAAGAGTCGCCCGATATTATTTTCGACACCGAAAGACAATGGTATGGGGAAACCATAAAAGGCGCAGGACAGTATATAAACATGCTCCATAAAAATGGGGTTCGGGTGATGTTAAAACCACAACTGTGGATCTCTAGGGGGCAGTTCACGGGTGGCTTAACAATGAAAACCGAGGCCGATTGGAAGGCCTTAGAAGCATCCTATTCCAAATTCATCTTGAGGAATGCGGAGTTGGCAGAAATGACCGATACGGAAATATTCTGTATCGGTACCGAATTGCAATTATTTGTGCAGAATAGGCCGCAGTATTGGGAAAGCCTGATAAAAGAAATTAGAAAAAGGTATAAAGGAAAATTGACCTATGCGGCCAATTGGAACGAATATTCCGAAACACCGTTCTGGGAGTCCCTAGATTTTATAGGGATCGATGCTTATTTTCCCTTGTCTGAGGCCAAAACACCCGATGTAATTAGCTTGCGAAAACAATGGCAACCCCATAAGAAACAAATTGAAACCCTGGCCAAAACTACCGATAGGCAAGTGCTTTTTACGGAATATGGATATAGGAGTACCGATTATGCTGCCGATAAACCATGGCATACCGAATATAAGGAAGCAGCGATAAACCTAGAGGGCCAGGTAAATGCGATCACTGCTGTTTTTCAGGAATTCTGGCAAGAAGATTGGTTTGCGGGCGGATTTGTTTGGAAGTGGTTTATCGCCCATGATAGGGTAGGCGGGCCTACGGACAACCGCTTTACCCCTCAGAACAAACCTGCGGAAAAACTGATACAAGAATATTATAAAGCCTATCGATGAGGTATGGCCAAAAGGGCAGTGGAGAAATGAGTGCCGGCTGGTAAAGAGGCCAGCAACAAATTTTGCCCCTCAGATAATAGACAGCCAACGCCCAAACGGATATCGGAAGGAGTGCTGTTGGGGTGTGAAGCTATCCGCTAAGAAACGATTTTTCGTCGGTAGTAATCGTATAATTTATCCGGACCTGCCCCAAACATATTTTTTAGATGGATGACCCCAAAATGATACTGCAATCTCAATAACCCTATTTGGCGGTATTTACGGGCCGAGGTGGTGACGTTTTGTGGCATTACCTTAAAGGCCGTCATTTGGTATAATCGACCAATAAATTCACTGTCTTCATAAATTATATACTGCTCATTATATCCTTTGGCGCTTTGAAATAACGCTTTGGTGATATAAAGGGATTGATCTCCCCCGCGACAAATTTTAAGGTTCAACCGAGAAAGGAAGGCGAAAAAACGCAGAAACCAATGTCGGCTGTCAAAAACCATCCTAAAACAACCTGTTTCATAGCCTTGGTCTACTTCTTTTAGAATGTGCTGATCAAAGTTGTTTGGCGGAAAAGTATCGACATGTAAAAAATAAAGGATGTCTCCCAAAGCGTGTTTTGCACCATGATTCATTTGTTTGGCCCTGCCTTTTTCGGACTTTAATAAACGAACGCCCAATTCCATGGCAATGGATGCGCTCTGGTCTTCACTTCCGCCGTCGATGACCATGATCTCTTCGATGTTTGCTTTATTGCTATTGGCCTTTAAATAATCGATTAATGTTCTTAGGTGCTTTTCCTCGTTTAAAACAGGGATAATAATACTGATGGTTTTTTGGTTATTGTTTTTCATTTAAGGCCCAATTGTATTTAAGATAACTAATTTTTGTATCCGAAGATAATACCTTGGTACTGTAGCGGTTGATATAGGCTGTTAAGCTACCATTTTTGGTGAAATCTTTTTTGTACCATTTAAAAATTTGTGACAGGGATACCTCTGGGCCGGAAAGTTGGTTCCTTGAGGGGTCGTTGATGAAACCCCGGGCGGCCTTGTCCAATTGGGTATCTATGGTGGAAGAAATAAAAGCTTCGTTCAGTAATTTGGGGCAGGAGTAAGAGGCGCAATTAATGGCAAAGTGTATTCTAGGATCGTCCATCTTCCGCAAGATTCGGTGTTCCAAATGGCCCAAGGATATTGTGTCCTTTCCCAGGGGTACGATTTTGTGGCCCCAAGGGCTTTTGAGGTCCTTGATACTTTTAAGAGGGTAATGGTCCAATATTAGCTTTACCGTTGCCGCATTGTACAAATTGATGTAATAGGCGAGCTTTTCCTGTTTTGTCCAGCTTTCCAGGGGGGCGTTCTTGGTCAGAAAAGACAAATATTGCGCTAGGGCAAGGGAATCGGCAGCAAATTGCTTATAGGCTACATTGCCCGCCGCATCGACATGTTTTTTAAGCAAAAGATCCCATGCAGAATGATCGAGCGGTACTTGTTGTTCAAGCCTTTCATCAGGCAGCTTCCCATAACTTATAGGATGTGGGGTGGCACTAACGAAAAAAATAAATACTAATACTGCTGTTATTCGTTGCATGGGATCTCAAATTATCTTACCCTATAGTAGTATGTAAGGATTTTTAATCCTTAGATCGCAAAACTACCTTAGCAGCATCCGCCACCATTATAGTGCCAAGTGCTATCGCTAATATGGATCTGGCTATTCGACCCTTGTAGAGCCGATGCTGTTTTGTCGCAAACCGCCAAAGGTTGGTTTTGCATTAATACATGGCCGTTTTTATCGTCAAAGTATTCTTCGTCTCCGTAATAAATGGCCGTTTTTCCGGTAAAAATACAAGGCCCGTCCTTTGGCATTGGATCCTTAATGGCGGCAATTTCTATAGATTCTATAAAGATTAATTCGTCTGTTGGATAATGGTTGGGAGATAAAACCCGGTACGATTTTCTTGCCCGTACTTCAATAGTGCCAAAACCGGCATCGGTCAGCACTTTAATATAGTCCTTAATAGGAATACTGCCGCTTAGGCACAAAGCCCTTAGCCGATCATCGTTCCTTAAGGTCTCGTTCATGGGCTGCTCGCAAGTAGGGTCGCTCATCACCAAGCGGCCATGGGGTTTTAATACCCGGTACATTTCCGCTACGGCTTTCTTAAGGTCTTCGGCCTTAAAAATATTAAACAGACAATTCTGTGCAGCCACGTCTATACTGCCATCGGGAATAGGAAGATTAAGGGCGTCGCCTTTCACAAGGTTTATGTACTCGCTCTTAAACCAATCGTTTTCTTGCTCGGCGATTTTAAAGTTCTTTTTCGAGGCTTCTAGCATTTCGTCAACCACATCTACTCCGGTAACACCTCCTTTTTGCCTAGAAAAATAGGAGAACTGTAATAGTTCCATACCTCCACCGACACCTACATACAATACCTTAGGGTTGTTAACCAGGTCCTGGGCAGAGACCGTACTGCCGCAGCCGTAGTTCATCTCTTGCATTATTTTTGGAATCGATAGTCCAGGAAACTGCCAAATAGGATTGGTGGTACAGCAAAGCCCAACATCTGGGGTCAGGGCAGCTTCTCTATATAAATCATTGGTAGCGTCTAAATAGCTCATAATGTCTGTTGTTTTAAGATTGATATTTCGGAATGCGAAAATCAGCCTGTTCCCCTTTCGGGATTGGTGAATTTTAAAGGGTTCTTATAAGTTCCCTAAATAAGGTAATCATTTTTGGCTCGGTACTTTCCGCGATCTGAATAATTTCCGAAATATTAACAGGTTTTAAATTGTCGGGATCACATTCGTCCGTTAGTACGGAAATGGCCACTACTGGCAATTGCAGGTGGTTTGCCACGATAACTTCTGGTACGGTGCTCATTCCTACGGCATCGGCACCAATAATTTTTAACATTCTGTATTCGGCCTTGGTTTCCAATTGAGGGCCAACAACCGAAACGTATACGCCTTTTTGCAGGGTGATGTTTTCTTTTTCCGCAATTTCAATCAAGCGTTTGCGCATCGATACATCATAGGGGTCGCACATATCTGTAAAGCGACTACCGTGTTTGGCGACATTTTTAAAGGCCAAGGGAGAGCCTCCCTGTAAATTAATATGGTCTTCGATCAGCATGAGCTCGCCTTTTTTAAAGTTGAGGTTAATAGCGCCGGAAGCATTGGAAATAAAGAGTTTTTTTATCCCCAATTGATGCATTACCCTAATGGGGTAGGTGACATCTTGTAAATCGTAGCCTTCATAAAAATGAAAACGACCGTGCATCACCACTATTTTTTTGCCTTCATAGGTCCCGTATATCAATTTGCCGGAGTGAAATTCTACCGTGGCCAATGGGAAAAATGGAATATGGTTGTAATGGGCCTCTATGGGATTTTCTATTTCATCGGCAAGCTTGCCCAAACCTGTACCTAAAACAACGCCTATTTCGGGGGCGTCAAATCCTTTGCCTATTAAGTACTCTTTAGATTCTTTTAATTGTTTTTCTAGCATATAATATTATTTCTTTAAAAAAGGATCAAAAGCGTCAATGCCCTTAAGGTCCTCGTAATAATCAATGTCGTTCTTGGGAGGCAATAAAGCAATGCGCTCCCCTTTAATATCCTCCAATGTGTCTTTTAAAACCGATGAGGTTCCCCATTCCTTGTTCTCAAAAAGAGATGGCGCATAACGGGTCATTCCCAATAGGTAGTACCCACCGTCTATGGCCGGGCCAACTACAAAATCGTCCTTGTCCAAGGTCTCAAAGGCATGGGCCAGATTATCGGTACTTAAATCGTACATATCACTCCCAATAATAATGATTTTTTTATAACCCTGAGCAAAACCTTCCTTAAAAGCATTGCTCATACGTTGTCCCAAGTCTTCACCTTCCTGCAGTCTCTTTTTATAAATAGCCGGGTCCCAAAGATCGTTTTCCCAAATGCCTTCGGAATAATATACCGCTTTGGCAGCCTTTAAAGGAGCTGTAATGTTTTGAGTATGGCGTAGTAAAAACGTATAAATAGCCAGTGCCGGCTTGTCGCCTATGGTGGCCGCCAATCTTGTTTTGCATTTTCCTAACTCCGGATTTCGGGTAAAAATCAAGAGCAGCTTTTTATTGTTTGTCATTGTTAAGGGGCAATTTTATCTTAGTATATTTTATCTGCATTGGTCAAGAAGGAACCCCAATACTTGTTATAAGCATGTACTTTATTGGTTTTTTGGCCCTGTGGGTCATACACGGTAAAACCTGAATTTTTCCATAGAAAAATACCGCCGTACAAATTGTAGACCTTCGAGTAGCCTTTTGCAATAAGCTTTTCGCCTATTCTTTCGGAACGTACGCCTATAGAGCAATACACCACAATAGGGGTGTTTTTATCCGTAATTTGAAGAAGGATTTCTTTTAACCGATTTTTTTGCCGGCCTACCCAAAGGGCATCTTTAAGGTGGCTTACTTGATATTCCGCTAGTGTTCTTGCGTCTAAAAGCACTAAATCATGGCTAGTGTTCAGGGTTTCGGCCTGTATATAAGGAACGCTATTAGTATTGAGTTTTTCCAGCGTTTTCTCAATACTCCTTTGTCCGTAAGTACTATAAATACAAAGAAAACAGGCAAGGATATGAAGTGAAAATCTCATTTAGGGCAACTTTATACACAAATATACGGTATTGAAAAGATTTTTTGTAGGGCTCATTGTTTTGTTTCCAAAGCTGCTGCGCTACGGGTATAGTTGTTAGGAAGTATCATGTTCATATACCTTATAAATGGTTTTATGCTTTGGGCGTTCCCTCCTTCGTCGGGCGGGCTCTCCGCTGTATCCCTTGCTTTGCTGCGGGGATGTCGCTACGATCCCTAACGCGGCACTCAATTAGCAATTGGCAATAATCAATTATCAGAAACAGAGAAAGGAGAAAAGAAAAACTCCTTGTCTTTAATTATCAAATTAATGTCTAAAAACGCTCAACGCTAATCAGGGAAGTTCATGGTGGAGTTTGAAAATGGTATAATGTAGCAATTGATTAATGAAACTAGTAGTGGAATGCACGGAAAGGATTCGGGGGAATTATTTTTTTACTCTTTTATTGTTTAGTAAAACATCCTTAAAGGTACCGACATCTGTTTGTTTCTCCCTTGTCCTGCCACGAATGCATTGGTGCATACAGAACGGGGGATTCCGGTTTATTAAATTTTAAGGTAAATTGGATAGTTTGAATTTTTTAGTGGTCAACCAATATCAGGGACGTACACATAACCTAATTTTAAAAGCAACTCATTCTCAGATATTCAAATTGTTTGTTGCTAATTGTTCACTGGATTTACTATCATATGACTTAACCTGTTATATATCAGTTCTGTCCTAAATACTAATTCTGTTCATTTTTTCCATTGATGAAATGCGGAGCATTCATGAATTCCTTTAAAAAACAATAGACAAGCCAT
>NZ_FQYX01000020.1 GCF_900141935.1 Arenibacter nanhaiticus | reverse complement strand
CAGGAACATATTCAATACAGCCACTACTATACAAACGGCATATACCAAACTGGCACATTGGCACAAGGACGTAGAGGCTTCGGGCTTTAAAAGCTTCCAAACAGTGGCTAACAGTATCAGCGTTAATTACAGAACTATCCTGAACTATTTTATAAATAAAAGTACGAATGCCTCGGCAGAATCATTCAATGCAAAAATTAAAGCGTTCAGGGCACAGTTCAGAGGGGTGAAAAATGTAGAATTCTTCCTTTATAGATTAACCACAATTTTTGCATAAACACAACAATTGGTCATGATCCGTTTTTTGTTTTATTCTAAAGCTCAAACAAGTTTGGCTTTTCTCCGTACATCAGGATTACCTTCGGTGATCCTTCTTTATCAATGTTGCAAATTCAAAACCCACCAGCTATCGCTGCCGGTTTTTTGTTTTATTCTAAAGCTCAAACAAGTTTGGCTTTTTTATAAAACAAAAAACCACGCCATTTGGCGTGGTTTTGAGAGTGTCGTGATGGCAGAAGGATTCGAACCTTCGACCGCCTGCTTAGAAGGCAGGTGCTCTATCCAGCTGAGCTATGCCACCATTAAAAAGTAGTTGCCTACTTTTATATTGGTTTATCGAAATCTCTTTCGATTTGTGGTCGGGGTGGCAGGATTCGAACCTGCGACCTCCGCGTCCCAAACGCGGCGCGATAACCGGGCTACGCTACACCCCGAAGAAAATATGAGCGGTTGTTTTTAGTAAAACAGTTGCTATTTTTTCGGACTGCAAATATAGAACATATGTTTAAATAAAAAAGAAAAAATGCATAAAAAATCCACCTTATTTTTCATGCTCTTTTGTATCAGCCAATTAGAAGTTATATTTTTATCTATAAAGGGTAAAATGGCCAATATATTGATGATTTTCCTTATCATGAGTATTCACTTCGTACCAATAATCCCCGCTAGGCATTTCTGTTCCCCTATATGTACCATCCCATCCAGAGACATTATCCAAAATAGCCACTACCCTACCGTAGCGATCATATATCTTTACTTTTAAATTTGGAAAATAACTGCTGTTCCCCGGAACCCATTCGTCATTTTTATGATCTCCATTGGGGGTAAAAAAGTTAGGTGCTTCAATCCTTCCCGTAAAATCAAAAGGAATCGTAATAGTAGCACTACACCCCATTTGGTCTCTTACCGATACGGTAATATTACTATCTTCCATGGCGTAGAAAACAGTATCGGATCCAGTAGCTTTGCCTTGAAAAAAATATTCATACTCCCCAAAACCACCCACAGCCTTAGCCGTTATCTGATCGGGACCTGTTTTTATGGCGGTAAGAGTTAAGGGTTCATAGGGATCAATGGTAAAGGTCACAAAGCTACTGCATCCGTTTTCGTGGTATATATAAACTGTATGCTCCCCTGGATGTAAATTTCCAAAAGCGGTCTGGGTATTTGCCTGTGAAAGGTCGTCTACATTTAAGGAAAAGAGTAAACGCGTCTCCACACTAGGATCTGCCAGTAGAATACTTGTTGTGTTATTGGGAAAAATCCCTTCACAACCATAAGCTACCTGAGCTTCTGCTTTCAATTCTACCCCCATTGTTATAGGCACTATCACATTGGTTTCGCAGCCTTTTGCGTCCCTTATAAATACCACGTAGGTTTCACCTCCTTTTAGATGATCAAAAACGAGTCTATCATTTCTATAAAATACCTCGTCACCAGTGGCATCAGGACCTATTAGTTTTGTCTCGTAAAATCCGAAACCCCCTAAGTCTACAAAAGGCGTTCCCCCCGTCATACTCAATTGTGCCGATCCGTCCGATGCCAATAAACAGGTTTCCGGAGTAGCACTAACATTAGTCACCATCAATTCTTCAGGTACCGTGATAACAACTTCTTGTAATATACTACATCCTAGTTCGTCCTGTACAATTATCTCGTAAGAACCTGGAGGTAGATCTCTAAAAGTAATAGCATTTTGATTAAGGGGATCGTTACCTTCAAAAAACTCACTTAAGGTTTCCGAAATAGAAAAACGGATTTGTCCGCTCCCACCACTCGCCTCAATTCTTATTTGACCATCCAAATCACCACTGCAGCTCACAGGAACGGCCTCTAATCGCTCCAAAATCAAAGCTTCCTTTGGACTGACGACTATTTCTTGGGAAATAGCACTACAAGTAGCACTCGTTACATAGACATAATAACTGCCTGCATCTAAGTTTCTAAAAACTCCTGAAGTTTGTGAGTTCCTAATAATATCTGAAGACATTGGCATTCTCGGCACTCCTGGTGCACCACTATCTAAATTATTATTTACCAAAATATAGTTATAGTTACCTACGCCACCAAAGGCTTCCGAACGGATGATACCAGTAGCTTCCCCTGAACATTTAATATTGGCATCGACCAAATCTAAGGCAATGACCAAAGGCAATGCCCTATCTAAATTAATTTCATTAGATAATTGAATTGGGCAACCATTTCCGTTTTGTACTTCGTACTGATATGGTCCTGGGTTGGCATTCACATCTGGAATTATAATTTCTACTTTATTAATGTTAGTACCACCAAAAGACACAAAAGGATCTGAAGTGCCACTTCTGCGATAAAAATATTCCATTCCTGCCATTGGATTGGTCACCGATAATTCCATCCGTCCTTCGTCCTCACAGCCTGGAGACAGGGTTTCTACCAAATCTGGATCTACAGCTAAGGGGTCTTGGATAATAATTTCTTGGGTAGTAAAACTACAGCCCCAACCATCGAATACATTTATGTTAAACCGCCCAGAAGGGAGGTTGTAAAATCGGATAGACTCTTGTAAACCACTAGTATTTAAAATAGCGCCAGCACTATCCAGTCGGTTTAATTGGTATAAATATTCTTCTCCATCGCCATTTAAATCTTGTCCCCCACTAACGTTATAAGCTTCTATAATACCATCATTGGAGCCAGGACATAAAAGGGGTTGTACAATTCTAATATCGGCTGCAATTTGCATCGGTAAATTAAGCGAAAACTCTTCTGTAACCACACATCCTTGCATATCGACAATACTCAACCTATAGTTACCATTAGACAAATCCCCAAAAACATTCGTTAAAGAAAAGGGAATAACTGTACTAAAGCTACCGAGAACAGCCGTTTCTTGTTCCAATTGGTATTGATATCCGCCCCAACCGCCATCGCCACTGACCGTAATTTCGCCCCTACCCGGAATAAAACAAGTTACCGCAGCGGTTTGTACCGGAATTATATCTAACACCCTGTTTGGCCCGTGCACAGTAGTTACGTTACTAATAACTGTACAATACGGACTGTCTAATTCTAGAATCCGTACAACAAGATTCCCTGCCGGTACCCCTGTGATAATTTCAGGGGTATTTATAGGGTTCTCGGTATCAAAACTCCCCATAACGCCTGTAGAGGTTTCTACACCGGCCAAATCACGAGAAAACACCTCATACTCATATTTCCCGACATAGTTATTAATGGCTATACTTATTTCCCCATCGGACCCTCCAAAACAAGTTACTGGTTTAATCTCATTGATATCGGCCACTAAAAGGTTATAATCTGGTACCGTATGAATAGTGGTAACATACAAACACCCGCCATTGTCGATATCCCTGACCGCAAAAATATAATCGCCAGGGGTATCTATATCCCAGACAATCCTATCGGCGCCACCCGTCATACGTTCTGGTTGGGAGCCTAGCGGTAATATTTCTACTCCGTAATTCCCCGATCCCTGATCAATTACTATTTCTACTGTTCCGGGAACTACCCCTGTTCCCGAAGCATCACAACCAATAGAACTAATCTCGTTAAAACTAAAGGTTAACCCATCAGGAGGGGTAAGGTTTATGGTATCTATAACTTCGCATCCATTGGCATCCCGAATGGTTACTGTTATAAGCTGTGGGCGCCCATTATCTATAATTTCGAAAACATTACTGCTTTGGAAGTTGGTTCCGTCAAAAACAGCCGTACCATCGTTAATACTAAAAGTATACGGAGCTGTTCCTGTAAGACTACCACTACCATCGCCATTGGAGTCCGTGTATATGAATAAGCTGGTGGTGTTAAAAGTATTTGTTGCCAGGTTACAGCTAAAAGGCAATGCATATGCCTTCCCCATTAATTCGGTTGGTTCTGCTATAGTTGCTCCTAAGCGCAGGGATACACACCCTCTATTAGACACCACCTCAACCTCATAAGTATCGGCCGATAAATTATCCAATATGGCATCGGCCTGACTGCGAACCAATGTATTTGTGCTATCATATAAATTATAGGTAAAAGGTCCGTCCGTTGCCGTAGCCGACACCAAGTCGACCGTAATACTGCCATCAACGCTTCCGAAACAGGAAATATCCGTTGTGCTCAACGTATCAATTACAGGTTGCAAAACCGTAATAATGTTTACCGTAGCGGTATCTTGGCACAAGGGCACCGTATTGGAACTTCTGTCGGTAACAGTTATGGAATAATTTCCGGGCAGCAAACCTGAAAATACAGGATCGTTGTCTTGATCCACAACCAAGCCCGCACCATCATCCAAAACATAATTAAAATTGCCACTTCCACCCGATGTTTCTACAGTTATAATTCCATCTGAGTTATTACAAGAAGGTTCGGCCGTCGCGCTAGCAGTGATCGAAAAGAAATCGAATACGGCTGCCTCTACGGTATTGGTACATCCATTGCCATCGCGAACAATGATGGTATAGGTCCCCGGATTGGGCATGGTAAACGTAGGACTGGATTGAAACCCGCCGCCCATGTCATATTGAAAGGTCGTTTCTGGAGATGTTCCACTACTTAATGGAGAAGTAACTTCGACGATATAGGACGAAACTGCGGTACATTGGTTAGTAACATCTACGGTAGGTGTTGGCACGCCTGGTGACATGGAAATAGTTTGACTACTAATAGATTCACAGCTATTGGCATCCTGAACATAAATATCATAATCTCCTGGGGGCAAATCGTAGGTCGTAGCCGATGTAAATACTCCTACGAGGGTAGTACTAGGTACTACAGAAAACAGGTATGGCGCTGTGCCTCCCACTCCACGTACTATTAATTGTCCATTAGGATTGTTACAATTAGCATTGGTATTCCGATCGACACTAATTGTTGGAATATCCTGGATTATAACCCCCTGTGCACTGCTTGTACAATTAGAATTCAAATCTTCTACCAATACCTGATAGCTTCCTGGAGGCAATGAGGTGATCTGATCTGCATAGGGATCTCCCGTATATGCCGGAACCGTTATTGTTGATGGGGGAGAAATAAAGGCTCCCGTGCTAGAATTTATAACCGAAATTTCTAATTGTGTTCCTGTATAATCTATAACCTCATAACTAAAAACACCATTCCCAGCAACCTCACAGGAAGCTGTAGTTCCTGAAGCCGTAACTACGAGGGAATTGGGTTCGTCTACCGGAGGGATTTCCCGAAAATAAATACAGTTGGTTACCATATCATGAACCTCTACGGTATATGCAACCCCATAAATTATTCCATTCAAGGCATTGCTAAAGGTATGGGTTCCTCCTCCAGGATTAAGAGGGTAATAAGAGGGCTCTCCCAACAGTCTAATTTCGTAGGTCCCAGAACCTCCAGACACTGAAACGCTATAGGTAAAGCCTGTTGCATCGCAAGATACAGGAACTGGCGGCGGAATTGGGGCTATAGAAAGTCCGGAAGCTGTTAAGGTAACCACATCGCGATCTTCACAACCGGCGGCATCCCTTGTTATTACGGTATAGCGTCCGGTTGGCAAATTAGTAAAACTAGCAGTGTCACTGGGCGTTGGCCCTACCATACTCGTTACACTACCACTGCTACTTAATAGGGTATAGGTATATGGACCTACTCCGTTGGTATTCCCATCAACATCTATGCTTCCCAATACTACTCCCGAGGAGCAGCTTGCTGCGTTCATAACCACTGACGCATCTATTCCAGCTGTAGGAGGTCCTACGGTAAAGTCAACATCTACCCAACATCCCCTGCTGTCCCTAACATAGTAGGTATAATTGCCCGGGGAAAGGTTTCCATAAACGTTCTGATTGGTAAATGAGCCCGGAGAATTATCGATGCTATATTGAAATGGTGGAATTCCAACCGAAGTATCTGGTACCAGCTCTACCACTCCAGTAGTAGGATCATCACATCTTGGATTGGTAACCGTGGCATTTGCTACAATAGTTGCCGTAGGGTCTATGGTTACTATATTAGTTTCTACCATACATCCAAAATTATCGGTGACTCGGAATTGATAGGTTCCTGGATTTGCGGTGGTATATACAAAACTACTGCCATAAATAGCAGTGGGGCCTGTATATGCAGCTCCATTATAACTCATTTCGTAGGTATTATAAGGCGGATTTCCATTACTTAATGTTACGCTTATTTCCGCATCCCCTGCTCCTGTTAGGCTACATGTTAGTCCCTTTTGGATACTTATTCTAGAAGTTGTTTGTGGCCTTATATACCGGGTAATACTACCAATACAATTGTTGCCATCCCGAACCTCTATTTTATGGTTGCCCGGACCTAAATTTCCAAAACTAGCGCTCATTCCGCCTGGCACCCAAGTCCCATTGTTTATTCTATATTCGTAATTACCATCCCCACCACTGGCATTGACCTCCAAGGTAGTACCATCGGTACTATCGAAACAAAAATCCGAGGCTGCGATATCTAATAGTAAGGTAGGTGCTGTTAGTGCTGTAAAGTTATAACTGGCCGAGGCGATACATCCGCCACCGTCTACCACTGCTATGGTGTATAGCCCAGAGTCATCGGTCAATCCCGAAAAATTCGGATTGCTTCTGGGGCCAACGGTGCTTCCATTTGGCCTAGTGAGCGTATAGTTATACCCGCCCCATCCGCCAGAAGCATTCGCATTTACCGATCCTCTATTGTTATTCTGACAGCTCATATCCGTCCATAGAGGTGCAATAGTTAAAGGGGCCGAAGGTTCTGCTATGGTCAATATGCCCGATTCGCTACAGCTTGTAACTTCATCCGTTACTGTAAGGGTGTAGGAACCAGCAGGCAAACCACTTAATGGAATAACGTTAGAAGTTTGGCCCGTACCCATAGAATTCCCATCTATTTGATAGCTATAGCTACTGCTAAAACCATCGACAATAAACCGACCTTCCCCATCACTCTCACCAATACAGCTATTGTTGCGAACAACCTGACTGCTGACGCCTATAGAACTGATTTCTGTAATCGCAAAGCTTTCGGTATAACTACAGCCCTCGGCATCGGTTACTCTAAAAGTATAGCTTCCTAAAGCTAAACCGGTAAAACTATTATTAGGGCCGTTATGTACCGTTATCGGAGAAATAATTTTATAATCGGAAATACTCTCTCCACCAGTTACCGTCAGACTAACCGATGCCGTAGAGGTGGCACAATCGATCGCCATGATAGTAAAATCTATATCAGTTGGTTTATCAATCGGATCGAATACAATGGCTGGTAAGGTCTCTACACAACCATTAGCATCCCTAATCTGTGGACTATAGGTTCCGGTTGAAAGTCCGCTAAAAACGGTAGTACCTAAAATAAAACCTGACCCAATACTGTATTCGTATGGTCCTACCCCGCCACTGACTCCTGAAAAGGTGATTTCCCCGCCATTTTGGTTTGCACAACTAGGGATTTCCGTATCGCTAGCGGTTGCAGTAATGATAGAAGGAGCCCCTATTGATCTACTGATTGCCGGAGTATTACAGCTAAAAGTATCTTGTTGGTAACGCACTACTACATCATAGGTCGCAGGAGCCAAATTTGAGAAAACGTTACTGTTCCGAAAGCTTGCCCCGTTATTAATACTGTATTCCAAATTATAACCGTTGCTATTGGTAACATTTACTGTGATACTCCCATTATTAGCACCTCCACAATTTGCATCCATAGAGGATATATTATAGACGGGAGGTGGAATATTCTCTACATCGACCACAGTGTTTTTTGAACATCCATTAGCATCACGGACAACAATATTATAGGTCCCAGGATTGTTTACAGTATGGGTGGTACCACTGGAAAAACTTCCTTCGAACACCCCTCCATTGACACTGAATTGATAAGGAGCGGTTCCTCCACTAGCATTTAGAGTAATGGCTACAGAAGTTGCTCCGCAACCAAAACTATCCGTAGCAAAGGCAGTAGCATCCACTGGAACCAATCCGGCTCCAATTGTTATTGGGTCTCCGTTGATAGTACTAATAGAGTCGGCACAACTACTACCGGCCTGTACGGCGACCGAGTATGTACCCGCACCTAGGTTGTTAAAAGTATGGGTATTAGAGCTATTGGGACCAAAAGAATTCATAGTGGTCCCATTTCGTATCAACTTATAACTATAAAATCCAGGAACTCCGGATATATCGATCGTGATACTCCCCTTTTCCCCACTACAGCTAATATCGACCTTAGATACCTCAACGGTCATATCTACCTCATTAATGCTTACTATTTGTGATGGAAAAACACAAGCACTTTGCGAAGCATTTTTTAATCTGGTAAACACCTGATAATTTCCTTCAGCGGTTATATCAAAATAAGGATTGTCCTGAAATGGGCCACTGGCCGAATTAAGGCTGTATTCATATCCAGAAGGAACATTAGTAACTTCCACCCTACCAGGGGTACCACAAACAATATCTTGAGTACTTAACTGAGGGTTCAAAGGATTAGACGACACCCTGAAATAATAGAAAACGCCAGAGTCTATCCTTACCCTATATTCCCCCGCAACCGAGGGATCGCTGGCATCTAAAAAATAAGATGCCCCAGTAATGGCAGGTCCGTAGCAACTATTATCCTTCACCGGACAAGAATCGCCTCCGACCAAAGGACAGCTTGCCAATTGCTTTTGCCAGGTAATGGTACCACTCCCGTTAACCGTTACCGTTCTATTGTCTCCGGTACCACAAAGAAAAAATTTAGCTAAAGTACTCCCGTCATTCGTACAGACAACTTCTTCATTAGCCCCATTAATAATGGTTGTAAACATCATAGAGCTAATTTCCTTTTCTGTACTCGATTGTCTTGAACTGGAAGTCTTGGATGGATACTTAATTATATCCCCTGCCAAAATCTGATGAACCGAGGAAGAAGTATTGATTTCCTTAACGGCCGATGCAACATCTGAATCAAAACCATGTACCATTGTATTGGCCATTACTGAACGACCAATAATTGAACCGACTATCAATAGCACTGAATAAAATATATGCTTTGAATTTCTAGGAAGCATAGTTTAAATAAGGTTTTAAGGTCTGTATCTCGATGAAGGATAAAATATAGTCCACATGCTATTGGTTATTTTTGGCTATTTTATAATTATCTTTAGGTAAATTTGTTTACTTAATTACTTATTAACTAACGCCTTATCATGAAGTATAGTATTCTACTACTCGGTTTCACTCTATTGACGATGAATTTTTCATGCGCACAATCCACTGAAAATAAAATAGATACCCCTAAAAAAGAGTCTTTTTCGACAGAATTAATAATCGATGAACTACAAATTCCGTGGGGAATGGCTTTCTTACCGGATGGTAGTATGTTAATCACAGAAAAGTCTGGAGAACTGATTCATTTTAAAGACGGAAAAAAATCTATAGTAAGCAATGTACCGGACATTTATGTTAGAGGGCAAGGGGGGTTATTGGATATTGCCCTGCATCCGGATTATAAGAACAATGGCTGGATTTACATTTCCTACGCTTCTGAAGAAGGAGCCGAAAAAGGAGGAAACACCACCTTATTACGGGCCAAACTACAGAACAACAGCCTAACCAACTCAGAAGTGCTTTACAAAGCCACCCCAAACACTACCAAAGGCCAACATTTTGGATCTAGAATAGTTTTTGACAATGATGGTTATTTGTATTTCTCGATTGGGGATCGGGGAGATCGAGACGTTAATCCACAAGATATTAGCAGGGATGGAGGAAAAATATATCGACTCCATGACGACGGCGCTATTCCAAACGACAACCCTTTTGTAAGTCAAGAAGGGGCCAAGAAGGCTATTTTTAGTTATGGCCACAGAAATCCTCAAGGCCTGATCAAAAACCCTGTAACCGGTACCATATGGGAACACGAACATGGCCCCCAAGGCGGCGATGAAATCAACATCATAGAAAAAGGCAAAAATTATGGTTGGCCCTTGGTTACCTATGGCATTAATTATAGTGGAACCTCTATCACGGACAACACAGAATTGGAAGGTACAGAACAACCGATATACTATTGGGTACCCTCTATAGCCCCCAGCGGAATGGCTTTTGTGACTTCCGACAAATACCCTGATTGGAAAAATAATTTATTGATAGGGTCTCTAAAATTTCAATACCTAGAAAGATTGGTTCTTAAGGATAATAAAGTAGTAAAACGCGAAAAACTAATGACCGATATTGGCCGCGTACGCGATGTTCGGCAAGCTCCTGATGGCTATATTTATGTGGCTGTTGAAGGAAAGGGGATTTTTAAATTGATCCCTAATTAAATACTGGTTTTTCGGATTTAGTATTTACAAGCCCTAAAAAAACAAAAACACTTTTCTTTAAAAACTTTCAAAAAATGAAATTGTTCTTTTTGACCTATATTCCTGCCATACTTTTTCTGACTATTTTTCTTTTTCAAGACAAGGAATTAGAAGAAAGCATTAAACGAGGAGCAGACATTTACACCGACTTCTGTGTCAACTGCCATATATCGAAAGGAGAAGGAGTTGAAAAGACCTTCCCGCCATTGGCTAACTCTGATTATCTACTTAAAAAAAGAGAAGAAAGCATCCGTGGAATTAAATATGGTCAACAAGGTCCTATTGTCGTCAATGGTATAAACTATAACGGAACCATGGCTCCTATGGGACTAGAAGACCAAGAAATTGCAGATGTAATGAACTATATCCTTAATTCATGGGGTAACAAGAACAAAAAACTTGTTACCCCTGAAGAGGTTTCAAAAATAGAAAAAGAACATTAAAGGTTAGCCCTTTTGGGCATCGATTACTTTTTTTACGGAACCGTATTTTTTCAACAATATTTCGGCCTCTTTATAATCTAGCTTTAATTCTTCTACCAAATAACGGGTCCCACGGTCTACCAGTTTAACATTGCTAAGCTGCATATTCACCATCTTATTACCCTGTACCCTCCCAATTTTGACCATAAGGGCAGTAGAGATCATATTGAGCACCAGTTTTTGAGAGGTTCCGCTTTTCATTCTAGTACTCCCTGTAACAAATTCTGGCCCTACATTCACTGCAATGGGAATCTCTACGGCTTGAGTCAAGGGAGAACCAGGATTATTGGTGATACAGGCAGTAAGCAATCCCTTGGACATTGCTTCCTGTACGCCTCCAATAACGTATGGCGTAGTCCCAGAAGCGGCAATTCCCACTATGGTATCATTTTCAGTAATATCGAAGGCCATTAGGTCTTTCCAAGCCTGTTCTTTATCGTCTTCCGCATTCTCAACCGCCTTTCGGATGGCAATATCGCCCCCTGCGATCAGACCAATTACGCGATCGTGCGACATTCCATAAGTAGGCGGAATTTCAGATGCATCCAGAATACCCAATCTACCACTAGTGCCTGCCCCAATATAAAACAAACGGCCTCCTTTGTTAAATCTTTCCACCAAGCCATCTACCAATTTTGTAATTGCCGGTATCTCCCTTTCTACTGCCGCTGCAATTTTTTTATCCTCCTCATTTATACTGGCGAGGATCGTACCCGTATCCATCAATTCAAGATCTGTGTAATTGGATGGCATTTCGGTAATTCTTTTATAATTTGACATGGTGTAGCTTGTTAAATTTTAATAACAAAAATACCCCTTTTTTTAGATGAATAGATTTCTTCAGAAAAAAGCTAATTAAATAAAACTAAAATATTCAGGCTATTATAATTTATATTTAGAATTGTTATCCTTAATTTTTCACTCCAAAAAACCTGTTTTTAAAGATTTTAAACCTAAACAACCACCAATTTTAAACACTACCACTTAATGGAAAAATCACTTCCCCCTCAAAGGTATTATGCCTTGGACATTCTACGCGGAATGACCATTGCCTTAATGATCATGGTAAACAACCCTGGAAGCTGGTCTAGCATATATCCCCCACTTAAACACGCCGCATGGCATGGTTTTACCCCAACAGATTGGGTTTTTCCTTCCTTTTTGTTTGTGGTAGGAACCGCCATGAGCTTCAGTATGAGAAAATACGAGCAGCTAGGAAATTCTGCAATTCTAAAAAAAATATTTAAACGAGCAGGAGCCATATTCCTAATCGGACTCCTCTTGAATGCCTTCCCTTTTATCTATCGCACAGATGGAGGAATCGCTTTTAAAAACCTGGCCGACATCCGGATCATGGGAGTATTGCAACGTATTGCCCTATGCTACCTCTTTGGAGCACTGATAATACATTATTTAAAACTAAAAAAATCGGTAATAGTAGGAGTCTTCATCCTTTTGGCCTATTGGGCTATTATGTACTTTTTTGGATCATCGCCATTGCCTTTCAGTTTGGAAAACAATGCCGCTTTAAAATTTGACAACCTAATTTTTAGGAACGAAAACATATACAAAGGTTTTGGAATTTCTTTTGATCCCGAAGGGCTCTTGAGTACCCTCACAGCAACCGTAAACGTAATTGCCGGATATGTGGCTGGTATTTTTGTACAGAAATCTGGAAATAATATTAAAACTGTTTTGAAACTAATAGCCGCAAGCTTAACACTAATCGTTGTGTCTCTTATTTGGGATATTTATTTCCCCATTAACAAACCTATTTGGACAAGTTCATTTGTGCTGTACAGTACAGGATGGACCCTAATGGTGTTAGCTATATTGATCTATACCATTGAATTATTGAACTTTAAAAAATGGGCCTATTTCTTTGAGCCATTTGGCAAAAATCCACTATTTATCTATGTGGTTTCGGGGCTGGTAGCAAACCTATTGGCACTAATATACGTCAATACAGTCCCCCTAAAGTCTTGGCTATACGCTAATTTTTATCTAAGCTGGATGGAGGACCTGAATGCTTCCCTTGGTTTTGCCGTAAGTTTTATTGCAATGATGTGGCTTTTGGGCTATGTGCTCGACAAAAAAAAAATCTATATTAAAGTATAATAATCACCATCAATATGTTTTTAAGAAAAGTAAGGTTATTTATCGCCGTAATCCTGCTCGTCAATATGTTAAACGCTCAGGAAAACACGCCACCCCCCCCTGAATTTCTGCAATATACTCATAGTACATGGGTAGACTCCATAATGAAATCCCTAACGCCCCAGGAGCGAATAGGGCAACTTATATGGGTGTCTGCCTATTCTAATAGAGGATCGGAACACCGAGCAGATATCCTAAAAACTATAGAAAAATGGAATATAGGGGGATTGGTCTTTTTTCAAGGCGACCCCCTTACCCAGGTAAAATTGATGAACGAATACCAAAATGCGGCAAAAGTGCCTTTAATGGGAGCTATCGATGCCGAATGGGGGCTAGGGATGCGATTAGATAACACCATAAGTTTCCCTTTTCAGATGGCCTTGGGAGCCATTGAGGACAACACCCTAATCTATAAGATGGGTAAAGAAGTGGCTCAACAAATTAAAAGAGTGGGGCTGCACCTGAACTTTGCCCCAGTTGCCGATGTAAACAACAACCCAGAGAACCCCGTGATCAACTATCGCTCTTTTGGCGAAGATAAAATTAAGGTCGCCGAAAAGAGCATTGCCTATATGCAGGGAATGCAAGACGGCGGATTGATCACCACGGCTAAACATTTTCCGGGACATGGCGATACCAGCACCGATTCCCACTACGATTTACCTCAAATAGATCATTCCTTGGAGCGATTGAACAATTTGGAATTGTACCCCTTCAAGGAACTTATAAATGCCGGTATCAATGGCATGATGGTGGCCCATTTAAATATTCCCGCCTTAGACCCATCGGGGCAACCTTCTACCCTCTCCAAAGCAATCATTACCGATCTTTTAAAGGACCAACTCGGATTTAAAGGATTGATTGTTACCGATGCCATGGAAATGAAGGGAGTAACCAAAGGGAACCTACCAGGGGTAGTGGATAAAAATGCCGTTTTGGCGGGCAACGATGTCCTAGAACTGGTACAGGATGTAGAAAAGGCTATTACTGAAATAAAAAAAGCGATAGACAAAGGCCTAATTTCCCAAAAAGATATAGATACAAGGGTCAGAAAAATTTTGGCCGCCAAGCAGTGGGTGAAATTAAACGAATACCAAGACCTACCCCTCACCAACCTCCTAGAAGACATTCACCATCCACAAGCATTGTTGTTAGAAAGAAATTTAACGGAAGCTTCCTTAACAGTATTAAAAAATGAGGGAGATATCATCCCTTTAAAAAGGTTGGACACCCTTAAAATCATGTCGGTTTCCATTGGCACGGACACCAAGACTACCTTTCAAAAGACACTCGACCTATATTCCGAAGTTGCTCATTTCACTTTGCCTACGGAGGCCTCCCTTGAAGAGGTTGAGGCAATCCAGAAAGTATTTCCCCACTACAATTTAATCATCGTTGGTGTGCACGACGATAGCCCAAGACCCCGAAATACTATAAAATTTTCGGAACCCGTACAATCATTTATACAGGCCCTCCCCTTTGAAAAAACCCTGATCTCTTATTTCAAAAACCCATATTCCATAGACAAACTAAACAACATGGAAAATGCTATGGGACTAATTGCCTCCTATCAGGATAGTAAATCTGCCCAAGACCTGACCGCACAATTAATTTTTGGAGGAATCGGGGCCAATGGCCGACTACCAGTCGGAATCGGCAAAAAGTTTAAAGCAGGGGACGGTCTTTCTATCCAAGGCGGAATTCGTTTTAAATATACCCTGCCAGAGGATGCAGGGATGGATTCTAAAACCCTAATCCATGGCGTGGATTCCCTTATGAACGAAGCAATAAATGCCAAGGCAACCCCTGGAGGTCAACTATTGGTCGCTAAGAACGGAAAGGTTGTTTTACACAAGGCTTACGGCCTAAAAAAATACAACGACACCACTAAAGTGAATACCGAGGATATCTATGACTTGGCATCTGTCACAAAAATTTCCTCTGCTCTTCCCGCACTTATGAAACTGCACGATGAAGGGAAGTTTGACCTCAACAATGGAATAGGCGATTACCTGAAGTATTTTAAAAACTCCAATAAAGATAACGCCAGTTTCAAGGAAATATTGGCCCATCAGGCCGGGTTTAACCCCTATATCACCTATTGGAAAAATACCCTTCGAAAAAATGGCAGTTACAAATGGAGTACCATCAAAAAAGATTCCTCGGCAGGTTTTCCCATAAAGATCACCTCCAAAATGTGGCTCCATCGCAAGTATCAAAAAAAGATATTTAAGGCAATCAAAAAATCGCCTCTGCTCGAAAAAAAGGAATACAAGTATTCTGGCCTGCTTTTTATGCTATTGCCTACCATCATTCAAGAAATTACCGATGAAAACTTTGTAGATTATGTAAACCAGCACTTTTATGACAAATTGGGAGCATGTACCTTAACCTATAAACCCTATGAAAAATTTGATAAAAAACGGATAGTCCCTACCGAGCATGATTTTATGTTCAGACACCTGCCGATACATGGATCCGTTCACGATGAAGGGGCTGCGATGATGGGCGGAGTTTCGGCTAATGCAGGCCTGTTCTCCAATGCTAACGACCTTGCCAAACTCTTGCAAATGTATTTAAATATGGGCTCCTATGGCGGCGAGCGATTTATCGCAGAAAACACCCTCAAAGAATTTACCAAAGTACAATTTCCTGAGAATAACAACCACAGAGGACTGGGATTCGATAAGCCGTATTTAAAATATAGAGGTAAAAATAGCAACACCGCCAAAGATGCCAGCAGCGATAGTTTTGGACATACCGGATTTACAGGAATCATGGTTTGGATAGATCCTAAAGAAGAACTATTGTACGTTTTCCTTTCTAATCGTGTCCTCCCAACTAGGGAGAATACTACCCTCTACAAATTGAACACCCGTACCAATATTCAACAAGTTTTGTACGACGCCATCCAATAACCTCAACACATCTAGGAATGAAAATTTATAAAGTCATAGGATTAATGTCGGGCACTTCTCTAGATGGTCTAGACCTTGCCTATTGCCATATTTGGAAGACTAAGAACGGATGGGATTTTGAGATTAAACAATCCAAAAGCATTGCCTATGACAAAACCATGGAATCACAACTAAAAAATGCGATCTACTTGCCGGCAACAGAATTGTTAGCGTTCCATAACACCTATGGCACTTGGTTGGGAAAACAAGCCAAAGCATTTATCGACCAGCATCATTTAGAAATCGATTTTATTGCTAGTCACGGACATACTGCCCACCATCAACCGCAAAAAGGTTTTACGTTCCAGATTGGATCTGGACAACATCTGGCCCACGAATGCGGAAAAAAAGTTATTTGCGATTTTCGTTCCAAGGATGTTGCCTTGGGCGGACAAGGGGCTCCCCTAGTACCAATTGGTGACCAGTTATTCTTTGGCCAATACGACTACTGCCTTAACCTTGGTGGAATCAGCAATATTTCTTTCCAAAAAAATGGCCAACGCTTGGCCTATGACATCGGTTTGGCCAATATGATCCTAAACCACATCACCCAAAAAATAAA
Organism: Arenibacter nanhaiticus; assembly: GCF_900141935.1. Taxonomy (GTDB): domain Bacteria; phylum Bacteroidota; class Bacteroidia; order Flavobacteriales; family Flavobacteriaceae; genus Arenibacter; species Arenibacter nanhaiticus. The sequence goes on along the minus strand of NZ_FQYX01000020.1, from coordinate 66,034 downwards.
TCTTAGTTATGATAAAAATGGTGCTATGGCCTCTAAGGGACAGATTAATAACCTTATGCTTCAAGAGTTAAACAATTTAGAGTTTTATCGCTTGCCCTTTCCAAAGTCTATTGGGTTCGAATGGTTCGTCGAAAAAGTGCTGCCTATTGTAGATAACTCCCAAGATAGTATCGAGAATTTATTGCATACTAGTATCCATCACATCACCGAACAGATAAATGTGCAGTTAAAATTGCATAATATTAAAACAAAAAGCCGCTTATTTGTTACAGGAGGCGGGGCATTGAATACTTTTTTAATGGATACTCTACAAGATAAATTAGGCGCTACCGTAAAAGTTATTACCCCTTCTAACACCCTCATAGAATTTAAGGAAGCCCTTGTTTTTGCCCTTATGGGTGTCCTAAGAGATGTAGAAGAAACCAATTGTTTAAGCTCCGTCACCGGCGCAAAAAAAGATTGTTCGGGCGGCGTAATCTATCTCCCTTCCTAAAAAAACCAATCGTTTATTTTAGTACAATTTCCTATATTCGAGAAACTAATCTGACCAAACCACAGATATCTCTAATTAAACCGTATTTAAAATGAGTGATCAACAAAAAAAAGCTACTGCCTATTGGAAAAAAAACATCCGCTACGTTTTAGTTCTTCTAGCAATTTGGTTTACCGTTTCCTTTGGTGCCGGAATTTTATTAAAAGATGCTTTGAACAGTTTTAAGATCGGCGGATTTCAACTCGGTTTTTGGTTTGCCCAACAGGGCGCCATCTACGTTTTTGTTGTTTTAATATTTGTCTATGTACGCCTCATGAACAAACTTGATAAAAAATACGGCTACAACGAATAACCCCTACCACCAACCAAAAAACCTAAACTTATGAGTGTACAAGTATGGACTTACCTCCTTGTCGGAATTACCTTTGCCCTATATATAGGTATAGCGATATGGTCTAGGGCCGGCTCTACCAAAGAATTTTATATCGCCGGGGGTGGCGTATCTCCTTTGGCCAACGGAATGGCCACTGCCGCTGACTGGATGTCGGCAGCTTCGTTTATTTCTATGGCTGGTATTATAGCCTTTTCTGGCTATGACGGCTCAGTATATTTAATGGGATGGACCGGAGGCTATGTATTATTGGCCCTTTTACTAGCTCCCTATCTTAGAAAATTCGGAAAATTTACGGTTCCCGATTTTATAGGGGAACGCTACTATTCCAAAACCGCCCGAATCGTAGCAGTATGTTGTGCTCTTATAGTTTCCTTTACTTATGTGGCCGGACAAATGAGGGGTGTTGGCGTGGTGTTCTCAAGGTTTTTACAAGTCGATATCAATACCGGGGTCATTATTGGGATGATCATTGTATTGTTCTATGCCGTATTGGGAGGAATGAAGGGAATCACCTATACCCAAGTCGCACAGTATTGTGTTTTAATATTTGCCTTTATGGTGCCCGCAATTTTTATTTCTTTGCAAATGACCGGCAACCCTATTCCCCAATTAGGCATGGGGGCTACCATAAATGACGGCTCGGAAACCTTTTTATTAGACCGGTTAAACGGTCTCTCCACAGAATTAGGCTTTGCGGCTTATACCGATGGGGCCAAAGATATGATAGATATTTTTGCCATTACCTTGGCATTAATGGTAGGCACGGCAGGACTTCCCCATGTTATTGTGAGGTTCTTTACGGTGAAACGAGTTAAAGACGCCCGTAAATCTGCCGGAATAGCGCTCTTACTGATTGCCATATTATATACCACCGCCCCGGCGGTTGCCGTGTTTGCTAAAACGAACCTTTTAAATACGGTAAGCAATAAAGAATATAGCCATATGCCCAAATGGTTTAAAAATTGGGAAGACACTGGCTTATTGCTTTTTGAGGATAAAAACCAGGATGGCATTATTCAATATCTTGCAGACAATAGCAAAAATGAACTGACCGTGGACAATGATATTATGGTCTTGGCTAATCCAGAAATTGCCAAGCTTCCAGCATGGGTCATTGCTTTGGTCGCCGCTGGCGGACTGGCAGCGGCCTTATCTACGGCAGCCGGACTCCTATTAGTGATCTCCTCCTCGGTTTCCCACGATTTGATCAAAAATGTCTTTAACCCCAATATCTCGGAAAAAGGAGAATTGTGGGCAGCGCGTATTGCTGCTACCCTAGCCGTAATCGTCGCTGGGTATTTTGGAATTCACCCCCCCGGTTTTGTCGCCGCTGTTGTAGCCCTTGCTTTTGGCCTGGCCGCAGCATCATTCTTTCCCGCTATTATCCTAGGGATTTTTTATAAAAAAATGAACAAAGAAGGAGCGGTAAGCGGAATGATAGTCGGTATAGGCCTTATGCTCTACTATATGGCCAAATTTAAATTAGGATGGTTAGGAGAAATTCCCGATAACTCCAATTGGTGGTTTGGCATATCCCCAGAAGGGTTTGGAAGTGTCGCCATGGCAGTGAATTTCATCGTGGCACTGATTATCAGTCGCTTCACTCCAGAACCACCTTTACAAGTTCAAGAAATCACAGAAAACATCCGTATTCCTAGCGGTGCGGGAAATGCTAAAATGCATTAACAACATCGGTGAAAAACATAAAAGGGCTAGATATTTAATAATATTATAGTAAATTTAAAACGTGCAATATAATCATCCCAATTTTTTGATGATACAATAAAATTTATAGAGAAACAATGAGTAACTACCACATCAAACATTTAGAAGAATACTACCAAGTTTATAGAAAATCAGTAAGAGAACCAGAAAATTTTTGGGGAGAAGTCGCAGAAGAGCATTTTATGTGGCGTAAAAAATGGGACAATGTTTTAAGTTGGGATTTTAATACTCCTGAAGTAAAATGGTTCCAAGGTGCCCAACTCAACATAACAGAAAATTGTATCGATAGGCATTTGCTCACAAGAGGAGACAAAACCGCCTTAATTTTTGAACCAAACAATCCAGAAGAAGCAGCACAACATATTACGTATCGCCAGCTTCATGCCCGTGTATGTCAATTGGCCAATGTATTAAAAGACCAAGGTGTAAAAAAAGGAGATAGGGTGTGTATTTACCTTCCCATGATTCCGGAACTCTCTATTGCATTATTAGCATGCGCCAGAATAGGCGCCATCCATTCCGTGATTTTTGCCGGATTCTCTTCCACTGCACTATCTACTAGGATCAATGATAGCGATTGTAAATTGGTCATCACTTCCGATGGCTCCTACAGAGGATCCAAATCTATTGACCTAAAAGCAATTGTAGACGAAGGCTTGGAAGATTGCCCAGGAGTAAAAACGGTATTGGTTGTAAAAAGAACCAATACTGCAGTTGCCATGAAAGAAGGACGCGATAAATGGCTACAGCCCTTATTAGACAAAGCTTACCAAGACTGCGTTCCAGAGATCATGAATGCCGAAGATCCCTTATTTATTCTGTATACTTCAGGATCTACCGGAAAACCTAAGGGAATGGTCCACACTACCGGGGGGTATATGGTGTATACCGCCTACACCTTTAAAAACGTTTTTCAATACACAGAGAACGATGTATATTGGTGTACCGCAGATATAGGATGGATTACCGGTCATAGCTATATTGTGTACGGTCCTTTGGCTAATGGCGCCACAACCCTAATGTTCGAAGGTGTCCCTAGCTATCCGGACTATAGCCGTTTTTGGGAAATCGTCGAAAAACATAAGGTCAATCAGTTTTATACCGCTCCAACGGCAATCAGGGCCTTGGCAAAACAAAATATATCCTTCGCCGAAAAACACGATCTCTCTTCTTTGAAAGTATTGGGCTCCGTTGGAGAACCAATTAACGAGGAAGCATGGCATTGGTACAACGATGTAATCGGAAAAAAGAAAAGTCCAATTGTAGATACTTGGTGGCAAACAGAGACTGGGGGAATTATGATTACTCCTATCCCTTTTGTAACGCCGACAAAACCAACCTACGCTACACTTCCTTTTATAGGGATACAACCAGCCCTGATGGATGAAAAGGGAATAGAACTAAAAGGCAACCAAGTAGAGGGGCGCTTGTGTATAAAATTCCCCTGGCCAGGGATGGCCAGAACCATTTGGGGCAATCATGAACGCTACAAAGACACCTATTTCTCGGCCTTTCCAGGTATGTACTTCTCCGGCGATGGCGCCCTTAGAGACGAGGTAGGCTATTACAGAATTACCGGGCGTGTCGATGATGTTATTATCGTTTCTGGACATAATTTGGGTACCGCCCCAATAGAAGACGCCATCAACGAACATCCGGCAGTGGCTGAATCGGCTATCGTAGGTTTTCCACACGACATTAAAGGGAACGCTCTTTATGGCTTCGTTATCCTTAAAGAATCCGGAGAATCCCGTATGCACGACAACCTAAGAAAAGAGATCAATCAAATCATTACGGAACATATTGGCCCTATCGCCAAATTAGATAAGATCCAATTTACTAGTGGGCTTCCCAAGACCCGCTCGGGTAAGATCATGAGGCGAATTTTACGCAAGATCGCCAGTAAGGACATGAGCAATATGGGAGACACCTCTACTTTGCTAAATCCGGAAATTGTAGATGTTATTAAAGACAGTGCACTGTAGGCACTAAGTACGGAAGCAGCAATTGTTTCTTTTGATTATTGCTAGGGCATTGCCGCTTTATGGTTCCCCCATAAAGTGGCACCTGCTTTCCGCTATATCTTTTTATGCCTCATTCTTCGGCTTATAAAAAGGATGCCGCTGCAATCAGTAATGCAAATTCAAGTACCATTATCCTATCTTACCCAGAAGTGAAAAATAAGGATTAGGCAGTAGCTATCAAGGATTTACCCTTTATCATTAGAAAAACCCCTAAAGAAATCACCCCACAGACAGAAAAGCCGATAAATAAAGGCAAAGTACTGTTCTGCACAAAACTACCAATATAAGTGGCTATCGGAATGGCCATCATAGTCGAAATAAAACCGGTTATGGCCGCCCCTATTCCGGCAATATGCCCAATGGGCTCCATGGCAATAGCACGTAAATTCCCAAATAAAAAACCAAGGGTAAAAAATTGGAGCGCTAAAAAAGTGATCAGTACCCCTAAACTAGGATTGGGAGCGTTCCAAAACATCCCTATGTAAATTAAAGCTGTGCTGCAATACAAGGAAAGCGCTATATAAACCAGTCTGCGCATCCCGAGACGTACCACCAAAGTACCGTTTAAAAGGGTAGATAAACCTACAGAAATAGCCAGTCCCGCAAAGATATACGGAAAATCGTCTGCCAAATTATATTGGATTTCAAAAATTTGTTGGGCAGTGCTTAAATACACCATGAAAGCGCCGGTTATTAGACCAGAAACCAAGGTAAAGGCCACCGTTTCCTTATGACGGAACAATTCCTTAAACCCGTCTATAAATACGTGTTTAGAGAAAGGTATGGTATACTCCTTTTTTAAGGTTTCTGGCTGTCGTTTCCAAAACCAAAGGCTCACCAAAAGGGTAAAAAACAACTGTACATAAAAAATAGCTTCCCAACCGTAATGGTCCAAGAAAAACTTCCCCATCGCAGGAGCTACTATGGGAACTAAAATAAAAAAGGCCGTAACAAAAGACATAATCTTGGCCATATAATCACCCTTAAAAGAGTCCCTGATCATAGAAATACTAATAGTCCTCGGTGCCGATAATCCAATTCCCTGTAATACCCGCCCTGCGATCATCCATTCAAAAGAAGGGGCCACGACACATAATATACTTCCGATAATAAATATAGAAAACCCAAGATATACAATGGGTTTCCTTCCAAAACTATCAGACAATGGTCCAAAAACCAATTGTCCTGCTCCCAATCCCAAAAATATCATAGTGATTAACATTTGGTTCACCGTGGGGTCCAAGCTGTTTACGGAAAGACCGATATGGGTCATGGCGGGCAATATGGCATCGATAGCCAATGCTACTATAGACATTAAAGAGGCCATAATGGCAACAAATTCAAATTGAGCCTTACTCTTCGATTTTTGCATCCGGCAAATGTACGCATAAGCCTATAGACAAAAGAACCTACCCCTTATTATAACATAACGATAACAGTTTACAAGTGTATTTGTACAGGCCATAGACTAAAATACTAAGCAATTCATAATAAACCCTTTAAGTTTCACTAAGTAGACTGAACTGAACTTATCTTTGGCAAAAACATATCTATAAAATAGCCGAGGGTAATTTAAATATCACCACATAATACACAGCACTTTGGACCATTACCTATAGGTCCGCCCCTATAGCACCATTTTATTGGGTGAAATTAGAAAAACTAGAATAACAATAATATTATATTGCCATATAGAATTAATTAAAATTCAATAAGAAGTTACAACTCACAAAATTTATTTGCCACCTCTTTTGCATGTTTACCTCAGCAGCAACAGCAGTTTCTTTCAAAGTTGATTCATCGAATGCTTGTAATGCGCCATTAAGGGTATTCAATGCTTGCTGATTCCCCGTTTTCTTAATGGTTTCTGTTAGAATTAGTATTTTTCCATAGGCCTGGATTCCTGCTACTAAACGTTCAAAACGCATAGAGGTTCTACCCCCTGGATCTATTAAATAAGCGTCTCTGCCAACCCTTGTCGTAAACCTGCTGTCTTGTAAATATTTCCATCCCCAAGAGGAATGTCTACTTTTTTAACAAATAATAAGTTCTTAGCATAAAAATTCAATCCTTCTCCCTAACCTTGAACCGGAACGCTTACAACGCTGACCTTCATATTTCCCTAGTTTTTATGTTCATATTTACAATTTCAGTATCCCGTTGGAATTAGGATATCTTTAAATGTACGCTATTCGAATATTTTCCTAAAACAAACTGTCAGATTGCACTGCTGCTTAGATTCCTTGGCACAAAATAAACACAACAAGTATTCCCCCTCCGATAATTTATAAATCCGTTTAAATTTTTCTTATCTTCCAAAAAGATGACATTGCTGCTTCAGTATAAATATTTAGTTATTCCCCTGGTTACTAAGTCGATACTTATCATCTATAAAACGATTTTTTACCTTGTAACGCTCTTTGGATTAAAATTTGATAGTACATTTAAACGACCACTAGCTTTTATTACCAATCGAAATCTATGAAAAAACAACTTATTTTCGCCTTCATATTATGTTATGCTACCCATCTAGGAATGGCGCAAAAAATAAACGCCGACCAAATTAAAGAACAGATAGCTTCCTATAAAAAAGATATTAGAGGACCTTATCAAGAAATAAGATGGTTCTGTACCGATGGTAGTACCAGAGCACCAAAAGATCCATGTCCAAAAAACATAGGCCCGGGTATACAGCACGCTACTTACAAACCTACTATTGTCCAACTCGGAAAACAGCATCATATATATCTTGGTCAAATTTTGGCCTATACTGCACAAGAGGAGTTTTGGGATGCAGAAAACAACCATTCTCGTTTAAAACAATACCAGCTCAATCAATATTTAAGAAGCGTAGACAATGGTTGGATCCTTCAAAAAGGACAATATTACAGAGGGGCCATACAATCAGAAGATGAAGAAGCTTGGGGCGTCAATTTTTACAAATGGCTGTTCTCGAACAATAAAAATTTAAAAGAGAATTTTTACCTCATCCGCCAATCCTTAAAAGACATTCCACACCGTGGAGACGATAACGTGGCGCAATTGATCCGCAGCGATTCTAAAGTTATTTCTGATATGGCGCCAGATTTCATGTCCATCAGAATAAAGATACATGGACAACCAGAGGCAAGTGACATTGAAAAAGTAAAGGATTTTAAACGTACCAACGGCCATAAACTATCTTCTGCCATCCAAGCCAAAATAGATATTTTGTTAGAAAACATGATCGGTTTTTACAAACCTGTAGATATCGCTTCCCTACAACAAAAGACTTCTTTGGTAAAAGAGGCCGAAATAGGAAAAACCATCCAGACCTATATTTCAAATAACAAGGACCAAAAGGAGCCTTCCTTTCTTGTTCCTGCAACAGCCGAACTTTTATTGGCTATAAGGAAAGCAATACTCACCCAAGAAAATCCTGCGGCGCAACTTCAACTTTTGGATACCTCCTTAAAGTTGGAAGAAATCATTTTTAAAAATTCACCCCTTTGGAAACCAGAAACCCTAAACGATTTATTAACTAAAATATGCTATTTGGGAATGGCCAATGCCGGCGCCGGCTATATTGAACTTGCCGAATGGGAACAACTGAATTTAAGTACTATTTCTTCTTCGCAAAAAACGGCTACCTTGGAAGACCTGACCGCCATTCTAGAAAATGCCCGTAGGGAAGTAGAATGGAGTTCTAGCATGGTAAAAGCCAATTATCAGGAAGTGGTTGACTTGTATGCTGAATTTGAACCTTTGGCCAATGGGTTTATCGATGATAAAATCAGGGGCTCCATTGCCCTGCATTTAGGCAAGGCCGTTGGAGACTTGGGCGATATTATCGCTCAGGAATCGGCCCTGACCAATAAGGTGTTGAACATTCCCAACCAAAGTGGTATAAGAGGTCTCAACCCCGGATATGCCCTCGGGGAACTAGTTGTCGTAAGCGGGTCACCCGACAATATTGAAGTAGCTTCCAATAAAATATACGTGTTTCAACGCCCCCCGGCCGATTTAAAGCCCATTGCCGGAATTGCTACGGTTTCTGAGGGAAATATGGTATCTCACGTCCAATTATTAGCACGAAACTTGGGGATTCCCAATACGGCCCTAGCAGATGACAACTTGCTAAATCTTCAAACATTCCATGGCGAAAGAGTTTTTTATGCCGTCTCCAACAAAGGCAATGTTATTATGAAATTGGAAAAGGACATGACCCAAGAAGAGAAAAACCTCTTTGCTAAAAAGGAACGCAAGGAAGAAAAAATTCAAGTCCCCACACAGAACATTGAATTATCGAATACCAAAATCCTTAACCTCAGATCGGTTGATGCAGCTGACTCTGGAAAACTTTGCGGTCCAAAGGCTGCTAATCTAGGGCAATTAAAAAAAATGTTCCCAGACAAAGTAGTCGAAGGCTTGGTGATTCCTTTTGGTATTTTTAGAGCCCATATGGACCAAGCTATGCCTGGGCAAAAAATCACCTATTGGCAGTTTTTAAACCAAATGTTCAAAGAAGCCGAGGGTATGCACAGCAAAGGTATTCCTGAAATGGAAATAGAAAACTACCAGCTAAGACAGCTAGAAACGTTGCGAGAGGCCATAAAAAAAATGCCCCTACAGCCCCAATTCATAACCCAATTAGAATCAGATTTTAAGAATGTACTAGGAAAGGATATTGGCAATATTCCGGTATTCCTAAGAAGTGATACCAATATGGAAGACCTTAAAGATTTTACAGGAGCCGGATTAAACCTGACTATTTTTAATGTCATTTCCAAAGAAAAAATCATATCAGGTATTAAAGATGTGTGGGCCTCTCCCTATACTGAACGCAGTTTTAAATGGCGTCAAAAATACCTGCTCAATCCAGAAAATGTTTTCCCTTCCATTTTGGTCATTCCAAGTGTCGATGTGGATTATTCAGGGGTATTGATTACCAAAGGTATTAGTTCTGGCAATGACAAGGATTTAACTATTGCCTTTAGCCGTGGTGCCGGAGGGGCCGTAGACGGTCAGGCTGCAGAAACCTATTTGATAAAAGATACGGGCGAAATTCAATTATTGGCACCTGCCAGGGATATGTACCACAATAGACTGCCGGCAACGGGGGGTACCGAAAAAAAATCATCCACATTTGAAAACTTCATCCTTAATCCAAAAAACATTCAAGATATTAAGGCATTTGCAACAACCATCCGCCAGACCCTCCCTAAAGAAACCCATTCGGATTATGAGGGTGCCTATGATGTGGAACTAGGTTTCCAAAACAACAAATTGTGGTTATTTCAAATACGGCCCTTCGTGGAAAATAAAAAAGCGCTGACTTCCGATTATTTGGAATCCATAACCCCGAAAATAGATATTAATAAGCGAATACCGCTTTCTAAAAAAATATAGGATGAAAAAACATTTAAAATTTCTAGTACCTGCACTATTCTGTTTGGCCTTTACCACCATCGCCTACTATCCTATTGATGGGTATACCCGTACCGGTATTAAACGACTACTGCGAGTAGAACTTATAAAAAATGGCGTTATCAAAGAACCGAGCACCCTTCCACCGGGAGCCATGAAGTCTTATATGGATATTTCCCTAAACCTAACTGCCAAAAAAAATGATAGCACCAATTCCTTTTTTAAGGTAAATGACAACTTTCAGAGCGAAATCAATGGGCTTTTTAAAGGCTTGGACAAAAGCTATTCCATTGCCGTTTTAGATATTTCGGATCCGGAGAACCTTCGTTTTGCCAAGCGAAATGAAACCGCCGGTTACCAACCTGGAAGTGTCGGAAAAATAGCCGTATTAGCAGCCCTGTTTACCCAATTGGCAAATATATACCCCGAATCCTTTGAAAAACGACTCGAGTTATTGCGTACTAAATCTGTAAAAGCTGGCCAATGGGGAATGACAGATTCGCATACCATTCCTATTTTTAATGTAGAAACCCATAAACTGATTAAAAGGCAAGTGATTCCGAGTGATGTATTTAGCTTATTTGAATGGACAGACCATATGTTATCGGTAAGCAATAACGGCGCTGCCAGTATCGTATGGCGCGAAGCAATGCTTATGGCCGCTTTTGGCAAGGACTACCCCAACTTGACCCAAGAACAGGCAGATTCCTATTTTGCAACTACCCCGAGAAAAGAACTGACAGATTTAGGAAACAGTGTGGTAAACCAACCGCTACGAAAATTAGGGATTACTACGGACGAATGGCGTTTGGGAAGTTTTTTCACCAAAGGAGCCAATACCTATGTAGGCGATAAAGGAGGTAGTATTGGTAGCCCTATAGGTATAATGAAGTTTTTGATCAAATTAGAACAAGGCAATGTGGTCGATCAAAATTCGAGTTTGGAAATGAAACGCCTTATGTATATGACAGATCGCCGTATTAGATATGCTCAATCGCCCGCCCTAAAAGAGGCAGCCGTATATTTTAAATCTGGAAGCCTCTACCAATGCAACAAAACCAGTGGTGAGCCCTGCGGTAAATACATGGGGAACATAAGCAACTTTATGAATTCCGTAGCTATTATAGAACATCCTAACAACTGTACCTATTTTGTGGTCTTAATGACCAATGTACTACGGAAAAATTCGGCTACTGACCATATGACCCTAGCGACCAATATTGATAAAATTGTTAAGAAGGGCTAGCGACATTCCCCAACGCCAACAAAGCCTCTTGGGCAAAAGTTCGTATTTTAACTTCCTCACTATCCTTTAATTTTTCAAGAAGGGGAAGGTAGCGAATGTCCTTTTGTACTTTAATAAGATATAAAACAGCTAATTTTAATTTTAAATCATGCGCCTCCATCAACATTTGGAAACAGTCCAATTCTGATGGAATCTTATGCTTAATTTTCTGTATCCCTTCATCGGTAGTAACGTCTAAAATAGTACTCTCGACAATGGGCAATAGGGTTCGCTTAAGATTTCCAGTAAGAAGGTTGTCCAAAAACTCTATGGCATTGGCCTGGGCTTCTTGCCGTTCGCTAAGGAGACCCGAATAGGCTATTTCAACATCGCCTTGTTGATACTTTAACCCCAATAGTTTAAAAATTCGTTCAAGACCCAAATCTAACCGCCTTTCCAACAAGTCTAACAAAGTAGATCTGGCATCATATTCCTCGGCACTCACCTGTATTTTTGACTTTTTCCTGTTTCGGTAAGCAATAATAATTTGTGCATGCATAGCGGATAAAGTTTGATGGTACATATTACATTCTTCCAGAATAATCGCTACCACTTTAAATTTATTAAATTTTAACCTTGGCGTATTTCGCTTCAAATTATTCAGGGAACGCAGGGCCTCCAGTCGCATGTTTAAATCCTTATCTTCTAGCAAAAAGAACAAATTCCGGACTGCTTCTTGAGAATTGAACATTTCCATGACCTTGGGAATATATTGATGATAGGCTTCCGTTGTTTTTCGGTCTGCCACCATTGTCCTTAATTGGGGAAGCAGCTCCCTTCCATAGTTATGCAGGGCTAAAATAGCGCTCTCCCGATACCCTTTATGAGGTAAAAAAGATAGTAGATGGGGTATCAACATTCCATTTAAAGTAGCGCCGGCAGCTTCAATGGCAATACGTACAACCTTCGCATCTGCATGCTCAAAGTACTTTATAAGAAAAGAATGGAACTTAGGTAAATTGGCTGCACCAATGGTCTTTAACAGCATATGTAAGCCAAATTCGTCCTCGGGATGAGCTGCTAAATAACTTATCTTCTTTTCAATGAGTCCTTCTAAGTTGTAGTGTTGTTTTAAGGAGTAATTATCCCTAGCCTCACGCGCTAAACACAAGAGGGCAGCATCGGAAATATGCATATTTTCATCTGACAAATAGCTGTCAAAAACTACAGCACTATTTTTGTTGGAATGCAATAATAAATAAGCAAGCGTCTCAGTAACAAGTTCCTCGTCCTCAGACTTTAACAGTGCTGGTATATGAGTAACCATAGTATTGCTATTTAAGAAATACATGTTCTTTATGGCTGCCGTTTTTACCTTATCACTTGGGTGCGATAATAGTTGTTGCACTTCTAACTCAAATCGTTTGTCATTTATTTCGAGAAGCTTTTTAAGCATAAACAATATTTGTGTCTCGGTGCCGCTTTCAAAAACTGTTTTCATTCCCTGTATCACAGAAACAGGTTTTACTTGCAGTTTTTTATGACCGCTCTTATCGGTCATTAATGTTAGGTTTTCCCTGAATGTTTTAAAATATTCGCTTCTCACTTTCTTTACAAAATACACCCAGACTCCTACTAGTATAAGAATGATAGAAACAATATAGGTAGTACTTAACTCGAAGCCCTTGATCACAAAAATCAAAATAAAACCAGCTATACCTGTAGCTATGCTATCGACTACCACATCGATAAAGGATTTCGTTTTATTCTTTAATTCAAAAGGCAATGGCAGCGATAAGAGTTCTATGGCGCTTTTGTTGATGGACTGTTTTAAGGTGCCATCTATCGCTTTAATTAAAATGACAATAGCGAGCTCAGGGAAAACAAAGAATAAACTGCTACTGATCAATATCCCAAGCGGTAATAAGACCAGGGAAAAGCCTACCCCAAAAACACCAACCACCCGTTGGGTGAAAAATAATTGAATCCCTAAGGATAAAACGTTGAAAGTCGAAAACCAAAAGGCAAAAAAGGAAGTTAGATCATCGGGGTCGGGAATAGCAGAAGAGGCAAAATCACTAAAGAGGTAGTCGACTAATTTGGCTACCAAAACGCTCACTCCGACTATTCCGGCCAGATAACTAAGGTGTTTCGATTTTTTTATGAGGGCAATTGGCCTTTCCTCTGGGGATATACTTCGTTTTTTTTGCTTAAAATCATTGAGTTTCTTTACCCTATTACGCCAAGTATTTCGCAATAATGGTAGTGTTAACATCAATAAACCAGCGGCTACAAAGATGACATTTTCGACCCCTATGATTGGTGCTAACAAGGAAGTGAGGTAGCCTCCAAAAATACCGCCCAAAATTGCGCCAGAGCCAATAAATCCAAACAATCTCTTGGCCTCCCTTATATTAAACACCAAATTGGCCAATACCCAAAATTGGGAAGCCGATAAAACGGCATAAATAGCCACCCAAACATAAAAGAAATAGAGCACCCAATTGGTGCGTGCCCCCAATTGTAAAAATACCCCTAGCCCTAAAAGAAGCACTATAGAAACCATGAGAGTGGTTTCTATTATTTTATTAAGGGCGAATTTACGTAGCGCCTTAGAATAGAAATAAGAACTTATCACTGCTGTTAAGGCCACCCATAAAAAAGCAAAAGGCAAATTTTCTACCCCTAATTCTGAAAGAAACAATGCGTTTACAGTTGGCTTAATAATAAGCAAGGTGGCAATGATTATAAAAATATATGCCTGCATCCATAAGGACACCTTGTACTCACCCTCGCGTATATCGAATAATCTTGTCAGTACAGTTCTTAGCATCTATGGTTACGTTCTTAGCTCTTTATATTAAGTTTCCTACAGAATCTTATATATGATCCTGCTCATAAGGACCACGATCCCACAAAATTCATCATATGGTAATTTAAGAAAATAATTGATTACAAGGAGACTAAAATCAATATAGCCAGAAGAAAATTCTTAAGGTGTTTATTAGGTCGACTTAATTTAAGGCTACTGTATTTACGGTATTCTTTAAAACTTTTTCTATAGGCCTTACTAGGCTCCTAATAATTTCGTCCCCATTGGGATCATCGACCAATGCTACTAGAATATAACGTCTAGAAGGATTTTTTCCCCAGACTAAAACTGAGTCCGAATGGAAGTTTTTCCAAGAGCCCGATTTCCGGAACAATTTTGCCGTGGGTGCAATTTGGTCTAGTGTATTTACAAATTTATGGTGTAGTTCTGGTTCCCCCATAATGTCGAGCATTTGTTTGGAGCGTTGGTTATTTACTAATTTTCCGTTCACCAACATATAATAATACCTACAAACCTGATTCACAGTAGCAGCGTGCGATAAGTTTTTCAAGGGTTCCCTATTGGTGTCCCCTCCTCCTCCATAGCGTTTTCCTACCCAAAGACCGCCCCCGCGACTTTTATCGTAAAATTTGTATTGAGGGTCGGTCATTACCGACGCTATTTTATCATATCCTAATCGGTCTATCATTCTTGTAGAAGCCTGGTTGTTAGATTTACTGATCATTAAGCGCATGTCTCGTTTAATTTCGTCAGTTTCTTGCAACTCTCCTTTTTCTATGGCATCCATTGAGCTTAATAATATTGCTATTTTGGGCAAACTTGCCGCATACATCATATGGGCCCCATTGATACTGGCAAATTTTGCCTGTTGAGGATTTCTTAAATCTACAATCCCGACAGCCATTTTCTTTTGGTTCATGAGATATTTCCAACGGGCATTGGCCATGAGTTCCTTCTCTAAATTCCTTTGCAAAAGGGTGTGTTCTAAACTCCTTAAGGGTTTTAAGTCAGCCTCATCAAGACGTAGAGGCAAAGCTTTCTGTGCCCACAAAGGACATAAAAACAAAAAACAAACGAAGAAAATAAAAAAGAGGCTTCTCATATATTAGCAACAATTACAAAAACAAAGATATTTAATATACACGTCCACAATCTGTTAATTTTTAAACACTTATCAAAATACAAAACACCAATAAATCATAGGGATTTCACTATATTTAATCCATTTTTTTGTTAAAAAAACATTCCTTAACTTTCCCAAAGATGCTACCAAAGGTTTTGAAATAGAAAACACCTATGCTTTTTAACCATACGTTTTATGTAAAAAGACTTCAGAAGTCGAAGAAAAACAAATAGGACCGGATCCAATAACAGAAAAATTGAACAATAGGTATCAACTATTTTTATATCATTATTTTAGTTTTTTCACCTTTAGCTTTAAAAAGACAATTTTGGTGCACTGTGCTATAAAAACATATTTTATAAACGGTAGCCATTTATTTTAATCGGGTTGGTTTCGTGCCAAATCCTTATTTTTGAAACAAAAAACATAAGCATGCTAATTATAGGGATTGCGGGAGGAACAGGCTGTGGCAAAACAACTGTTGTCAACCAAATTATCAATGAATTTCCTAATGAGGAAGTGGGAGTTATTTCTCAAGACTCCTATTATAATGATTTGTCCCATTTGACTTATGAGGAGCGTTCACAAATAAATTTCGATCATCCACGTGCCATAGATTTTGACTTGCTCGTCAGTCACCTGAAAAGCCTAAAAGAAGGCTTGCCAATACACCAACCGGTGTATTCATTTGTCAAGCACAATAGAACCGAGGACACTATTCTTTCGCACCCTAGAAAAGTAATGATCGTAGAAGGAATTTTAATCATGACACAACCAGAAATTCGAGAATTGTTCGATATTAAGATTTTTGTCCATGCAGACTCGGATGAACGCCTCATTAGAAGGTTAAAAAGAGACATTAATGAACGTGGACGTGATTTAGAGGAAGTACTTAACCGTTACCAACATACCTTAAAGCCCATGCACGATCAGTTTATTGAACCTACCAAGGAATTTGCCGATATTATAATTCCTAACAATAAATACAATACCGTTGCCGTAGATATCGTACGTACCATTATAAACGACAAAATAGGATAATCATATATGGGTATTAAAGGTATAAGAAAGAAAAAATGGTTTGGCATTGTTACCAACACCTATGTACTGATCCTTACGGTATTTGTCATTTGGATGGTTTTTTTTGACACCAATTCCCTTTTAATACATTGGGAACTCAAAGAGGAAATTGAAAAATTAGAAAAACAACAAGAGTTTTTAAAAGAAGAAATTGCCAAAGACAAATTGATTATCGAAAAATTATCGGACAAAAACCAGCTCGAAAAATTTGCCCGGGAACAGTACTATCTAAAAAGAAAAAACGAAGAAATTTATTTAATAGAATACGAGGATAGTTTAAAAACTAAAAAATAATGGATAAACCCGATCTATTTAGTGACTTTTCCGAAACATCATCCAAGGCTTGGAAACAAAAAATTCAGGTAGACCTTAAAGGGGCCGACTATAACGAAACCTTGGTCTGGGAATCACCTGAAGGTATTAAGGTAAAGCCATTTTACAATTCAGAAGATTTAATAGACCTACCATTGAACTCCTTTCCTCAGGAAAGTAAATGGAGAATTTGTCAAAAGATATTCGCGGGAAATGCCATTGTAGCCAACGATAAAGCTTTAGATGCTATTTCCCGTGGCGCCGAAAGCATTTATTTTACAGTGCCTTCCCCAGAAACCGAAATTCAAGAGCTGTTAAAGGGGATAGATCTTAGGACAACTCCTATTTATTTTAACCTTCAGTTTCTTTCCGAGAATTATACGAAGTCCATCCTCGAGTTTAGCAAAAACAAATCGGCCAAAATCTTTCTGAATATAGATATCATCGGTCATTTGGCTAGGCAAGGCAATTGGTTCGTCAACCTAAAAGAAGACCATCAGAATTTAGACGCTATAGTATCACTGGGCCACGCTACGACCTTGGGGGTAGATATGGCTTTATATCAAAATGCAGGTGCTAACATCACCCAACAATTGGCATATGCCCTAGCCCATGCCAATGAATATTTAAACCATTTAAACAATACCCTGGAAGCAGGGATGCAGCAGCATACCATTACCTTTATAGTAGCCGTGGGTAGCGACTATTTCTTTGAAATAGCAAAATTAAGGGCTTTACGCAGGCTATTTGCCTCCTTGGCCACCGAATACGGTGCCAATCCCAATTGCCATATTATTGGTATGCCTAGCAAACGCAATAAAACCATTTACGATTACAATACCAATTTGCTCCGTACTACTACAGAATGTATGTCGGCCATTTTGGGCGAGGCCAATACAATTTGTAACACTCCCTATGATGCTATTTATCACAGGGATAACGAGTTTGCGGAACGCATGGCCAGAAATCAGTTGCTGATTCTAAAAAATGAAAGCTATTTTGACAAAGTAAACAACCCTTCAGCGGGCTCCTATTATATAGAAACCCTAACACACCAACTAGCTTCAAAAGCTCTAGAGCTCTTTAAGCTAATTGAAAAAGGCGGAGGCTTTTTGGTACAGTTGAAGGAACACCAAATACAGAAAAAGATCAAGGAAAGTGCCGGCAAGGAAGAACAGTTATTTAACTATAAGGAAAAAATCCTTGTTGGAACCAATAAATATCGTTCCAAGGAAGATACAATGAAAGACATGCTAGAGCTTTACCCTTTTGTAAAAACCAAAGCCAGAAAAACCCTTATTGAACCCATCATAGAGAAAAGACTGTCCGAAACCCTGGAACAAAATAGGTTAAAACAAGAACAACCATAAACAATTAGCATTACCGTTTAATTTTTGGTTGTATAACATCAAAAAGTATCGTACTGAACCTACCTAATCATCTTTAGAAACCATGGCAAGAAAAAATCTTCAACACATACAACTAGTTCCTTCCCAAGAATCGCCCATAGGTTTGCAGGACAAGAAGATGGCGGCCAACTCTGGGAAAGAAAAGCTCACTCCTTTTGAAACTGCTGAAGGGATCGCTTTAAAACCTCTATATACCCAGGAGGACATTGAAGGAATACCACATTTAAATTTTGCAGCCGGGATACCCCCTTTTTTACGAGGTCCCTATTCTACTATGTATGTAAAAAAGCCATGGACCATACGACAGTACGCCGGATTCTCTACCGCGGAAGAAAGCAATGCTTTTTACCGTAGAAATTTAAAAGCGGGGCAAAAAGGCCTCTCCGTGGCTTTTGATCTTCCTACTCATAGAGGTTATGACAGCGACCATGAACGGGTGGTAGGCGATGTTGGCAAGGCCGGTGTAGCCATTGATTCCGTTGAAGATATGAAAATTCTATTTCAGGATATCCCTTTAGATAAAATGTCGGTTTCCATGACCATGAACGGTGCCGTTTTACCTATTATGGCTTTTTATATCGTAGCAGCAGAAGAACAAGGCGTTGCTATCAAAGATCTTGCTGGGACCATACAAAACGATATCCTAAAGGAATTCATGGTGAGAAACACTTATATCTATCCCCCAGCACCTTCGATGCAAATTGTTTCCGATATTTTTGAGTATACCAGCAAGCATATGCCAAAGTTTAACAGTATCAGTATCTCTGGTTACCACATGCACGAAGCAGGGGCTACGGCAGACATAGAATTGGCCTATACGCTGGCCGATGGCCTCGAATATATTAGAACCGGACTTAAAACAGGAATGACTATAGACACCTTTGCTCCTAGGATATCTTTCTTTTGGGGCATAGGAATGAACCATTTTATGGAAGTCGCCAAAATGAGGGCGGGAAGATTACTATGGGCCAAACTGGTACGACAGTTTCATCCAAAAAGCGAAAAAAGCTTGATGTTGCGCACCCATAGCCAAACCAGCGGTTGGAGTCTGACCGAGCATGATCCCTTTAACAATATTGCACGTACTACCATAGAAGCGGCCGCGGCTGTTTTTGGGGGCACCCAAAGCTTGCATACCAATGCCTTGGACGAGGCCATTGCCCTACCCACCGATTTTTCGGCCCGTATTGCCCGAAACACCCAATTGTTTTTGCAACATGAGACCGGAATTACAAATACGGTAGATCCTTGGGCAGGAAGTTACTACGTAGAAAAACTGACCGACGAAATTGCAAGAAAAGCTTGGGAATTAATTGAAGAAATAGAAGCTCTCGGCGGGATGACCAAGGCTATTGAAGCAGGTATTCCAAAATTAAGAATTGAAGAAGCTGCCGCAAAAAAACAAGCTCGTATCGATAGTGATAGGGATATAATTGTAGGTGTTAATAAATATAAATATTCCGCAGATGATACCCTTCAAATCCTTGAAGTAGATAATGCAGCGGTCAGAAGGCAGCAATTGGCCCGTTTAGCAGAAGTAAAGAAAAACAGAAAGGAAGAAGCGGTGAGGCAGGCTCTAAAAGACCTGACAGATACAGCCCATCAAAAAACATCGGCCAAAGACAAAAGCAGGCAAGGACAGATTCATAATGAAGAAAATTTATTAGCTTTAGCGATCAAGGCTGCAAAAGCAAGAGCTACTTTAGGCGAAATAAGTTTGGCTCTTGAAGAAGTTTTTGGGCGCCATAAAGCCGAAATAAAATCATTTACCGGGGTGTATTCAAAAGAAATAAAGAACAACGATAGCTTTAAAAAAGCACGCGAATTGGCCGACACCTTTGCAGAGCAAGATGGCCGTAGGCCACGTATCATGATTGCTAAAATGGGCCAAGATGGTCACGATCGTGGAGCTAAGGTAGTGGCAACCGGCTATGCCGATCTAGGCTTCGATGTAGATATAGGCCCCCTTTTCCAAACCCCGGCAGAAGCCGCAAAACAAGCCGTGGAAAACGATGTGCATATTCTAGGTATCTCCTCATTGGCAGGAGGCCACAAAACATTGGTGCCGCAAGTATTACAGGAATTAAAGGCCCATGGGCGCGAAGATATTATGGTGATCGTAGGAGGGGTAGTTCCTAAACAGGATTACGCCTACCTACTTGATGCCGGAGCGGTGGCTATATATGGTCCCGGGACTAAAATAAGCGATGCCGCCATTGAGATTTTGAAAATATTGATCGATTAAGCCCCTATAATCATTTATTGTTCGCGACCACCCTTAGTTATTAACTTTATTTAACAAAATATACCGTAAGTTATTCACTTTGTGTTAACAAATTACATTTTATAACACCATAAATAATTGTATTTTTACCCTCTAACTTACTAGGAAAATGGGCAAAATAATTGCTATTGCGAATCAAAAAGGAGGAGTAGGAAAAACTACTACTTCGGTAAACTTGGCTGCCTCTTTGGGGGTTTTGGAAAAAAAAGTATTACTTATTGATGCTGATCCACAAGCAAATGCCACTTCTGGCTTAGGTATCGATGTCGAAAGTGTAGCCTATGGTACCTATCAACTTTTGGAACATACCAAAGCTGCCAGGGAAATGATTGTAAAAACCTCTTCTCCTAATGTCGACCTTATTCCTGCCCATATCGATCTTGTTGCTATTGAAATAGAACTTGTAGATCAGGACGAAAGGGAGTATATGATGAAAAAAGCAATAAGAGACCTGAAAAACGATTATGACTATATTCTTATAGACTGCGCTCCTTCCTTAGGGCTTCTGACGCTTAATGCCTTAACATCGGCAGATTCTGTTATGATCCCTATTCAGTGCGAATATTTTGCCTTGGAAGGATTAGGCAAGTTATTAAACACTATTAAAAGTGTTCAAAAAATCCATAACCCAGACTTAGATATAGAAGGCATGGTACTTACCATGTACGATTCTAGGCTACGTTTATCAAATCAGGTCGTGGAAGAAGTAAAAAAACATTTTTCCGAAATGGTCTTCGACACTATCATTCAACGAAATGTTAGACTTAGCGAAGCCCCTAGCTACGGAGAAAGCATTATTAAATACGACGCCAGTAGTAAAGGAGCTGCCAATTACTTAAATTTGGCCCATGAAGTTGTAGTGAAAAACAAGGAAACAGTATAATGGCGAAAGCAATCAAAAAACAAGCACTAGGACGAGGCCTATCGGCCTTATTAAAAGACCCTAATAATGATATTCAATCGGTATCCGACAAAAATGCCGATAAAGTAGTAGGCAATATTGTAGAATTAGATCTGGAAAGTATCGCAGTAAACCCTTTCCAACCACGTTCCAATTTTAACGATGAAGCACTACAAGAACTGGCCTCTTCCATTAAGGAACTAGGGGTTATTCAGCCCATTACGGTCAGAAAACTCGATTTTAACAGCTATCAGTTAGTTTCTGGGGAACGACGTTTTAGAGCCTCCAAACTGATCGGTTTGGAAACCATTCCGGCTTATATCCGTATTGCCAACGACCAAGAGTCCTTAGAAATGGCCTTGGTAGAAAATATCCAACGACAAGATCTAGACCCTATAGAAATAGCCTTGTCATACCAAAGATTAATTGATGAAATTCAATTGACTCAGGAAAAAATGAGCGAAAGGGTCGGAAAAAAACGTTCTACCATAACCAATTACCTGCGCTTACTACGGTTAGATCCTATTATTCAGACCGGTATTCGAGATGGGTTTGTTTCTATGGGCCACGGTAGGGCTTTGGTAAATATAGAGAAGCAAAAAGACCAAATAGCATTATATGAGAAGATCGTAGGCGAAAACCTTTCGGTCAGAGATACAGAGAAAGCTGTTAAAGAATATCAAGAAAGAATACTAAATGGCGATGCTGGGGAAAATATTCCTTCAGCCAAGAAAAAGCCTAGCCTTCAGCCAGAATTTATTAAAGAAAATCTCGGTTCTTTTTCTAACTACCTATCCACCAAAGTAGATATTAAAGCCTCGGAAAAAGGAAAAGGTAAAATCACTATTGCCTTTAATTCTAAGGAAGAATTTAGTCGATTAAAAAAATTGATCACAGGTGAATAAAACTCTTGTATCATGGGTGTTTTTTTGTTTTTTTGTAGTTCTTGGCACGGCTCAAGACGACAAGAACAAATCTCAACCCTCAGACTCCATAAAGACTTCTCTTAAAAAAGAAGGCATCACTATTATAGATACCCTCGCCATTAAAAAAAGAGGTATTAATCCCTTGGCACCTAGTAAGGCTGCTTTTTATTCCGCTGTTTTTCCCGGTCTTGGACAAATTTATAACAAACGTTACTGGAAAACTCCCATTGTATTTGCGGCTATTGGCACCGGCGTTTATGCCTATATGTACAATGACGATCTCTATGATCGCTTCCGTTCAGCTTTTAAACGTAGGCAAGCCGGATTTACAGATGACGAATTTTACGACTTAGGCAGCCCAAACCCTCCTGGGTCGGCCCCCGATTTTTCTGATAAAGCCTTGGAAGACGCCCAAGAAAGGTATCAGAACGATAGGGATTTGTGGCTTTTAGCCACTATAGGAATATATGTTTTAAATATAGTAGACGCCAATGTCGACGCCCATTTAAAGCAATTTAATGTAGATGATAACCTAAGTATGGATTTTAGGCCATATTTGGATATAAATAAAATTACCGCCAACCCTGTTTATGGTTTGGCTCTAACCATTAAGTTTTAATTTATGAATATTGCCTTGTTTGGCTATGGTAAAATGGGAAAAATGATTGAACAAATCGCCCTAAACAGAAACCATACCATTGTAGAAAAAATTGATTTGGATACTACAGATATCGACTACTCAAAAATAGATGTCGCCATCGATTTTAGTATGCCCAATGCCGCTTTTTCCAACATTAAAAGTTGTTTGGAACACAATATTCCTATCATTTGCGGAACTACCGGATGGTTAAAAGATTATGACAAGGCCGTAAGCCTTTGCAAAGAAAAAAATGGCGCCTTTATTTATGCCTCCAACTATAGCCTTGGCGTGAATTTGTTTTTTGAACTAAATTCATATTTAGCCAAAATGATGAAGCAACTTAAAGAGTATAACGTCAGTATGGAAGAAATTCACCATACCCAAAAACTTGACGCCCCTAGTGGAACGGCAATAACCTTGGCTGAAGGTATTATTGAAGAAACCGATTACTCAGGATGGCAATTGGATACGGCAAACGAGAACGAGATTGCCATTACAGCCAAGCGCATTGCCGATGTTCCGGGAACCCATACCGTATCTTATGATAGCGCAGTTGATTCGATTGAAATTAAACACACCGCCCATAATCGGGAAGGATTTGCACTTGGTGCCGTTGTAGCAGCCGAGTGGATTGTTGGTAAAAAAGGCGTTTTTTCCATGAAAGATGTGTTAAACCTAAGTTAAGGGACGTAACAAAAACAAGACAGCTAAGACTTAACTATGGCGGGATTAAGGTCCCTTCATCATTAATCAACACCAATAGATTATGAACGGCACACAGTGGATTATTTTTATTCTTATTATCCAAGTTATACATTTTTTGGGTACTTGGAAACTTTATGTAAAGGCGGGAAGAAAGGCATGGGAAGCTGCCATACCCGTGTATAACGCCATTATTCTAATGAAAATTATTGGCAGGCCAAAATGGTGGGTTATATTACTTTTCATACCCATCATCAATTTGTTAATGTTTCCCGTGATATGGGTAGAAACCATCCGTAGTTTCGGCAAAAATTCCTTAGTTGACACTTGGCTAGCACTATTAACCCTTGGTTTATATATCTATTATGTAAATTATTTTTTAGACGTCAAATATGTCGAAAACAGGGATCTTCACCCAAGAACAGCTATTGGAGAATGGGTAAGCTCCATAGTATTTGCCATTGTAGCAGCTACCCTGGTACACACATACTTAATTCAACCCTTTGTCATCCCAACATCTTCTTTAGAGAAGACTTTGCTTGTTGGCGATTTCCTTTTTGTAAGTAAATTTCATTACGGTGCCCGTGTCCCAATGACCACGGTTGCGGCACCCATGGTACACGATACCTTACCTGTTTTTAAATCAAGGTCCTATGTAGCCGATGTAGATCCGGCTACTTACAAAACTTCGATTTGGAACAAACTACAGCTTCCGTATTTGCGACTCCCCGGTTTTAAAAAAATCAAAAGAAATGATATTGTAGTCTTCAGTTGGCCTGCCGATACGGTATACCAATTCTTTAAAAAGCAGGCAGGGGTAAGAAAACCAATAGACAAAAAATCAAACTACGTTAAACGATGTGTTGGAGTTCCTGGTGATTCCCTTTCTATTGTTGATGGCTATGTTCACATCAATGGCAAAAAAACGGTGCTACCTTATAGGGCAAAACCACAATTTTTACACACCGTAACCGTGGCCGATCAATTCACTTCTGCCTCCATTGACCTTCTAGGTAGGGAGAACGTGTCTGGAAACGTAATACGTGTCCCAGCAAGTTCTTTGGAACAAGATCGCGCCCAAGAGGTTATTAGCGCCATGCATTTAGATAAGGTAAGTTCTGATAGCGCCTATACCTATTATACCGGTAGCATCAGTAACCAAAAAGCCATTAACTACCTTAAGGCTGAAGAAGTAAAAAACAAGGCCCTTTTCCTCTTAACAGAAGAAGAAGCTAAGAATTATATCGGAAAAGCTGGTATTACTGACATAAAAAAGTTCGCTTACACCATTCCTCATACCGATGTATTCCCTCAAAACGCCGCCTACGCTGGAACTTCTGACAATATGAAGACCATTTACATCCCGGAAGAAGGAAAAACGGTTCCTCTAGACCTCGAAGTGCTTCCCTTATATGAAAAAATAATTAAGGAATACGAAGGAAACGACCTTTCGGTAAATGGAAACCAAATACTTATCAACGGGGAAGTAACAACCAACTACACCTTTAAACAAGACTACTATTGGATGATGGGAGATAATAGACATCGTTCAGAAGATAGCCGCTACTGGGGGTATGTTCCAGAAGACCATGTCGTAGGTACTCCTGTTTTTATTTGGATGAGCGTAGATGGCATTAATGACGGCCTTAGCAATTGGAAAATTAGATGGGATAGGGTTTTCACCACTGTTGGTGGCGATGGAGAACCAGTCTCTTATTTTAAATATTTTTTAATTGCCCTAGGAGCTTGGTTTGCCTTTGATTATTTTAGAAAAAAGAAACAAGCTAAAACAGAAGACCAATAAAAATAAAATAACGGCTTCCAATTTTATTAATCGAAAACCGAAGAATAACACCATGCATGGGATAGTAGCCTGACACCCTGAACTACTATCCTTTGCTTCTTGAACCTGTTTTAGGACCGGTCTTAAAACGCCCTATAAAACATTCGTATTAATTAAGATTTATTCACAACCATGACACTTGTCCTTCACCCTGGTTACTTTCTTAACATCGCTAATTTCGCCGCTATTGTTCAGAACAATATTTGTTGGGAAGTTCATGATAATTATCAAAAACAAACCTTTCGAAACCGCTGCTATATTGCCACGGACATAGGCATGCACATGCTTAATATCCCTATAAAGCACGAGAAAAAAACTAGTGGTAAGCAGAAATATTCAGAACTTAAGATCGATAATTCCTATCAATGGCAAAGACAACATTGGCGCACCTTGCAAACTGCCTATAGAACTTCGCCTTTCTTTGAATTCTACGAGGATGAGCTTGCGCCCCTCTTTGAAAATGAATACAAGTTTTTGATGGAGTACAATTTAGCTACTACAGCTGCCGTATGCGATTGCCTTCAAATAAAAATGCCTACGACAAGAACTTCGGAATTCAAAAAAGATTTGGGTCCGGATAAGGACGGAAGATTTTTAATATTATCCAAAAAAGAAGTAGCACTAGAACAACCTGAGTATGTACAGGTTTTCGATGATCGACACCATTTTATAAAGAATCTTAGCATATTAGACCTGCTTTTTAACGAAGGCCCCAACGCGCTTTCTTACCTTAAAAGCATTCATTTAACCTATTTAAATGCTTAGGTTTTGCGTTCATTACGGAATACATTTTCTTGTTCCTATTGCTATAGGCCTCCTTTTCTATAAAAAACAGCGGTTCACTGTAATCGCTATTTTATTGGCAGGAATAATAATAGATATAGACCATGTATTCGCCGACCCATTGTTTGATCCGAATCGCTGCAGTATTAATTTTCACCCCTTGCATACCTACTGGGCTATTGCTTTGTATGTAGCGATGTTAATCCCCAAAAAAACCAGGATATTCGGATTGGCCTTGGTAATCCATATCGCAGCAGACATAACGGATTGCCTTTTAATGTAGTTATATATCTTGGTTACAGGGTAGACCCCGCATAAATACACTCCTTTTTAACTAGCAGTCTTTTTAAGAAGCAGGCAGCAATGCAAATTCTTATAATTTTTTGTCCTTCCTCTTTTAAAGAATAGAAAATAATTACTATTTTATATGCTTCATTTTATCCTAACATAGCAAACTTATAAAATACCATGGGAAATCATAAAATCTACCCCACTTTTCCATCGGGAAGAAGAGACTTCATCAAAAAATCAGGCATGGCCCTGCTCGGAGGATCCTTAGTATCGCCAGTACTTACCTTTGGCGCCAATAGCCTTTATAAAGACTCCACCCTAAAAGTGGGTTTAATTGGCTGTGGTGGTCGTGGAACCGGTGCTGCCGCCCAAGCCTTACAAGCAGATCCAAACGTAATTCTATACGCCATGGGCGATGTGTTTGAAGACCAATTGAATTTAGCACATAGAGAGTTGCAGAAAGCCATGGGAAACAAGGTAAAGGTTGCTCCAGAAAATAAATTCATAGGATTTGACGCCTACCAAAAAGTAATAGATTCGGGCGTGGATGTGGTATTGCTTACCACTCCACCGGCCTTTAGACCAGACCATCTAAATGCTGCGGTAGAAGCAGGGAAACATGTATTTTGCGAAAAACCCGTTGCCGTAGATGCACCCGGAATACACAAAGTATTGGCCGCCGCCAAAAAAGCTAAGGAAAAGGGGCTTTCCCTAGTGTCAGGTTTTTGTTTTAGGTATGACTATCCCAACAGGGAAATTGTTGGGCGTATCCTAGATGGTCAGATTGGGGACATCAGAACCGTAACTACCTTTCGTCATGGAGGCGAGGCATGGTATAAGGACCGTCAGCCAGATTGGACGGATATGGCCTACGAAATGCGCAACTGGTATTACTACAATTGGCTATCGGGCGATATAGTAGTGGAACAAGCAGTACATAGCCTAGATATGATGTCTTGGGTAATGGGGGATAAAATGCCTGTAAGTGCCACTGGAACTGGAGGCCGACAAGTACGTGTAGATAGTAAGTATGGAAATATATACGATCATTTTGCGGTAGAGTTCGAATATGAAAACGGGGCCAAGGGCTACCACTTTACTAGGCAACAAAACAACACCTCCCATAGGAACAGCGTAGAGGCCCTAGGTACCGAAGGCACTTCTATAACCCATATTGGACGCAGATATGAAATCACCGGTAAGAACAACTATACCTATGACGGGGAAAGGAATAATATGTTCCAGACAGAGCAAGATGAGCTATTTGCCTCCATCCGAAACGGGAAGCCTATAAACGATGGGGAATGGATGTCCAAAAGTACCATGCTGGCCATTTGGGCTCGTATGGTTGCCTACACCGGCCAAACCCTCACCTGGGATCAAGTTTTTAATTCCAAGGAAAACCTCGGCCCCAAAATAGAGGAATACAATTGGCATTTAAAGTGGCCTACTCCACCAGTGGCCATACCCGGTAAAACTAAATTCTTCTAATCCTAAATAACATTTAAAGCAACCGCTGTCTACTTTTTTGGCGAGCACGCCCCAAAGGAGCAAACAGCCCAATAACCCACCAATTTAATATGAAGCCCTCCTTATTGTTATGCCTCTTTGCACTATGGGGCAGCAGCTTAAAAATAAAAGCACAAGAAAACCCCCTATTCTTTGGTACCGAAACCAGTCTTGATCACTTGGTATCTGGCGACAAGGCAAATGTCCAAGAAATTAAATGGATCAATGTTAATACCGAGCCAGATACCTGGCATAAAGAAGGCGATCTTCTGGTATGCAAGGGGCTACCCATAGGCGTTATACGCTCCGAAAAGATGTACGAAAACTTCATTCTAACCGTAGAATGGCGCCATATGGAAGCAGGAGGAAATTCTGGTATATTTGTATGGAGCGACGCCATACCCGGGGAGAAAAACAGACTTCCAGGGGGTGTAGAAGTACAGATGTTAGAGCTAGATTGGGTAAACCAGAATATACGCGACGGCGTAAAGCCACCCATAGCCTATGTACACGGAGAATTGTTTGGCGTGGGCGGGGTTACTACCATTCCGGACAACCCTAGAGGAACCAGAAGTAGGTCATTGGAAAACAGATCTCTAGGAAAGGGAGCGTGGAACAGCTACATAGTAATTTGTGTCGACGGCACCGTAAAATTATCGGTAAACGGGAAATTTGTAAACGGAATCAGCAAGTCGTCCATTAAAAAAGGATACCTCTGCCTAGAATCTGAAGGAGCCGAAATCCATTTTAGAAATTTAAAGGTAATAGAATTACCTAAAGGAGTTACCTCTGCTGAACAAATAGTAGATGAACTATAACCATCTTGCTTACTAGGATAATTAGATACATGAGGCCCAATTGGAGCCCTTTTTTATCCCCTTGTTTTTTTAGTTCGGAATGCCACTTGGAGGTTCAACTGTTAATAGCGCAAACCAATCCATTGTGAGAAGTACGATGATCCTCCTCCTTCAACTTCTTAGCTATTGATCATCATCCATATCAAAAGAAACCATTACCGGAAAGTGATCTGATAATTTTAGGTTGAAATTCTTATGTGCTTTTATTTCTATGGTATCATCGGCAAGAATAAAATCTATTCGCATCGGATAATACTCAAAATTAAAAGTCCGTCCGTAACCCGTTCCTTGTTCTATAAAGGAGTCATTCATGTCTCCTCGGATTACCTTATACACGTTAGAGAACTGTGTATTATTAAAATCGCCACATACAATCGTTTTAAAAGGGGCCATATTGCAGTGCTTCCGAAAAATATCTGCCTGTTCCTGTTGTTTACCAAAAGAGTTCCCCAATCTTTTATATAGCTTGGAGGAAGCCTCTTGCGTTAGGACTTCTGCACTGGGTATTACCCTTAAGGATTCTAGATGCAAATTGTAAACCCTTATCGTGTCCTTTTGGTATTGGATATCGGCATAAATAGCATTGTTCTGACTCTGAGGAAAGTTTAAAGAGCCCTTTGACAGGATGGGATAATTTGAATAAATAGCTTGCAAGGATTTCTTTTCGCCACGCATTTCGCTAATATAGTGGTACTTGAAATGATTTTTTAAATCCCCATGCTTGATACGGGAAAATTCTTGAATACACAGAATATCAGGATTTTCGACTTTAATAAAATCAATAATTTGGTCGCCAACGGTCGTATCCTCTATCCAATTATATTTATTAAATCCACGGACATTGTAACTCATAATATTTAATTGGTCCGCTACAATAGGTTCTTCCTTTATCTTAAACATAAAAAAGCTATCCGAGCACAAATAACCAATACTCAACACCAACAAAGAAAGCAGCAATTGCCTTTTACGCCTAAGGGTCCAATAAAACAACAAGAGCATATTTATCAGTACTAATATAGGCACCCCTAAACTCAATACAGACAGATAAGGAAAATGAACTACGGAAATATAGGGAGCAACAAAAGAAATTAGCAATAAAAATGCTAAGAGCACATTAAACAGGAAGACTATTTTATCGAAAAAATGTAGATTTTTCAAGACCTTATTCTTTACCTGCTTTGAACAAAAAATCCTTTTCGGCCTTAGAAAGGCTTTCATAGCCAGATTTACTAATTTTGTCCAAAATAGCATCTATTTTACGCTGGTGGCTCTCCTTATCATAAAACTCCTTGCTCTTTGCTCCCGAGCTTTCCCTACGGTAAACTGTTTTTAAAGGAGCTTTTTTATCCTTTCTTTTAAAAAGCTCTTCCATATACCCCAAAAATTTAGAAAAACCACTACCTATATCATGGCCTTTAAAAAGTTGGCGAGCATAATAATACCCTAAAGCAGCCCCTCCTAAATGAGCCAAACGCCCTCCGACGTTACCTCCATAAGAAATCTGTATCAGATCTAGAGCTACTACAAATACGCCAATATGCCATAGTTTAACATTAAAGAAAACGACACGTACCTCTTGGTTTGGCAAATAGGTACAAACGAAGATCAGCACAGCAGTTACCCCAGCAGAAGCCCCTATAAGAGAAGTATTAATCCCCAATAAAGCCGGAAATATATTATAGGACAATAGAAATATCAATCCTCCTAAAATAACTCCTAGGAAGTAGACATTAATAAATCTTTTATTGTCAAAAAGGTTTAGAAATATTTTTCCAGAGAAATACAACATAATCATATTCCAAAAAACATGGCCAAAACCAGAGTGAAAAAAAGAATAGGTAACAATAGACCAAGGTTGTGTCAGGAATTGGAAAAAATCCTTTGGCAGTTCAAACCATTGAGTAATGGTAGCTCCAGACCACCCAAAGAGAATTTTCAACAGGCCGGCGGCAATAAATATGAATACATTAATTACAATAAGCTTTTCGGCTATGTTTAACCTATTATACTGATATGTAATATTTTTTGTATCCATTATCTATCCCAACGGTTATTATTAAATTGATTTTTTTTCCAATACCACATCATCAAAAATCCAACCAAAGCTCCACCCACATGAGCAAAATGCGCAATGCCATTCCCAAAGATGGAATATCCTGTCACTCCGGAAAATAGATCGATCCCTATAAGCACTGGTATAAAATACTTCGCTTTAACCGGGACTGGCACAAACATTAAAAACAGTTCGCTATTGGGATAAGACATTCCAAAAGCCACTAATATACCATAAATTGCCCCAGAAGCCCCTACGGCAGGAGTACTAAAAGAACTTAAAAAATTATCAATAGTACTCTTAGAGGCCAATTCGTACCAACTGGGACTATATTTACCACTAGATACCACCTCCAATACTTGTTCTTTAGAGATCCCTGAACTCAATATGGCATCCATTCCTTCATTAAAATAGTAATAATTTACGCCAGTATGGATAAGGGCGGCTCCAATTCCGGCAGAAAAATAAAAAAAGAAAAACTTATTCCTTCCCCACATCTGCTCCAATGGCGATCCAAATGCCCATAAGGCGTACATATTAAATAATATATGCATAAGGCCTCCGTGCATAAACATATGCGAAATCAGCTGCCATAAAACAAAATTTTCATTTTTAGGAAACCAAAGGGAAAACCACTGATACATTTGATCCCCATATAATTGTGTCGCAAAAAAGAACAATACATTAATTATAATCAAATGCTTTACAGCGTCTGTCACTCTACCCATTTATAAAAATTTTTTATCTATATCGCTCTCCGTAATGGTCACGTATATTGGTTTATTAAAAGGACTTACTCCCGATTCCTTACATGCAAACAAATCGTTTACCAACGCCAATTGGGAATCACTATCCAATATTTCACCGGTTTTTACTGCTAAAGACTTTGACAGTGTTTTTGACAAAACATCAGTTTGGGAAAAACCATCCACCACGAAATCTTGTTGGTAATCTGATATCAATTGATCTAAAATCATTCCCACCTCACTTTCCGGCACAGACAAAGGAACTCCGGTAATCTCTACTTCCTCTTCGTCTATGGTCCCAAAAACAAAGCCTACAGTAATTAAACTTTCTTTAATCTCCTGGATGATAGCACAATCGGATTTCGTAAAAGCCAATCTTAAGGGAAATAATAATTGTTGACTAACACCTCCTTTAATGGTAATATTTTTTAAAAAACGCTCATAGAGAACTCTTTGATGCGCCCTACTTTGATCTATAACTACCATACCAGATTTAATGGTCGTAACTATATATTTCCTTCTTAGTTGAAAAGTCGTGGACGCAGTTTCGAAATTAGATTTTTTCCCTTCAAAAATTGAACCGGTAATAGTATCGGACTCATAGGTGATACTAGTATCTGCTTCCTTTTCATCGTCCTCGGAATCCATCCCAACATACATGCTTTCCCAACCCTTGGTCGATTGTTTTTGAAAATTAGGCCTATAATTAGTTCTAAGCATCTCTTCCTTAAAAGGGTTGAAGTTAGAATCTACATTTATTTTAGGCTGCTGAACCAATTTATCCTTGTATTCATAAGGCGTTTCCAAGTTCTGATTCTTATCAAAGTCCAAGGAAGGCATTACATTAAACTGCCCTAAACTATGTTTAATCGTAGATCTTAGAATAGCGTACAAGGTATGTTCATCATCAAACTTAATTTCGGTTTTGGTCGGATGAATATTGATATCGATAGACGCCGGATCCACTGTGAGATATAAAAAATATCCAGGATGATTTTCTTTTTTTATTAGACCATCGAAGGCCGATACCACTGCATGATGCAGATACGGGCTTCTTATAAACCTATCGTTGACAAAGAAAAACTGTTCTCCCCTGCTCTTCTTGGCATATTCTGGTTTATTTATAAATCCACTAATAGTAACTACCTGTGTTTCCTCATCTACAGGCACTAATTTTTCTTTTATTTTCCCTCCAAAGAGGTTGACAATTCGTTGCCTATGGTTAGAGCTAGGCAAATTAAACAACTCGTTTCCATTATTATAGAAATGAAAGGAAATACTGGCGTGTGCCAAACTTACCCTTTGAAATTCCTCAATAATATGACGAAGTTCTACCTGACTTGATTTTAAAAAATTACGACGTGCAGGAATATTGAAAAACAGGTTTTTCACCATCATAGAAGTCCCCTTTGGAGTCACGGTAACTTCTTGTGAAACAATGGTACTGCCTTCTATTTTTAAATGGGTCCCTACTTCATCTTCCTCGGTTTTGGTGTGCATTTCTACATGGGCAATAGCAGCAATAGAAGCCAGCGCCTCTCCTCTAAACCCTTTTGTATGTAGGTTGAATAGATCTTCCGCTTTTTGAATTTTAGAAGTAGCATGCCGTTCAAAACTTAATCGGGCATCTGTAGCGCTCATTCCCACCCCATCGTCAATTACTTGGATCAAGGTTTTCCCACCTTCTTTGATCACTAATTTTATGGTAGTAGCTCCAGCATCAATAGCGTTTTCCAAAAGTTCCTTTACTACAGAAGCTGGTCTTTGCACCACTTCTCCCGCCGCAATTTGGTTGGCAACATGATCTGGCAAGAGTTTTATAATATCTGCCATTGTTAAGGTTTGAATATAGATAAATCGAAATCGATTATAAATAGAAAAATAAATACAAGAATAGCGATGATAACTAGCAACCGAATATTTTGACTGCGATTGCCTTTTTGTTTAAAATCGTCCATAGCCCTGCTGAACTTTCCTTTTAAACCAGTTCGCCCATCCAGGGTAGGTCTAAATTTATCGAATTTATGCTCAATTTTAAAAGGACTTCCCTCGCCTTGATCCTTGTAGTAACGAGGCGTATAATCGAACTTTTTATTCTTGCGTAATTTTGAAAACTTTCCCATAATACTTATTGTTTCAAAGTTACTCAAAATGAAAAAATATGTAGTAGATATACAGCCAAAAAATGTTAAAAGATATACACATTTTGGCTGTTATACATAGATTTTTTTATAAGTAATAGCATACCTGAAGAAAGAATATGGCTCTTTCCCTAAAGTGGTACGAAAACACTTGAACCGCTAGTGAACGACTTCCCTGTCCTTTGAGGATTTAAGCCCCTAAAGTGACCATTTTTATTGCAGCAATTGCTGCTTCAGTACCCTTATTTCCGTGAATACCTCCACTTCGCTCCAAAGATTGTTGCATATTATTATCCGTTAACACACAGAATATTACCGGAACATCTAACTGCACGTTTAAATCCTTGATGCCTTGTGCCGTAGCACTGCAAACAAAATCGAAATGTTTGGTCTCTCCTTGAATTACACTTCCAATGGCAATAACAGCATCTACTTCTTGGGTTTTTGCCATTTTCTTACATCCATAAGTAAGTTCAAAACTCCCAGGAACATTCCATCGAATAATATTTTCCGCCTTGGCACCGCAATCTGACAAAGCTTCTATAGCTCCATTGTAAAGCCCTTCTGTAATTACAGGGTTCCATTCAGCAACAACTATCCCAAACCGAAACTTACTCGCGTCCGGGATAGTGTTTTTATCGTAAACCGACAAGTTCTTATTAGCCGTAGCCATTCTTAGTTGGTTTTAGCCTTACCTATAAAGGCGTCTATATTCCTGGCCTCATTAGAAGTGCCAAACTCTTCTTTTATTCTATTAAAATACCCTAGAGCCTTATCATTTTCCCCTAACTCCATGGCTGTCACGCCTGCTTTGTACAAAAACTTTGGTGTCGTAAAATCGTTCGTGCTATGGGCTATAGCGCTTTCATAATACCCTAAAGCATCGGCAGGCTGGTTCAATTGCAAAAATGCATCCCCTAATCCACCTTTTGCCAAAGCGCCTAAAATCATATCTGGAGAAGAAAAATCTTCCAAGTATTTAATAGCTTCATCGTACTTCTGCATATTCAAATACGCCATACCTGCAGAATATTTGGCTAAATTGGCAGCCTTGGTCCCGTTGTATTCTTCGATAATATCCAAGAAACCGTATTTTCCTTCTGCTCCATCCAAAGCTAAAGTAAACAAAGAATCCTTTTCGACAGAACCCTCTAGGGCCATATCAAAATATTGTTGTGGATATAACATCTCGTTAGCTGCACTTGCCTCTTTCGGCTTTTGAACAAATTGAAAATATGCCAAATACCCCAAAACAGCCACAGCAACTATACCTATTACACCAAGAATGTAATTTTGGTTATTAGAAACCCATTCTTCGGACCTAGAAGCGCCTTCATCCAAGGAGCTAAAGACTTCCGCAGTAGTACTTTCTTGCTCATTCAATTGAATTTCTTCCTCCTTGTTTTTCGGTTTGAACCCTTTTTTCTTGTAAGTTGCCATATTTTTTAGTTTATGAATCGGGCAAAAATATAGTTTTTATCCAATATCAAACACCAATTCAATCGATATTTTTTTGAATCTTTATTATTTTGCCGTTTGCTAAGCTAGTGAAAAATAAAATCTTTACTTCGCAGAATGTTTTTAAAAAAATTATCACTTATAAATTATAAAAACTTTTCTTCTAAAAGTTTTGAGTTCGACAATAAGATCAACTGTTTTGTCGGAGATAATGGTATTGGGAAAACAAATGTATTAGACGCTATTTACCACCTCTCCTTTGGCAAGAGTTACTTTAACCCTATTGCCAGTCAAAATATAAGACATGGCGAAGATTTTTTTGTAATCGACGGGGAGTTCCAGAAGAACGATAGGGAAGAACGAATTCTTTGTAGCCTAAAAAAAGGCATGAAGAAGATCATAAAGCGCAACGGAAAAGCGTATGAAAAGTTTTCGGATCATATTGGTTTTTTACCCCTGGTCATCATTTCTCCCGCCGATCGGGATTTGATCATTGAAGGCAGTGAAACCAGAAGAAAATTTATAGACGGAGTGATTTCCCAATCCGACAAACAATACTTAGAGAATTTAATCAATTACAACAGAATACTTTCTCAAAGGAATTCCCTTTTAAAATACTTCTTTCTAAACCAAACTTTTAACAAGACTAATTTAGCCGTATACAACGAACAACTGCATCGATACGGCTCTGAAATATTTGCAAAAAGAGTAGCCTTTCTTAAAGTATTTATACCTATTTTTAAGGAACAATACGCCGTCATATCAGGAAACAAAGAACCAGTCAACCTATTGTATGACAGCAAATTAATAAACGAAGACCTATTAATCTTATTAGAGAAAAACCTGGACAAAGACAGGGCTCTTCAATATACTGGGGTAGGGATTCATAAGGACGACCTAAGTTTTGAAATTGATGGCCATCCTATTAAGAAATTTGGCAGCCAAGGTCAGCAAAAATCGTTCTTGATAGCTTTAAAATTAGCCCAATTTTATTTTATAAAAAAACAGGCCAACACTACTCCTTTATTGCTTTTAGATGATATTTTTGACAAATTGGATGAAAATAGGGTAGCGCATATTATTCGACTAGTAGATGAAGAAAACTTTGGTCAGATTTTCCTAAGCGATACCCATGCCGAAAGAACAGAGAATATTATCAAAAACATACATCAATCTTATAAAATTTTCAACCTATAGTATGAGAAATTTAGTAGTTATATTTGTGCTTATAATTGCAAGCTCTTGTAGCACCAAGGTGAGCAAGGCCGACTTAAATTTATTAAACGGATATTGGGAAATCAAAAAGGTTACTTTTCCTGACGGCAGTACCAAAGCCTATACAGTCAATACCAGTATAGATTATATTGAATTAAAAGACACAGAAGGTTTTCGCAAAAAAATGTATCCAAAATTTGACGGGACTTACGAAACTTCCAATGATGCCGAGTATTTTAGCATATACGAAAAAGACGGTGTTTTTACCCTACATTACAAAACCGATCTAAGCGAGTGGCAGGAGCAAGTCATAAGCATTTCCGAAAATAGTTTCACGGTCAGTAATAGGGAAAACACACACTACCAATACAAACGATTCCAACCCATTAACATCACAGAATAATGGCTAAAAGAAAAAATGACAACTTAAAATTAGGGGAAGCGTTACAACAATTTATTTCCGAAAAAGGCCTCCAAAAGGGAATTGACAAGGTAAATGCCCAAGAAGCGTGGAAAAACCTAATGGGAAATGGAGTAAACAACTATACCACCGCAATAGAGCTAAGAAATGACACCTTATTTGTTTCCCTTTCTTCTTCTGTCCTAAGAGAAGAGTTAAGTCACGGGAAATCAAAAATCATAAGCATGCTCAACGAAGAGCTTGGCAAAGACCTCATCACAAAAATCGTTTTGCGATAGCATATGCAATGTCGTTAAACAAAAAAAGCCAGCTGTTTCAGCTGGCTTTTTTTATGTATTTCTATGACTAGAAAATTTCTCTTCCAGAAAAATGAAATGCACCTTCAATAGCTGCATTCTCATCACTATCCGAACCGTGAACTGCATTCTCCCCTATTGAGGTTGCAAATAATTTACGGATAGTTCCTTCTGCTGCCTCTGCAGGATTCGTTGCTCCAATTAAAGCACGAAAATCTTCAACGGCATTGTCCTTTTCTAAAATAGCAGCTACAATAGGACCTCTGGTCATAAATTCAACCAATTCTCCAAAAAATGGACGCTCGCTATGAACGGCGTAAAACGCTTCAGCATCTCTTGTGCTCAATTGCGTATATTTCATAGCTACGATTTTAAATCCAGCTGAGGATATTTTTTCCAAGATCCCACCGATATGTCCGTTTTCAACAGCATCAGGCTTAATCATGGTAAATGTTCTGTTTGTGCTCATTTTTTTTTAATTTTCGGCAAAAATACGTTTTATTCTTCAACTCACAATACAATATCGTTTTCTCTCTAGACTTCCAACACCTTACCGCTTTTTACCACACTTAGCAGTACGGCTTCCAATAACAAAAAAACAAGGATATCTATTTCCCCTTCCCTTCATTAAAGTCAATTGGTATATACTAATAGATTTGCTATAATCCGACCCTATTTTTATATTTTCCAAACCATCATTCGCTTTGATATATTTACAGGTTCCGGCAGATGCTGCCCCTCTTAAAAATTCAACTTAAGACAAGCCTCACCACATCGACCTTAGATACATGTATCCCACCCCTGGTTAATAAAACAACTAAAGAATTAATATCAGTAAGCAATAGCCAACGGTTTAAAAAGAGTTTTATTAGGACAAAAGTATATCCTAATAATTGTATCTTAGCCCGCATGAATTTAGAGATTACACAAGCCATTAAGGCGTTATTGGAAACGCCACAAAAAATTGTTATTGTTCCGCATAAAAATCCTGATGGAGATGCAATAGGAAGCACCTTAGGACTATGGCATTATTTAATCAAAAAAGGACACGAGGCCGTAATTGTTTCTCCTAACGATTTCCCGAAGTTTTTAAAATGGATGCCGGGAAGTGAGAAAATCGTCAATTTTGAAAAGGAAGCTTCTGCGGCCAAAGATCTTATTTCCAAGGCCTCGGTGATTTTCACTTTAGATTTCAACCACCTTGGCAGAATTGGTCAGTTACAACCTTTGTTAGAAGAAGCAACGGCTACTTTTGTAATGATAGACCATCACCAAGAGCCTTCGGATTATGCCCAAATCATGTACTCTGACGTACGTATGAGTTCTACCTGCGAAATGGTGTACAACTTCGTAGAAGCCCTAGGCGATACCGATCTCATTGACCCGGAAATAGGAATTTGCCTATATACCGGCATAATGACCGATACTGGCTCCTTTAAATTTTCTTCTACTACCAGCAGAACCCATAAGGTGGTTGCCCAATTAATAGACAAAGGCGCCAAAAACACTGAAGCCCATAACAAGGTGTACGACACCAATACCCCAAGCCGCCTGCATCTATTGGGATGCGCCTTAAAAAACATGGTCATTTTAGAGGAATACCATACTACTTATATCACCTTGTCACAAGAAGAGTTAGACCAGTGCGAATATAAAAAAGGAGACACCGAAGGTTTCGTAAATTACGGATTAACCTTAGAAGGCATAAAATTTGCTGTTATTTTCATAGAGAACAAAGAAGAAGGCATCATAAAAATATCCTTTAGGTCAGAAGGGACTTTTTCTGTCAATGAATTTGCAAGAAATCATTTTAACGGTGGTGGTCATACCAATGCATCAGGAGGACGTAGTGATGTGTCTATGGAAGAAACAACAAACTTTTTTAAATCCTTGCTTCCAAAATACAAGGAGGCCTTGGAAGCCTAAAGCATTATCATTGCCATAAGAAGGTCTGCCTTCATACAAAACCCATTTGTTGCAGCTTGTAAAGAAAAATTTTAATACCTTTCTTACAGAAAAATCGTTTAACGCAATTACAATAACTGAAATCTAAAAGCTTGAAACACCTCTTATTTTTTACATTTTTGATAGTCTTTATCGGTTGTTC
Organism: Arenibacter nanhaiticus; assembly: GCF_900141935.1. GTDB lineage: Bacteria > Bacteroidota > Bacteroidia > Flavobacteriales > Flavobacteriaceae > Arenibacter > Arenibacter nanhaiticus. The sequence goes on along the minus strand of NZ_FQYX01000020.1, from coordinate 26,837 downwards.
CGAAACAGAAGCGCGCCGCCCTGTAAAGGTCAAAACAGGCAATGTCTTACAGCAGTCTGTAGAACGAAACAAAAAACTATTGGCTATGGAAGAAGCTATGATGCAACAAATCATAGCCCAAGACTCCCTAAACACGTATTTTTCTAGCGGTGGCGGATCTTGGTATTATTATGTAAATAAGAACGATCGGGCAGACTATTTTCCGCAACCAGATGATTTGGTAAGCTTGCAATACAATCTTGTAAGTTTTGAAAATGACACTATTTACACCCAGCAAGATATTGGCATTATTACATATAAGGTAGACAAACAAGAACTGTTTCCCGGCTTGCGCAGCGCTGTCAAACTATTAAAAGAAAATGAAACAGCTACCTTTTTAATTCCCTCTTCCCTTGGTTATGGCTACCACGGGGATAATGATCAAATCGGTATCAACATTCCTTTAAAAGCCACTGTATCAATTTTAAAAATCGATAAACAATCCACTAATATTCAAAATTAAAATTTCATCAAATGAAAAAAACCTATTTATTATTGGCAATGATCTCCATTGCTGTTTCGAGCTGTAAGTCCAGCAAGCATGCAGATTTGGGCGATGGTCTTTTTGCAGACATCAAAACCAATAAAGGCGATATTATCATAAAATTAGAAAGCGAAAAGACGCCGGTCACCGTAGCAAATTTTGTTTCATTGGCCGAAGGAAAAAATCCTTTTGTCAATGAAAAGTACAAAGGAAAAAAATACTACGACAGTATTATTTTCCACAGAGTCATTAAGGACTTTATGATACAGGGAGGCGACCCAACGGGTACCGGTACTGGAAATCCAGGCTATAAATTCAAGGATGAAATAAATGACTCTTTGAAACACCATAAGGCAGGTATTTTATCTATGGCCAACTCGGGGCCTGCAACCAACGGAAGTCAGTTTTTTATTACGCATAAGGAAACGCCATTTTTAGACGGCAGACATACCGTATTTGGGGAAGTTGTTGTAGGACTGGATGTAGTAGATTCTATTGCCAATGTTGCCACTGCCGAGAGAGATAAACCGGTTGATGATGTGGTCATGGAAACCATCGAGATTATACGAAATGGCAAGGCAGCCAAAAAGTTTGATGCCGTACAAATCATGACAGATTACTTCGCCGAGGAAGAAGCGAGGGTAAAGGCCATGGAAAAATTAAAATCCGATTTTGTGGCAGAGATCAATGAACAGGAAAAATCTGCTCAAGAACTACCTTCTGGTCTTAAAGTATTCACCTTAAAGGAAGGCACTGGCGATAAGCCAAGAGTTGGCCAGAAAGTAAATGTATACTATGCCGGATATTTATCAGACGGTACCCTTTTTGACAGCAATTATGAAGAAATTGCGACAAAATTCGGAAAGTTCGATGCCAACAGAAAACAAGGTGGAGGCTATCAGGCAATACCTATGGATTACAGTCCAGAGGCTCGTTTGATCCCAGGGTTCAGAGAAGGACTTTTGCAGATGAAGGAAGGCGACAAGGTTCGTTTATTTATTCCATCACACCTAGGATATGGTGCCAGTGGTGCAGGAAATGTAATTCCTCCGAACGCAAATTTAGTTTTCGATCTTGAAATTACTGAAATAACAAAGTAAGACAAAGTACCCTATAAAAGCTTGTCGGTTTGCATACCCCTTTTGGGACCATATGCGAACGACAAGTTTTTTTTTTGGAGATTACATTGAGATATGGATTCTTTAAGAAGATCCGATTCCGAACTCTTATAGTTTTTAGAAAAATAATTGGGGCGTTCCCTCCTTCGTCGGGCGGGCTCTTCGCTATATCCCTTGCGCTGCTGCGGGGATGCCGCTGCGATCCCTAACGCAAAAACAGATCATGAAGAGCTTAAAGGAACCATTAAAAAAAACACCTAGGAGGTGCTTTTTCATACAAGTGAGTTTTGGCCAAAAAACCTCGACGATCATTGCCCTTTTTAAGCAGTACCACAAAATTTATAGCGATTTACAAAAATAACACCTTTCGTTTATCTCCAATCATTGGCCTTGAATTTTAAGGTTGCTTTTAAAATGTCCTTTTGTGAAATTTGTCCCGCTAATTTTCCGTTCTCCACAATGGGGAAACGTCGTCGTTTCTCCGATAAAAATTTATTGGCCGCATCAAATATGTTCATATTGCCATCAATGGTTTCCACGTTCTTTACCATATGATCGCCAATACTATTATTAGATGGAAGGTTGTGATATCTTTTCTCACTAATATATTTAATACAATCCCCCTCAGAAATAATTCCAACCAGTTCATTGTTGTCATTTACAACAGGGGCGCCAGAAATTTTGTGTTTTAAAAGTGCCATAATAACCGTTTCCACGGATTCTTCGGGTTTAAATGTTATTAGTTTCCTGGTCATATAATCGCAAACCCGCAATGATATTTTCTCATTTGGCTGTGGCACCATTGGCCCTTGAAAACTTTTGATTCCCATAACATTATCCTTTTAGTATCTTCTTAAAGTTAATAAAATTTTGGTATCTAACCTAAAATAAAAACCCCCACCTTTTATTTTTATAGGTGAGGGTTTCAATGATCCAGTTTAAAACTACTTTTATATAATAGGAATGTCTTAAGCCTTGGGAATATTTTTAAGGATTTCTAAGGTATAGCGCCAAAATTTCTGTACCGAGGAAATGCTTACTCTTTCGTCAGGAGAGTGGGCCCCTCTAATGGTAGGTCCATAGCTTATCATATCTACATCTGGGTAGTTTTGACCTAAAATTCCACATTCTAATCCGGCATGGCAAGCAACGACATTGGCTTTAGCCTTAAAAAGCTCCTCGTACTTTGCTTCCAACACTTTTAAAATCCCTGAATCTGGATTAGGATTCCATCCTGGATAACTCCCGCTAAAAGTCACTTCATACCCAGCGGCCTCAAAAGCATCCTTTAGCCGGTTCGCCAATTCCATTTTACCCTCTTCTACGGATGACCTTGTTAGGCAGCTAATTTTAACGGTACCTTCTTTTACCGTTACCCGAGCGATATTGTTAGAAGTTTCTACCAAATCGTCCATAGCCTCACTCATGGCATACACCCCGTTATGAGCTTTTTTCAAAGATTCTAAAAGCTTTCCTTGAGCATCGGCATCCATCATTTTTACTGGAACATCGATAGCGGTGTAAACTACCTGAAGATTAGGTTCAGTAGCGGCGTATTCTTCGATCAGTTTTTTGGACAAAGTTTCAAAAACGTCCTTAAACGTCTCGGCATCCGCGGCATTTACGACTACTGTTCCCTTGCTTTCCCTAGGAATTGCATTTCGTAATCCACCTCCGTCTATTTCTGAAATATGAAGGGATAATTCTTGCTGAGCACCGCACAGCAAACTATTCATAAGCTTATTGGCATTCCCCAAGCCTTTATGAATATCCATTCCGCTATGTCCTCCCGACAATCCTTTAATTTTAATTTCGTAGGCCAAAGCATCCGACGAAGTTGTTATTTCGGTATAGCTCCCTTTTGCGGTAACATCTATTCCTCCTGCACATCCTATATCAATTTCATCATCTTCTTCGGTATCCAGGTTCAATAATATTTCTCCCCGTAACAGTCCGCCTTGTAGCCCCATAGCGCCAGTCATGCCGGTTTCTTCATCGATGGTAAACAAGGCTTCTAAAGCTGGATGAGGAATGTTTGTGCTTTCTAACAAAGCCATAATCGTAGCCACTCCCATGCCGTTATCGGCACCCAAGGTTGTTCCTTTTGCCTTTACCCAATCGCCTTCTACAAACATTTGTATGCCCTGGGTATCAAAATCGAAAACGGTATCGGCATTCTTTTGATGCACCATATCCAAATGCGATTGAAGGATTACTACCTTCCTATTTTCCATTCCCGTAGAAGCAGGTTTTTTAATAATAACGTTTCCTACAGTATCTACTATGGTCTCTAAACCTAGACTTTTGCCAAAATCGACCATAAATTGAATTACCTTTTCCTCCTTTTTCGAAGGTCTAGGAACTTCGTTTAAATCGGCGAACTTATTCCATACCGCTATTGGCTCTAAAACTCTTATTTCTTTACTCATAATGCTATTTTCCAGGTTCAAAAATACACATTGAAAAACAACTATGCGAGATTATTAACTATTTTTGGGTCGATGAACAATAGAATCAAAAATCTAATAGCCGTTTTAATCATCCCTCAAATCTTATTGGTTAAATGGCTGGGAAATTACCCCGAAATTATAGAAACCTATTACAGTCAAGGAATATACCCAATGGTTTCCAACTTTTGGCGTATTCTGTTAGGATGGCTGCCATTTTCTATAGGTGATCTTTTCTATACCGCCTTGGCTGTAATAGGAATTCGCTACCTTGTTGTTAACAGACTAACAATCAAAAAAAGACCTTTGTATTTCCTAAGAAATATTGCCATGGTTTTCTCCATTACCTATTTTGCTTTTCACCTGCTATGGGGGTTTAATTACTACAGGCAACCCCTTGCCAAGACCCTAGATTTACCAACAAAGCACAGTCAGGAAGATTTGGTAAATTTTATAGACCGTTTGATAACCAAGACCAATGAAACACATTTCCAAATCACATCGGACACTAGTGCTATGGTAGCCATCCCTTATTCTAAAAAGGAAATTTTTGAACTAACACTCAAGGGATATAAGTTATTAGAAAAAAAACACGCTTTATTTGAATATCATCATCCCAGTCTTAAAAAATCACTATGGAGTTGGCCATTAACTTATATGGGCTATGGGGGGTATTTAAACCCCTTTACCAATGAGGCCCAAACCAATAGCCTGCTGCCCAATTTTAGATTTCCCGTGGTGAGCGCCCATGAAATAGGACACCAGCTGGGCTACTCCGCAGAAAACGAAACCAATTTTATAGGCTATTTGGCTACTGTAAACAATGAGGATGTATATTTTAAATATTCGGCCTATGCATATGCGCTCAATTATTGCTTAGGAGAGCTTCACCGAAGAGACAGCACCCTTTTTAAGAGTAGCTACAACCGTCTTCACGGTGGTGTTAAAAAGAATTTTAAAGAAGTATCGGATTTTTGGGCAGCACATGAAAACCCTATGGAACCTGTATTCAAGTCTATTTTTAATACTTTTTTAAAAGCCAATAATCAGAAACAAGGTATAAAAAGCTATAATTTGGTTGTATCACTTTTGGTTACCTACTATTTAGATAGACCGTTGTAATTCCCGGTTTATACAGTATTCCCAAAAATTATGCTTTTGCCACTATTAACGTTAGCGACATTGTTGCCTCGGTATAATGGCTTTGCGTTAGGGACAGCGGCGGCATCCCCGCTGCGCAGCGAGGGATATAGCCAATGGCCCGCCCGACAAAGGAGGGAACGCCCAAATCGAAATGCCCGGTGTCTTGAAAAATTGACAAAGGGCCCACATTTATTTTGCATGCTACCATATTAACGCTTCTCTTTTTTTGGTCTTTGCTTATTGACGGCTTGCTAAATGTTAAAAAAAACCAAACACCACGTCTAATTAGTTCCCGAATTTTATCTTTAGACACCTAATAAACAAACACTAATCTATATGAAAATGCGATTTCTAGCGCTCGCCACCTTATGGTGTAGCGTTTCCTTGTTTGCACAGGATTACTTCCCTAACAATGAAGGTGTAAAGGCAGACAACAATAACTTTACTGCCTTCACAAATGCTAAAATTTACATCAGTCCGACTAAAATACTGGATAATGGGACCTTATTGATACAAAACGGCAAGGTCGTTCAGGCCGCGAAATCTGTTAGTATCCCCAAAAACACGGTGATTATAAATTTAGAAGGCAAATACATATATCCCTCTTTTATAGATATTTATTCCGATTTCGGGATAGAAAAACCTAAAAAGGCTAGCAATGGCGGAAGAACGGCACAGTACGGTCCTTCGAGGGAAGGATTTTATTGGAATGACCATATCATGCCCGAAAAAAATGCCCTTTCCAGTTTTAGCTTCGACGACAAAAAAGCCAAAGAATTACGGGAAGCCGGTTTTGGGGTTGTCAACACCCATATCCATGACGGAATTGTACGTGGTACAGGAGCTTTAATTACTTTAAACGGTAATGGCACGGACAATGATAGAGTGCTCGACGACAAATCTGCACAGTATTTATCATTTAAAAAAAGTGTTCTTAGCCAACAATCTTACCCTACATCGCTCATGGGGTCTATGGCTTTATTGCGACAGATGTACCACGATATGGATTGGTATGCCAAGGGAAATAGCACTACCAAAGACCGCTCTTTGGAAGCCTTGATAGCGCAAAAAAAATTAGTTCAAATATTTGAAGCTAAAGACAAAGGACATATTTTAAGGGCCGACAAAATTGGGGATGCTTTTAACATCCAATACACTATTCTAGCGGGGGGCAACGAATTTGAAAGCATCGATGAAGTAAAAGCTACCAATGCATCTTTGATAGTGCCTTTAAATTTCCCTGCCGCCTATGATGTTTCCAATCCATATCAGGCAGAATACGTTAGCTTGGAAGATATGCGTTATTGGAACCAGGCGCCCACCAATCCGAAGATATTGGCAGAGCATGGTGTAACTTTTAGCTTTACGCTTCACGACTTAAAAGAAACTGCTACTTTTAAATCAAATTTATTAAAAGCAATCGCCTACGGATTACCAAAAGAAAAGGCCTTGGCCGCCCTTACAACGGTTCCTGCACAACTATTGGGAAAAACCAATCAGATAGGAAGCTTAGAAAAGGGGGCCCTTGCCAATTTCCTGATTACCTCTGGGGATATTTTTGAAAAAGAAACCCTTCTGTATGAAAACTGGGTGCAAGGCCAACAAAATATAATAGTCGATAAAAACCAGAAAGATATCAGAGGCGAATACGATTTAGTAGCCGGCGCGACTACCTACAAACTTTCTATTTCTGGGGAGATCAACAAACCTAAGGTAGAGGTAAAAGCAGGAGAAGACAAACTTACTGCTAAAATCAATTTTGACAACCAATGGGTTGAACTTTCTTTTAACAACAAAGAAGGCGATAAGGCGTACCGAATGACCGCCCCAATAGATCCTTCCACGGACCTATTGACAGGAAGGTTATGGCTTCCTAACGGATCAGAATCGACTTTTAAAGCAACCAAGACAGCCCCTTTCGTTGAAAAGGAAAAGAAAGCGGACTCGGACAAGGACTCCTCTTCAGAGGTATTGGCCCTTACCTACCCTAACCTTGGTTATGGCTACAAAAGCAAAGCGCAACAAGAAACTATATTGTTTAAAAATGCCACCGTTTGGACCAGTGAAGATGCGGGAATTTTAGAGGCAACCGATGTCTTGGTCAAAAACGGAAAAATAGCTAAAATCGGAAAAAACCTAAAGGCAGGTGGTGCTACTGTGGTAGACGCTACAGGAAAACACCTTACGGCCGGCATCATCGATGAGCATACCCATATTGCAGCCTTGGCCGTTAATGAGAGTGGTCAAAACTCTTCTGCCGAAGTTACAATGGAAGACGTTGTAAATCCAGAACACATTGCCATATACAGAAATTTGGCCGGTGGGGTCACTACGGCCCAATTGTTACATGGATCGGCAAACCCTATCGGTGGCCGTTCTGCGATCCTTAAGTTAAAATGGGGAGTAAGTGCCGATGAAATGATCTACAGCAATTCGCCCAAATTCATAAAATTTGCCTTGGGAGAAAATGTAAAACAGTCTAACTGGAGCAGCTATAGCCGTTTCCCACAAACTAGAATGGGAGTAGAACAAATGCTGATCAATTACTTCCAACGAGCTAAGGAATACGAGACTAAAAAGAACAGCGGACAGGCTTTTAGATATGATGAGGAAATGGAAGTCTTGGTCGAAATCCTAAATGGGGAACGTTTCATCAGTTGCCATTCCTATGTGCAAAGTGAGATTAATATGTTGATGAAAGTGGCCGAAAAATTCAATTTTAAGGTAAATACCTTTACCCATATTTTGGAAGGTTACAAGGTAGCCGACAAAATGAAAGAACACGGTGTTGGCGCCTCTACTTTTAGTGACTGGTGGGCCTATAAATATGAGGTAAACGATGCTATTCCGTACAATGCCGCCATTATGCAAAGTCAAGGTGTTACCGTAGCTCTTAATAGTGATGATGCCGAAATGTCGAGAAGACTTAACCAAGAGGCTGCAAAAACCGTAAAATACGGTGGAATGACAGAATTGGAAGCCTGGAAAATGATTACTATTAATCCGGCTAAATTGTTACATATAGACGAGCGTGTAGGGAGTATTAAAGAAGGAAAAGATGCCGATCTAGTCCTTTGGAACGACCACCCACTGTCGGTTTATGCCAAGGCAGAGAAAACACTTATAGACGGGACGGTTTATTTTGACCTGGAAAAAGACAAACAACAAAGAGAGGCCATTAAAGCAGAAAGGAGCCAATTGATCAATTTAATGTTAAAAGAAAAAGATAAGGGCGCAGCCACACAAGAGCCCCAAAAAAATACCGACGAACTATTTCATTGTGATAGCCTTTAAAATATAATTGAAATGAAAATAATTAGAAATATCATATCAGTAGTGCTACTAATTTGTAGTCTACCTAGTTTTGCCCAGCAAACGCCAGCACCAAAACAATCGGAAGCTTTTTCTATTGAAGGAGCCGTCGCCCACCTTGGAAATGGGGAAGTCATTGAGAATTCCTTAATTATGTTCCAAGACGGAAAAATTACTTTTGTAGGCGACGCCAAAACAAAAATAGCACGACAGGGAACCCTTATTAACGCTACGGGGAAACATGTATATCCCGGGTTCATTATTACTTGTACTTCCTTGGGGCTTGTAGAAATAGATGCCGTAAGAGCAACAAACGACAAGGACGAAATAGGGGAAATGATTCCTCATATCCGCAGCTTAATTGCCTATAATGCGGAATCTAAAGTAGTAGAAAGCATGCGTCCCAACGGGGTGCTTATGGGGCAAATATCACCTAAAGGGGGTACCATTTCCGGAACTTCCTCGGTAGTGCAATTCGATGCTTGGAACTGGGAAGATGCTGCCGTAAAGGCAGATGACGGCATTCATTTGAATTGGCCCAATAGTTTTAAACAAGGCCGTTGGTGGTTAGGCGAGGACGCCGCTTTTAAACCCAATAAAGACTATGCCAAAGAGGTAGGCGATATAGAAACCTTCTTTAAAAATGCCATAGCATACGGAAAATCAACTCCTGCCACGGTAAACCCTGCTTTTGCAGCTTCACAAGGTTTGTTTAACGGCACTCAGAAGCTATATATAGCTGCCGATGGCGAAAAAGAGATCATAGATGCCGTTACCTTCACCAAAAAATTGGGAATACAGCATATTGTTCTTGTAGGGGGGTATCATGCCTATAAGATCACAGACTTTTTAAAAGAAAACAAGGTAGCCGTTTTGGTAAGGGCCCCTCATAACTTACCAGAGTTTGATGATGACGATTATGACCTTCCTTTTAAACTTCCAAAATTATTGTCCGATGCCGGTTTAGTGGTGGGGATACAAAATATGCACCAATCTAATTTCCAAAACAGAAACCTTCCTTTTTACGCTGGGCAATTAGTACAACAAGGATTATCCAAGGAAAAGGCTTTACAAATGATTACTAGTAATCCTGCAAAGATTTTGGGCATAGATGCCGATTACGGAAGTTTGGAAGCTGGCAAAAGCGCTACGCTGTTTATTTCGGAAGGCGACGCATTAGACATGCGAACCAATCAATTGACACGGGCATTTATAGACGGTAGGGATATTTCCCTAGAAACGCACCAGACAGAACTATGGAAGCGCTATATGGAAAAATACAATAGCAAATAATTGCATTTGATCATAATACAGCTTAAAAAGGCTTGGAAACACTAGCGGTTTCCAAGCCTTTTTTTTATTTGTAAAAGAAAGAAGTAACGTCCCAAAATTAAGGCTTATCGCCTGCCGTCCATCAACAGGAATTAGCTCTATAAGGCGTTCTTTATTGTTGATTTTTTCCAGAGACGTACACAGCCCTCTCTGGTTTCTCGAAAAACAAGATAGGTTTTGCTTCTTCACTAAGCACAACATTTTTAAAAACCAAGGGGGTTTTAGGTTCCTTAAGGGTCCGTCCTTCATACTCGTACCAAATAAGTTCCTTGGGCATCAGCACCCCATCTACTTCCATCCAATGGTGATACCCTATCCACTTGACATTATCGGATCGCTCGCCGCTGCGATAACTCACCGTATATCCCAGCCAGGCCATCTTAAAAGTTTTGGGGTCATAATGAATATAATACTCATCTTTTGGAGTAATCCCCACACCAGCATGGAACCCGATCCGGAAACCAGGATAACTCACTCCTTTAAAAACCAAGTCTTCGGTCTTTTCGTATACAATTCCCTTATCGCCTAGAATAAAGGGCATACTATAAAAATAAGACATTAGGTTATGATAGAAAACCGCATCTCCTTTATAGTTGTTCCCTTCATCGAACAACCACACTTTGTTTCCGTTGAACCCCATAGAATATCCAGGACCATCTACCCTATCCATTCGGGAAGATAGATTTAGCGTATGTACTTCTTCCCCTAATTGAAACACCATACTTTTTTTGCGTTTCCAGGTCGCCATTCCGCCATGGGCCTCAAATACTTTGGCTAGCATTGGGGGGTATTGGAACATTACCGACTGCTGTTGCTCTTTGCTTTGGTTAATTTTGTTCTTCGTCACATCCTTACCTTCACCCTTACAGCCCATTATACCTACCAGTAATAGGGTCAACATTACACATTTCATAATTTCTATTTAAGTTAAAGCCTTTGTCGTCTAACTTGAAACAAGTTTACAATAATGTAGTATTTTTGCGCCGATGAGCTATATAAGAGAAATTACCAGCGTTCAGAATCCTATGGTTAGGAATACGCTGTTGCTAAAAGAAAAATCGAGAGATCGTAAAAAGCAAAACCTTTTTGTCATAGAAGGCATTAAGGAATTACAGCTGGCCATGAAGGGCGATTATAGTTTGCGAACCTTGTTTTATTATCCGGAACTTATTTCCCAAGAGCAGCTTACCTCTATGTTATCAGGCGTAGCTGTCCGTCCGGAAATCATTGCTATTTCGAAAGAGGTATATCAAAAATTGGCCCACCGCGATACTACCGAAGGTATCCTTGCCGTAGCTGAGACGAAAACACACCTTTTGGAATCGCTACAGTTTAAAAACAAAACCCCTTTGATTTTGGTTGCGGAAGCCCCGGAAAAACCAGGCAATATAGGTGCGCTCCTTCGTACTGCGGACGCCGCCAATTTAGATGCCGTTATAATTGCCAATCCAAAAAGCGACCTTTACAATCCCAATGTCATACGCTCTAGTGTAGGCTGTGTATTTACCAATAACATTGCAACCGGATCTACCACAGAGATCATAGCCTTCCTAAAAAAGCATAATATTGCCATTAATTGTGCTGCCTTAACGGCCTCTAAAGAATATATCAAGGTAGATTTTACTCCGGCAACTGCAATAGTTGTAGGTACCGAAGCGACTGGACTTTCTGAGGAATGGCTTCAAAGTTCAGCCCAGAATATTATAATTCCTATGCAGGGCGAAATAGACTCCATGAACGTGTCCGTTTCGGCTGCAATAATTATCTTTGAAGCAAAAAGACAGCGAGGTTTTTAATACCAAAGCCCCTTAACGACTCTTTCTTTTTTCTAACTAAATTTAAGGTAACCCCTACAAAGAAGCTTAGGCATTAGACATTGATAATTCAAACCTTTAAACTTCCTATCTATTTATGAATAGTGATCCTCTCTTTTATACCATTATAGCCATATTGGTCCTTCAGTTTTTCATTGAAACGTTTTTAGAATACCTAAACTCGAAACATTATTCCGATCCCATACCGCAGGATTTAAAGGATGTGTTTGATGAAGAAGAATATAAAAAATCACAGGCTTATAAAAGAACAAATTATAGGTTTGGCTTGTTCTCTTCTACCTTTTCTATAGTTTTAACCTTAGGCTTCCTGGTCTTTGGCGGTTTTGGTTGGGTAGACGGCATAGCCCGCAGCTTAAGCGAAAACCCTATAGTCGTAGCCCTTGTTTTCTTTGGGATAATAATGATAGGAAGCGATATAGTGACCACTCCTTTTTCGTACTATCGCACTTTTGTGATAGAAGAAAAATTTGGCTTTAACAAGAGCACAAGGACGCTGTTCTTTTTCGATAAAATTAAAGGTTGGGTAATGACCATACTCCTTGGAGGGGGTATGTTGGCCTTGGTCATCTGGTTTTTTCAATGGGCGGGTGCTAATTTTTGGATTTATGCCTGGGGCCTGGTAGCTGTTTTTTCTATATTTCTGAATTTATTTTACAGCAAACTCATTGTTCCTTTATTCAACAAACAGACACCCCTATCCCCTGGAAGCTTAAAGGATAAAATTGAAGCCTACGCCCAACAGGTAGGTTTTGAATTAAAAAATATTTATGTGATCGACGGATCTAAAAGGTCTACCAAAGCAAATGCTTACTTTTCTGGTTTTGGGAAAGAAAAACGAGTAACCTTGTACGACACCCTTATTAAGGACCTGAGCGAAGAGGAAATCGTAGCAGTTTTGGCCCATGAAGTTGGTCATTACAAACGAAAACATATCCTATTTAATCTTTCCGCATCTCTTTTACTCACAGGGATCACCCTTTTTGTTTTGTCTATTTTCATCAACAATCCGGAGCTATCCTTGGCCATAGGAGTTTCTCAGCCCAGTTTTCATGCCGCTTTAATCGGTTTTGGAATTCTATATAGTCCAATTTCTGAAATTACCTCCTTAATCATGAACAATATGTCGCGGAAATTTGAATATCAAGCCGATGATTATGCCAAAATCACTTTTGGGGCTCAACCGCTAATATCTTCCTTAAAAAAACTTTCTAACAATAGTTTAAGCAACCTTACCCCTCATCCGGCCTATGTGTTTATGCACTACTCCCATCCTACCCTAGTCGATCGCATTAAAAATTTAAAGAATTGATTTTTGTTGCCTACTCGCTAAGATTATGTTATTTTTATTTCAAGACGATAGATGTATTTTATGATGACAGAAGCTGCAATAGAGAAAGAAAACAAGGAGATTGCCAAGCAATATAAGGAATTGCTTCGTATCAGTTATCAAACGCTGACAGATGAGGACAAAAAGTTAATTCGATCAGCTTTTGATACAGCCGTGGATGCTCATAAAGATCAGAGAAGAAAATCTGGAGAAGCTTATATTTTTCATCCAATTGCCGTGGCAAAGATTGTGGCTTCGGAAATAGGGTTGGATGCAGTTTCTATAGCATCGGCTTTGTTACATGATGTGGTAGAGGACACCGAATATACCCTTGCCGATATTGAACGTATGTTTGGGGAAACCGTCGCTCGCATTGTCGACGGCCTTACTAAAATTGCCCACCTGAAAAAGGATATGAATATATCGCAACAGGCAGAAAATTTTAGAAAAATGCTCCTAACCCTAAACGATGACGTAAGGGTTATTATCATAAAAATTGCCGATCGTTACCACAACATGCTTACTATGGATTCTATGCCAGAGCACAAGCAAGTTAAGATCGCCTCTGAAACCCTGTATATTTACGCCCCTTTGGCCCATAGAATAGGCCTTTACAATATAAAAACGGAACTTGAGGATTTAAGTCTTAAATATACCGAACCAGAGGTATATTCCGACATACTGAGTAAAATAGAAGAATCCAAAGAAGACCAACGAGCCTATATAGATGCTTTTTCGGGAGTAATCAGTAATTCCTTAGACAAGGAGAACCTTCAATACAAGATCAAAGGAAGGATGAAATCTATATTTTCTATCCGACGGAAAATGAAGATTCAGAATGTTTCCTTTGATGAGATTTACGACAAGTTTGCGATTCGGATCATTTATGAATCGGACAAGCAAAATGAAAAATTTCTGGCTTGGAAAATTTACTCCATCGTCACCGACCACTTTACACCTAACCCGGTACGACTACGGGACTGGATATCTTCTCCAAAATCTACCGGATATGAGGCCCTGCACATAACCGTTATGGGTCCTAAAGGGCGATGGGTAGAAGTACAGATCCGGAGCGAGAGGATGCATGAAATCGCAGAGAAAGGCTACGCTGCCCACTTTAAATACAAACATGGCGACCAAAAGGAGCAAGGTATTGAGGAATGGTTGAACAAACTACAGGAAGCCTTAGAAAACGCCAATTCAAACGCGGTAGATTTTGTAGAGGAATTTAAATTAAACTTATATTCCAAGGAAATATTTGTTTTTACTCCGAAGGGAGAATTAAAATCACTTCCAAAAGGAGCTACCCCATTAGATTTTGCCTTTAATATCCATACGGAAATAGGAATGCATACCCGTGGGGCCAAGGTAAACGGAAAGCTGGTACCGTTAAACACCACCTTAAACAGTGGAGACCAGGTAGATATTATCACCTCCGTCACAGCCAAACCTAGCCAACACTGGTTAGATTATGCTACTACGGCAAGAGCAAGAGCAAAAATTAAATCCTCGCTTCGCGAAGAGAAGAAATCGACTGCCGAGGAAGGCAAGGAAATCCTTAGAAGGAAACTTAAATCTCAAAAAATCAGTTTTAACGACGATACCATTCACAAAATGGTGATCTTTTTTAAACTAAAAACAAGTCTGGATTTATTTTACAGGGTAGGAATAGGGGTTATTGACAACCAAAAAATCAAGGAATTTGCTGCCTCTTACAGCAATGCCTTTATCAGTTTCTTTAAAAATAAAATACGAAAACAACATGTTCCCGAAGATGTAGACAAGGATGAAATAACCACGAAATTTGACACCCTTGTGTTCGGGAAAGAAGAAGACAAACTAGAGTTTACATTATCGCAATGTTGCAATCCTATTCCCGGCGATGAAGTTTTTGGTTTCATTAGCGTTAACGAGGGAATAAAGGTGCATAAAAAGAATTGTCCAAATGCCATTTCACTGCAATCCAATTATGCCTATAGGATAATTAGTGCGAAATGGATAGATTCTTCACAAGAAGAGTTTACATCGGAAATAATCCTTACCGGTCTAGATAATTTAGGATTGATCAGTGACATCACCAAAATCATATCGGGCAACCTGCATGTAAACATGAGAAACCTTAATTTTAGTACCGATGGCGGTACTTTTACCGGAAGAATTACCCTTGTTGTAAAAAACAATTCTATCCTTAAAAAAGTTATAGAAAGTCTAAAGGGCATTAACGGTATCGATAAAGTAACCAGAATTTAAATTTTAACTGTACATTTGCAGCTTAATGCTGGGCAAACTGCTATGGGAGATAATACGAATCAGGAAATAGTCAAAAATGTTTTCACCACTTTTCTAGAGGAAAATGGTCATAGAAAGACACCAGAACGTTATGCTATTTTACAAGAAATATACGATAATGACGAGCATTTTGACATAGAATCACTCTATATCAAAATGAAAAATAAGAACTATAGGGTTAGTAGAGCTACGCTTTACAATACCATCGAATTATTATTGGATTGTAAGTTGGTACGAAAGCATCAATTTGGTAAAAACCAGGCCCAATATGAAAAATCTTATTTCGACAGACAGCACGATCATGTTATCCTAACGGATACCGGAGAGGTTATGGAATTTTGCGATCCCCGTATCCAATCCATCAAAAAAACTATAGAGGAGATTTTTGACATCAAAATAAACACTCATTCCCTCTATTTTTACGGGACAAGAAACAAAGAAGACAAATAATTAATCCAATTACATAATATAATGGCAGTAGATTTACTACTAGGACTACAGTGGGGAGACGAAGGAAAAGGAAAAATCGTTGATGTACTAACCAAAGACTATGACATAATTGCCCGTTTTCAGGGAGGCCCAAATGCTGGACACACCTTGGAGTTCGACGGAATTAAACATGTTTTACGTACTATCCCCTCAGGTATTTTTCATAAAGAATCCGTGAATGTTATCGGGAATGGTGTGGTTATAGACCCTGTAGTTTTTGTAAAAGAACTAGAAGGTTTGGACAAATTCAAGATCGATTATAAAAAAACATTGATCGTATCCCGCAAAGCCCATATCATTATCCCAACGCACCGTTTATTGGATGCCGCCAGCGAAACCAGTAAAGGAAAGGCTAAGATAGGTTCTACCTTAAAAGGTATTGGCCCCACTTATATGGATAAAACCGGCAGAAACGGAATTCGTATAGGTGACCTTGAATTAGAAAATTGGAAAGAAAAATATCGCGCACTAGCTAATAAGCACGAATCTATGATCAGCTTCTACGATGTAGCCATAGAATACGATTTAGAAGAGCTGGAAAAAGAATTTTTTGCCGCAGTCGAAAAATTAAAGGAATTACAGTTTATCGATAGCGAAGAATACCTTAACAGTGCCATCAAAGAAGGTCAAACTATTTTAGCCGAAGGCGCACAGGGATCTTTATTAGATATTGATTTTGGTACATACCCGTTTGTTACTTCTTCTAACACTACTGCAGCTGGTGCTTGTACAGGTTTGGGTATTGCCCCTAATAAGGTTAAGGAAGTATACGGTATTTTTAAAGCTTATACTACCCGTGTTGGTTCTGGCCCATTCCCAACTGAATTATTTGACGAAGTAGGCTTAAAGATGGCTAAGATCGGTAATGAATTTGGCGCCGTAACAGGAAGACCAAGACGTTGTGGATGGTTAGACCTTATAGCTTTGAAATACGCAGTTCAGGTAAATGGCGTTACCCAATTAATGATGATGAAAGGCGATGTTCTTTCTGGTTTTAAAACCATCAATGTTTGTACTGCCTATAAATATAAAGGAGAGATCATAAACCATTTCCCTTATAATATTGAGCCAGAAAACGTTACTCCTGTCTATACTGAATTAAAAGGATGGAACGAAGATTTAACTGGCATGACAGAAGCTTCTCAATTACCACAAGCTTTAAACGATTATATCGAATTTTTGGAAAAAGAACTAGAAGTGCCTATTAAAATTGTTTCGGTAGGCCCGGACAGAACGCAAACCATTCATAGATAAGAGTTAAAAAGCCACTGAAAAGTGGCTTTTTTATTTCTACTCTTATACTAATTCTATCCTAAACTATATTATCCTCACTCAAAATATGCTATTTTTGAGCAAAAATTAAACACCTTGCACAAGTTAGTATTCTTTTTATTTGCAGCTCTCACAGCTTATCATAGCCCAGCGCAGGATAAACAACCAGAAAAAAAACAAATAAACATTGTTTACGGAGGTACCTTTACCAAAGACGAGAAACTGTATCCCGGTGCGGCAATTTTCAGAAAAGATGGGCAACAGGTACAATTTGAACATCAAGGCGCCGACTTATGGTGCGATATTGCCATCTTTTACCAGAAAGAGAATAAGTTAAAAGCCATTGGCAATATCCGTTTACAACAAGGAGATTCTCTACAAATGACCAGTGGCAAAATAGACTACAATGGTAATGTAAAACTAGCAAAAGCATGGGACAATGTTGTTCTGACAAACTCTAGTATGACCCTTACTACCGATACCCTGCGGCTTGACCGAGAAAGGCAAGAAGCTTTTTATCAAGACCATGGTACTGTAGTAGATTCTTCCAATACCCTGACCAGTAAAATAGGCCGATATTTTATGCCTCTAAAAAAATTACAATTTTTGGACAGCGTAAACATTAACAATCCTGACTATATTATAGATTCCAAACAATTAGATTACTATACGACTTCTAAGAATGTCTATATGTACGGACCGTCAACCATCACAGGGGAAGCCTATAAACTGTATTGCGAACGTGGGTTCTACGATACAAAAATAGAAAGTGGCTACGGTATCAAAAACACCCGTATAGATTACAATAACAGAATCATTCAAGGCGACAGTCTTTTCTTTGACAAGAAGTCGGAATTTGCTTCTGCCACCAATAATATTACCATCACGGATACCATTAATAAAGGGATCATAAGGGCTCATTACGCCGAAATACACAAGGCCAAGGATTCTGTTTTTGCTACCAAACGAGCCGTATCGATTACTCTGGTAGAAAAAGACTCGCTTTATATGCACGGAGATACTTTAATGATCACAGGAAAACCCGATGAACGCATCTTAAGAACCTTTCGGAATGCTAAATTTTACAAAAAAGATCTTAGCGGCAAATGCGACTCCATTCATTTCGACCAAAAGACAGGAATAACACAACTCATTAAAGCCCCTATTATTTGGAACGGTAAAAACCAGATGACCGGGGACAGCATTCATTTGCTCACGAATTTAAAAACCGAAAAACTCGATTCGCTCAAGGTAATCAATAATGCCTTTATCATAGCCTTGGACACGGTTAGCAACACTGGCTATAACCAAGCAAAGGGAAAAGATTTGTTTGGACAGTTTATAGACAATGAGCTAAAAATCATAGATTTGGTCAAGAATACCGAGGTCATTTACTATATGTACAACGATAAGAAAGAACCTATAGGCATCAACAAAAGTATCTGTAGTGCTATCCGATTAACGATGGACAAAAACGATATTGAAGATATCTACCTCAATACCAATGCCGATGGGGATATTTTTCCGGAAAAAGATTTACCCGATAATAGCCGAAAATTAAAAGGTTTTATTTGGAGAGGAGAAGAACGGATACTTACCATGGAAGATATTTTCGATGAGGACGACGACAATCTAGTGCTCCCCACCATTAGAGGCATCGAAAACCCTATAGACATCGATGCTGAGGAAGAAGAGCGTTCCAAAAACCAAGGAGACCCCATTGACCAACCAGAAAAAAATAGACCAAGCACAACACCTTCTAAAACAAAAACTGCCTTAACAAAAGCAAAACAAGAACCTTAAAATGCTTCACGATTTTTTTAAATATCAGGCTCAGACTAGCCCACACCCTTTAGCCATGGAAGTTTCCCATGCCAAAGGTTCTTATATTTATGATTCCCAAGGCAAGGCTCATTTGGATTTTGTAGCTGGCGTTTCTGCCTGTTGCCTAGGTCATTGTCACCCTAGAGTGGTAAAAGCTATCCAAGAACAAGCAGAGAAATATATGCATGTTATGGTATATGGAGAGTATGTTCAGGAGCCTGCCGTAGCCTATGCCAAGCTTTTAGCAAAACACCTGCCCGATCCTTTAGAGTCCACTTACCTGGTAAACTCGGGAACAGAAGCGATGGAAGGTGCCATAAAATTAGCCAGACGATATACAGGAAGAACACAAATTTTGGCCGCGAAGAAGGCCTATCATGGAAATACTATGGGAAGCTTAAGCTTAATGGGACTTGAAGAGCGAAAAAGCGTCTTTAGACCCCTTATTCCCGATGTTGGCTTTATACAGTTTAATGAGGAAGCAGATCTAGCACGTATCACGGAAAAAACAGCCGCGGTTGTTTTAGAAACCATACAAGGAGGGGCTGGCTTTATACTGCCAAAAAATGATTATTTACAGAAGGTAAGACAGCGATGTTCAGAAGTTGGCGCCTTATTGATTTTAGATGAAATACAGCCGGGATTTGGAAGAACAGGCAAATTGTTTTCTTTTGAACACTTCAACTGTGTTCCGGACATTTTGGTAATAGGCAAAGGCATGGCTAGCGGGATGCCTGTAGGTGCATTTGTATCTTCCAATAAAATAATGCAGTCATTGCAAGACAGTCCGAAACTCGGACATATTACTACCTTTGGCGGAAACCCTGTTATAGCAGCTGCTTGTTTGGCCACCTTGGAGGAGTTGACGGAATCCCAACTGATTGCCGACACCTTAAAAAAGGAAAAGCTTTTCAGAAAACTTTTAAAACATCCGAAAATTACGGAAATACGCGGAAAAGGCTTAATGCTTGCCATTATGGTAGACAGCCCGGAATTAGCCAATGAATTGGTTCTTAGGTGTGCCCAAAACGGCCTTATTCTGTTTTGGTTGCTATTTGAACCAACAGCGGTGCGGATTTCACCCCCATTAACCCTCTCGGAAGAGGAAATTATTGCTGGGTGTGCTATTATCTTAGAAGTTCTAGATAAATCGCAATTATAAATTGTTAACTAATTTGTTAATAATATAGTCCCGACCCTCCGTAAATACAATTCTCAAAAGACTATTTTAGTTTTCATAAGATTAATCAAAGAGTTCCTATGGCGTTAGAACCGAATGAAAGACCTGGACCACCCATTACAAAGTTTGAATCCATGCTCAAGACAGATGACATATACTTCTTTGACGCAGAGGATTTCGAGGACATCATACACCATTACTTAAACAACGGTAAAATTGCCTTGGCCAAAAAGGCCATAAAAATTAGTCTAGAACAGCATCCGGACAGTATCGAATTGAAGCTGTTATTTGTCGAAGTCCTTGTTTTTGAAAACAACTTGGATCTGGCCGAACAACTTCTTGACGAATTGCAGTCTATTGATAGTAGCAACGAAGAAATTTACATTCAGCGTGCCAACATATTTTCTAAAAAAGACAATCATGAGGCCGCAGTTATGCTCTTACATGAGGCTCTTAACCTTACCGATGATAGTTTTGACATTCATTCCCTATTGGGCATGGAGTATCTATTCATGGATAATTTTGAAGATGCCAAACTCAACTTCATGAAATGTGTTTCGCATGACGAACATGATTACCAATCGCTCTATAATGTCATCTATTGTTTTGAGTTCTTGGAAGAACACGATGGTGCCATTTTATATCTGAACGATTACTTAGAACGAAACCCTTATAGCGAAGTTGCTTGGCACCAGCTGGGAAAAATGTATTTTGAGAAAAAACTATACAAAGAAGCCTTGGCTGCCTTTGACTTTGCGGTTATTTCTGATGACACCTTTATTGGAGCCTATTTTGAAAAAGGAAAGGTTTTGGAAAAACTAGGCCGATATAATGAAGCTATAGAAAACTACGAGATCACCATAGAAATGGAAGACCCCACTTCTCATGCCTATTTAAGAATCGGGAGATGCCATGAAAAGTTACAAAACGAGGAGTTAGCAAAGTCATTTTACTACAGAACTGTACACGAAGACCCTTTATTGGATAAAGGATGGCTAGCCATTACGGACTATTATATTCGACAAAAAGATTTCACAAAAGCCCTTTATTATATCAATAAGGCCATTAATCTAGATGGTGAGAATGCCAAATACTGGAAAAAATGCGCCCGTATACACGCCACCTTAAAAAACAATGACGAAGCCTATTACGCCTACCAGCAAGCGGTAGACTTAGGATATTTTGAATTTGACATATGGTTTCATTGGGCCAATGTCGCGATCCAAAATTTTGATGTACCCTCGGCCATTGAAATATTATTGCAAGGGATCGTTTTTTATCCGGATCGCTCAGAAATGCAATATAAATTAGCAGGCTTTTACCTATTGATCAGCGATTTTGAAAAAGCTCAGCACCAACTAATCAATGCTTTAAAAATAGATATAGGACAGTTACATTTATTCAAGAAGGAGTTTCCGCAATTTTACCATACGGACTGGGCGAAAAACTTAATCCAAGATATCAAAAAAGCTTCCAGATAAATAAACTATTTTTGTTTTTTTATCAATTATGGAAAAACGCAATCTTTTAAATTATATTTTTATATCCCTAAAAGGAATGGCCATGGGTGCTGCAGATGTAGTACCCGGGGTTTCAGGAGGCACCATCGCCTTTATCTCTGGTATTTACGAAGAACTTATCAGTAGTATTAACAATGTAAACTTATCGCTCTTAAAAACCCTTAAAAAAGAAGGTTTTACTTCTTTTTGGAAACAATTAAACGGTAATTTTTTACTTGCCTTGGTCTCAGGCATAGCAATTAGCGTAGTTTCCTTGGCAAAATTAATCAGTTGGCTATTAGAAAATCAGGCTATTCCGCTTTGGTCCTTCTTTTTTGGCCTTGTTATTGCCAGCGTCTTTTTCGTAGGCAAGGAAATACAACGCTGGAATACCGCCACCATATTGATGTTAGTTCTTGGTGCGGTAGTGGCCTATTTTATTACCAGCCTACCCCCTTCTGCAAACACCGACTCCCTCCCTTATTTATTTTTCTCGGGAGCTTTGGCTATTTGCGCTATGATTTTACCAGGTATATCAGGAGCCTTCATTCTTGTTTTATTGGGATCGTATAAAACCATACTTGAAGCCGTTCATGAACGCGATCTTAAAATAATTATTACTGTAGGTTTTGGGGCTATTTTCGGATTATTGAGTTTTTCCAAACTCTTAAAATGGATGTTTTCTCACTATAAGAACCTTACCCTTGCCATTTTAACAGGCTTTATTTTAGGCTCACTTAACAAAATATGGCCATGGAAAGAAGTGTTGGAAACGAAAACCTTTGGCGAAAAAATAATTACAATCAAGGAACAAAACATT
The DNA here is from genome assembly GCF_900141935.1 of Arenibacter nanhaiticus. Taxonomy (GTDB): domain Bacteria; phylum Bacteroidota; class Bacteroidia; order Flavobacteriales; family Flavobacteriaceae; genus Arenibacter; species Arenibacter nanhaiticus. Next base: position 4,427 of record NZ_FQYX01000020.1, on the reverse strand, counting down.
TCTCCCCTATCCTTTGATGGCGATCCTCAAATATTATGGGCCATTCTTTTAGGTATCCTAGGTTTTTCCCTTATTTTTATGCTAGAAAAGTTGGCTACTAAAAAGTAAACCTTACCACCCAAATGAAAAACTCCAGAACATTGTCGGATAAATTCTTTTTGATTATCAAAGGACTATGCATGGGGGCGGCCAATAAAGTACCAGGTGTCTCTGGAGGTATTGTTGCTTATGTCGGTGGTTTTTACGAGGAATTCATATATTCCCTTCAAAAAGTCAATTTTAAGGCAATTAAACTTTTGGCAAGTGGAAGATTTAGAAGTTTTTATAGCTATACCAATGGAGAATTTTTATCCCTTCTTATTCTTGGAATGCTAGTAAGCTATTTTAGTATTTCTAAAGTCTTGGATTATTTTTTAGAAACCAAGGAGCTTTTTGTTTGGGCTAGCTTTTTTGGGATGATCCTTGGTTCTATTTACTTTATTGCTAAAGACTTCAACCACTGGAACAAAAAAACTATTACCGCCGGTATTTTAGGCCTTTTAGTAGGCATCTCCATCAGTTTTCTTAGTCCGGCCCGCGAAAACGGGAACCTGATTTTTATTTTTTTCTGCGGCATAATAAGTGTTTCTGGAATGACATTACCTGGATTATCAGGTTCTTTTATCCTAATCTTATTAGGGAACTACGTTCTATTATTGGTCGATTCTGTAAATGCCCTTTACGACACTTTATCAGAAATCTTGGTTGGCAACTTTAGTTTTCTAGAAAACTCAAAGCGCCTGAACACCTTAAAAATATTAGCTGTATTTACAGCAGGATCGGCAGTAGGCCTGGTTACATTATCGCATTTCTTAAGCTTTGTATTAAAACACTACAAACACATTACCACCGCGGTAATTATTGGTTTTATAACAGGCTCTTTAGGAGTGGTATGGCCTTGGAAAAGAACACTTTTCCTAACATCTGACGATGGCAACCTAATAATGGATTCAAACCAAAATCCTATCATAAAAAATTACGAAAGATATTTACCACAATTAGAGTCCACAGAAACATGGTGGGCTTTGTTTTTTATCTTATTTGGAATATTCATTTTAATAGGTTTGGATTGGTATGGAAATAACAGAGAAAAAAAAGTTTAGATTTGGTTTGATAGGAAAAAACATTTCCTATTCATTTTCAAAAGGGTATTTTACCAATAAGTTTTCAAAAATGGGACTAGACACCCATTCCTACGAAAATTTTGACTTGGAAGAAATAGAAGAGTTTACTAATCTTCTAGAAGGCAACAACAATATCGTAGGTTTTAATGTCACTATTCCCTACAAGGAAAAAATAATGCCTCTATTAACTAAGATTCACCCAGAAGCACAAAAAATAGGAGCAGTAAACACCATAAAAGTTATCGGAAACAAAACTTATGGGTACAATACAGACGCCCATGGGTTTCGACAATCTATCGCACCCCACTTAAAAGATCACCACACCAAAGCTCTTATCTTAGGTACTGGCGGTGCTTCCAAAGCAGTTGCCCATGTTTTCGCTGAATTGGGCATTAGTTACAATTTTGTTTCGCGAAACCCCGCCGAAGGACAACTGCAGTATAAGGACCTTAATAAGGAGATCATGGCCAATTACTCAGTAATAGTTAATTGTACTCCTTTAGGAACCTTTCCCAATATAGAAGAGAAACCAACTATTCCATACTCCTTTATTACAGAAAAACACCTGCTCTACGATTTAATTTATAATCCTGATAAAACAGCATTCCTTTTGGCAGGAGCAGCACAAGGAGCCCAGATCTGTAACGGAGCAAACATGTTAGAGCTACAGGCAGAAAAAGCTTGGTCCATATGGAATTCTGGTGAGGAATTATAAGTAAGCAAGAAATTTTAAGATACATTTTGCATTTTTCACTGCTAAATCTTAAAAAGAAGATTCATAAGCTTTGCTATTAAAGCGGTTGTTAGTATATTTCCGTATATTAGAATTAGAAAGCTATAAACATTCATAAAATGTTAGAAGACAAAGAAGATAAACTACAAAATAATGTAGAGATAGAAGAAGTTTCAGAGACCTCTGCATCCTCCAAAAGTTCAGAAATATCATCTGAAACAACAACAAATACAGTAGATCAAGACTCTGTTGCCGATATAGATACAACATCAGCTATGGCAGAAACATCCACCAAAAAAGATGGTGACGAGGAAAAAGAAGATGTATTGGAAGAAATTGATGAATCTAATGCCGAAGATGCCGAGGACGAAGACAATCAACAAAGACACCAGATCCCTATGCCCGATTACCATGCCATGTCCATGGAAAATCTGGTTGGAGAATTACAACGCTTGATCCGTAACGAAAAGGTACAAGCCATAAAGAAGCATGTAGAAGGTATTAAAGCTGAATTCGACTTAAAATTTCAAGATTTCATCGAGGAAAAGAAAGAAGACTTTATTAATAATGGCGGCAATGAAATTGATTTCCGATACAATTCGGTAACCAAGCGTCAGTTTAATGAAGTTTATTCCGAATATCGCGAAAAAAGAAACCTCTATTATAAAAATTTAGAACAGGGACTTAAAGCCAATTTAGCCAAGAGATTAGAAATAATCAATGAGTTAAAGGGACTTGTTAATGTCGAAGAAGACATCAACACCACCTATAAAAACTTCAAGGACTTACAGGAAGCTTGGAAAAATGCAGGCCCTATTCCTAGAACAAACTACAATGATGTTTGGCGTACTTACCACCATCATATTGAAATTTTTTACGATTTTTTACATCTTAATAGAGAATTGCGCGATTTAGATTTTAAACACAATCTAGAAGAAAAAATTAAGATAGTAGAGCGCGCCGAAGCCCTAGTGGGGGAAGAAGATTTATCTAAAGCCTTCCAAGAACTACAAACCCTGCACAAAATCTGGAAGGAAGACATAGGCCCTGTTGGCAAAGACCATAGAGAAGCAATCTGGGAACGCTTTAGCAATGCCACCAAAGCCCTCCACGGCCGTAGGCAAGAACACTTTAAAGACATTGAAAAAGTATACGAGCAAAATTTAGCCAAGAAAACAGAAATTACCCAAGCCATTAGCGCTATAGCATCCAACGTATCTCAGAAACACAAAGAGCTTCAGCAACAAATAAAAGAGGTCGAGGCTCTTCGAGAGTCTTTCTTTAAGGCGGGGAAGGTACCACAAAAGGTAAATGAAAAAACTTGGGCAAGCTTTAAGGAAGCTGTTAGGGAATTTAATAGGAACAAAAACAACTACTATAAGAACCTAAAGAAAGAACAGCAGATAAATCTCGATAAAAAAAGAGATTTATTAAAACTTGCCGTTTCCTTAAAGGATAGTGAAGATTGGGATACGACTACTCAAGAATTAAAAAGGATTCAGAACGAATGGAAAAAAATCGGACATGTCCCAAGAAAGTATTCGGATAAAATATGGAAAGAATTCAAAGCCGCTTGCAACCATTTCTTTGACCGTTTACACGCCTTAAAAAATGAAGCACACAAGGAAGAAGCTGAGAATTTTGATCTTAAAAATGCATGTTTAGAAAAACTAAAGGCTTTTGAACTAAGTGGGGATAAATCCAAAGATTTAACCAGCATAAAAGAATTTATTTCAGAATGGAAATCTATAGGCAGGGTCCCTTTTAACAAAAAGAACATTAATGTTAAGTTCAACAAAATTCTTGATGCGATTTTCAAAAAACTAAACATCAACAAACAAGAGGCAGAATTGCTTAAATACGGCAATAAGATTCAGCAATTGGCTAATAACGATAATGAATATGCGATCTCTAACGAACGTACTTTTATTAGAAGAAAAATAGACGAAAGCAAGAACGAGGTCAGACAATTAGAGAACAACCTTCAGTTCTTCTCCAATGCTTCTGAGGACAATCCGGTAGTTAGAGAGGTGATTAAAAATATCGAAAATCACAAAGCCGCCTTAGCCACTTGGAAAGAAAAGCTTAAAAAATTAAATATTTTAGAAAACAATTTAATTAAAGAAGCGGAAGATGCCGAGAATGACGAAGCAGGAACCACAAAGGAAGAGTAATCCGACTTTTTTTTTAAAATGAAGTAACCACGATAAAATCTGACAGTTAAGAATTATATTTAAAGAGTCAAAACAACAAATATTAATCCTTAAAACTGTCAGAATGAATACAGAAGCAAAGGTAATTAAATCTAAGGTAGGTTTATTACAGTTAGCAGAACAATTGGGCAACGTATCTCAGGCCTGCAAGCTTTTTGGTTATAGCAGAGATAGCTTTTATCGTTTCAAAGAGCTCTACGACCAAGGAGGTGAGTTGGCACTACGGGAACTCAATAGAAGGAAGCCAAACCTCAAGAATCGAATTGAGGAAGAAGTGGAAAGAGCCGTAGTGCAAATCGCTTTTGAATTTCCTGCCTA
>NZ_FQYX01000011.1 GCF_900141935.1 Arenibacter nanhaiticus | reverse complement strand
ATTCCCTGCCCATCAGTGATGGTAGCATTGATAGGGAGAGAAAGATTAACGAAAAAATCTTCGTTTGGTTCAACAAAAAAATCACCATTCACTTGGACAGTAACCGTAGTATTAGGACTACCCAATGGAATTGTACCAATGCCCATGGATGATTGATAGTCTCCGTTAGCTAGAGTAGCCGTATTGTCGGCGGTAGCATAGTTGAAGGTAATTTCATTGGTAGCATTCCCGCCACCATCGACGCTTACAGTAAATTCAAAAGCAGTGGTACCAGAATTCCCCTCAACCAAGGTCACGTCACTTATACTAATTGGATCTTGACCATATCCAGAAAATGCCAAGAGCATTAGCACCAATAAAGATGCAAATCTTTTTAAGACCTGAGATATAGTTGGGTTGGCGAAAATAATATTGGGGGATCTTAATTTCATATCTAGTCGTTTCAAGCTAATAAAATTCAAACCACGGCAAGGCCATAATAATCAAGGAAGTAGGGGTCTCAATAATAGCAAAAAATCAATGATTCCTCTAAAAAATCGGGTTAACAAGGGGTTTTAACGCTAAACTGCATAGTTGTATATAAAGCTTCATATACCTCATCTGTATTGCAGCAATTTCTTATATATTCCATTTCTAGGCTTTAGCCAATACCCACTTACCAAGGTTTAATTTTGGAAGTAGAAGCGACTTATCTGATGAGTTGAATCCACCCTTTTTGTGGCCGAGAACCATCTCCAAGATTTAAGACATAGAAATAAGTCCCTTTAGGCAAGTTGCCATCGGGGCCTTTGCCATCCCAGTTATTAGTATAATTCTTTGCTAGAAAAACACTATAGCCATATCTATTAAAAATCTCCAAGGTATTGTTCGGAAAGTCTTCTATACAATTTATGCTCAGCACATCGTTAATTCCATCACTGTTTGGCGATATCTGATTATACATAAATCCACATTCATCATTGGAACGCCTCAACACTTCGACCAATACCGAAGCTTGGTCATTATCGGCATTACTATCCGAAGGAAAAGAATCCGTGATGACCGCTATATTTTCAAAAGTCCCCACTTCCGGCACGCTCACGGTAACTGTCAAGGTTATCACCTCAGCCCCCATAATTTCGGGAATATTCCAAACCCCTGCTCCTACATCATAAATTCCTTTACTGGCGGTATGGGATAGGTATTGAAATCCGATCGACGGTCCGATAAATTCATTTACTACCACATTGGCAAGTGTCCCCTGCCCTAGGTTTCTTAAGGATATGGTAAAAACAATTTCGCTTCCTACGATCGGATTCTCAATATCGACCTGTTTCTCAATAGCAAGATCATATTGGTTTACCAACGAACAATCGACTACGGTCACCGTTAAACTTGTCGACTCTTCCGTGCAAGGGGCCTCTGCCGAACTAGTCGTATAAGTAAATATAAAGTCCCCTTCTGGCATCCCTTCAAAATCTACTATATTACCATCGCCTATAATTAATCTTCCAGCAGATGGATCGGTCGTTAAGGTCCAGTTTCCTGGGTCTGCCTCAGAAAGTTGCTCATCGAGGGCAACCACGGTAGGCCCTGAACTATCTAAAAGATTACAAGCCTCTATATTAGTAGCCGTTCCCGCTGATGGCGGTGCTACTATTGAGGCTAGTACGGGGGATCTTTCCGAGCTACAATCATCGTCGGTAACCTCCACATAAAATGTGGTTGTAACGCTAATGGAGGGCGTTGTAAAACTATTTCCAGTTCCTATGGCTATTCCCCCAACAGCTTGTGAATACCAGCGCAGGGTACCTTCGCTAGCGGCAGCTTCTAAAACAAGGCTTCCCTCGCCACATCTTTGAGCCGGACTCGTACTATTTATTATTGGGGAAGTAAGAAAATCTAAAGTAACCACCAGGGCCGGACTGGCACAATTGGCTTCTGCATCATAGAAAAATCCGTAATAGGAACCCGGAAAATCGGAACTCACCGTAGCATTTTCCAAATGCGAATTGGTGTCGGTAAGATCTAGATCATCGGTACTCCAGGTTAACACTGTCCCTGAGGGGGGAATACTATTGGTAAATTCATTTAGGTTTACGGAGGTAATATTACATAGTGACGGCAGCGTCGAATTCAGGAGTGGCGCACTATCCCCTGCCCTACATGGAATTGCACAATCCGAAACCGTGATTGTTACCAATGAGGTTTCATTGGTACAAGGAGCCATTGCCCCAGAAGTGGTAAAGCTAAACCTATAGTTTCCCATAGGTTGCCCCGAAAAATCGACATTATTCCCATTGCCCATAGTAATATTACCCCCATTGGGCATAGCACTGATGGACCATTCACCCTGATCTGCATCTACCAATTGATTATCTAAATCTATTACAGAAACTCCATTAGCAGGGATATTACAGGCCAAGGCATTCCTAGGCGTTCCTGCCGAGGGCGGGCTATTGACCGTAGCGGTTACTGCAACCCGATTGGAGGAAGGACAGTCATTTTCGGCCGCTTCCACATAATAGGTGGTCGTTGTAGTTATCGCAGGAGTTACAAAGCTGCTTCCATATCCAATACTATTAGTTGCTGTTGGTGTATCAAACCACGATATAGTAGCCGTTGCCGAGCTGGCAGTCGCGCCTAGTGTTACTGATCCGGGGCCACAGCTTTGGCCCGGCACGGTTTCGATGATCACCGGAGTATTATTTATAGTTGCTTCAACGGCTATTCTCGTTGGGGAGGTACAGTTATTTTCGGTCGCATCCACATAATAAGTCGAGCTATTTGTTAAGGTAGGGGTAATAAAATTAATGCCAGTTCCAAGGCTAGGACCGCCATTAGGGTTGGCATACCAATTTATGGTTGCCGAGGAGGAGTTTGATCTTGCCCCAAGGGTAAGACTTCCCATATCGCATCGAAAGGCGGGTGCCGTTTCACTGATCGCTGGGATTGGAGTTATAATAGCCTCTACAGCGGTTCGAATAGAAGAAGTACAACCGTTCTCTGTAGCCTCTACGTAATAAGTAGTGGTCACATTAATTATTGGCGTCACAAAACTGCTTCCAGCACCCAACATATTATCACCACTGCTAGCGTCGTACCATATTAGGGTTGCAGTATCCGAATCGGCAGTTGCTCCCAGGGTAAGTTCTCCTGAACCACACCGCTCGTTGGGGCTAGTAGCGATAATGGTTGGGGTTGTATTTATGGACGCAGTTACGGGAATGCGGTCGGAAGTACATCCATTTTCTACGGCCTCCACATAATACGTAGTGGTCGTTGTTAAAATAGGGGTATCAAAAGTTGTTCCTGTAGCCAAACTACTTCCTCCTATTTCCATATCGAACCATTGCAGCTCGGCTGTTTCGCTACTCGCCGAGGCCTGGATGCGCACCGACCCTGGGTCACAGCGTCCTCCCAGTGTGGTTGTACTGATCGTGGGCACTTCCAATATCTGGGCGACCACTGCGGTCCTGTTCTCGGAAATACAATTGTTTTCTATAGCTTCGACATAAAAGGTAGTAGTGGCGTTTAATTCTGATGTCACAAAGTTGTCTCCGGTTCCTATAAGCGTACCTCCGATATCTGAATTGTACCAATTAAGGGTCGCTGTTACCGAATTAGCGGTAGCCTGGAGACTAAGACTTCCGGGCCCACATCGGCTATCACCGCTAACACTATTAATGCTTGGGATATTGTTTATGGTTGCTACGACTGCCTCTCTTTCCGAGGTACAACCATTTTGGGAGGCTTCTACATAATAAACCGTAGTGTTGGATATTTCTGGAGTTTCAAAGCTTGTACCTGTTCCTAAGAGGGTACCTCCAGTACTTAGGTCGTACCAATTCAAAGTAGCTCCCCCAGGATTGCTCGTTGCCGATAAGTTTACAGTACCTGGACCACATCTTTCACCAGGGCTTGTCGATACAACAGAAGGTGTATTGGCAAAACTCACTCTAATGGTCGTTGCTGCCGTGGCCGCTAGCGGATTATAGCAATCCAAACCGGCTGCCGCCCCATTATAATAGGCATAATAGGTACCTCCAGGACTACTTACTACAGAATTTGAGAGCACATTCACGCCCGCTATCGGACTTGTACTCCATATTAATGTTTCGTTATTAGGTGGGGAGTTGGTGACGTAGGCATCTAGATCTACACTAGGGGTATCGCAGACCACAGCATCGTTGGTACTGAGATTAGGAGGTACCAAACAATCAATTTGGCCATATATCTTTAGACTTGCTAAAAAATATATCACCAAAGCAATTAAAACCTTTACTATAATCCCCTTTAATGGAAAGAAAGCAATATTATGGCCTTTAGAGTTCATAGCTTGAATTTTGAATTTATTGAAATCCAATACCAATTATTGCAAGCAGAAATGAAAAAAGAACTAAATAATATTACTGAAAAAATGTCATTCGCACTAATAAAAAAGCCTAAACCATTATTTATCAGACGAATGACACAGTAAGTTACCTTCTATTTAAGAAAGATCTGCAGACATGGTCTCTGCTGAAGAATGAATTTTTTTAACTAAGCCTTGTAACACCTTCCCTGGTCCTACTTCGGTAAATAGTGTTGCGCCATCCTTTACCATATTTTGAACACTTTGTGTCCATTTTACCGGGGCAGTCAACTGAGCTATTAAATTTGCTTTAATAGCTTCGGCATCTTTTACCCCTATGGTAGGTACATTTTGATAAATCGGACAGCTTGGCGTTTTAAAAGTTGTATTTTCTATGGCTGCTGCCAATTCTTCTCTTGCCGGCTCCATCAATGGAGAGTGAAAAGCCCCTCCTACTGGTAAAACCAATGCTCTACGTGCTCCGGCTTCTTTTAATTTTTCACAAGCTAGGTTAATAGCCTCAATTTCTCCTGAAATCACCAACTGACCAGGGCAATTATAATTAGCAGGAACAACAACTCCTGGTATTTCACTACAAATTTTCGCTACAAGGTCGTCCTCTAGCCCTAAAACAGCGGCCATAGTACTTGGTTGCAACTCGCATGCCTTCTGCATGGCCAGCGCTCTTTTAGAAACCAATTTTAATCCATCCTCAAAATTTAGGGCATTACTAGCTACCAAGGCTGAAAATTCTCCTAAGGAATGTCCCGCTACCATATCTGGTTTAAAGCGATCTCCCAATACCTTACTCATAATTACTGAATGCAAAAATATGGCTGGCTGGGTAACTTTTGTCTGTTTTAAATCTTCTACAGTCCCTTCGAACATCAAGTCTGTTATATGAAACCCTAAAATATCATTTGCCCTTTCGAACAATTGTTGGGCCAAAGGATACTTTTCATAAAGGTCTAACCCCATTCCTACAAACTGAGCTCCTTGACCTGGAAATATATATGCGTTCATTTTTTATATTTTTTGATGCGACAAACTTAATAAATAATACGATAAATTAGATAGCCCATTGTAAAAGCCTTCAAATACTGCGGTGATTTTCAGCATTTATACGTTTAAAAAAATTAATTACTCTTTAAACCAGCTAGAATATTTAACATAGTTATCTGCGATTCTATCGACCTCTCCTGCGCTTAAATCGGTACTGATATCCTTTATTTTTTTTGCTGGCATTCCAGCGAAAACAGTACCCGAGGGCACTCTTGTTCCTTTGGTCACCACCGCTCCTGCCGCGATAATACTATTGCTTTCGATAATACAATCGTCCATTACAATACTTCCCATTCCTATAAGTACGTTATCGTGAATGGTACAACCATGAACTATAGCATTATGGCCTATAGAAACATTGTTTCCGATGGTAGTGGGCGACTTTAAATAGGTACAATGAATAACCGCTCCATCCTGAACGTTCACTTTATTCCCCATTTTTATAAAATGTACATCGCCGCGCAACACTGCATTAAACCATATACTGCATTGGCTTCCCATACTTACCTCGCCTACAATAGTGGCATTTTCGGCTATATAACAATCCTCTCCTATTTGAGGTGTTTTTCCATTGATAGTCTTAATCATTTTTGAAAATTTAATCGTTTATGCCAGCTTATATCTCTTTGTAGTTCCTATTAAAATATTACCAACCCTAACATTACAAAAATACGACAAGAAATACTTCCTATTTAAAAGCCAGCAATCAAAAATACCCTTTGCATTTCCACCAACTTCAAAGTATTGGATTTATTTCTTGGGTTTTAGCTATCGGGCTTTTTATGTTTTAAATATAAAAATAAGAAGGAGAGTTCTTATGGGCACCGTTGATTAGTAGTTGACTGCAGGGCAATTACAATCGTATCTTTTTTTCTCCTGTCCAAAATTATAGCCTAGGGTCAATTGATGGAATCCCCCGTCATCGATCCTCATATCTCCCATTTGGTAGGAATAGTTATAGGACACCATAATTTTTTTATAGTTGGCCCCAATTAAAGGAGTAATTAATTGTAGCCGCTGTTCTCCCATTGTATCGGCGGTTTGGATTTCGGTGCCTTCAAAGCTTCTTCTGTAAGAAATTCCGCCCCACAGGGTTCCAAAATTCATTTCTTTATAGATTTTTGTATTAATATCGATGGTCTTTTCTTGATTAAATTCGGTCAATTGAAATAAGATAGAGGGTTCTATTTGCCATTCACTTTTCCCAAAAACATACCCTACAGACCCCACATACCGCCTTAGGTCGTTAGACTCGGTTGCAGCATAAAGGTCCCTACCCCTCCCTAAAACATTAAGAACGGTGGCATGCGCATAAAGTTCTAAGTAATTATAGGAGATACCAATATCTGTATTAAAATAGCTCTTGCTATTTTTTGTGCCGCTAATAGTCCGATCGGGTTCTATGGAAACAAATTCGGATTCATCCAATGAACTTTGTTGCCCCCCCACTCCTATTCCGAACGACAATTGGTGTAGGACCCTAAAATCGGACCCAAATCGCAAATGGTGTGCATAGCCTAGTTTTAATCCTGTTTGAGAATGGTACCCATTGGCATCATTGAAAACAATAACCCCAAAACCAGTGTTTTTCCCCAATCTAGAATGGGCATTTAATGTTTGTAAATTAGGGGCTTCGTTTACATTAAACCATTGTTGTCTTACGGTTGCCCTAATTTTGGTCCCTTCCCCTATTCCGGCCATGGAAGGATGTAACAGGAAATAGTTATCCGATTGATAATCGAAATAAACAGGCACACCTTCTTGGGCAACAGACATAAAGCCTATAGTAAAGGTGAAAAAAAACATGAAAGTACAGTGTTTCATTTAAAGGTTGGGGAAATTTATGACTACTATCATATATAACTAATAACGAAGGAACAACTACATTATTATATGCGGGTTTAGTTAGAAATCCTTCGTACTTTTGTGAAAAATTATCATATGAAGGAGTTTATAATTTCTGTTGTTCCTACAAACAACCCGGCGATACTAAAATTTGAAACTAACCATTTCATCACAAAGAATAACAATTACGAATTTAAAAATATAGACGATGCCAAAAACTCACCTTTGGCACAACAATTATTTTACCTGCCTTTTATCAAGACCGTTTATATCTCTGGTAATTTTATAGGGCTAGAGCGTTATAATATTGTGGAATGGGATGATGTTAAGGATAGTGTAGCCCAGCAATTGGTAGATTATCTCAATGCTGGGGAACCAGTGGTTATTGAAGCGGAAAGCACCAAAAAAGTTGCAGTCACCGTATATGCCGAAGTAACCCCTAACCCATCGGTGATGAAGTTCGTAGCGAACAAAAAAATTGTCCCTACCACCTTCGAATTTAAAAACATCGATGATGCCAAAGATTCGGAATTGGCAAAACAATTGTTTATGCTACCCTTTGTAAAGGAAGTGTTTTTTGATGAAAACTACGTTTCTATCAATAAATATGACGTCGCGGAATGGGAAGAAATCACTTTTGAATTAAGGGAAAAAATAAGGGATTTCTTGGCTGACGGGAAGGAAGTTGTTTCTGCTGGCAGTATTCAAAAACAAAATACCGAAGCACCAAAAGCAAAATTACAGGATGAGAATTTGGACGATACCTCCAAGCAAATCATAGATATTTTGGAAGAATATGTGAAACCGGCCGTAGCGAGTGACGGAGGAAACATTCTTTTTAAATCTTATGAGGAAGACACTAAAACCGTAAACGTTATTTTACAAGGTGCTTGTAGTGGTTGTCCTTCATCGACCTTTACCCTAAAAAACGGTATTGAAACGATGCTAAAAAATATGATGGGAGATAAGGTAAACGAGGTCGTTTCTATAAATGGCTGATTTTCAACAATTATTATAGTAATTTTCTTTTTTATTTGCTAACTTTAAGAAAATCTAAAACACTACGTTATGGCAGTTCTAAAGGTTATTGAAATATTATCGAATTCTGATAAAAGTTGGGAGGACGCCGCAGCGAAAGCTGTTGCGCACGCCTCTAAATCCGTCAAAAACATTAAATCCGTTTATATGCACGAGCAAAGTGCTACTGTTAAAGATGGAAAAATAGACCAATATAGAGTGAATGTAAAAATCACTTTCGAAGTAAATTAACGGTCCATAACCGTACTCAAAAAAACGCCTTGAAAGGCGTTTTTTTTTGCTTTTTATTAAAGTGACATTTTATAAATACTATTAACATTTGTTTAATAATTTATATTTGTCTTAAAATCATTAATTATTATATTATTGACCGTTAACAAAATAAAACATATATGAGTTTAATTTCAGATTACGAAGAAAACATTAAGCAATTAGAAACTTGGTTATGGGAAAACCTCCCAGGAGCGGTGACCACCTTAGTAACCGCCATCATAATATTTGTATTAGGGTTATGGGTCATTAAATTTATTAACCGAATGGTTAAAAAATTCTTCCAAAAGACCGATTACGACCCTTCTTTGGAGTCCTTTTTGCAAAGCTTTATCAATATTGGTTTAAAGCTAATGTTATTTGTAGTTGTCATTCAACAACTCGGTGTCCAATCTACCTCTCTTGTTGCGGTTATAGGTGCTGCGGGTCTGGCCGTTGGTTTGGCCTTACAGGGCTCTTTGGCCAATTTTGCAGGAGGAGTATTGATTTTAGTTTTTAAGCCTTTTAAGGTGGGGGATTGGATATCCGCACAAGGTGTTGACGGAACTGTTAAGGAGATTACCATATTTACCACCAAGCTGAGTACAGCTGGCAATCAGATTGCCATTATACCAAACGGACAATTGTCTAACAACAATATTATTAATTACAATGCGCAAAGTACCAGAAGGGATAATATTACTGTTGGTATCGGGTACAACTCTAACATTAAACAAGCTAGAGAAATCCTCTTGCAAATATGTGCCGAGAACGAGGACATCCTAAAAGATCCTGCTCCACAAGTATTTGTCGCAGAACTAGGGGATAGTTCTGTAAACCTATCGTTGCGATTTTGGGCAGAAACGCCAGTTTTTTGGGCTGCACATTTCCATGTAATGGAAGAATTAAAACTTAGATTTGACGAGGCAGGTATAGATATCCCGTTCCCACAACGTGTTATTCACCAAGGGTCTTAGGACTTTTTGGTCTGCAAAATAAAATCTTTTAAATAGTAAGGTTCAAAGTAGGCGACATCTTCAAAGTCGTTTGCTTTGAACTTTTTATTTGATAACCTACTCATTTCCGAAGCCGATGGAGAAGCGGCAAGAAAATTAAAATTGGAATGCTTCAATATTTCCTTGCACTTTTCTGCGCCATCTCCGATAAGTAATACCTTTCCTTTAGCGCTATATTCCGAGAAGGATTCTTCATTGATAATTTCGGCTTTGGTAGCTCTAATTTCAGTTCCTTTATGATCGAATACAGCCGAATATACTTCCATTCGCCTTGCATCTAAAAGCGGTATGATGTATTCAATTTCAGTGCGATCTGCTTGGCAAGCCAAGCTTTCTAAGGTAGGCACCGATATTAAAGGCAGGTCCAGGGCATAACAAAGTCCTTTTGCTGCGGACACTCCTATGCGCAAACCGGTATAAGAACCAGGGCCTTTACTAACCGCAATAGCGTCTATATCCTTAAAAGTTAAGGAAGCCTCTACCAAGGCTTCCTCTATAAAAATGTGCAATTGTTCTGCATGTGAATATCCAGGAGTATTATCTTCCTTTAACACTATTAGTTCGCCATCCTTGGCGATACTTACCGAACAATTGGTCGTTGCTGTTTCTAAATTTAAAATGATAGCCATAATTGGCTACAAATATAAGTTAGTTTATTGAAATTGGCAGTCCAAAATAGAACTCCAATACTTTTAGCCTAAAAATATAATCATATTTTGTCCGGATCAATTCTGCGGCGGCATTGTCTACTCTAGATTGTGCCTGGCTAAAATTGAAGGAATTCATTAGGCCGACATTAAAACGTTCCTTGGCATACTTTAAAGCCTCGCTACGCGCTTCTAGGGTTTTCTCTGCAGCCTCATAAGCTTTATAAGTAGCTATGGCATCGTTCCAGGCCTGATTAATGGTATTCTCCAAGTTAAGCTTATCCTGTTGTAATTGAAGTTTCGATCGCTCTAAATTTACCTTGCTTCGCATGACATTATTTCTAGTGGCAAAGCCGTTAAAAACAGGGATTGCGAGTTGCACTCCAAACCCATGTCCGCCATTGTCTCCAAACTGCTCGAAGATATTATTGGGGCCAGAAATAATAGATCTAAAATTGGGCGTTACGACCGACTGCCCTGTTTCTTGGACCACACCTATTTGCCTGTTGGGATTGTCTGGGTCTTGTTCTGCTCCGGAAACGATATCTTGGTATGAGGCTCGGGTATTATAACCATAAAAAGCCGATAGTCTAGGATACAGGCTTCCCTTGCTTATTTTTATATCTGTTTCTGCCAGGGCCACATTGGCTTCAGAAAGTTTAATATCATTTCTAACCGTCAAGGCCTTCTCATAAATTGTTTTAGGAGTATAGTCCAAAATCACGGTAGAGGGAATCATAAAGTCTTCATCGACCACATCGAAGCTTTCATACTCTTGGATCAATAATAATTGGGCCAAAGATATTTTTGCCAATCGAAGGGCATTTTCTGCATTTATCTTTTGTTGTTCTTGGGTGGCTGCCGTGGCTTGAATTTCCAACAAATCGCCTTTGGGAACTACACCGGAACTCACCAATTCTTTGGTTCTTTTTAGGTCCTGTTCTGTCACCGATATTTGAGCTTTGGATATGTTTAGGTATTCCCTATTGAACAAAATCTGCAAATAGGCATTGGCTACGGCCAAGGAAATATCGTCCTTCATATTATCTAATCGGTACTGATTTGCCAGAATGGACAGGTTAGCTCTTCGCAATCGGTTTACGTTTTGCAAGCCGTTATAAATATCGACCCCTACATTAACTCCTGCCGAGGTATATTGGGTCGTAATATTTTCGAATAGCCCTGTAGTGATATTTTGGTTCAATCCAATATTCCACGAATGGGAAGCATTGGCGTTTACGGTCGGTAAAAAGTTTCCTTTGGCATCGGCCTTGGCCAAATCGGCATTTTGCAAATCCAACTCCGATTGCTTTATGGAAATATTATGTTCCAAGGCGTACTCTACACAGTCGCGCAAGGTCCATTTTTTTTCTTGAGCCATCATTATTCCAACACAGAATATGGATAATGTTGCTGTTAATTTTAGCTTCATTTATCTAGGTATTAGTTATCTCTAAGATTAATGTTTTGTTCCTAATTATTTACTTTCTTCTTCCTGATCGTCTCCAATTTTAATCGGTTCGGTCTTGTTCCATACTTTCACCTTGTCAGTTTTTGTCAGTCCCGAAACAATTTCGACATTCACCCCATCGGAAATACCTATTTCAATATCCTTGCGTTCAAACTTTTGATCTCCTATTTCTATTTCAACAAAGGGCTCGTCGGTCTTTTTATCGAATTGCAAAAGGGCTTCGGGAATTACTAATACATCGTTTTTCTTTTCTAGTACCAAGGAGGCGTTAGCACTATACCCAGCACGAATCAAAAAATCGTCCTCTACGGTAACATCCCCTTCGATTTTAAATTGTACCGCTCCGGCTTCTTCTATTCCTTTAGGGGCTATAAAGCGTAAATTTGCATCAAAGGACTTATCCTGAATGGCTCCTAGGCTTATTTTTAGGGGCATCCCAATTGCCAATTTCCCTACTTCACCTTCATCGACTTTCCCTTCAAAAATCATTTTACTCAAATCGGCGATGGTGGCAATAGTAGTACCATCGTTAAAATTATTACTTTGAATAACCTGATCTCCTTCTTTCACGGGGATTTCCAATACTGTCCCTGCTACGGTAGCCCTAATATTGGTATTTGCTGTTGAGGAACCATCTGCCGATCCCAAGCGAATAATCTGATAATCGGACCGGGCATTTTGGAGTTCTTGTTTGGCCTGATCATATCTTAAATTCTGCGTATTAAAGTCTTGGCTCGAGATTACTCCTTTATCGAATAGTTGTTTGTTTCTATCGAACTCAACTTTAGTATTATTCAAGGTAATCTCGGCATTTTTCACCCTTCCCCGGGCCTGATTTAGGGATTGCTCGTTGGGCACCACCTTAATTTTAGCGATCAGGTCCCCGGCATTTACCACAGCTCCTTCTTCCAGATATATTTTTTCAATAATCCCGGAAATCTGAGGTTTGATTTCTACTTCGTCCTCTGGAATTACCTTCCCTGTAGCCACGGTTTTCTTTTCGATACTAGCGGTAAAGGGATTTGTAGTTTCATAGGTAATAGCCGACTTACTATTTGATTTCACAAAAAAGGCCGCAGCCCATAATGCTCCCAGCACCAAGATAGCGATCCCTACATATTTCAAGATTTTGTTCATTTTAGATTGAATTAGTATTTATAATGGTTTAGTTTATTCTTCGCGCAATGCGTCTATTGGTTTTATGCTCACCGCACGTTGTGCGGGTATTAATCCTATCAGGGTGCCCAGCACTACCATAATGACCAACGCCCCTAGGACATAGGGTATAGGCACTGTTGGATTGGTATAAGGGAAGTCTAGGTCCTCGGTCCCTAAATTGATACCGTATAAGGTTATCGCACCTAAAATAATTCCCATAATCCCGGCAATCATGGTTAAAAAGACCGATTCCAGAATAATTTGTGCTTTTACTTCTCTTGGGGTTGCTCCCAAGGCCCTGCGCACGCCCAATTCTTTGGTTCGTTCCTTTACCGAGATGAGCAGAATATTTCCAATGCCGATAACACCTGCTAAGATGGTCGCTATCCCCACTACCAATGACATAAAGGTAAGTCCGTTCGCAAACCCACTAATCCTGGTAAATATCTCGCCTAGATTAAAGGATCCAAAGGCACGTTCGTCCCTAGGGTCTACTCTATGGATACTTTTCAGAATTGCTTTTACATCTTTTTCTACCTGTACCACATCGGCATCATCATAGGCGGCTATTGTAAGCCATCCGACATCGTCCCCGGTATTGTAGAGTTTTCTATAGGTTGTAAATGGAATATAGATATCGCTATCGCTTTCGAAGCCTCCTCCTGGGGTAAATTTATGTACCCCCACCACTTGGAAATAAATATTATCTATTCGAAGAAATGTTCCTATAGGATTTTCTTCTTTCTCATACAGTTCTTTTTGGGTTCGTTCGCCAATGACACAGACTTTTCTAGTAAGTTCAATATCTTTATCATTGATAAACCTGCCGCCATCGTATATCTTTTTGGTCGCAATTTTGGTATACACAGGATAATCGCCGTACACATTATAATTCCCCGATTTGGTTCCTCTTACTATAAGTCCAGGCGATCCTCCAAAGACTCCTTTTACGTTTCTGGGAGCGATGTATTGGATTTCGGGAATTCTATTTTCCAATACGGTAACATCGCTGAGTTTTAATTGCAGCGGCCTACCGGTTTTAAATCCTTCATAAGGCATACTTGTGGTTTGTGCCCAAGTAAACAAACTGTTCATGGCTACATTTTCGAACTGCTCTTCAAAGCCGTTGTCCAATCCTTTTGCCGCACCCGAGAGGGCTATATAGATAAATATCCCCCATAAAACACCGATAATGGTTATGATGGTACGGGTTCTATTTTTTCCTATAGAACCAAAAATCTCTTGCCAGGTATTACTATCAAATATAAATCGCATATTATTCGTCCCTTAATGCTACTATTGGTTTAATATTTGCCGCTCTTTTTGCAGGGATATATCCGGCAATTGCCCCAAAAAGTATTAAAATGAAGGTGGCAAAGATGGCTGTACCCAGATCTATAAAAGGATTGGTAATAAAGAAATCCTCTAATTTTTCACCCATGGAACTCAAGAGCGCGATTCCGGCCAGCATTCCTGTGAAGCCTGAAAAAGTGGTGATAAAAACAGATTCTAACAAGATGGTACTTATGACGGATCTTGGCGTTGCCCCCAATGCTTTCCGTATTCCCAATTCCTTAGTGCGTTCCTTTACCACAAAAACCATGATATTGCTAATCCCTATAATTCCGGCTATAATGGTCCCAAAGGCCACAAAAGCGACAATAATTTGAAGCACTCTGGCAAACTGCTGGTTTTGCTTTAATTGGTCCGCTACATTTCTAATAAAAATCCCACTTTGGTCTTCTGGACTGATATTTTTCTTGTCTCTAATAAACCTATCGAGACTTTTATCGAATGCCATGGCCCCCACATATCCTATTTCTGGTCTAAAGCCCACTATAATCTGATCTATCTTATCGGTATTTTTTTCTATCAATTGTCTGGTAGTATAGGGGATATAGATATACCGCTCTTCATTGTCACCACCTTCATCTTGAAAAACCCCTATGACCATATAGGCGCTTCCTCCAATGTCTATGTATTCACCAATAGGATTCTTAGTACCAAAAAGGTCTTTTTCTACAAGCCTTCCAATGACGGCATATTTGGTCTTGTTCTTTATATCTTCTTGGTTTAAGAAACGACCTTTCATAACGATGGTCTTTTCGGCATATTGATGGGCCGGAGCCACAGCCCTTGTGGTATAGTTATTAGATTCATTGTTGTATTTCACCAATGCCCCCCTAGTTATCCTAGGTGTTGTATACTCTAAAAACATGGTAAAATTCTTTTCTATATCGGCCAGGTCACTGTTATCAAATTCTATTTGCCGATTAGATTTATATCCTTTGTAGGGTTTAGTGGTTTTACCTGGGAAGATAAAAAACACATTGGTAGCATCGTCTCCAAAAAAATCATCGAAGGTATTGATAAGGCCGTTTCCAAAACCGAATAGCACCACGAAAATAAAGATACCCAAGGCCACGGTAAACCCCGAGAGAAAGGTCCTGAGTTTATTCTTTTTAATGGTATCAAAAATTTCTTTCCAATTATCTCTACTGAACATATTGTGACGCTCTTACCTGGGTTATTTTTTTATCTTCAACAATGACCCCATCTTTTAAATGCACCACGCGTTTACACATATTGGCGATATCTGGTTCGTGTGTTACTATAAGAATAGTATTTCCCGAATCATTTATTTTCTGGATTAGATCCATAACTTCATAAGAGGTCTTACTATCCAAGGCTCCTGTGGGCTCATCGGCCAACAACACTTTTGGTTCGGCCGCCATTGCCCTAGCTATTGCCACTCTTTGTTTTTGACCACCAGACAGTTCATTGGGAAGGTGTGTTGCCCACTCCTTAAGCCCAACTTGCTCTAGATACTTCAAGGCTTTTATATTGCGTTCCTTTCTTCCTACTCTTTGATAATACAGTGGTAAAGCCACGTTTTCTAAGGCAGTCTTATAATTGATTAGGTTGAAGGACTGAAATACAAATCCCAAAAATTTATTTCGATATTGGGCAGCTTTGGTTTCGTTTAAATTTATAATGGGCACCTTATCCAAGGAATAAGACCCTTCATCGAGAACATCGAGCATTCCTAAAATATTCAACAAGGTAGATTTTCCCGAGCCCGAGGAACCCATAATGGCCACCAACTCTCCTTCTTCGACCGAAAAGTTTATGCCTTTTAGTACGTGTAAGGAATTTTTCCCCATTTTATAGGACTTATGGAGATCTTTTATTTCAATCATATTATAAGGATTAGCCGTTGAAGATTACAAATAGTTGGTAATAAGACTAATTTACAAAAATGTTGTTACACTTAGGACTCTAAAAATTATGTTAAAATAAAAAAAACTTAATCCTTCACCAAGCGTGTAGGTAAGAAAAGGCCTAACAGCCCTTTCTTTAAGGAGTGAAGTCACATCAAACTCTTGTTTTATCGGTTTTCCTGAAAGGCTTTAAGTTTTTTTTAAAAGAATAGAGCTTCTAGGATGTAGTAGGGAACTAAGGATTAGCTATACAAGATAATAAAACCCAACAATAAAGATTGTTCTTAGTTACGGCTTAGCTTTTTAATTAGTTGGGAGATGGTTTTGAGCGAGGTTTTATTTTGCGTTAGGGATGGCGGCGGCATCCCCGTAGCGCAGCGAGGGATATAGCCAAGAGCCCGACCGACGAAGGAGGGAACGCCCTACTGATTATTAGACAGGCTGTAAAATTATTTCTTATTTGGCAGCCATCGCTATTGACCTTAAAAAAGGCGATTAGGTCTTCATTTTTCGATAGATGAAGAAAAACAGGCCACCAACCAATAAATACGGAATTGCCATTAAATACATTATTCCATTGTTTATTCCCTTAGCGGCATCACCGGCCTCTTCGGTTTCTAGCACGGCCCTACACATGGCGCATTGGGCTTCGGAAAATTGAGGCACCAAAAGAAACAACACCACTAAGACCACTACAACTTTTCTCATAATAGGATACAAATTCTCTTTGGCAGAGACAAATTAATAATTATAATACGGGGCTATCATTATATAGACCACCACCCCAGTAACCGCTACGTACAACCAGATTGGGAAGGTTATTTTTGCCAATTTTCGGTGTGCTTCAAATTGTTTTAAATACCCTTTGGCAAAGGTACGCAGCACCAAAGGAATTATGACAATAGATAGAATAATATGGCTTATTAAAATAACATAGTACACGTATTTTATCCATCCTTCTCCACCGAAAGTGGTAGAATCGGATGTCATATGGTAGGCCACATACATCAGCAAAAATAATAAGGACAGCCCAATACAGGCAGTCATTAATTTTTGATGCAGCGCCAATTTTCCGTTCTTAACGGCTACCACAGCCACCACTAATAATACAGCGGTAAGTCCGTTAACGGTCGCATAAATGGGCGGTAAAAAACTCAAGGGCTCTACATTGGGCAATTTTACCCCAAACAATATCGCTACCACAAGTGGTATTACCACAGAAACAACATTAATCCAAATATTGAATTTTTTTTCTTTTAAGGCGATTGTATCCATATTACTCTTCCAATAGTTTTTTAATATCTTCTTTTAGGATAGACATCTGTTCTGTTTCCCCATGGTCGTTTTCACCTTCTTCTTGTGTTATAGCGCCTCTATAGTACACAATTGGATTTCCGAACTGATCTTTCCGTGAGCGAATATATCCATTTTTATCGACCAAAGCGAATAAACCGGAGTGTTCGAAGCCACCGGCCGCTTCTGGTACCTGTGCTGCAAAAATGCTAAAGCCAGTATTGGCCAACTCATAAATTTCGGTGAGGTCTCCGGTCATTAAATGCCAGTCCATATGGGTGATTCCGTAGTCCTCGGCATAGGTTTTTAAAACCCTTGGGGTATCGTGCTCGGGATTGATGGTAAAAGAAGCCACACCAAAATCCTCAAAATCTTTAAATTGATCTTGTAGCTGCACCAAGTTTTTACTCATGATAGGACATATGGTCGGACAGGTAGTAAAAAAGAAATCGACCACATACACTTTTCCAGCATAATCCTGATTGGTAATCATTATGCTATCTTGATTAATAAAGGCGAAGGGCGGCACTTTACGTTTTTCCCCGTTGATTTCTATAAAGGCCAGTTTTTCATTGGGACCTTCTAGGTTTAGGCGCCCGGTTTGCACCACTTTTCCACTGTTAACCCTTTCTATTATTCTAGGTACAAAGATGATTCCAAAAACCAATAAGATAAAGGATACCCATACGTAGGTATAATTGTTCTTTTTCATTATTTAATCCGTTCTGCGTTATTACTTTTTAAAGCCATCCGATATTCGGCCAAAAGAATCTTTACATCATCGACCATCTTATTGTTCAATTCTGACACCGAAGTACAATCATAGCCAAATTTTAGTCCCTCATCTTCGTCATTATCCCTTCCTCTTAGGTTCTTATTTTTATCTATGATAAAAACCTTTGGCGACCCTAGATCATCTTCCAAGGAAAGGTTGGTTTGCAGGCCCTTGAACAAGTTTCGAATTTCGCTTTCATCGGCAAAAACAAAGTTCCATTTGCTAATATCTTCCAATTGGCCCAATTCTTTTTTCAATTCTTCCACTTTCTCCTCGGCACCTTTTGGAACCATCATGACGAATTGAAAATCATTGAACTTATAAAAGCGCTTGTAAATTTTTTGATTTAAGTTAAAGGCAACCACTTCTCTTTCGTTGTTGACCGACCCTAAAAACCCTAGTATTGTTATTTTATCTTTTAGGACGACTTCAGTAGAAGAGGTGGATATTTCTGGTACGTTTTCTGTCATAAGGGACAGTTTTCCGAACTTGGTTACTCCTGAGGCAAAAAACAAGTAAATTAAGACCGGTAATACAAACAAGGTTATTAATACCAGGGGTTTCTTTATCTGTGCCATATGCATGCTATTACCAAATTAAAAACTATTGAAAAAACTATAAAAACACGCTTCAATAGCCGTTGTACAAAAATAAAAAAGACGGTAGTGATACCGTCTTTTAAAGTTGTTAATTATTCGTTAGAAATTCCATTTTATAAACCCAGAATGGTACACATTATAGATATAATCTGCTTCGAACAACATTATAAATATTAGGTAAGACACCAAGAACACGGGAGTCCATACGATAGCCCTTCTCACAGAGCTTTTTTCGTCTCTTAGGTGCATAAAATCCCAAGCGATATAATACGCCTTTACAATGGTCAAGATTATAAATATCCAGTTTAACAATTTCATTCCCAAGAAATAGTTGTGGGTAAATATTCTTGGTTTAGCGATCCCTAGTCCTACTTCAATTGCAGTAATAAAAGTAAGAAAAGCTAATACTCCCCATATTTTTTGGGTATTGGATTTAAATTTCCAAAGACCTCTAAAGATTTCTAGTTTATGTCCGTGTGCCATTATTATATTTTTTTAAATGTCCGCTCCGCGGAAAAGTGTTGCTTTAATTTTATTATACCAAGTAGAAGAACGTAAATACGAATACCCACACTAAATCTACAAAGTGCCAGTACAATCCGACTTTCTCTACCATTTCGTAATGTCCTCTTTTCTCATAAGTCCCCAATAGGACATTAAAGAATATAATAAGGTTTATCAGTATCCCAGTAACTACGTGAAAACCATGAAAACCTGTAATAAAGAAAAAGAAATCGGCAAACAAACGGCTTCCGTATTCATTACGTATCAGGTTGGCTCCTTCTACTACAAGAACGGCATCGTTCAATTTCTCTATAGTTTCTTCTCTTGTCAATAAGGTTTTGTGTCCTTCGTCATTAATGACCTCCGTACGGATCAGCACGTTATCATTGGCCTTGACCCCTTGAACAACCTCATTGAGTGAGTAGCTTGGTAAGGCTGTTTCGCCATAATACCAAATTCCTTTGTTTCTTTCGTGGTTTACACGTTCGGAAGGAATTGTTTCCGAGAAATCCTTTAAAGCCAAACGCTCACCGGAATTGGCATCGACAAACTGCAGTATTCTACCTCCTTTTGTTTCCAAGGCACCAAAATCTCCTTTTATAAAGGTTTTCCATTCCCAGGCTTGTGACCCGACGAATATAATACCTCCAATAATAGTAAAGAACATGTACCAAGTAACCTTGTTTCTTTGTAATTTATGCCCTGCATCCACGGCCAACACCATCGTCACAGAAGACATAATTAAGATAAAAGTCATAAAAGCCACATAATACATAGGATAATTCCCATGAAAGAATGGCACGTGTGTAAATACTTCATCGGCTATTGGCCAAGTATCTGCAAACTTAAATCTTGAAAAACCATACGCAGCAAGAAAGCCCGAAAATGTTAAAGCATCCGAAACAATAAAAAACCACATCATTAATTTTCCATAACTAACACCTAGTGGTTGGTTTCCCCCTCCCCAAACGTTTTCCTCTGTACCCGTAGTAACCGTAGAATCCATATTAAAATAATCGCGTTAATAAAATTTTCACAAATTTACATTTTTTTCGGCTAAACAAAATTTTTGCCTTTTAAAAAAGGCAAAAAAAATACATTCTAAATAAGCCTTCACTAAAAAGGAATCAAAGATTCCTTTTTTTCCGTTAATTAGTTAACGAAATACATAAAAAGAATTAAATATACCCAAAGTATATCTAAAAAATGCCAAAAAGTAGCCCCCATTTCTAAACCAAGGGTTTCTTCTGCGGAATATTTATTTTTATAAGTATTCCGCAGCACCACCAATAAACTGATCATCCCGGCTACCACATGCACAATATGCACGGCTGCTATTAAGAACACATAGGACATTTTTATACTACTAGTAGGCCCCGTAAAATAATACCCCTCATTTATCAACTGAGAAAAGCCGTTAAACTGTAAGGCTATAAAGGCTATTCCCAATCCTAAAGTAACTAACAGCCAGGTAGTGGTTTTTTTAACGTCACCTTTTTTTATGGTATTTTTAGCAAGAACATAAGTAATACTACTTATAATAATAACTATAGTACTGGCAAAAAACGAAGCAGGAAGTGCCACATCACTGGCCCAATCTTCTCTGGCGCTACTTACGATGTATGCACTTGTCCATCCGGCAAAGCCCATCAGCAAGCTAACGATCCCAAACCAAAGCATCATTTTCTGTGCTCTATCTCTTTTTTCTTTAGAGGTTCCTTGAGTTAAGTCCATTGTATTTAAATAAATTTATCGATTACAAAAACCACCTGCATTAAGGTGATATAGCTGACACTTGCCAACATTAGTTTTTTAGCGGAGACATTATCTCTGTTTTCGTACAACCGGAACGCAAAGAATAACATAAACAATCCCATAATAAATATCACCGTTGCGCCGACCACTGACAACTGCAATCTCCCTGTAAAGCCGAAGGCCGGAACAATAGAGATGATGACCATCCAAATGGTATACATAATTATCTGCAGGGCAGTACCTTTATCTTTTTTTCCAGTTGGCAACATTTTAAATCCGCCTTTTTTATAATCGTCATCCAACATCCAAGCCAAGGCCCAAAAGTGTGGAAACTGCCAAAAGAACTGAATCATAAACAGCGCACCTGGTTCTACCCCGAATTCGTTGGTCGCAGCCACCCACCCCAACATAAAAGGAATGGCTCCTGGAAAAGCCCCTACGAATACGGCCAAAGGCGTCTTTGTTTTTAAGGGCGTATACACGCTCGTATATAAGAAAATTGAAATGGCCCCAAACATAGCAGTTTTGGGGTTTAAAAAATATAAGGAAACCAACCCAAGTACGGTTAACAATACAGCTATGAACATAGCGGTATTTACCGACATTCTACCGGAGGGGATAGGTCTATTTTTGGTACGATCCATTAGAACATCGAGATCTTTCTCGATGATTTGGTTATAGGCATTAGAAGCCCCAACCATACAATATCCTCCAAAAGCTAATAACAAAAGGGAGAAATAATTGATTTCAACGGCTCCAAGTAAGTAGCCTGTTATAGACGAAAAAACCACACTAACCGCCAGTCTCGCCTTCGTAATCTCCTTAAAATCAGCAAACACAAGTGCCAATCTGGAACTATTCGCTGAACTAACCGCCGTTTTCATGCACATTTTTTAATAAGACCGCAAAGATACATCGGATTCGAATTTTTTGCAACCAAATACCAATCTTTAATTACCCCCGCATCAATTGGACAAAAAAATGCGTTAGACATCCTATAAAATATAAGAACTTGGGTAAAACAAAAAATCCTGGGCTTTCGCTCAGGATTTTTTGTTTTATAATTAGGAGTACTTATTGCAACTTAAAAGTAATTGGAATACTGAATGGAACTCGCACAGCTCTTCCTCTTTGCTTTCCTGGCGTCATTTTGGGCAATTTACCAATAATCCTTGCTGCTTCAGCCTCCAAGTTTTTATCCGGTCCTCGCATTCTAATGTTTCCGATACTTCCATCTTTCTGGATCACGAACATCACGCTCACCCTACCTTGAACACCCATTTCCTGAGCAATTTCTGGATAACGGAAGTTTTTAGCAATATGTTTTTGGATCATACTGTTAAAACATGCTCTTTTGTCCTTTTCGTTTTCACATCCAGGAAAAACAGGTACATCTTCAATAACAGCAAAAGGGATATCTAGATCCTCCTCTACCTCTTCTACCACTACATCTGCGACCTCAATAACTTTTTCCTCACTTGATTCTGTAGATTCTATTACCGTTTCCTCTACCTCTACCTCATCTTCTACTACCTCGATAATCTCTGGTGCAGCTGGTGGCGGTGGTGGCGGTGGTGTTTTTATTTGTTCCGTCATGGGCACTTCTTCATCCAAAACGTCTTCTACATTCATGGTATAGTTAAAATCATTCTGCTCATCATAGGTCTTCCATTCAAAGGCTACGTACGTCAATAACATCACCAAGAATAGACCGATAACAAAATATAGTCCACTATTTTTGGTCAAGTCTGCTTTTGGATTCTTTTTAAGTTCCATAATTATTAATTTAAAGGTTCGCTAATTTATATATTTATTTTATGTGTTTAAAATTTTTCAGAAAAAAATGATGTAAAAATTTTACCTTCTCCTGTATTGTTCTATCGATCACAGCCTTTTTACCCCTCCTTAATTTTCCTTATTTAAGGTCAAAGTACACTTATAATCAACTTAACACTGCCTTTAGCTTCCGTAAACAGCATTTCATTAACAGTTCAAATTTATCTTAAATAAATCTTAATTGGGGTCTAAAGTACCTAAAAAAAGTACTAATCATTCCACTTAAAAGCGGTTTTTCCCGAAAAAATTACATTTATCAAAAACAGTCCTAACAATACGCCTACACTATTGGCCACTGCATCCATAAAATCGGCCTCTCTAGTTTGTGTGAGCGCTCCTTGCAATACCTCAATAACTATACCATAAACAACTGCAAACAAGCCCATTACCGTCATTCCTGTTTTTTTAGAGATTTTTCCCTGTGAAATTTCTCTGATAAAGAGGCATCCCAAAACAACTACTCCGAAATAAAAAGCCGCGTGCACTAATTTATCAACATTAGGAATATCGACCCTTGGCAAGCTCGATTCACTAAACGAAAATAAGCTGAGCAGTGTAATAAACACCGTCCAGCTTATAAACGTTAACGTAAAAAAGTATTTCTTAAGCACCAACCAATTCTTTGTAGTCTGCATCGCTAAGCAACCCATCTACCTCTGAGGTATCGCTGATCTTTATTTTTATAATCCAACCATCTCCATAAGGATCTGTATTGACTTTTTCTGGCTCATCCTCTAAGGCTTCGTTAAAGGCTACAATTTCTCCACTCAAGGGAAGAAAGAGATCCGAAACAGTTTTTACCGCTTCTACAGTCCCAAAAACCTCATCCTTATCTAAGGTTTCATCCAAGGTCTCTACCTCTACATAAACGATATCGCCAAGTTCGCCCTGCGCGAAATCTGTAATCCCGATGGTTGCGGTATCACCGTCAATCTTAACCCATTCGTGGTCTTTGGTGTATTTTAAATCAGAAGGTATATTCATTATATCTATTTATTAAAAGAAACAAATGTATAAGATTATCACTAGCTAATCAAAAAAAAACGAGAGCAATTGCAGCAATCTTATAATTTGATATTAAAAGAAGACTAGCAAGGACCTCCTTTCCCAAACCTACGAAGCCATTCAAATAGGTTCCTACCACGTAAAAGAAACAGCAAACTGTTTCTTTTACTAAAAAATCCCTAGAAATGTATTGATGCACTGTACATTAATTCCCAAAATTATATCTCAAGGTAAACCCTGTATTGACAGAAGTTTGAGGAAAGGCTGTAGAAACGGCAAACTTAGAAAAGGAATGATCGTAAAAGAACAGGGCATTTAGATTCTTTGTCAAGGCGTAATCTGCTACAAATTTCATCGACAACAGGTTTTGTCCGGAAGTAATCTGATTGTTATCGATATCTAAATTCCTTATAATGGTAATATTATCTCTTAGGGTTAGATCGGTCTTCAGATTTAAATCGCCCTTTAATCGTTGTTGATCGCCTCCAAAGTTGGTAACCAGTTTTACATCTTTAAATCGATACCCCAAACCTACGGTATATTCTTTTCCATTCATTTCGGTCATTAAGTTATTATCAAAACTCAATGACAACGTTCTATCCGTTCTTATTTCGGCCATTACACTTAGAGAGTTTCTCATTTCAAAATCTACTTTCACCAAAGGATTGAACTGATCTGTAAGCACCAAGTTATTGATAATGTTTTCTGGCAAAAAGTCTTTTGTTTCCGGATCTATTGGTTGCAAGCCATCATTAATAAGCTGGGTACGCGCCAGGTTGGTTTGAAAGGAATTCATACTATAGGCCGCCCTGTAACCATGACTAAGGGAGAACCGTTTAAATTTCTTCTTAAACCAAGGATTCCGCATTAACCCGGTATACTTTACGTTCCAGTTAGGAATGGGTATATTTCTAAAGGCACCCAAGCTAACCTTTTTGGCGTCCTGACCCGTATAGGCGGCAAAAAATGCGGGTAACAATACGTCTTGACTTGTTTTGCCATATCTTTCTGGGAAGCCATCTTCATCGACCACTCCGGTATCATGATTTCTTTCCGCAACAATTCTGTTGGCCACGGTCATCCGATTTTCTTTAAAGGTTTCAAAGTTTTCCGAATTAAACTCGTCACTCTTTTTAAAGGCGGTCCCTATCATTAGGGTAGAAATACTGAAACGGCCATAATTATTACCTAAAAGATTTACATAGTCGAACACCCCATTACCACTATCGGCAACATTAAAACTCTCCTGATAACTTTGGGAGTATTCTCTATCGGCAACCAAATCTATGGTCACATCGGGCATAGGTTGTGCCGTTGCGGTTATATTAAGGCGTTTATTAGTGTTCTCCATAAATTGTTGGTTAAACTCTGGAAAGCTAGTCAACCATCCATTTTTTGCCGCCTCATAGCGCACATCGGCCTGACTACCAAAAACGAAACCTATGGTAGGCTTGGCGGTACCGATAAAACCAATCGACCTTGTATAGCCCGGCAATACTTTTCCGCTATTTTCGGTATATGAAACATTGACGCGTCTTACCATGGTCAGCACATCTATTAGGGCGCCCCATCCGTTTTCACTTTTATCTTTTCCTGCAGCAGCTTCTATATTCGCAGGATTACCTGCCTTGTCCAATCTGGCACTTTTTATCTGTCTCCTATTGCTATTTCTCTTTGAAACCCCTAGGAGCTCATAGAACTTTTGCATGTTAAAAGCACCAGTTACATTATGGGTATTGGCATTTTGTACGGTATTGACATCTTCCCCTGCAACTTCTCTTATTGCATCGCCACCCCGTTGCCAATCAAAATTACTGGTATAACTATATTGTGCAGTAATAAAGTTAAGCCCAGGAATTTTATCCAATGGCAGCTCGTAATTCAATTGCATTTCTTGGGAATGCCTATTGGGTTCGCCCAAATCGAAAAACCCATCCCAAAGCCCTAGGTCCTGATCGATGGCCGACCCTGGGCTACCTTCGTCCGAAAAATAGTTTCTTACGATATTATTGTTCGATGCCGTTAAGTTTAACTTCAGCGATTTTGTCAGACTATACACAAAATTATACTGCCAATTAAAGAGGTAGTTCCGCTGTTGTAAAAAAGGCAAGGACAATTTCTCTACTCCGGGTTCAAAAACATCCCTAAACTGTTGCTGATTAAAAGAGCGGTTGATATTGGATTGCACAGCCATACTAGTTGGCAAGAGGTTAAAATTCAAATCTTTTAGCCATTTTAAATAACTAGCCGTAAAGAGGGAGTCTTTTTTAATAAAAGGCGCCACCGGCACGGGTTTAAAATTATGATTGTACACAAAACCAGTAACCACATTTTGATCTTTTAAATTGGCTATTTCAAAATCTCTATGGTTTAATTCGTTGTACGAATAATTAAAGGTAAAGTTTTCTATATCATAAAAATTAGCATCCCCTTCTTCGCTTCTATTTTTACGCACCCCTATAAGGTTTACACTCGTTCTTTTGGTATAATCTTCCCCTTGTTGTGCCACAGTTTTGGCATCTTCGGGAGTTTGTGAGGCATCAATACGGGCCTTTAACTTAAGATCGTCATAAACCGGATCAAATTCTGGAGTTATCAGTTGCTCAGAAATCCCATAATTTACGGGTAATTGCAAGCCCCAATTTTTAGGAAACAACTGCCCTATATTTAAGTTGGTCACCACATCATAAGATAAAGCATCTTCTCTTGCCCGCTCATTGGGCATTTGATCTATAGCCCCAAAACCGGAGGTACTTTTACTTCCTGTTGCCGATAGGTTGGCAAAATCGGCCATGTTCATATCTATGGCAGCTACTGCGGCCCAGCCGCCATTATTATCCAGTCCCGAGAGGCGTAGCTCATTAAACCACACTTCTCCTCTAGCTGGCAGGTTATCGTTGTTTTTTATTCCCACCATCATACTTCGAATGCTTCCCAAAGAAGGGTTACCACGAATACCGATCCTTATCTTCCCTAGGGTTCTTGGGTCTGATTCGTTTACCTGAACCACTTCGCCATTATTAAGTTCGTAATAATTTATAGTATTCAGCGTTTGGGAGGCGATGCCCGAGGATTTCACCTTTGATAAATCTTCTAGGGATATGTCCAACTCATTTACTTCTGGCCATATTTCAGATGCCGAAGTTGCTCCAAAGGGGGTGAATTGCAAAGGCAGCTCTATCTGATAGAAATTTTGAGAAAAATCTGCCCCTATTCGGATAAATCCAACCAAAGGCGTATCGTCATCGGTATAATCAGCATTGATTAACTTTTCGGCATGCATAAACATTTTTAACCGCTTGTACTGCCGTATATCAATATTGAGGTTTTTAAACACCCCTCTAGCATCTTGCGGCTCCAAATTTTCGACCACAAATGACAATGACTGTTCATTTTGTCTAATAATAGTGTTATTGTTATTTAACCGTTCTCTAGCGACACCCGGTGGCAATACATAGGGAATAGGGCTACGATTTGAATTCTCTTCTATATTAACGGCATTGACATCGACCAAGGTACCATCATCGGACGGATTGGGATCTACCTCTGGCTGTAAGGATTTATTATAGGAACGCCAATCGCCACGGACCAGGTCCAAGTTAGAGAATCGCAATACCACATCGCTGCTAAATCCGGTAAGGTACATTCTCATAAAGCTAATAGACCTAAAATCGTTGATACCGCCAATAGCGTTACTAAAATCGCTCAATGGAATTTTATATTGAATCCATCGCTCATTTAAGGTTTTTCCATTAGGCAAGGATCTGGTGACCCCTTCCTTAATATCGGTAACATATTTATCGTTTATATTGGTATTGGGTTTTATCCTGATACGGTATTCGTAATAGCTGTTTACCGTATTCATAGTCCCGTCCCTATCAATATCTTCTACATCGGGCAAGGTCGTAGACCCTCTATTAGTATTGCTTACTTGTACTGGGGAGTTGCCTTGAGGGTTGTTGAAGTTTAAATATCGCTCTAGGATACCTCCTTCCCTATTTAGGAAATACTCGTAATTATCCAAGGCAGGATCTTCTGCCGGGCCGTTATAACTAATTCCCCCTTCAAAGGTATAGGCAGCCTCTTCTTCATCGCCTAAGCCATCGAAACCTAGGTCTAGTTTTTCCCTGTTCTTGGGGTCGGCATCAAAGGCATACACAAGCGACTGTGTCGCGGGCACTTTCCCCCAGGCTGTTTTATAGGTAAGATCATTTGAGTCTGCGTTCAAGGGCAATCCGTTTTCATATTGCTTTCGACCGTCGGGCAATATATCTTCTGATATGTTTCCAAGGTTTAGCACCAAGTCTCCGGCACTGGTAGCAATTCCATCTACAAAAGGATCCATCACCCAAAATTGCACATATTCTACGTTAGACTGTTCAAAGTCGGTACTGCTTAGAGACCTCATTATCCCGGCCCATTTGTCTTGGGGCTGCTCGGAAGTAAAATTAGGATTGGCATTATAAGGCCCTTTTAAATTGGGATAATAGGCTAAATCCAAGGTATTCTGTGCCAAGGTTTGTCCTTGGGCCACATCTTGGTCGAACACATCCTGAATATAGATTCGTCTTGTGGCATTGGTAGAGATATCATCATCATTCAGAGCCGAAGGACGCTGATTAGAATAAAACACCGGATCTATGGTATACCAGGCCATTTTTGCCCTACCAAATCCGGATTTCAAGCTATTATCGGGATTCAGGAATTCTACCGGGGGACTCGCCATGGTCCACCCCATAAAAGAACGAATATCGATGAGGGATTGCGCCCCTTCAAAGTCGTCTAAATACGTAGTGGTCTCCCCTTCGAAACTAGCATGTTTGGGAGCACTAGGTTGCAAAAAGGCTACCTCTCCCCTAACCGATAGATTTGAAGGAACATCGGTATCTATATTCGGTAGTTTGTTGACCAACCTAGTTAAAAAGGGAACTTCAGTAGAGAAATTACTGTTCAAACCAAAGATGGTATTGTTTACCGGTTCAATCCCATAGTTTGATTTTTGGGTCAAAGGCCGCTCGTTTAAATTTAATAAAGTAGCCCCCATCACAAAGTTCTTATTAAATTGATGTTCTACATTGACACCTGTAAAACGCCTTGTTTGCTGACCAAAAACGGCATTGTTTTCTACTGAAATATTGATTGGAGTATTGGAAGCCTCTAAGCTAGGATCCAATATCTGAACAGTTCCCGCCTGATAGTTTACGGTATAATCTATGCCTTCTCGCAATTGCCTTCCACCGGCGGTCACCCTTACCGAGCCTCTAGGAACATTAAACGCTCCGATCGGAATACCGTTCATCCCTTGGGACTTATAGGAACCTTTTAGGATAAATTTGTTTTTCTCTGCATCTTGCTGTGCCGCTGCTGCTGGTAAGGCATACATATTTCTAAATACGTACTTCTTTTGGTTTTCGTTATACCCTTGATCATTAGCAACATCATAGGTACCACCACCTAGGAGTTCGAACAGGAATTCTCCAAAAGGTTCGACCTTGGTAAAGATAATGCTTCCCGATTTTGGGTCTATGGTAATCCCGGGAACATAATCGAAAAAACCATCTCCTCCGGACTGAATGTCGTTATAGGAATTCAAGCGGTCTAGATTAAAGACATCTAACAAAATCCGTTCTTCCAAAGGTTTCGGTGTCGTTGGCCATCCAGAGCCAATACCGGAAGCCACAGGAGTTATATAATTCCTAGGGGTAGTTTCTGCGTATAATATATTGAGCTTAAAATCTTCGGGACTCAGTTGGTAGGCACCCGTCGCATAAATATTTTTCATCATCAAATCCCAAATAGGATCTACAACATTGGTAATATTACTCTTTAAGAGTTTTAATATGAGCGTATTATTGTTGACCGGGATTTCGGTTCCTGGAGAAACGGTAGTAGCGTCTAAACCACCATTGGCAAATTCTCCTACCTGATAGACTTCGCCGTTATAGGTATATTCAAAGGCAACCCCTAGCACCTCATCATTACTAAGACGTTGATTTAAGGAAATATAACCTAGCTGAGAATTGAAGGTAAAATCTCGGCCTTGTTCCAGTTTTCTGGCATTTTCCAAGATGGCATAATCAAAGCCTTGGTTAACGGTATACCCCGGGATATTAAATCCGCTTTGCACTGTAGCAATATCGCGGATGTTCTTGTTCAGGGCTCCTCCCGACCCTATTTGCAACGGGTTATAATCGTTGGCACTGTTTCTAGGCAAATTCCCTGCGGGAGAGGAATTGAAAAAACCTGCCGGATCTCCGTTATTTCTACCTATCCTTGTTTTATCTGCCTCTGCCTCCCCTAAATCTTGCAAAGCCACTATATTTCGGACATTCAAGGTTTGCTGACTTCTATTGGTAATCCAAACTTCCAATCTGGTTATTTGTACCTGACTCCTTATAAAGGGATAATTTTCCAAGGCTTTGTCATAGGTATCCCTAAAGTAATGGGCCAAAAAGTAGTGTTTATCTTTGTCGTAATCCTGAGCTCTTAACTCAAATTTATTAAGGGTCCCTCCTCCTTGTGCCACCACTGTATTGCTTTGCGAGCGTTGTTCTGAAAACACGGCAGTAACCTTTGTTTTTCCAAATTGCAATTGCGTCTTGACACCAAATAAACTTTGAGCCCCGGTTATCAGCGAACTGTTAAGTGGCATGCTCACATTACCCACTTCAATTTTCTGAAGAATATCATCTTCCGTAGGAGTATAGTCTAACTTTACTAAATTCTGAAAATCGAAGGTTGCTTCGGTATCGTAATTGGCATTCACCTTTAGGCGTTCCCCAATTTTCCCCAACATACTAAGGCTTATTCGCTGATCGAAATCGAAAGAAAGATTGGTCCTGTTTCGGGGAGAAAGGGATGGGTTGTCATTTTTTTGCCATATCACCCCTAGATCCATGGCTACGGAACCTTGCGGAATAACTTCTATAGAGTTACCTCCAAAAATAGTTTCAAAAAAATCATTGTTAAGATAAAAATTGGGCAACAAGTTTTTCCGGGCGGCTTCACTGCCTTCCTTCTTTCCTGTTACGGCATCGGCCTTATCTTTAAAATAGTTTTTAATACCTTCTTTCTGAACAAGGTCCAAGTATTGTGAGGGAGTGAGAATAATGGGATAATTAATATCGTAATCGCCCAAGCTAACCGTATAAATATACCGGTCCATATTAGGGTCATAGGTGTATTTGGACACGATACTCTCTGGATTTTCCATGACCAATTTTCCTAAGGCCACACCCGTTTTTACGGTATCTATTTCCTGCTCCTTTCCCGTTTCTTGGGCCATCGACAGCTGCGATGCGCCTAAGAAAATAAAGAGTAGTACAAAAAACCCAACTACCCTTATATGATAATACTTATCTGCCTTTCTCAAATTTACTATAAATTTTTAAGCGCAATTTTTATAATATCTTCTACGCTTAGTGCAGGGTCTTGGCCTACTACCTTTTCCACAACTTTTTCCGCCTGCTTTCTAACAAATCCCAGGACCTCTAATGCTGATAACGCTTCATCTTTATTTGTATTGTTCGTCGGTACAGAAAGTTCATCAATACCATAAATTTTCAATACTTTATCTTTTAAATCCAGGATCACCCTTTGGGCTGTTTTAGCACCAATCCCCTTTATACTTTGAATAGTAGGCACATCTCCGGCAGCTATAGCATCTCTTATTTGACTAGGGGTCAAGGAAGACAACATGGTTCTTGCCGTACTGGCCCCTATACCAGAAACGGACAATAACAGTCTAAATATTTCGCGTTCCGATTTTTCCATAAACCCGAATAAGGTATGGGAATCTTCTTTTACTTGAAGATGGGTAAACACCTGAACATTTTCGGAATCTCCGATTTTAGAAAAAGTATGCAAAGAAATATTTACAAAGTACCCTATTCCAGCACATTCGACCACAAGATAGGTGGGGTTCTTTTCGACAAGTTTTCCTCTTAAATGGGTAATCATAATTTTTATAGAATAAATAGGTGGATAAAAATAAGGTTTCTACTGTTAAATAAGCAAGCTTATAAAACAATAGAAACCATCTAATTTAAAAAAATCAGTTCTTATTTTTCGTTTGCTTTGGCCTCTTTCCTTTTTTCTCTTTCCTGAGCATCGCAAACTACTACGGCGGTCATATTAACCATTTCGGCCACACTTGCCCCCAATTGAAGGATGTGAACTGGTCTTCTTAAGCCTACCATAATTGGCCCAATAGAATCGGACTTATTCAATTCTTTTAGAAGTTTATAGGTAATATTGGCAGATTCCAAGTTTGGAAAAATAAGGGCATTCACATTTTTTCCTGCTATTTTGGAGAAAGGGAATTTACTCTGATGCAGTTCCTTATTCAGCGCAAAATCTATCTGGATTTCTCCATCGACCACCAATTCTGGATTTTCTTGGTGCAACATTTTCACCGCGTCCTTAACTTTGGTCGCATCGGCATGGGAAGAAGACCCGAAATTAGCATAGGACAACATAGCCATTACCGGATTAAAGCCAAAAGTAGCGACCACTCGAGAGGTCATTTTTGCAATTTCGGCAAGTTCTTCGGCATTTGGGTCTATGTTAATAGAGGTATCTGCCAGGAACAGGGGGCCTCTTTCGGTAATCATGATATTTACCGTGGACACCTTTTTAACCTTGGAAGACCTTCCTATAACCTCGAACACCGGTTTTACCACTGTAGGATAGGCCCTGGAGTAACCAGAAATCATCCCGTCGGCATCGCCTTCTAACACCATCATGGAACCAAAATAATTGCGTTCTCTCATTTTAATTCTTGCCCCGTACAAACTAACTCCTTTACGCTGTCTGTTTTGGAAAAACTTTTCGGCATAGTGGTTACGTTTCGCTAGTGTTTCTTCGCCATGTGGATCTATGATTTGAATATCGGCATCAAATTCCAGTTCATTTTTCAATTCGGTAATAATCTCCTTATTCCCCAATAAAATTGGCTCTGCAATACCTTCTTCGTATACTATCTGGGCTGCTTTAAGAACATCTAATTGATCGGCTTCTGCAAAAACTACTCTCTTAGGATTTGTTTTAGCCCTATCGTGCAGCAATCGCACCACTTTATTATCGTTTCCTGAACGCTGTAAAAGTTCTTCCCTATATTTTTCCCAATCGGTTATCGGCATTTTAGCCACACCACTTTCTATGGCGGCCTTTGCTACTGCTGGCGGAACTTCGGTAATAAGTCTAGGGTCAAAAGGTTTGGGAATTATATATTCCTTTCCAAAAGCCAGCCTTGTTTGCCCGTAGGCGATATTCACTTGTTCGGGCACCAATTCTTTTGCTAAATCCGCCAAAGCTTTTACCGCCGCCATTTTCATGGCTTCGTTTATTTTTGTCGCTCTAACATCCAAAGCTCCTCTAAAAATAAAAGGAAAACCTAAAACATTGTTTACTTGGTTAGGATGGTCCGATCTTCCGGTGGCCATAATTATATCCTTCCTGGTTGCAATGGCTAAATTATAGTCGATTTCAGGGTTTGGATTGGCCATCGCAAATACAATTGGATTATCGGCCATGGACAATAACATTTCTGGAGTAACAATATCTTGAACAGAGAGCCCAATAAACACATCGGCATCGACCATGGCTTCCTCCAAGGTGTCTATTTTCCTATCCGATGCAAATTCTTGTTTTTCCACAGATAGGGACTCTCTATCGGAACGGATAACGCCCTTACTGTCTAACATGACAATATTTTCACCCAAGGCACCAAAAGCCTTGTACAATCTGGTACAAGAAACGGCTGCCGCTCCAGCGCCACTGATTACAATACGGACCTCTTCGATCTTTTTCTCGGAAAGTTCCAAGGCATTTAAAAGTGCCGCGGCAGAAATGATAGCAGTTCCGTGCTGATCATCGTGCATCACAGGAATATCCAATTCTTCTTTCAAACGTCTTTCGATCTCAAAGGCCTCGGGAGCCTTAATATCTTCTAGGTTAATACCACCAAAAGTAGGTGCTATTGCTTTTACGGTTTCTACAAACTTATCAACATCTGTAGTGTCCAATTCTATATCTATACCATCTATATCGGCAAAAATCTTGAACAAAAGACATTTCCCTTCCATGACAGGCTTAGATGCCTCGGGACCAATATTTCCAAGTCCCAATACGGCGGTACCGTTAGAAATAACGGCAACAATATTTCCTTTGGCCGTATATTTATACACATTATCCTTGTCCTTGGCTATTTCTAAGCAAGGTTCTGCTACCCCAGGGGAGTAAGCAAGCCCTAAATCTCTTTGAGTAGCGTATGGTTTTGTCGGAACAATTTTAATTTTACCCGGTTGAGGCTTGGCATGATATACCAATGCTTCCCGTCTGGTCTTTTCCTTACTCATATAGTTATGGTTTTGTATAACAAATTTAAACGTATTCTTCGCATTTCATAAGAATATCGAAGTTAATGCAAATTGGGTCCAAAAAGAAGCCCTATAAATTAATTATTCCTAAAATAGCACCATAGTCAACTTATGGCTACAGCAGGACCATGAAATATAAAAAAATTATTTCAGGAATTTAATATTTCGCTCTAGGCCAGAAAACTTAGTTCTTTTTACAGGAGATTTTTGAAAGACCTTTCTAAAAACGTCCTCGGTAATTTCTTCCCAATCCTTTTTTGTCATGGACAGCAGTTCTGGATTTGGTTGAAAAAGCGGTTCGCTATGCGGCTTGGAAAAACGGTTCCATGGGCACACATCCTGGCATACATCACAACCAAACATCCAATCGTCAAATTTCCCCTGAAAACCTGAAGGAATCTCATTTTTTAACTCAATGGTAAAATAGGAAATACATTTACTGCCGTCTACCACATAGGGTGCAACAATAGCTTGGGTGGGACAGGCATCCAAACATGCTGTACAGGAACCACAATGATCGGTTACCGGAGCATCGTACTCCAATTCCAAATCCAGGATCAGCTCTGCAATAAAATAGAAAGAACCTACCTTTTGGGTGATCAGATTACTGTGTTTCCCTATCCACCCCAGGCCGCTTTTAGCTGCCCATGCCTTATCCAATACCGGGGCAGAGTCTACAAAAGCCCTGCCATCTACCGCGCCAATTTCCTCGGAAATAAATTCTTGCAACTGTCGCAATTTCGTTTTTATGACATGATGGTAATCTTGGCCATAAGCATATTTGGAAATTTTATAAGTGCCATCGACCTGTTTTTCCTCGGGATAATAATTGAGCAACAACGAGACGACAGATTTTGATCCTTCTACCAGTTTAGTAGGATCTAAACGCTTGTCAAAATGGTTCTCCATGTACTGCATTTCACCGTTCATGTTATTGTTGAGCCATTTTTCTAAACGCGGGGCCTCTTCTTCCAAAAATTCGGCTTTCGAAATACCGCAAGACAAAAAACCGAGGCGTTTAGCTTCGGTTTTTATGAGTTCTGTATTCTTTTGATGGGCTGTCATGGGTCCTATCGCTTTAACTTCTTTACATTCTTTCTGCACTATGGCGTATAAGGGAGGCAATCTATTTCATGGCTAAGGTACAAATCTCTTTTGGTTATCTAGAATAACCACTACTGCTTCCTTGTCAAATTAAAGACTCCGTTGCCATAAACTTAAACGGAGTCTTAAAATATGCCTTCTTGGTTTTCTACAGGGATAATTTCAATTTTTTACGGCTATCATCCTTGGCCAACCAAAGTTTATACACTTTTTTCACTTCCTTATTGCTGCCATAAGACACAATATATCTGGAATTATCCGGTATCCATCCTGGATATTCCCTATGAATATCACCTATTAAATTGCCAGGCAACCTAAT
Organism: Arenibacter nanhaiticus; assembly: GCF_900141935.1. Taxonomy (GTDB): domain Bacteria; phylum Bacteroidota; class Bacteroidia; order Flavobacteriales; family Flavobacteriaceae; genus Arenibacter; species Arenibacter nanhaiticus. Next base: position 85,074 of record NZ_FQYX01000011.1, on the reverse strand, counting down.
ATCTTGATAATATTCAAAAGCTTTTAAAATATTCCTTCGTCGGTCGGGCACTTGGCTATACCCCTTGCCCTGCTGCGGGGATGCCGCCGCGGTCCCTAACGCGAGAATCAAGTAACAATAAGCTATGCTCAATTGGGTAATGTACTGTTGTTAAAATCTAGAAATAGAACTATGCATCAATAGGTGGATTTTAAAATTGGCCGGCAGCACCACGGTTTTGCGAGGGTGCTGCATAACCATAATTTTATAAGACCACAACGCCATACTTTTGCGTAACGATATTGGCTGACTTGCCATAGCCTACAGTTAGCACTTAGTTCTTTTAAAATAAACCAGCTTGAGTGCCCCCTTTAATCCTTCCCAAATGTTTATATGCCAAATCGGTTACCTCTCTACCCCTTGGGGTACGCATGATAAAGCCTTCTTGGATTAAAAAAGGTTCGTACACCTCTTCCAGGGTTTCGGCACTTTCGGAGACTGCGGTGGCCAAAGTAGTTATCCCAACCGGCCCTCCTTTAAACTTATCGATAATGGTACTTAAAATCTTATTATCCATTTCATCTAGGCCATGGGCATCAACATTCAATGCCTTCAAACTATACCTGGCCATTTCAATATCGATCTTTCCATTGCCTTTAATCTGGGCAAAATCTCGGACCCTTCTCAGTAGGGCATTACAAATTCTTGGTGTTCCCCGGCTCCTACCAGCAATTTCTATAGCTGCGTCTATGGTAATAGGTACTTTTAATATCTCTGCACTACGCTCGACGATCGTGGCCAATAGTTCTGTAGAGTAATATTGTAACCTACTTTGGATGCCAAAACGGGCCCGCATCGGAGATGTCAACAATCCAGAACGGGTGGTAGCCCCAATTAGGGTAAAGGGGTTTAGGTTTATCTGTACCGAACGCGCATTGGGACCAGACTCGATCATAATATCAATCTTATAGTCTTCCATTGCCGAATACAAGTACTCTTCTACAATTGGACTTAATCGATGAATCTCATCAATGAACAATACGTCCCTCTCTTGTAAATTAGTCAAGAGTCCGGCTAAATCCCCTGGTTTATCCAATACAGGCCCAGAGGTAATTTTAATACCTACCCCCAACTCATTGGCCAAGATATTTGCCAAGGTGGTTTTACCAAGTCCTGGAGGGCCATGAAACAAGGTGTGGTCCAAGGCTTCGTTCCTTAAGTTCGCAGCTTCTACAAATACCTTTAAATTTTCCAATACCTGTTCTTGACCCGTAAAGTCATCAAAGGATACAGGTCTCAAAGCTCTATCGATGTCCAGCTCTTCTGCCGAATAATTTCCCGTAGTAGGATCTAGGTTTTCGTTCATACAAAAACAAAGATAATTTAATTTAAGGATACTTTTAAGCAGAATCTAGGAATGCAAGCCATATGGAATGTAGAAGCAGCATAAAATAGCTAAGAATGCTCTTAATACGCCTTAATTGTTACGTTTGTAGAGTTCTGAAGTGCCTAAAAAATCTTTGAGGGTCATAGTAGCATCCCCGTATATATAGGTTTTTGCATCATCCCTGGAAGAAAGGTGTATGGTCGTAGCGGCATTTATCTTCGCTGTAGTAGTTCCCGATACATTTGCTACTACGGTAGTAGCCTGTGATTCCGATGCTTTTAAACTAGCGCTTTCAGTTAACTGAAGATGACAACTGTCTACCGTACCTCCTATATCCGCCTTGGAATTATTTTTTAACGTAATATACTGGCTCTTGTTGGAAGTGAATAACTTTAAATCACTTTTATCATCCATAAAGAGGTACAAAGAATCGCTAACAATATTATAATTGCCCCAACTGCGATCCTTCATATTGATATCTACTTGTTGGGCACTGGCATTCAATTCCAATTTGGAATTACCATAAGTATTCACCATTAAATGATCTGTAGTAAAATGATCCTTTATTTCGAGTTTCCCATCGTAAAGGGCAATGGCGTTTAGATTTACAAAATCGATTACAATATTCAGTTTTTTACTGGAAGTAATCTTATAAAAAGAACTAATAGCCAAGGTATCCGCGATGACTTCAAGCTTTAGAACACCAATTAAATTCTCATCGGCAGTAATATTATAGCCTGTACTGGATCCTTTTTGAAGAACAATATCCAAATTGTCTTCCAACCTTAGTGCAGTGAAGGCGGGCAAGGATTCTACGACTTCCGTAACAACTCTATTCCCTTTTATTTTAGGTTTCCTTTGCGCATAGGACATACAGTAAAAGCAAAGAATGCAAAGTAGCAGGAAGTTTTTCATAATAGTATGATTTTAGAGAGAATTAGCACCTCAGTATTGCCAAAGACATAGAAAGCTTTGGCCATTGTTATAAGGGCAATTAGCCCGGAACGTTCACACTATCCTATTCAATCACATGTTTTTCCTCACTTCTATGGAAGAATAGCTACTTTGAAGATACAAAAAAAGTCCATCTTTTGGATGGACTTTTTTTTCTATATATTATGAGGTCGCTTAATGTTGCAATTCCTCTTCATCTTTTTGTAAAGGTATCGTTTGTGGAACATAATCTTGTCCTGGTATAATATACTCCCCATTTTCATGGGTTTTACTGTAATCATACGCCCAACGGTGAACTTCAGGAATAGCACCAGGCCAGTTTCCGTGTATGTGTTCTACTGGTGTAGTCCATTCCAAGCTAGTTGCTTGCCATGGGTTCTGCTCTGCTTTCTTACCATAGAACATACTCTTTATAAAGTTATAACAGAAAACCAATTGAACCAAGGCCGCAATAATAGCAAATACGGTCATTAATATTTGAACATCGGCTAAATCGTCGAACATTGGGAATGCCGTGTTTTCGTAGTATCTACGTGGTACACCTGCCATTCCAACAAAGTGCATTGGGAAAAATACCCCGTAAGAACAAATAGCGGTGATCCAAAAATGTACATACCCCAAATTCTTATTCATCATTCTACCATACATCTTAGGGAACCAGTGGTACACACCAGCAAAGAATCCATAGATAGCAGATATACCCATTACCAAGTGGAAGTGAGCTACGACAAAGTAGGTATCGTGAACATTAATATCCAAAGTACTATCACCTAAAATAATTCCTGTTAAACCACCAGAAATAAAGGTAGAAACCATTCCGATAGAGAATAACATTGCAGGGTTCAACTGAAGGTTACCCTTCCATAATGTAGTAATCCAGTTAAAGGCTTTTACTGCAGATGGAATAGCAATCAACAAAGTTGTAAAGGTAAATACCGATCCTAGGAATGGGTTCATTCCAGAAATAAACATATGGTGTCCCCAAACAATTGTCGACAAGAATGCGATAGCCAAAATAGAAGCGATCATCGCTCTATAACCAAAGATTGGTTTACGAGCATTTACGGCCATAATTTCAGATACAATACCCATCGCTGGTAAGATAACAATATATACTTCAGGGTGTCCTAGGAACCAGAAAAGGTGTTCGTACAAAACAGGAGATCCTCCTTGGTAATGCAATACCTCTCCTTGTATAAAGATATCCGAGAGGAAGAACGAAGTACCAAAACTTCTATCCATGATCAACAACAAGGCAGCAGCGAACAATACAGGGAAAGAAATAACCCCAATAATAGCGGTAACAAACAATGCCCAAATAGTCAAAGGCAATCTAGTCATAGACATACCCTTGGTTCTTAAGTTGATAACGGTTACGATATAGTTTAGAGACCCCAACAAAGAAGATGCGATAAAAATGGCCATGGCCACCAACCACAAAGTCATACCCAAACCAGATCCAGGCTGTGCCATTGGCAAGGCACTTAATGGAGGATATACTGTCCATCCTGCCGCGGCAGGCCCAGATTCGACGAAAAGGGAAATTACAATGATAACACTAGCTAAAAAGAATAACCAGTAAGATACCATGTTCATAAACCCGGAAGCCATATCCCTAGCACCAATTTGCAATGGAATCAACAGGTTACTAAAGGTACCACTTAATCCGGCTGTCAATACAAAGAATACCATAATGGTACCGTGAATCGTTACCAAAGCAAGATAAACATCGGCATCCATTACTCCACCTGGAGCCCATTTACCCAATACTGCCTCGAACAAAGGAAAAGCTTCCCCTGGCCATGCCAATTGCATTCTAAATAATATCGACATCGCAATCCCTATGAAGCCCATGATCAATCCAGTAACCAAATACTGCTTAGAAATCATTTTGTGATCTTCACTAAAAATATACTTGGTCACAAAGGTTTCTTTGTGATGATGTCCGTGATCATCAGAATGGTCCTCTACGTGTGCGTGTGCTGTTACAGACATAGTTGTATTTTTATTGTTTTAAATTATTGTTCTTAGTTAAAGCGTAAATTATTGTACAGAAGCCATGCTTTCTCCAAAGCTTTTCTGCTCGGCCATCCATTTATTGTACTCCTCTTCGGTTTCTACAATAATTTTCATCTGCATGTTATAGTGGGATTTTCCACAGATTTTGTTACATAACAAAATATAGTCAAATTCCCAGGGATCTGTATTATCTTCACCCTTTGCTGCTCTTTCAGCTCTTTGTTTATTAATCCCTTTTACCTTGTCAACTACATCGGGTTTTTGTCTCATCTCGGCAGTAGTAATGGTAGGAGTAAATGAAAACTGGGTTATCATCCCGGGAACACAGTTCATCTGTGCTCTAAAATGAGGCATATAGGCAGAGTGCAGCACATCTTGAGATCGCATTTTAAAATTCACCTTACGTCCTACCGGCAAGTGTATTTCTCTCACGATGACATCATCCGCGGCATTAGGATCGGCCATATCTATTCCTAGGATATTGGCATTATCAATATCGATCATCCTTACATTGGCATCCCCTAAAACGTTATCATCTCCTGCATACCTCGCTGTCCAGCTAAATTGCTGTGCGTACAATTCAATCGTAATTGGATCGTCCTCATCATTAATATCCATAATATTAGTCCATGCATACAATCCCCAAAGAATTAAACCAGACAATACAATTACAGGAATAATGGTCCAGATAAACTCTAAGCGATCATTATCTGCAAAGAACAAGGCTTTTCTACCCTTCTCTCCTCGGTATTTAAAGGCAAAGTAGTGCAATAATCCTTGTGTTAAGGTTTGCACAAAGAAAATAATGATAAAAGAAACCAACATCAATGAATCGTACTCCTCTCCGTGCTCTGAAGCCGCCTCAGGTAAAAGTACCTTTGAATATTTCCAAAAGCTGAAAATAGTCAAAGCGTAAATGAAGATTAAAAAACCGAACATTAAATACCCATTGTATTTATTATCCTTATCGTTTGCTATTTGCGAATTGTCGGTTTTAATTTGTGACAATTCGAATATCTTGGTCATTTGCCAGATAGCGATTGCAACTAAAATTAAAACAATTATGGTTAATAATGGAGTCATCGTATGATATGAAATTATACTTTAATATTTACTAATAGTGAAAATGCTTACTCTCTTCTATAAACGGATTACGTTTTGGTTGTAATGGCGCTTTAGACAAGGCTCTGAAGACGAAAAATATAAACATCCCCAAAAAGAACAATACAGAACTAATTTCTGGTATCCCGATAGACCATTGGTCTCCAACAGTTGCAGGCATAATAGCGGTATAAATATCCAAGTAATGGCCAAATAAAATAACCACCCCAGTCATAACTACAAACCAGTTTACCCTTTTAAACTCACTGTTCATTAACAGTAACAATGGGAACAAAAAGTTTAAGGCAACCATACCAAAGAACGGCAATTTATAATCGGCTATTCTCGATACAAAATACGTTACCTCTTCAGGAATATTGGAATACCAAATCAGCATAAACTGTGAGAACCATAAGTAGGTCCAGAAAATACTTATCCCGAACATGAATTTGGCCAAATCGTGAATATGACTATCATTTACATCAGGCAAATATCCTTTAGATTTCAGGTAGATGGTCACCAGTGCTATCACCGTAATCCCTGAGACGAACATTGAAGCAAAGATATACCATCCGAACAAGGTACTAAACCAGTGCGGGTCTACACTCATGATCCAGTCCCAAGACATGATCGATTCTGTGATCAGATAAAATACTAAAAACGCCGCTGATATTCTAAAGTTCAACTTAAAATTAGCATCATCATTGGATTCATCTTGTGCCAATGATAATTTTCTAGAATACTCTCTATACAACATCCATCCTCCTAAGAAAATAGCAGCTCTTATTAAGAAGAAGGGACCATTTAAGTACCCTGCTTTTCCTAATAACAACTTATCGTTCGCCACTACATCGGCATCCATCCATACGAACAAGTGGTTCATATGAGCTACCGATAAAGCCAATATTATAAATACTGCTATTCCACCAGGAACCAAATAAGCCGTGATTCCTTCCATGACCCTAAACAATAAGGGCGACCAACCTGCTTGTGCAGCGCGTTGGATGGCGTAGAATGCCAGCACTCCCAATGATATCATCATAAAGAAGAAGGCAGCCACATACAGCGCCGACCACGGTTTATTTTGCAATTGATGCAATAAATGTTCGTCATGGGAAGCATCGTGCGCTTCGCCATGCTGAGCATCGGCACCATGGCCTTCGGCTACCACAGCGTGGGCATCACCATGACCATCACCCTGAGCGGCCACTATTGCCTTTGCCTCTTCTACAGTACTTGGCGCAGCCATAAAACCGATACCAATTCCTAAAACGCCAACAGCCATTAGAATGAAGGAGGCAATTTTTAATCTATTTGAAAAAGTATACATATTGCTAATATCTAGGTCTTATTTTGTTAAATCTTGTTTCAATTTCATCACGTATTCAGCAACCTGCCAACGTTCTTCGATATCCAATTGACTGGCATAAGAACCCATTGAGTTCAATCCGTAGTAAATGGCATGATAGGTAGATCCTACAGTGATATTTCTCGCAGGATCTGCATAGGAAGGAATCCCCAAAATCTTCTCTCTTTTTACCAAGTTCCCCTGTCCATCTCCTTTATCTCCGTGACAAATTCCACAGTAGATATCGTACATTTCCTTACCAACTTTTAAATTCTCTTCGTTTTTTGAAGCATCTAATGGACTCGGATTCTCCCGTGCTATTTCCTTACCTTCAATAGTATTTTCTATCCCATAAGGCATCCACCCTCTTGCGATGGTGTGTTCTGCAGGAAGACTTGCTTCCATTCCATTAGGTAAAAAGTCTACTTTCTGATAGGCTTCGTAACCTACAGATTCGTACATGTTTGGCATGAACTGGTAGTTTCTGTTATTTTTATCGGAACAAGAAACAACGAATAATACCGAACATAAAACGATTCCTATTTTGCTTAAACTGCTCATAATATCTTTGACTACTTTTCTGTAATATTAATTTCTACCGCTCCAGTATCCATCAACAAGTCTTTTAATTCTTGTTCGTTGTTATGGATTTCTATTTCCATCAAGAAATGGTCATCGGTTGTTCTTACGTCTGGGTTCTCAGCCTCTTTGAAAGGCCACAACCTACTTCTTAAAAAGAAGGTAATTACCATTAAGTGAGCGGCAAAGAAAACCGTCAACTCAAACATAATAGGCACAAAAGCCGGCATATTCTCCAAGTAGCTAAAACTTGGCTTTCCACCAATATCCTGTGGCCAGTCCTCGATCATTATATAATTCATCATGACTACCGCTACCGTAAGTCCAACACATCCGTATAAAAAAGATGTAATTGCCAATCTTGTCGGAGCCAATCCCATTGCCTTGTCTAAACCATGAACTGGAAAAGGACAATAAACTTCCTCTATATGATGTTTAGCTGCTTTTACTTTTTTAACCGCAAGCATTAACACATCGTCATCATCGTAAAATGCATGTATAACTTTAGACGCCATAATTATTTCTTATTGTTTAAAATCGTTGCTTGACCTGCCCAATCATCTCTAAGGGCCCTTCCAGGGAAAGACTCTGTAATGGAATCTAATAAATCATATTCCTTTTGGGTCATTTTACTTAGCTGAGCAAAAGTAAACACCCCCATCTGATTTAGAGCTTTCTCCATCAATGGACCAATACCTTTCACCTCTTGTAAATTGTCTGGTGCTCCTGTTGACGGGTCGAATTTTCCAATCGCGTCTAAAAGTACCGCTAATTTCTGTTGATTTTTTTCGGTAGACAAAGCAGTTTCGCTAACGATTCCCTCCTTTACCACAGTTGTTTTAGTGATCGTATAAGTTGGTTTCCCAGCATCCCTTAATTTTTTATACTTCTCTCCTGAAGATTTCAAGATAGATTTGACTTCCGCCTGTGCAATCACAGGGAAGGTTCTAGCATATAATAAGAACAATACAAAGAAGAATCCAATTGTTCCGATAAATATCCCTATATCTACAAAAGTTGGAGAGAACATCGTCCATGAAGATGGCAAGTAATCTCTGTGCAATGAAGTAACGATAATAACGAAACGCTCAAACCACATTCCTATGTTTACCACAATAGAGATAAAGAAAGAGAACATGATGCTTGTTCTAAGCCTTTTAAACCACATAAACTGTGGCGAGAACACGTTACAGGTCATCATGGCCCAATAAGCCCACCAGTAAGGCCCCGTTGCTCTGTTTAAGAAAGCATACTGCTCATATTCAACTCCAGAATACCATGCTACGAACAATTCCGTAATGTAGGCACAACCTACAATAGAGCCTGTTAACATGATTACGATATTCATCAATTCAATATGCTGAACAGTAATATAAGCCTCTAGGTGACAAACCTTTCTCATAATGATAAGCAAGGTGTTCACCATTGCAAATCCAGAGAAAATAGCTCCCGCAACGAAGTATGGAGGAAAAATAGTGGTATGCCATCCTGGGATTACCGAAGTAGCAAAGTCAAAAGATACAATGGTATGTACCGAAAGCACCAATGGCGTTGCCAATCCTGCCAGTACCAAGGAAACTTCCTCAAAACGTTGCCAATCCTTAGCACGTCCTGTCCAACCAAAACTAATTAAACTATATATTTTCTTTTGGAACGGCTTTACTGCCCTATCACGGATCATTGCGAAATCTGGTAACAAACCAGTCCACCAGAACACCAAGGAAACTGAAAGATAGGTTGAGATCGCAAATACATCCCACAGCAAGGGAGAGTTAAAGTTCACCCATAGGGAACCAAATTGGTTTGGTATAGGCAATACCCAATATGCCAACCATGGACGCCCCATGTGTACAATTGGGAACAGTCCTGCCTGCACCACCGAGAAGATGGTCATTGCTTCAGCAGAACGGTTAATAGCCATTCTCCATTTTTGTCTAAATAACAATAGTACTGCAGAAATCAAGGTTCCTGCGTGCCCGATACCTACCCACCAAACGAAGTTGGTAATATCCCAGGCCCAGCCTACTGTTTTATTTAATCCCCATGTACCGATACCCGTAGATACCGTATAGATTATACAACCAACACCCCAAAGGAATGCCGCTAATGCGATGGAAAATACAATCCACCAATGCTTATTGGCTTTCCCTTCTACTGGAGCTGCGATATCCACAGTTACATCGTGGTATCCTTTATCTCCAAGAACTAGGGGTTTTCGTATAGGTGCTTCGTAATGCGACGCCATAATATAATTAATAGTTACGTTCCTGTATAAATTGATTAAGCTTCGTTTGTATTTCTCACTTTTACGTGATAAAAAACATTTGGTTTAGTTCCGACATGCTCCAATAAATGGTACATACGGTCACTTTCCTTTAATGCTGCTATTTTACTTTCCTTGTCGTTAATATCCCCAAACGTCATTGCTCCGTTGCTACATGCCGCAGAGCACGCTGTTTGGAACTCACCATCCTCAACCAAACGACCATCGCGTTTAGCATCTAAAATAGTCTTCTGAGTTTTCTGGATACACATAGAACATTTTTCCATTACCCCTCTAGAACGAACAGTAACATCTGGGTTGATAACCATCTTCCCTAGGTCATTGTTCATATGGTAATCGAACTCGTCATTGTTGTTGTATAAGAACCAGTTAAAACGTCTTACTTTATAAGGACAGTTGTTTGCACAATATCTTGTACCCACACATCTGTTGTACGCCATATGGTTTTGTCCTTGACGTCCGTGTGACGTAGCAGCAACAGGACAAACAGTCTCACAAGGAGCATGGTTACAGTGCTGACACATTACAGGCTGGAAAGCCACCTGAGGGTTTGCAGAAGGGTCCTCCATTTGACCAAATCCACCCAAGGAACCTTTATCCCCGAACAAGCCATCGAATTCTTCTTTCTTAATGTTATCCCCTTCAAAAGTTTCTTCGGAAGAGTAGTATCTATCAATACGCAACCAGTGCATATCCCTAGACTTCCTAACCTCTTCTTTCCCAACTACCGGTACATTATTTTCCGCGTGACACGCTATAACACATGCGCCACAACCCGTACATGCATTTAGATCTATAGACAAGTTAAAATGATGCCCAATAGAACGATCAAAACTACCCCATAAATCCACAGAACTAGCATCTACCGTTTGGTGGTCTAAAGAAACCACAGGAACAACATTCCATTCGCGCGAATCCTTCGTATTAAATATCTCTAGAGTAGTTTCTTTTATAATATCTCCCCTACCCATTAAAGTCTTATGCAACTGCACACAGGCAAACTCATGCATTCCTTGGGTTTTCTCGATGCTTACGGATTGTACGTTAGAGAAATCTTTGTACAAAGTATAAGCATTTACCCCTGTCTGCATTTCTGCCTGCATTCCTGCTTTCTTACCATAACCAAATGATAAACCAACAGAACCGTTAGCCTGACCTGGCTGAATGATAACAGGAACATTATTCAAGACAACACCGTCTACCGTAAGATTTACATAGCTACCGTTTAAACCACCATCAGCCACATTCTCATTAACCAAACCTAAACGCTCAGCATCGGCTTTGGAAACAGTAAGGTAGTTATCCCAAGACACTCTTGTAATAGGATCCGGAAATTCTTGCAACCATGGGTTATTGGCTTGTTGCCCATCCCCCATACCAACTTTAGGATAAAGAATCAATTCCATTCCTTCATTAGCAGATGCAGACAACCTCCTTAGAGCAGCAGATAAATCAACCGGAGCTTCAGCTTCTTCACTTGCTTCTACGACAGCTGCTGCAGTTGTAGTGAATACACCATCGTGCAAAGCTTGGTTCCAGTCACTTTCTCCAAGTATTCCCGCAGACCAAGTCTCTTTTATATAGCTGTAGTACGTTTTATCACTTCCAATCCAGTTCAACAAAGAAGTTTGAAACTGCCTAGAATCGAACAATTCTTTAATAGTAGGCTGTGCCAAACTATAGAATCCTTTTTTCAGCTGAGCATCACCCCAAGACTCCAAATAGTGATTCGCAGCACCTACATACTGAACCACTTCCGTAGTTTCCGTACGGGTTGTAGAAAAAGCTACTGAAAGCGCCACTTTCTCCAATCCTGCCACAAAATCGGCAGCGTTTGCCAAAGAGTAAACCGGATTCACACCATCTATCAACAAGGCTCCAACTTTACCGGCTTTCATATCAGCTATTAAAGCATTAACAGCCTTAACACTTCCCTGTCTTACATACTTAGGAGCAGCAGCATCAAAAGCCTTACTTCCCAAGAATTCATTTATCGCCAAGACTATTGCCTGAGCGTTTATATCATCAATACCAGTAACTACTACCGTATTGGATTTATTTTTCAATACCTGAGCAACCACAGCATCGACAGCAGCTTTCACATTATCAGAAAGACCAACAGAAACTGAAGTTCCACTTAATTTCCCATAGAAATAAGCCAAAGCAAGCTTTTGCTCAGAAGGTTTTAACGGCACACGCTTATCAGCATTCGCACCAGTCAAGGACATATTTGCCTCGAACTGCACATGCCTCGACATTTTACCGTTCTTCGGAACACGTCCCTTTGAATAACCACTATCATAACCTCCACCTTGCCAATCTCCTAAGAAATCAGCACCGAAAGAAACAATCAATTCTGCTTTTTCGAAATCATAATCAGCCAAAGCTCTTTCGCCGTATTTTGATTCAAAAGCAGAAAGCGCAGCATCTTCAGAAATAGTATCATATGTTACATGATCCACATTCCCATAGACCTCTTTAAACTCTGCAATCAACCTAGAAGTAGAAGGACTCGCATAGGTTTGCGTCAAAACAGCAATCTTCTGAGCCCCTCCTTTAAGAGATGCTAATTTAGCTTTTACAGCCGAATCCATTTCTTCCCAAGAAACCGCCTCTCCATTAAACAAAGGCCCTTGCAAACGATTGCTATCGTACAATGACAGTACCGAAGCCTGGACACGTGCATTTGCACCGCCTGCAACCTTGGCATCCGTATTGTTTTCTATTTTAATCGGCCTTCCCTCTCTAGTCTTTACCAAAATACTAGCAAAGTCAAAACCATTGGCAATGGTGGTAGCATAAAAGTTTGCCACCCCAGGCACAATATTATCCGGTTTAACTACATAAGGAATAGATTTTGTAACCGGCCCTTCACAAGCAGCTAAGGAAGCTGCAGCCGTACTAAACCCAACATACTTAAGAAAATCCCTTCTATTAGTAGAGCTAGCCGCCAACGTTTGCTTATCCTCCAAGAATTCACCTGTTGGAATCTCTTGAATAAACTCATTCTGTCTTAGCGTCTCAACAATGGAATCGTTAGGATTTAACTCCGCCTCGCTTTTCCAATACTTTTTGTTTGATGACATATGATATATCTAAAATTATCTTCTAGTTAATTTGATTAATAGTGACATTTACCACATTCCAATCCACCCATTTGAGCAGCTGTAAGTTTCTCTACACCGTATTTCTTAGAAAGCTCTTCATGAATTTTCTCATAATAAGCATTCCCCTCTACTTTCACATCTGTTTCACGGTGACAATTAATACACCATCCCATAGTTAAAGGAGCATATTGATACATCACTTCCATTTCCTCAACGGGACCGTGACAAGTCTGACACTCTATACCCGCTACAGAAACGTGCTGAGAGTGGTTAAAGTAAGCAAAATCAGGAAGATTATGCACTCTCACCCATTCTACCGGTTTCGTCTCACCCGTATACCTCTGATTGTCTTTATCCCAACCAACAGCATCATACAACTTCTGAATTTCTTTTGTATAGAATTCATTTGTATACCCATTAGCCAAATCCTCTGCACTAGGCCCTTCCGGATTCCCCTTATACTCATCAATAGACTTATGACAGTTCATACAAACATTCAATGACGGAATTCCAGAGGTTTTAGAAACCCTAGCAGAAGAGTGACAGTACTTACACTCAATATTATTATCTCCGGCATGGATCTTATGCGAATAATGTATCGGCTGAATAGGAGCATAGCCCTGATCTACCCCTACCTGCATCATCCACCCATAAGCGAAGTAAGCACCATTCAATAAAAGAAAGATCACAAAGACAATTACCAAAAACTGATTCTTGGCAAAAGCTTTCCAAATCGGAGTACCTTTTTTAGCAGCTTCTTTTTCCAACAACACCCCATTAGCCTCGGCAATACGTCTCAATGTAGAATTTACCAAAAACAACATCACCACCAACAAACCAAAAACCAACACCAAGGCACCAAGAATCAATTCATTGGAAATCCCGGATGATTGAACTTGCCCCGCACCAGCACCGGCTTCTGCGCTAACAACAGGCTTAGGAGCCACCGGAGGCGCATCGGTATACGCCAAAATATCCTCCAACTCCTGATCAGACAAGGTTGGAAAGGCAGTCATCGCCGCCTGATTATACTCATTGTAAATCTTTACAGCTGCTGCATCACCAGCCTTAATCATAGCTGAACTATTCTTAATCCACGAATACAACCATTCCCTATCGTGCTTCTCTGTCACCCCAGCTAAGGGCGGACCGGTCATTTTCTTTGTTAGAGAGTGACACGCAGCACAATTCTGATTAAATAATTGCTTCCCCTTTACAGGATCGCCCTCCCCGGACGACACAGCAGACGACTCCTGAAGAACAGCAGTTTCTTTTGCATGAAGCGAATTGGAAAGCAGTAGTACAACTACCAAACTGACACCTAAAATTCTAGAAATTAGATTGCGGTATGGAACCTTTTTCATATTAAAAATATTTCTGTCGGACTTTTGGCATGATTTTTTCGTATGTAAATAATACACCCTTTCTAAACCACGCCCAAATTGATGGCAAAAATACACAATACACTTTATTTGGGAAATGTTAAGGGATCTATAATGTATAATTTATAACTGTTCTAAATAACATTAAAATATATTGATTGATTCTTAATATTTTACATTTGCACAAAGCTAAAACAGAAAGATTATCACGCTATGAAAACTGCCTCTTTACTTACTTTTATACTCGCCTCTGCAACTTTTTGCACAGCACAACAAGCCAAAGTCAATATTCAACAAGATCAAAAGATTAACAGCTTGTTAGCGCATTACAAAAGCGTTAACGAAACCAGTAGCCATTACCGCATACAAGTAGGTTTTGGAACCGACCAACAAGCACAGGCCCTTAAAACGAATATAGACAAGGACTACCCTACGCTACCGGCAACAATAGATTTCGAATACCCCAGCTATCGAGTGCGCTTAGGGAAATTTAAAACAAAGCTAGAAGGGGAACGCACCCTTATGGATGTGCGAAAAAAATACCCAGAAGCGATGTTGCTAAAACCAAAAAAAACGACCAAATAGGTCGTTTTTTTTTGTCTTAATTCCATTTTCAGGAAGAAGTCATTTATTTCAACTTCTTCTTCACTTCAACTTCTTGGAATGCTTCCACGATATCCAATTCTCTAATATCGTTATAGTTTTTCACCTGCAGTCCACAATCGTAGCCTTTAGCCACTTCTTTAACATCATCTTTAAATCTCTTAAGCGATGATAGCTCTCCGGTATAGATAACCACACCATCTCTAATCAATCTAATATTAGAATTCCTATAGATCTTCCCTGTAGTTACCATACAACCGGCAATTGTTCCAACTTTAGAAATCTTAAAGGTCTCACGAATTTCCGCAGTTCCTGTAATCTCTTCTTTCATCTCTGGAGACAACATTCCTTCCATAGCATCCTTAAGATCATTGATAGCATCGTATATAATTGAATACATTCTGATATCTATCTCTTCTTTATCTGCCAACATTCTTGCATTCCCCATAGGCCTTACGTTAAACCCTATGATAACTGCATCTGAAGCCGAAGCCAAGAGAACATCGGACTCTGTAATAGGACCTACTGCTTTATGAATGATGTTTACTTGAATCTCTGCTGTAGACAATTTCTGGAAAGAATCGGTCAATGCTTCAACAGAACCATCCACATCTCCTTTCAGGATTATGTTCAACTCTTTAAAGTCACCCAATGCGATACGTCTTCCGATCTCATCCAAGGTTATATGACGTTGTGTTCTTACAGATTGCTCACGCAATAACTGAGAACGCTTGGTTGCGATTTGTTTCGCTTCTCTTTCATCCAAGAGCACATTAAACTTATCACCCGCCTGTGGCGCTCCGTCCAAACCTAATATGGATACCGGCCTAGATGGACCTGCCTCTTTTACGATTTTCCCACGCTCATCGTGCATAGCTTTCACTTTACCACTACAAGTACCCGCCAAGACATAGTCTCCGACTTTTAGAGTACCTGCCTGAACAAGAATAGTAGAAACATATCCTCTACCTTTATCCAAGAAAGCCTCAACCACAGTACCCGAAGCCAATTTCTTTGGATTAGCCTTCAACTCTAGAAGCTCAGCCTCTAGAAGCACCTTTTCCAACAACTCTTTAACCCCCGTACCAATTTTGGCCGAAATATCGTGAGATTGAACTTTCCCACCCCAATCTTCTACCAATAGGTTCATCTGCGCCAATCCTTCTTTAATCTTATCTGGGTTAGCATGAGGTTTATCTATTTTGTTAATAGCAAAGATGATAGGCACTCCCGCTGCTTGGGCGTGACTAATAGCCTCTTTAGTCTGGGGCATGATAGCATCATCCGCTGCCACTACAATAATAGCAATATCCGTTACTTGAGCCCCACGAGCACGCATCACCGTAAAGGCTTCGTGACCCGGGGTATCCAAGAAGGAAATTTTCTGTCCACCCTCCAAGGTTACACCATAAGCTCCGATATGCTGGGTAATCCCACCACTCTCACCTGCAATAACATTTTCTTTTCTAATATAATCCAGCAAAGAAGTCTTACCGTGATCTACGTGTCCCATCACCGTTACAATAGGAGCTCTAGCCACTAAATCTTCTTCTGCATCCGGCTCTTCTACAATACTTTCTTCTAGGTCTGCTGTAACAAATTCTACTTCATACCCAAATTCATCAGCTACAATAGACAGGGTTTCAGCATCCAATCGTTGGTTCATGGTCACCATGATACCCAAAGACATACAGGCCGAAATAATCTTCGTCGTTGGCACATCCATCATCGTTGCCACTTCGCTTGCCGTAACAAACTCCGTAACTTTCAAGATCTTGCTTTCCAACTCTTGTTTTTCAAGATCTTTTTCAGTCTGCTGACGGTGCTGATCTCTCTTATCTCTTCTATACTTGGCGCCTTTACCCTTTTTAGATTTCCCTTGAAGCTTCTCCAAGGTTTCTCTTACCTGCTTTTGAACATCTTCTTCAGTAGGCTCTACCTTTGCGGCAGGAGTAAAACGCTGTCCTGGCGCACGTCTTACTACCGGCCCTCTTGGTCTAGCTGCTGCTGGTTTATTAGCATCGCCTCCCGCTCCTGGCTTGGTAACAATTCGTTTCCTTCTTTTCTTTTTATCGGCAGCATCCCCTGCCTTCGCTACTTCCTTCTTTTTCTTAGGTTTCTCAAACTGTGTAAGGTCAATTTTGGCCCCCATAATTTTCGGCCCAGAAAGTTTCTGGTATTTCGTGGTAATCACTTCGGTCTCTATAGCGCGTCCGTCTTCACCAACAATAGCTTCTTTTTTGTCTGTCTCCACCTTCTCGGCTTCTTTTTTCTCTGTTACCTCCTTCACTGGCGCCTGCTTAACCTCGTCGGTCTTCTTCTCAGTTTCCTTTACTACAGGAACATCTTTCACTTCCTCTTTTTTCACGGGCCCTGTCTTTTTAGGCTCAGCTTTCACCGGCGCCGCTTTCACAGGTTCCTCTTTCACCGACTCCTCTTTTACAGGAGCTGGTTTTACCGGCTCTGCCTTTTGAGATTCAGGAGCTGCAGCCTCCACTTTGGGCGCCACTTCTTCTTTTTCTACCGGAGCATCCACTTTGTCTACGGTCTTTTCGACTACAGGTTCAGAAGCTTTCCCAACAGTTACTTCCGGAGCTGTTTCGGGCTCTTTCACTGTTTTTTCTTCTTCCTTTGGAGCGACTGGAGTTGCGGCCTTCTTAGGTTGGTCCAGATCTATTTTCCCGACCGTTTTAGGTCCGGCTAGCTCTACTCTTGCTTTCACAATCCCTTCCTTAGCACGCTTTTCTCTTGCGAGTTTTTTCTCTTCTTGCTCTTGCTCCAACTGCAATCTTATAGCCTCCTTCTCCTTCCTCTTCTCTTCACCAACTTCTTTGGACGCAACTTTCTTGCTCATGTCCGTTTGGAACCCGTCCAAAAGAACTTGGTATACCTCATTGGATATTTTAGTAGTAGGCCTTGCTTCTATGTCATGCCCTTTGGACCCGAGATAGTCTACCGCCCGGTCCAATGAAATATTCAGTTCTCTTAGGACTTTATTAAGCCTTATCGTTGCATTATCTGCCATAAATAAATAATTCCTATTCTTGTAATTTACTGCTAATATATAGCTTAATCTTCTAATTCTTCTTTAAGAATTCGCACAACCTCTAAGATTGTCTCCTCTTCCAAATCGGTTCTTTTCACCAAATCCTCCACATCTTGCTCCAAGACGCTTCTAGCGGTATCCATTCCGATCTTCTTAAATTCCTCTATGATCCATGCTTCAATTTCGTCAGAGAACTCTGTAAGCTCTACATCCTCCTCGACTCCTTCACGGAACACATCTATCTCATAACCGGTCAGCTGTCCTGCCAACCTAATATTATGACCACCTCTACCTATCGCCTTGGATACTTCCTCTGGCCTTAGGTAAACTTGTGCCGTCATTTTTTCCTCGTTCAGCTTCACTGAAGAAACCTTGGCCGGACTCAAAGCCCGGGTAACCAACAACTGAGGATTATTGGTCCAATTAATAACATCTATGTTCTCATTGCCCAACTCACGTACAATACCATGAATCCTTGATCCTTTCATACCCACACAAGCACCAACAGGATCAATACGATCATCATAAGAATCTACAGCCACTTTTGCCTTCTCCCCAGGGATACGAACCGCCTTCTTTATGGTAATCAAACCATCGAAAACTTCTGGTATTTCCTGAAAAAACAGTTGCTCCAAAAACAATGGAGAACACCTAGACATGATAATTGTAGGCTTATTTCCTTTCAACTCAACGCTTTCAATTATCCCGCGAACATTATCGCCTTTTCTAAAGAAATCGGACGGAATCTGCTTATCCTTAGGAAGGATAATCTCATTTCCTTCGTCATCCAAAAGAATGATAGCCTTGTGCCTAATATGATGCACTTCTGCCGTATAGATCTCTCCTTCTAGATCCTTAAAATGCTTATAGATCGTAGTATTATCGTGTTCGTGAATCTTAGAAATAAGATTTTGCCTTAGGGCTAAAATAGCCCTTCTTCCAAGATCAATCAATTTCACTTCCTCAGAAACATCTTCACCTACTTCAAAATCAGGCTCTATCTTTCTGGCCGCGCTTAGAGAAATCTCTTCATTAGGATCTTCTACCTCCCCATCTTCCACAACAACCCTATTCCTCCATATTTCCAAATCGCCCTTATCAGGGTTTATGATAATATCGAAATTGTCATCCGAACCAAATTTCTTCTTTAACGCATTCCTAAAAACATCCTCCAAAATCGCCATTAGCGTTACTCTGTCAATGAATTTATCATCTTTAAATTCCGAGAAAGATTCGATTAGCGCAATATTTTCCATTTTCGTACTACAATTAAAATTTTAATACAA
The DNA here is from genome assembly GCF_900141935.1 of Arenibacter nanhaiticus. Classification (GTDB taxonomy): domain Bacteria; phylum Bacteroidota; class Bacteroidia; order Flavobacteriales; family Flavobacteriaceae; genus Arenibacter; species Arenibacter nanhaiticus. The sequence continues at coordinate 65,999 of NZ_FQYX01000011.1, read as the reverse complement.
CTTTAGCTTCTTTTATATCAGAAATTGCAATTTGTTGCTTTTTCTGAACCGTAACTTTACCTTTTCCAACAGGTTTTGGCTCTCTAGCTTTCCACTCTAAGGTAATATCGTCTTCCGTTGCTTCGGTCAACTGCCCTTCGAGCTCTCCCTCTTGCCCCTGAAGCTTTACTTCTATGGTCCTTCCTAAATTTTTACGGTATTGTCTTGGCAATTTCAAGGGAGATGCCGCTCCAGCAGAAGCAACTTCCAATGCAAAATCTTCTTCATCCCTATCTATATTATGTTCAATAGCCCGACTAACAGTCATACAATCCTGAACCGTCACACCGTGATCACCATCGATAACAATTTTTATCTTATGATCTGGAGTCATCGAAAAATCAATCAAAAACAGTGATTCATTCTCCTTTAACACCCCCTCTAAAAGCTCAACAACTTTATCTTTCAACATAAATCTCAATTTTACTCTACACCTAGCCTCAACAACATTAAAACCAGGCGCCATCACTATTCTGCAAAAATATGCAGAACCACTATTTCAACCCCCTAAGAGCCGTCTTTATTCTCTACTTCCAGATAAAATATTGTGAACAAAAGAGGGGACAAATTGTCCCCTCCCGAATACTTTATATCCTTTCAGCAGCGCAAATATACAATTTTTTTGCATCATTCAACAATCTAAATCACTTAATCTAAAAAGATTACCCTTCACAAACCCTATCCTACCCCCAACACCAAACACCTAAACCAATTACCAAGAGCGCTTTTAACACCTTAAACCAAGTTGATTTTAAGGCAAAAAAAATCCCGAAACTTTTCAGCTCCGGGATTCCCAACTTTCAGTTGGCCTACTAGGACTCGAACCTAGAACGACTGGACCAAAACCAGCTGTGTTGCCAATTACACCATAGGCCACTGTGCTATTTGAGCGTGCAAATATAAAATATACTTTTGAAATAAAATAATATATTTTACTTAAAAAAAACACACAAGGTCTTCATAAATACAAAACCCTTTAAACTTGAACGTTTAAAGGGTTTTCTGTACTTGTTGGCCTACTAGGACTCGAACCTAGAACGACTGGACCAAAACCAGCTGTGTTGCCAATTACACCATAGGCCACCGTGCTATTTGAGCGTGCAAAGATAGAGCTTACTTTCGATTACGCAAACATTTTTTCAAAAAAAATAAAAAAATAATCCTGCCCCTTGTTAAAGCTTTATAAAAATAATGTCATCATCTCTATTATAATTATTAAATTCGCCTTTTTGCATAAACCACAAAGCGCATGTTTTCAAAGAATTTCAAGCAATGGGACACCATCATGGGATGGTCTGTATTTTCAATAGCCCTTATTACTTACGGATTAACCGTAGAACCTACCAGCAGTTTCTGGGATGCAGGTGAATATATAGCCACCTCGGCAAAATTACAGGTAGGCCATCCTCCAGGAGCACCATTATTACAGATGATAGGCGCATTTTTTGCTATGTTTGCCCTCGAGGCCGATCAGATCGCAAGAATGGTCAACTATGTGTCTGGGGTTTCTAGCGCCTTTACCATTCTGTTTATGTTCTGGACCATTACCAATCTGACCAGAAAATTAATCGTCAAAAACGAAGCTCTTACCAATAGTAAGGCTATAGCTATATTAGGAAGCGGAATTGTGGGCTCCCTGGCCTTTACTTTTACAGACAGCTTTTGGTTTAACGCCGTAGAAACAGAGGTATATGCCATGGCTAGTTTAATCATGGCGCTACTATTGTGGCTTGGCCTAAAATGGGTAGACGATTTAGAAAACCCGAGAGGCAATAAATGGGTCGTCCTTATTTTCTTTGTAATCGGACTTACCTTTGGAGTTCAATTCATGGGCTTTTTGGCCATTCCATCCGTAGGTTTACTCTATTACTTTAAAACTTACAAGACCACTACTGTCAAGAATTTTCTACTTGCCAATATCACCGTAGTGGCCATATTAATGTTGGTTTATAAATTTTCCCTTACCTATGTTTTAAAAGCCTTTGGTTGGAGCGAGGTGTTCTTTATAAATACTATCGGACTCCCCTTTAATTCGGGAACCATCATAATGGGCCTAATTTTTATAGCAGCCTTTTATTTTGGATTGAAATATACCCGCAAGAACAATTATTTTACAGCAAACACCATTGTGCTGTGTTTAATGTTCCTTTTCCTAGGATTTTCTACATGGGTCATGCTCCCTATCAGGGCCAATGCCAATGTAGTGATCAACGAAAACGACCCTTCAGATGCCCGTTCCTTATTAGCCTATTACAACAGAGAACAATATCCTGGCGTAGAAAGCCCTTTTTACGGGTCCTATTACTCTAACTCCTTTGCCCCTGCTGGAGAAGAAATGGACGAGAAACCTAAATATGAGCAGGACGAAAAAACAGGCAAGTATATCATCGTCAACCACTATAAAAATGCATTACAAGGCCCTAACCCAAACCATGTAGGCCTATTGCCAAGGTTGTGGAGCGAACAGAATGCCGAAAATTACATGAAGTATTTTGATCCCTTGACCTTTAAAATCAAATCGTCCTACCTAGGGAACCAAGAACTAAGGAATGCCGTGAACCAATTTAAAGACGGCTATGCCAAAGGAGAAATAGATACCGCGCAATATGTGCGTTTTTTAAGGGAATTTAGCGAATATATAGACGTTACCCCCCCTACCCTCGCCCAAAATATCCGCTATATGTTCGAGTTTCAGTTCGGATATATGTACTGGCGCTATTTTATGTGGAATTATGTAGGTAAGCAAGACGATATCCAAGGCCGATACGACAACCACGGTAACTGGCTGAGCGGAATTAACTTTATAGACAGTGCCCGCCTTGGGAGCCAAGAAAACCTACCTAGCGACATTAAGAACAATAAAGGAAGAAATACCTATTTCTTTTTACCCCTTATCTTGGGCATCATTGGTATATTTTTCCAGATCAGTAAAAACCCAAAACAGTTTTGGGTCCTTTTTGTCTTTTTTATATTTACCGGTATCGCCATACAGTTTTATACCAACCCTGCCATTTTTCAACCTAGGGAACGCGATTATTCCCTGGTAGGATCTTTTTATATTTTCGCCATCTGGATAGGATTGGGCGTGTATGCACTTTTTGAGGAATTCAGAAAATTAATCAACCCAAAAATATTGGCCCCGGCAATTACCGTCCTTTGTCTTTTTGCCGTTCCAGGAGTCCTGGCCTTTCAAAACTGGGACGACCACGACAGGTCTAATAGGTATACCGCCACTTCTACGGCACACTCTTATTTAGGATCTACCCAAGAAAACGCGGGCGCCATATTGTTCACCATAGGCGACAATGACACCTTTCCGCTATGGTATGCCCAAGAAATAGAAGGCTACCGCACCGATGTAAGGGTTATCAATACCAGCCTTTTTGCTACGGATTGGTATATAGACCAGATGAAAATGCAAGCCTATGAAAGCGAGCCTATTCCATCGCAACTGACCCATGAAAAGTACCGATTTGGATCTAGAGACGTTATTTATTACAACGGACTTACCGAAAACCGATGGGATATTAAAGACTTTATGAACTGGGTAGCCAGCGATAAGGAGCAAACAAAATTCAGGTCTATCCTTCAAAAACAAGGTGCCGATCTTAGTCAGTACTCCGAAAGCAATTTAGATGTAGTGTATTACCCTACCAATAAGATTAGGGTTCCGGTGAACAAGAAAAACGTTCTTGAAAGTGGTTTGGTAAAAGCAAAGGACTCGGCCCTGATCGTCGATTATATCGATATTGACCTCCCTAAATCTGCCTTGCCAAAAAACAGGATCTTAATGTTAGATATATTGGCCAACAACGACTGGAAACGTCCTATCTATTTCTCTGGCGGGAGTTTTGACAATGCCGAATATATCTACATGAAGGACTACCTTCAGTTAGATGGCTTGGTATATAAATTGGTTCCTATAAAAACCAAAAACCAGAGCGCCTATGAAATGGGCCGTATCGACAGCGATTTAATGTACGATATTGTTAAAAAATGGGATTGGGGAAATTCAGGAAGCCCAGATATTTACCACGATGCGCAGATCAGGATCCAAGGATTGTCTTTCCGTGGCAATTTAGCCCGACTTACGGAAACCTTGATCAATGAAAACAAGATCGAAAAAGCAAAGGACATCATTGACCTTACCATGAAAAACTTGCCGGTTGAGCATTATGGCTACTACACCTTTGTAGAGCCTTTTGTAGATGGATATTACAAAGTTGGAGAAACGCAAAAAGCTAGAGACCTCTTCCATAAACTTAAAACTATTTACCAAGAAAGATTAAATTATTATGCCGGTTTACCCTTTAACGAACAACAGCTTAATTTAAGCGAAATTATCCCCGATTTAGAGGCGTACAGCAGAAATATAGATATCTTGATTAGAAATAGGGACAAGGAACTTGCCGAAAAAGAAACGCTTATTTTTAACGAATACGTCAATAAATTTGAACGGTTTTACGGCAGCAGTCCTTTAGATGACATAGATCCCTCAGCTACTAATCCAGATTCTATGAAAATGGAGTCTATTCCCGAGTAAAAAGAGTAGTTCACTTACCAAAACAAGTAACACAGAAATTCCCGGGTCTATGGCTCGGGATTTTTTTATGGTTATAAAGGTTATTATTTGGGCGTTCCCTCCTTCGTCGGGCGGGCCCTTGGCTATATCCCTTGCTCCGCTGCGGGGATGCCGCCCCGGTCCCTAACGCAGAAAAACCCCTATAAGAACACAAACCAACACCATTGATTCATTCTATCATTTAGAACAAGGACTAATACAAAACAGGAATACATAGTCAGATATAATCAAATTTCTTACAGAAGAAGAACCTTGGAAAGAATGAAACAAGCAACAGAAATAGCCCTACTTTTTCCGAATCAACCGTAATGGCAGCGATTCTAAAGCCTACGACCCCATTTATCAATAAAATCACAAGGATGTTTTGGAGGAGGAGCCAATTTAAATCCCTTCCAATATGGAGGCTCTAAATTTTATACACAAACCATCAAACCTAGGTTTTGCACCCGGTTTATTTTAGGTAAACATTATAGTAAGCACTATATAGTCTTCTTCACAAAGTATCTTAAAAAAACCTGATACTCTTATAAGGTACTATTATAGCCTTCTACAACTAGCAAAAAAAATGAATTAAGATAGCCTTATAACAACAGCTGGGTTTTATCACAAAGAAAAAACCAACAAACTATCGCTATACTACCAAAGGGAATTCTACTTTTAGATATATTCGTTTAAGATCCCAATCAGGGTATTGGCATCCTGTTCCCCACTTTGGCGCCAAACCATTTCCCCTTTCCTGTAGATCATCAGCGTCGGAAGTCCACTTACCCTTAATGCCCTAGAAAGCTCTCTGTTCTTATCCACATCAATTTTTATAACCTTGCCCTTATCGCCCAAAGCAGCTGCCACATCCTTTAAAACCGGATGCATTGAAGTCGAGGGTTCGTTCCATTCCGCATAAAAATTTAACAGCACCGGAACATTAACATCTATTAATTCGCCAAATTTAGACATATACCATGTGTTTGGTTATACTCAAAAGTAAGAAAAAATACGAAAAGGTTAACCCAACGCAGTCTTTTGCTTCTAAAGCTACATTAAAATCAGCTCAAGGCCTTCTTTTTTAAGGTAATCACCGTTATCTCTGGCCATATCCCTACCCGACCAGGGTAGCCCAAAAACCCAAAACCACGGTTAACATTTATCAACTGCCCCCTTTCCTCATACACTCCGGCCCAGTATTTATAGCGCCACTTCGCCGGACTCCATTTAACCCAACCAGGGATCTCTATACCAAATTGCATCCCATGGGTATGGCCACTTAAGGTAAGGTGATAGTGCAGTTTATCATGAAGGACCACATCTTCCCAATGCGAGGGATCGTGGCTCATCAGTATTTTAAAATCATTTTCACCTATCTGTGCCGTAGCTTTCCCTAGGTCCCCAGCCTTTTTAAATCCACCTCTTCCCCAATTCTCCACCCCGATAAGTGCTATTTTATCGTTGCCCTTTTGCAAGTACTGGCTTTCGTTCAACAACAAATTAAACCCTATATCTTTCTGCAAGGCTTTTAAAGCCTCAAGATTTTCTTTTTTCGCAGCATCGGTCTCCCAATTCACATAGTCCCCATAATCGTGGTTCCCCAAGACGGAATACTTGCCGTCTTGGGCCTCCAAACCAGCAAAAAGATCTTTCCACGGATACATTTCCTCTGCCTTATTATTAACCATATCGCCTGTAAAAACAAGCAGATCGCTTTTTTGTCGGTTAATAAGGTCTATGGCATAAGTAATTTTCTCCCTATTATCGAAACTGCCACTATGTATATCCGAGATTTGAGTTATTTGGTAACCATTAAAAGCGTTTGGCAAATCCTCAAATTCCAATTCGTACTTCAACACCTTAAAATTATACTTCCCCTTATACATTCCGTACAACAAGGCCGAGAACGGCAGCGCAGCAATGCCCATCGCTATAAGACTTAAAATTCTGCGACGTTCGGGAAAACTAAACTCCTTGGATTTTCCGAAAATTTTATGGTAGGCAGCAGTAAGAAACCTAAACATATCCTCAGAAAACAAGAATACCATCGTTATCAACTTAAAGGTAAGCATGGCCAATAAAAAACCAAAGGAATAACTTTTGGCGATACTGAGCACCCGCCCTTCGTTATCGCCCCATGTAAATTGGTAAATAAAATTTCCCAACACCAAAAACGACAGCAACATATACAAATAATATACCCACGGAAATCGAGAGGCGGTCCGTAAGGCCTGTAGAGTATATATTCCAAGTACTATGTAAATGACAACGAAAACTATCCAACGCAACATAAGCTTATTTTAATAGGTTTAAAGGTATTTCATTTTATGACAGCACCGTCTATTCTTTTACAATCCGCACTACCTCTTTCAAAATATCTAAATTACTGATCAGAATTTCGTCGTCCTTTAAAAAGCCAGGGCTACTCATAGGTATTACAGGGACTACTTCCAAGTTTTTTTGGAATTGCACCCCCGACAAATGAATTGCTTTAAACCCCTTCGATTTAAAATTGTTCACATTATTTGGACGCACACCTCCACCAGGCATAATAGTACAGTTTGCAGCTTGTTCCTGTAATTGCATCAAAGTATCAATACCTTTTAAACTAGAAGGCTGCTGCCCCGAACTCAAAATTGTTTGGACCCCCATAGATTCTAGTTGCACCAAAGTCTCCCAAGGGTCGGCCACCCAATCAAAAGCCCTGTGGAAGGTAAATTCCAACGGTTTCGCCAAATCGACCAATTCCTGGGTGCGAACTACATCCAAGGTACAATCGCGCTGTAATACTCCAGCAACTACCCCATTAAACCCCATATCGACACAGCGTTGAATATCGTTTTTCATAATCTGGAACTCATAGTCCGAATAACTAAAATCGCCACTTCTTGGTCTAATAAGGACATTGACAGGGATGCTGATATATTCCTTTACCAATTTCAGAAACCCCGATGAGGGGGTAAGCCCTCCTACGGCCAGTTCTGCACAAAGTTCAATTCTATCAGCGCCAGCACTTTGGGCATTTATGGCAGATTCTATGGAATTGGCACATACTTCTACAATCATATTTCTTATATTTAATGCCTTAAATTTAAGTATCACAAAGCAATGAAAAGAAGAAACTTCCTTAAAAATTCGACCCTTAGCACCGCAGGTCTAATTACAGCCCCAATTTTAGCCTCTTGCCAAGAAGATAAAAAAGCCTCTATCCTACCGAACGAAGGAGGAAAAGCAATCATTCCTATTGCCATTTGCACGTGGAATTTTATGAATGCCACGGCAAAAGCCTGGGAAGTTTTAGACAAAGGAGGTTCTGCCCTTGATGCCGTAGAGCAGGGCGTTATGGTTGAAGAGGCCGACCTAAGCAACGAAACCGTAGGGAACGGAGGAAGGCCCGATAGAGACGGGAATGTAACCCTTGATGCCTGTATTATGGACAAGGATGGCAACTGCGGGGCGGTATTGTGCATGGAAAATATAGAACACCCTATTTCTGTGGCCCGCAAGGTGATGGAAGACACCCCTCATGTAATGCTAGCAGGAAAAGGAGCCGAACAATTCGCGTACGAAAAGGGCTTCCCTAAAGTAAACCTACTGACCGAAAAGGCCAAGAAAGATTGGTTGGCATGGAAGGAGACCTCTAAATACGAAACCATCATTAACATAGAAAACCACGATACTATAGGCATGTTGGCCATCGATAAAAATGGGGATATTGCAGGTGCTTGTACCACTAGTGGTATGGGATACAAAATGGCCGGAAGGGTTGGCGACTCCCCTATTATTGGAGCAGGACTATTTGTCGACAATGAAGTAGGTGCTGCTACAGCTACAGGTGTAGGCGAAGAAGTGGTAAGAACTGTAGGCAGTTTTTTGATCGTAGAATTAATGCGTCAGGGAAAATCGCCACAAGAAGCCTGTGAAGAAGGTGTAAAACGTATCATGGCCAAAAATAAAGGCCGTAAAGATTTCCAGATCGGATTTATTGCCATTAACAAAAAAGGCGAAACCGGAGGCTATTGCGTACACCCAGGATTTAGTTACCGCTCGTATTCCGAAGAAGGACATTTTGACAAAAAACCGGAATCATTTTACCAATAGTACTATATATAGCATAAAGTATACAATTTAATAGATCCTAGACATCCAAAATGGCAGAACAAAAAAAACTTTTCCTACTCGATGCTTTCGCATTAATTTTCCGTGGGTACTATGCCCTCATAAAAAACCCCAGAATCAATTCCAAAGGCATGGACACCTCTGCTATCATGGGATTTATGAATTCGTTATTGGATGTCATCCGGCGCGAGAAACCAGATCATCTTGCGGTTTGTTTCGATAAGGGCGGCAGTGTAGACCGTACCGAAATGTTTGCCGATTACAAGGCCAACAGAGATGCAACTCCCGATGCCATTAAAATTGCTGTACCTTACATACAAGAGATATTAAAGGCCATGCACATTCCGGTCGTGGAACTAGAAGGCTGGGAAGCCGATGATATTATAGGAACCTTGGCCAAGCAAGCAGAAAAAGAAGACTACAAGGTATTTATGGTTACCCCCGACAAGGACTTTGGACAATTGGTCTCCGAAAACATTTTTATGTACCGCCCAGCACGTATGGGCAACGGGATAGAAATTTGGGGTATCCCAGAAATCCAAGAACGTTTTGGCGTAGAACGTCCAGAGCAGGTTATTGACTATTTAGGGATGATGGGCGATGCCAGTGACAATATTCCAGGCCTCCCAGGTGTTGGGGACAAAACCGCTAAAAAATTCATTGAACAATTTGGTTCCATGGAAGGTCTTTTGGCCAATACCGATAAACTAAAGGGCAAAATGAAGGAGAAGATTATCGAAAATGCCGAATTAGGTATTCTGTCCAAAAAATTAGCCACCATTTATACCGATTGCGAGGTTACCTTTAACGCCAAGGATTATGAACTAACCATGCCCGATGGGGATAAGGTGCAGGAGATTTTTGAAGAACTGGAGTTTAGAAGATTAAAAGATCAATTCCTAAGATTGTTTACTAGAGACACCGAAGAATCTGAACAGGCATCAAATGACAAGCCAACCGAACAAAAGCCAACATCCGAGGCCGGAGTAGGTCAGTTTTCCCTCTTTGGGGGTGGTGACGATGCTGCATCGGGAACCATTAAAGAAAGTTCTAGCCGAAAAACCATCAAGGAGGTAGCCCACGTCTATCAAAGCGTTGTTCCAGGGATAGCTATGAAGCTTTTCCTTCAAAATATCATGAAGCAAACTTCGGTGTGCTTCGATACCGAAACTACTGGTTTGAATCCGCTTACCGCAGAATTGGTGGGCATAGCGTTTAGCTGGGAAGCAGGGAAAGGCTTTTACATTCCCTTTCCGGAAGACAAGACAGAAGCACAAGAAATTATTGAGCAGTTACGTCCCTTTTTCGAGGCAGAACACATTGAAAAAATAGGTCAGAATTTAAAATACGATATTAAGGTACTGCGAAAATACAATATTACTATCAAAGGGAAATGTTTTGATACCATGTTGGCCCATTACCTCATAAATCCCGATATGCGCCATAACATGGATATATTGGCCGAGACCTATTTAAACTACACCCCTGTCTCTATCACTGAACTCATTGGCAAAAAAGGAAAAAACCAATTGTCGATGCGCGAAGTACCCTTAGACCAGCAAACCGAGTATGCGGTAGAAGATGCGGATATTACTTATCAGTTGGCACAACATTTTAGGCCAGAATTAAAGGAAGCCAATACCGAATCCTTATTCAACGATATAGAAATACCGCTACTACATGTTTTGGCAGCCATGGAAGAAGAGGGAATTAAACTAGACAAGGCCTTTTTAAATTCACTGTCCCAAGCGTTAAATGACGACATTAAAGCGTTAGAGACACAAATATACCAAGATGCCGGAGCCGAATTTAATATTGCTTCCCCAAAGCAGTTGGGAGAAATATTGTTTGACAAATTAAAATTGGTAGCCAAACCGAAGAAAACCAAAACAGGTCAGTATTCTACTTCTGAAGACGTGCTGTCCCTTTTGGCCAAAGATCACGAAATTATTCAGCGTGTATTGGATTACCGTGGATTGGCAAAATTAAAAAGCACCTATATAGATGCGCTACCGGAACAAATAGAACCCAGCACAGGAAGGATACACACAGATTATATGCAAACCGTAGCAGCTACGGGAAGGTTGAGCAGTAATAACCCCAACCTACAAAACATCCCTATACGAACCGAAAGAGGAAGACAGGTACGAAAGGCCTTTGTACCCAGGGATGAAAATTATCTTTTGTTAGCGGCAGATTATTCACAGATAGAATTGCGGATCATCGCTGCTCTTAGCGAAGAGCCTACTATGATAGAAGCTTTTAAAAATGGCGAGGATATTCACGCCTCTACCGCCTCAAAGGTCTTTAACGTACCTCTTGCCGAAGTTACCCGCGAACAACGAAGCAATGCCAAAACCGTAAACTTCGGGATTATTTATGGCGTATCGGCCTTTGGTTTAAGCAACCAGACAGCCCTATCGCGTGCCGAAGCAAAAGAGTTGATAGATACTTATTATGAGACATATCCAAAATTGCGAAGTTATATGAGCAATCAGGTAAATTTTGCAAGGGAAAACGGTTACGTACAAACCGTTTTGGGCAGGCGTAGGTATTTAAAGGATATTAATGGAAGCAATGCCATCGTAAGAGGCGCAGCAGAACGCAATGCCGTAAATGCCCCTATTCAAGGAAGCGCAGCCGACATTATCAAAATTGCAATGATCAATATCTATCAAAAACTACAAGAAGGGAATTACAAAACCAAAATGCTCCTTCAGGTACATGATGAATTGGTCTTTGATGTATACAAGCCAGAATTAGAAGAAATAAAAACCATGATAAAGTCGGAAATGGAACATGCTTACACCCTACCTGTACCATTAGACGTAGAAATTGGTATTGGCGACAATTGGCTAGAAGCCCATTAAGAATTTAACCAAACAGCTTACTAAAATGTCCCATTACCCTAGTAATGGGACATTTTTTGGTTATTGAAACCGCGCTGCCTCCAATTTTTTCTTAAAAAAAGGAAAATAATCCATGACACAAGAAAGAGAAAAACATGTTTTGAAAGGATCTTTACATCGATAGATCTTAACTGAATTTCTTTTTTATCCCCTATGTGTATTTGTTAAATTTTAGGTGAAAATATATATATTGTATGTCGCCGACATTTCTTAATTTAGCTAACCCCCAAGGCAATACAAAATTGTATTTCATCGGAAAAGCGGCTTTTTTTAACCCTAAAAAAGAAAAAACTATAAATAATAAGAAACAACCATTTGGAATTCAACTTAATAATTGTACATTTGCAGCCCGTTAAACGGGATAGAAGTGTTTAATAAATAAATTTATTTAGTGTGGATACATTAAGCTACAAGACGATTTCGGCCAATAAGGCAACCGTTGAAAAACAATGGTTACTAGTTGATGCTGAAGGAGAAACATTGGGCCGTCTTGCTTCTAAAGTAGCTCAGTTACTTAGAGGGAAGCATAAACCTAATTTTACACCACATGTTGATTGTGGAGATAATGTTGTTATTATCAACGCAGAAAAAATCAACTTAACTGGAAAGAAGTGGGATTCAAAAACCTATGTCCGTCATACCGGATACCCAGGAGGCCAGAGGTTTACAACAGCTAAAGAATTGTTGGCCAAGGACCCAGCAAAAATTTTAGAAAAATCGATTAAAGGGATGTTGCCTAAGAACAAATTAGGTGCTGCTTTATTCCGTAATCTAAAAGTAAATGCAGGTTCTACTCACAATCAAGAAGCTCAAAAACCGACAGCAATTAACGTAAACGACCTTAAGTAATATGGAAATAATTCATAAGATTGGTAGAAGAAAAACAGCGGTTGCCCGTGTTTATGTTTCTCAAGGAAATGGAAATATCACTATTAACAAGAAAGATCTTGGTACGTATTTCCCAACTCCAACTTTGCAGTACAAAGTAAAACAACCTTTTGCATTGACTAACAACGAAGAAAACTTTGATGTTACTGTTAATGTTTACGGTGGTGGTATTACTGGACAAGCAGAAGCTGTTCGTTTGGCAATCTCTAGAGCATTATGCGAAGTAGATGCTGAAAACAGATTAGTGCTTAAACCAGAAGGACTTTTAACTAGAGATCCAAGAATGGTTGAACGTAAGAAATTCGGTCAGAAGAAAGCTCGTAAGAAATTCCAGTTCTCTAAACGTTAATACTTGGTTTGGCCGGTTATTTGAATTTATTTCACCTAACTACCTTACTGTTCAAATCCCTTACAGGATTTAAAAGTTACAAAAGCCCTATTTATAGGGAAGTTACAATTGTTCATTGAAAACCCTTGTCATAGGGTAATAATAATTCCGGAAAGTGACCACAAACCATCCTAGCGACCGTTTGGGCTTCCCGAACCGGAAAAAATTAGTTTAGCATCTAAATATTAAAGGCTGTCCCTAGGGCCTCACTTTAATATTGCTAATTCAAAGGAACGTAAACTAAAACAAAAATGGCAAACAATATTGAAGTAAAAGACCTATTGGAGGCAGGTGTACATTTTGGACACCTTACCAGAAAATGGAATCCAAACATGGCTCCTTATATCTACATGGAGCGTAACGGGATTCACGTTATCAATCTTTATAAAACAGTTGCAAAATTAGAGGAGTCTAACGAGGCCCTTAAAAAAATTGCAGCTTCAGGTAGAAAAATTCTTTTCGTAGCTACCAAGAAACAAGCAAAAGATATCGTTGCTGAAAAAGCAGGCAAAGTTAATATGCCTTTCATCACTGAAAGATGGCCAGGTGGTATGTTGACTAACTTTGTTACTATCCGTAAAGCTGTTAAAAAAATGGCTACTATCGATAGAATGAAGAAAGACGGTACTTTTAACACACTATCTAAAAAAGAGCGTTTACAGGTAGATCGTTTACGTCAAAAATTAGAGAAGAACTTAGGTTCTATTTCTGACATGACTCGTCTACCAGCTGCTTTGTTCATCGTAGACACTATGCGTGAGCACATTGCTGTAAAAGAAGCTCAAAAATTGAACATTCCTATTTTTGCAATGGTCGATACCAATTCTGATCCAAGACCTATCGATTTCATTATTCCATCTAACGACGATGCTTCTAAATCTATCGAAGCTATCATGGCATCTGTTACCGGTGCTATCGCTGAAGGTTTAACGGAGCGCAAGTCAGAAAAGCAAGCTGACAAAGAAGGAAACGAAGAGGCTAAGCCAAAGGAAGCAAAAGCTCCTAAAGCTCCTAAAGCTGACACTGTAGCAACGGAAGACGCTGCAGCTAATGCTAAGAGCGAAGAATAGTCTTATTCTTTTTCTTTACTAAATAGAACATAAATTTAACATTAACCTAAACCAAGATTACATTGTAATCTTAATTTAGGCGAAAATTAAACCCAAAATAAAATGGCTAAAATTACCGCCGCTGAGGTAAACAAACTAAGACAAACAACTGGTGCAGGCATGATGGATTGCAAGAAAGCATTGGTTGAAGCAGAAGGAAATTTTGAAACTGCTATTGAGATCTTACGTAAGAAAGGTCAAAAGGTAGCTGCTAACAGAGCAGATAGAGATTCTTCTGAAGGAGCTGCTATTGCTAAGGTAAATGGTGATAACACTTCTGGTGTTGTTATTTCCCTTAACTGTGAAACAGATTTCGTAGCTAAGAACGATTCTTTTGTTGCTCTAGCGAACGAAATTGCTGATGTAGCTTTAGGTCTTAACACTATTGAAGAATTGTTGGCTGCTGATTTTAACGGTATTTCCGTTCAAGAAAAGTTAACTGAACAAACTGGTGTTATTGGAGAAAAAATCGAGATCAAAGGATTTAGCAAGTTAAATGCTCCTTTTGTTGGTTCTTATATCCATGCCGGTAACAAAATCGCCACTTTAGTTGGACTTTCTGCCGCTGTTGAGGGTGCTGATGTTGTTGCTAAAGATGTAGCAATGCAAGCTGCCGCAATGAACCCGGTTGCTTTAGATGAAACTGGAGTTGACCAAAGCATTATCGACAAAGAAATCGAGATCGCCAAGGACCAATTGCGTCAAGAAGGTAAGCCAGAAGCAATGTTAGACAACATCGCAAAAGGTAAAATTAAGCGTTTCTTTAAAGACAACACTTTGGTTAACCAAGACTTTATTAAAGACAGTAAGGTTAGCGTTTCTCAATACGTTAAGTCTTTAGGTGACACTGTAGAAGTTACAGACTTTAAAAGAGTAGCCCTAGGGTAATCTTTTAATACCTATATTTGAAACCCCCGCTTTATTCTATAAAGCGGGGGTTTCTTTTTTTTACTCCACAAACAACACGCCATAAACAAATACAGCAAACAATAACCAATTTAGCAATGATCAATGGATTTAATATCCAAAAGCGGTCAACATTAATCAGCGAAATTTAAAATGCGTTAGGGACCGCGGCGGCATCCCCGAAGCAAAGCAAGGGATATAGCCAAGGGCCCGCCCGACGAAGGAGGGAACGCCCATATTGAAACACCTGTAACTATGATTATTATAAATTTTATTTCTTGAGATGCCAGCCTATACCTTTCTAATTTGGCAAAAAAAAAGGTTGCCTTTACAGAGAGCCGATTCAACTTTTCGTTTTTTATTTTTTAATTCTTTAACCAATACTCCCTTAGCTTTACTTGCTGCGCGGTGGCATTCTCGATTGGCGCAAGCACCTCAAGAGTTACTATTGGAATTTTCGCCATAGCCTTTAAAACCAGTTCCTGCTCGCCTCTAAGGACCGTCATTATAATTTCTTTTTCTGGTGACCACCAAAAACTATCACTTATAATTCCCTGCATACTTTCAATGGTATTTTCTTTTCCGTCTATACTTTTTATAACATCGCCACCTTGCCCCCTAAAGTGTTTAAAAAGGATTTTAAGAGAATATCATGACGAATAAATACGGAATTATCATTGCTTTGATCGACATCTATAAAAGGGATATTTTCCATGAAAAAAAACTCGGTCCCTTATTCTGAGTAGTTACGGAAAGTCCAACCTTCCCAAAACTCCCGATAAACTATTGGCTTATTACCGATGACATGGGTTATAAAAGAATCTTTAATCTCGGGGTATGTCAATGCTACAATCTCATCGACCAAGGCATCATCCTCAAAGGGGATATGGTTACCATATTTTTGAGAAGGCTGTTTCATCAACCATAAAACTCCTTTTTCTCCATGGCTCAATTCGCGCAATCGAATATCCAGTGCCATATTGATCAGTGCGTCCTTTTCATAGACATTGCCATACTTATCTTTATAGGCCGCCTCTAATACGTTTTTGGTCATTCCTGTAAAGGATTGGCTATCGTCATAAGCCTTCGCATTTTACACCTTTCCTATTAAACGTTCGTAAAAATTTACTTCATCGATTAAGCCTTGATGAATCTGAAACAAATTTGCAAAGTATTCTGTTGTTCCCTCGTACATCCAAAGGTGTTTGGACATTTTAGGGGCATTAAAATCAAAATATTTTGTTTCTTCAGAATAAATACTTCAAGGAGTCACTATAAGGAAGAATTCGTGCGAAACCACATCCACCAAAGCCTCTACCAACATTTCCCTAGGCATTTGCTCTGGAGGCACCACAGTGGTAAAAGTATGATGTTCCAAGGCACCAAATCAATTTGAGTTAAAATCGTAGCTTTATCGACATATTACAAGCATTTGGCCGGCCCACAACCTTACAACGCAAGACCCATCACCCCAATTAGCAGCATTTTTTTAATACAATACTTTTCTTGCTTCATCCTATTATGAAGGTCCAATTATGTTACCGCAGTCCATTAAAAGGCCGAATGCCCGTATTTTTCCATTAATTTTTATAAAAAAATAATCATTCCACACAAATATTAGGACGGTCCTTCGTATTGTTCCACAAGATTATAAATTTTTAGCCATGCCTTTATTTTAATTTTGAAATAATTAAGGCATCACTAAACTTTCCGTACAGGGTGTAGCCTAAATAATTTTGATTATTTTTGCTGGGACTAAATCTAACACAACATGCAATACAAAAGAATACTTTTAAAACTCAGTGGCGAAGCTCTAATGGGTGATAAACAATATGGTATAGACCCACAACGACTTTCCGAATATGCAGATGAAATAAAGGCTGTTGTAAATAAGGGGATAGAAGTGGCAATTGTTATTGGAGGTGGAAATATATTTAGAGGTTTGTCCGGTGCCAGCGAGGGAATGGACAGGGTTCAAGGTGACCATATGGGAATGTTGGCCACAGTAATCAACGGCTTGGCACTACAAAGCGCTTTGGAGGTGAAGGGAGTACAGACAAGACTGCAATCGGCCATCATGATCAATGAGGTAGCAGAACCTTTTATCCGAAGACGCGCCATGAGGCATTTAGAAAAAGGAAGAGTTGTTATTTTTGGAGGAGGTACCGGGAATCCCTATTTTACGACCGACTCTGCCGCCGTACTTAGAGCGATAGAAATTGAAGCAGATGTGATCCTTAAAGGAACTAGAGTAGACGGAATTTACACTTCCGATCCTGAGAAAGACAAAACAGCCACCAAATTTGATACAATTTCTTTTAATGATGTGTTGACAAAAGGCTTAAAGGTTATGGACACCACAGCGTTTACCCTTAGTCAGGAAAACGAACTGCCTATCGTTGTATTTGATATGAACAAGAAGGGCAACCTTATGAAATTGGTTTCCGGAGAAAATATAGGAACCGTTGTAAATCTATAATTTACACTATTAGTGTTTTCAATTTATAAATCTGTAAGTATATGAACGAAGAGATTACATTTATATTAGACTCTGCTAAGGAAGGGATGGAAGGTGCCATGACACATCTTGAGAAAATGTTTATCAAAATTAGGGCCGGAAAAGCGAATCCAGTAATGCTATCGAGTGTGATGGTCGATTATTATGGTTCCCCTACCCCATTATCGCAAGTAGCCAATGTAGCTTCTCCTGATGCCAGGACCATAACGGTTCAGCCCTGGGAAAAAAAACTACTGCACGAAATAGAGAAAGCCATCATGAATTCCAACCTTGGATTCAACCCTATGAACAATGGGGACATGGTTATTATCAATGTGCCACCTTTGACTGAGGAACGCAGGAGAGACTTGGTAAAACAAGCGAAGGCCGAAGCCGAAGATGCCAAGATAGGAGTTCGTAATGCCAGACAAGAAGCAAATAAGGAACTTAGAAATATTGAAGCTTCTGAAGACCTAAAAAAGAGTGCCGAAGCCGACGTTCAAGAACTGACGAATAAATATATTAAAAAGATTGAGGCCCATTTTGAATTAAAAGAGGTAGAAATCATGAAAGTATAAGCTTTTCAAGCTTACTATAAAAACGGGCGACTAAAAGTCGCCCGTTTTTATTTTATACTGTTTAGCATACCCCTATTTTTATCCAAATACCCCTGCCATATCCTGTCCTTTGCAATGGTTTCAATCCGTTAAGGCCCCCTAAAAACCAGTTCTAAGCTCCCACTCCTGTCAGAGGACATAAGGCATAAGAATAAATCTAGAATTCCAAAGTTGTTCTCCTGCCCTCTCTCGCCATTATTTAGCGTATCCTTTCTAGGAACACTAACAATCATTTTCTACCTTTGGCCCCGAAAATAATAGAAAATGGTTACCAAGCTTACACAGGGATTTTGGGCAAAAACAGCAAGAATAATTCTTAGAAACAGGATCTTAATCCTGGTACTTCTAACGGTGTTGACTGTTTTTTTGGCTATGCAATGGGAGAACATGAGGTTTTCTAATACCCAAGCCAATTTATTGCCAGATCACCACCCTGTAAACTTGGAATACCTATCGTTTTTGGAAAAATTTGGGGAAGAAGGCAATGTGGTCGTTTTGGCCGTCAAGGATAGTTCCTTATTTACCCCCGAAAAATACAACCGTTGGAACAAACTCAGCAAACAGTTAGAAGCTTTTCCCGAAGTAGATTTTGTTTTGTCTACCGACAACCTTCAAGAACTGGTAAAAGATAGCATAAAGCAAGAGTTTGTTTTGCTGCCTTTTATGAAAGCTACCCCGCAAACCAACGCGGAAGTAGTTAGCCTAACCGATCGCCTGTTTAATGAGCTTCCTTTTTACGACAACCTCCTTTTCAATAAAGAAACGAGTACTATCCGCACGGTAATTTATGTAGACAAGGACATTATCAATACGTCGGCCCGTAAAGACTTTATCCTTAAAGACTTAAACGTACTGATAGAAAGCTTTGAGAAAGAAACCGGTCTTGACGTACGTATTTCGGGCATGCCTTACATCCGGACCATGAATTCCCAAAACATTATAGATGAAATAGGGAAGTTTATTTTAGCAGCCTTAGGAGTTACCTCCTTAATATTCTTTTTCTTTTTTAGAAGTTTTAGAGCCACGTTTATCTCTATGTTCGTAGTCATTATAGGGGTGATGTGGTCTTTCGGCGTTTTAGGACTCTTGCAATATGAAATTACCGTTCTGACCGCTTTGATACCGCCATTGATCATCGTTATTGGAATCCCGAACTGTATTTTCTTGATTAATAAATACCAACAGGAAGTAAAAAAGCACGGCAACCAAGCGCTTTCATTACAGCGCGTAATTTCCAAAATCGGGAATGCGACCCTGATGACCAACGTTACTACTGCCTCGGGCTTTGCTACTTTTATAATCACGGACAGTAAACTGCTCAAAGAATTCGGCATTGTAGCTTCCATTAATATTATAGGCATATTTATCCTATCGATCTTAATTATTCCGATCATTTACAGTTTTATGTACTTGCCAAAAGACAAGCATTTAAAACATTTAAAAACCAAATGGATAGAGACCTTTGTCAATTGGATGGAAAACATCGTCAGAAACAAAAGAATCTCGGTCTATATTGTTTCCATTCTACTTTTGGTAACCAGTATTATCGGTATCTATCAAATCAATATTTCTGGCAGTCCTATTGAAGACATGCCAAAGGGAGAGCAGTTCTTTAAGGACATCCGTTTTTTTGAAGAAGAATTTGATGGTATCATGCCCATTGAAATTGTGGTAGACACCAAAAGACCAAAAGGCGTTTTAAAACCGTCGACTTTAAAAAGGTTAGACCAATTAGGTACGGTAATCCTTGAGATCCCGGAACTTTCCCGTCCTATTTCCGTAGTAGATATGGTGAAGTATTCTAAACAAGCTTTTTATAGCGGCATCCCTAAATACTATCAACTGCCAACGACCCAAGAAAACACCTTCATCATGGATGTCGCACGAAAATCTACCGGTCAAAGCAATATGCTGAACGGTTTTGTGGACAGCACTGGCCAGGTAGCACGTATTACCACTTACATCAAGGATGTTAAGACAGAGCGAATGGAGGAGATCGAGGCAAAACTTCAAGACAACATCGACAAAATATTCCCTGCAGAACGATACGAGGTCAGTATGACCGGTAGTGCCTTGTTATTTTTAAAGGGCACCAAGTACTTGGTCAAGAACTTAATTATGTCCCTAGCCTTGGCCATAGCACTGATAGCGTTGTTTATGGCGTATTTGTTCCGTTCCTTCAGGATGATTATAATTTCCCTAATCCCCAACTTATTACCACTGGTCATTACGGCAGGGGTCATGGGTTTTGTAGGGGTTCCCATAAAACCGTCGACCATATTGGTATTTAGTATTGCCTTTGGAATTTCGGTAGATGACACCATACACTTCTTGGCCAAATACAGGCAAGAACTGATTAGTAATAAGTGGCGCATCAAAAAATCGGTCTATGCTGCTTTGCGCGAATCTGGCGTAAGTATGTTTTACACATCCATTGTTTTGTTTTTTGGATTCTCGGTCTTCATTATCTCCAGTTTTGGTGGTACGGTAGCCCTTGGCGCCTTGGTATCGGCTACCTTGCTCTTTGCCATGTTGTCTAACCTTGTTTTATTGCCCTCCCTACTTCTTTCCCTAGAAAGAAGTATAGCGAACAAACAGACCTTAAAGGAACCCATGATTGATATTCTCCCAAAAGAAGAAGACAAGGACAAGTAAGATTCGACTTTTAAAGAAAACACCTATTCAATATCGCCGGTTTCCTTGGCCTCACTAGTGATATCCATTGGTGTGCACAGCACTAAAATTGGCTTTACGGAAGTTTTAAAGCTCGGGAAATACCGCTAAAAGACCAGCTTTGGCATCCCCATACCTGAGCGGTTAGCCCTTTATCTAAAAATAATACACAACCCTTGGGAATCACAATCCTTTTTTTTGCTAAAAAGGCTATCTTTGCCACTTAATTTACAAAGAATTCAAATGAACACCTACAGCGTAAAAGAATTACTTTCTTCCGATCATTTACACAAAGAAGTAACGGTTAATGGTTGGGTTAAAACCTTTAGAAGCAACAGGTTTATTGCTTTAAACGACGGATCTACCATTAATAATATTCAGTGCGTGGTCAATTTTGAGGATTTTGACGAAAATCTACTAAAGCAAATCAACACCGGTGCTGCCTTAAAAATTGTAGGAACACTAACCGAAAGTCAGGGAAAAGGCCAACAGGTAGAAATACAGGTCAAAGAAGTGATTGTTCACGGTGGTGCCGATCCGGAGACCTACCCTATACAGCCTAAAAAGCATTCCCTGGAATTTTTACGTGAAAAGGCTCACTTACGTGTTCGCACCAATACCTTTTCTGCCATTATGCGTATGCGTTCTGCCCTATCTTTTGCGGTACACCAATATTTTCAGAAAAACGGATTCTACCATGTACACACCCCTATCATCACAGGTTCTGATGCCGAGGGAGCGGGAGAAATGTTTCGCGTATCAACCCTAGACAGTAAAAATCCTCCTCTAACGGACGAAGGCACTATTGATTATAGGGAAGATTTTTTCGGAAAGGAAACCAACTTAACCGTTTCTGGACAGTTAGAAGCCGAAACATATGCTATGGCTTTGGGCAAAGTATACACCTTTGGCCCTACTTTTAGAGCTGAAAACTCTAATACCTCTAGACATTTGGCAGAATTCTGGATGATAGAACCAGAAGTAGCTTTTAATGATTTGGATGCTAACATGGATCTTGCAGAAGATTTTATCAAGGATGTTCTTTCCTATGTTTTAGAAAACTGTCAAGAAGATTTAAAATTCTTGGAACAGCGTTTACTCGATGAAGAAAAGAGAAAACCACAAGCAGAACGCAGTGACATGCCTTTGATAGAAAAACTAAAATTTGTGGTAGACAACACCTTTAAACGTGTATCTTATACCGAGGCGATCGATATTCTAAGAAATTGCAAACCCAACAAGAAGAAACAATTTAAATATATTATTGACGAATGGGGTGCCGATTTACAAAGTGAGCACGAACGCTATTTAGTAGAGAAGCATTTTAAATGCCCCGTAATTTTGTTTGATTACCCTGCAAAAATAAAGGCATTTTACATGCGTTTAAACGAGGACCAGAAAACCGTAAGGGCCATGGATATTTTATTCCCGGGCATTGGTGAGATCGTAGGCGGATCGCAGCGTGAAGAGCGTTTAGATGTCCTAAAAGAGAAAATAAAAGCCCTAGATATCGATGAGAAAGAACTTTGGTGGTATTTAGACCTTAGAAAATTTGGAACGGCAACCCATAGTGGTTTTGGCCTTGGATTTGAAAGATTAGTGCTTTTTGCTACAGGAATGGGTAATATCAGAGACGTAATTCCTTTTCCAAGAACACCACAAAATGCCGAATTTTAAGCTTTTATTATTTAACTTTATAGGGTAACAAGTATTTAAGACTATATGTTAAAACAACACTTACAGTTTAAACTATCGCAGAAATTATCTCCACAGCAAATTCAGTTGATGAAGTTGATTCAATTGCCTACACAGGCATTTGAGCAACGTTTAAAACAAGAATTGGAAGAGAATCCTGCATTGGAGAGTGGTAAGGAAGAAGGTGAACTTCAACAAGACGAGTTCGAGGACATCTACGACAACGAAACCGATAGTGAAAACATCAGTGCCGATGACATTAATATAGACGAATACTTGAGTGATGATGAAATTCCAGACTATAGAACACAAATCAACAACTACAGTTCGGACGATGAGGAAAAAAACCTACCCTATGCTGCCGGCATCTCCTTTACACAATATTTGATAAGCCAACTGAACACGGTTTATTTAAATGATGAGGAATGGGCTATTGCCGAGTTTTTGGTGGGCAGTGTAGATGAAGGCGGGTATATTAGAAGACCGTTATCCGACATCATGGACGACTTGGCTTTTACCCAAAACATCTATACCGATGAGCATACCATAGAAAGAATTTTACACATAGTTCAAGATTTAGACCCTGCTGGAGTAGCAGCCAGATCTTTGGAAGAATGTCTGATCATCCAATTGAAAAGAAAGGATGCTACTCCTAGCACAAGGTTAGCCTTGGAATTGCTGGAAAAATCTTTTGAACAGTTTACTAAAAAGCATTATCAGAAACTGCTTCAGAAACACAATGTTTCCGAAGAAGAACTTAAGGATGCCATTACCGAGATTGAACGCTTGAACCCAAAACCTGGTGGTTCTTATTCTGGCAATACAAGGATCGTAGAACACGTAGTACCAGATTTTAGCATCCGCATCACCGAAGGCGAATTAGAGCTTAGCCTAAACGGTCGAAATGCTCCAGAACTACATGTTTCAAGAGAGTACAACAATATGCTCGAAGGATATAAAAATGCCAAGGAGAAATCGAAATCCCAAAAGGATACTGTAATTTTTATAAAACAAAAGCTCGATGCCGCCAAATGGTTTATAGATGCCGTTAGACAGCGCCAACAGACCCTTTTCGTGACCATGAATGCCATCATGCAGTATCAAAAGGAATACTTTTTAACAGGAGATGAACGCAAACTGCGACCTATGATCCTTAAAGATATTGCCGATACCATACAAATGGATGTTTCTACCGTATCTAGGGTTGCCAATAGCAAATACGTAGACACCCCTTATGGCACAAAATTAATCAAGGAGTATTTTTCAGAGTCGATGAAAAACGAACAAGGTGAAGACGTATCGACCAAAGAAATTAAAAAGATCCTAGAGACCGTTATAGGTGAAGAAGCCAAAAGAAAACCCTTGACCGATGATAAGTTGGCAGCTATTTTAAAGGAAAAAGGATACCCCATTGCAAGACGGACGGTGGCAAAATATCGTGAGCAATTGGGTATACCCGTCGCTAGGTTACGTAAAGAAATTTAATGCAACAGTTTTCAACGGCCATATCTTACCTGCTTCATCCACTTTTTATTCCTTTATCGGGCACATCAGCCTATTTTATTATTAGCCCTAAATTTATCCCTACAAGTTTTCAGGCAGCCACTATACTGCCTATTTTTCTTTTAACCATTATCATACCCATACTTTCTTATATACTATTAAAGCACCTAGGCATTGTTAGTTCGGTTTTTATGCCAAACCTAAGGGAGAGAAAGTACCCCTTATATTTAAATCTAGGCCTACTTTTATTGGTTCTTTTAAAGGTTATTCCAAACCACTACAGCGTAGAACTCCATTATTATTTCCTAGGACTGGTCGCAGCGAGCTTTAGCGCCCTTTTCCTGCTGTTTATAAACTTTAAGTGCAGTATGCACCTTATGGGATTAGGAAGCCTGCTAATGTTCCTTATAAACCTTAGTATTCATTTTGAGATCAATATTGCCATCGCTATTGCCATCATGACATTACTTTGCGGATTAACCGCCACAGCAAGACTATACCTAAGAGCTCATACGGCCCCAGAACTAATCATAGGATTTCTTTTAGGCGTGGCTACCCAATTGTTAACCGTGAAGTTTTGGTTATAAAATATAAAAAATCAAGCCCACCCGAAGGGGTTTTACTTTTAACTGCTCTCCGGAAGCGAGCGTAACGTCCTTATTAAACAAGGAGCTAAGTGCGTAATACGCATGAAAATTAAAGGTATTATATCCAACACTAAAGGTAAGCCCGTATTGAAACTTTTTAATTTCACCGTTTGAAAAACTTATATTTTTCAAGTCAGAAACATATTTAGACCTAGCATTGAGCACATACCCCATTTTTACACCGCTATAAACACGCCAAAACTTATATTCCTCTGGCGAAGAATTGCGCCATCTAAATTCTATCGGAAACTCGAGTATATGGGTTTCTATTTTATTTCTACTGTAATCTGTTTTGCTCTCTATTCTACTATAAGTAATGTTTTCTTCCGTTTTAGAGGCCAATAAGTTCGTGTAATAAGAATTTATACCAAACCCCAGCCCAGCACCCATAGCAATGGTTCTGGCCTCATTTAAAGGGATATCCTTAATAAAACCACCCTGCAACCCATATGAAAGGTTTCGATGCGAAATATCCTTGGGCAGATTAGTAAATAGGTTGTAAGTGACCCCTAAATAGAATTGATCTTCTAGGTAATTAGACACTGGCCTCATGGACCCCTCTATTTCCTGGGAATGAACAAAGGCTTGTGCAGATAGGAAAACTAAAATAAAAAAACGCTTCATAACCATTTTAAGATAATGATTCTAATATCAACAAAAAAACGCTTCAAATATAGCATTTGAAGCGTTTTAATTCTCTTATCCTTTTTACTAACTATTGTATATTCTTGAAAGCATCACCTTCATAGGTGGTATAATTCACTTTCAAGGCATTTACCTTTCTAAGTTCTTGTTTAATATCGGATATAATACCCATATTGGCATTTTTATCTACTTTCAGAGCTGTTGTTAAAACATCTTGCAGTTCTTGGGGCTTTTTAGCCCTTTCCTGTAAAATGTAATCTCCAACTTCCGATGCCTGAGCAAACTTATCGTTTAATTGAATTTTAGATTCTGTACCGTATGTTTTCTCGTATTCACGAGTAGGTTTCCCAACATAGATATAGATAATCCTGTCCTTTTTTTCTAGCTTTTTAACTTCAGTAGCATTTGGCAGAACGTTCTCTACCTTAAGAGTGCTATCTTTCATTACCGTAACCGTCATAAAGAAGAACAAGAGCATAAAAACGATATCTGGCAACGAGGCAGTATTCACTGCCGGTAGTGCCGCATCTTTTTTCTTGTTAAATTTTGACATAGTAAATTCTTTTAACTTCTAATTATTTTGACGAAGAAGATGTCTCTGCTTCCGAAAGTTTCTGAGGAAACAATTCTTGAATTCTCTTCACTTTGTCTTTTAAGGCATCCCTAACGTCATCTGGCGTTTCGGGGTTTAGATATTCTGCTTCCATGTCCGTAAAGTTTCTCTTGTACAAACGTTGGGCCTCTCTATTCCTTAATTCGTTATACGCCCCTACCAATTCGTTCTGAACTGTAATGTAGGTACCGTATTTCGTCTCTCTATCATTCTTAAGCGAAATAATAGCTTTCTGTGGACTATCTGATGAAGCTGCATCTCTTTCTCCTTGACAGTAGTTACAGTAATCTGCACTACCGGCCGGAGCGCCTCCATTATCTAAAAAGGCAATTGCTTTCGCCCTAAGATCTTTAAGCTCTGTCAACTCTTCATCTGCCAATAATTGTCCGTCCCTATTAATACTAACTTGAAAAATATTTTTCTCCTTAATAACGACATCTTGATCTGGCGGTTCAATCGGTGGTAACATACGATCTAGGCCTGCATCTGTCTCAATAGTGGTTGTCACTAGGAAAAAGATCAGCAATAAGAACGCTATGTCTGCCATAGAACCCGCATTAACCTCTGGTGGTGCTCCTCTTTTTGGCATACTATTTTATTTTTTATTTACTAATCATTTTCTTAACTCCCGACCATAACATGGCGGCAACCGCAATAATCGTCAATATAAAGAATACGTTTAATCCCATTCCAATTGACTTCACTGTACTTTCGGTTGTTGGAATGCCCTTTCTGGCCATTTCATTCAAATCAATATCAGTTCCATCGGCCAAGGTGTAAGACACCCCTACTACAACCAATAAACCTATCACTGCAAATGCTGCCTTTTTAATAGCTTCTTTCGACGTCAATAAATTAACCAATCCGAAAATCAATGATGCTGCAACAGCGATTCCTAACAACAAGTACGTAATAATGAACATAAAGTTCATGGAAGCGCTATTTACCGCTTCTCCTGCTGGCATATCTGTTGAAGGCAACTGAAACCATAGTATGGCTCCGACAGCTCCAAGAATAACCAATATTATTTTTATTATTTTATGCATGACACTTTAAGTATTAAGTCCGACTTATTTTTTGTGATCTGACAACATATCAATCAAAGTGATTGAAGAGTCTTCCATATCATTTACAATACTATCAATCTTAGCGATGATGTAGTTGTAAAAAATCTGTAGGATAATCGCAGTAATAAGACCAAATACCGTAGTTAATAATGCTACCTGAATATCACCAGCAATAAGGGAAGCACTTAAGTTACCTACTGCAGCAATCTTCTGGAAGGCCTGAATCATACCAATTACCGTACCCATAAACCCAAGCATAGGGGCAACGGCGATAAATAATGATAACCAAGAAACGTTTTTCTCTAATTGTCCCATTTGAACTCCACCGTATGCAACAACCGCTTTTTCAGCAGACTCGATGCTGTCTCCAGCCCTTTCCAATCCCTGGTAGAAAATAGAAGCAACAGGTCCTTTTGTATTTCTACATACTTCCTTCGCTGCATCAACACCACCCGAAGCCAAAGCGTCTTCTACTTGTTGTTTTAATTTTGTTGTATTTGTAGTAGCTAAATTAAGGTAGATAATTCTTTCGATAGCTACTGCCAATCCTAGAATCAAACACAAAAGTACAATCCCCATGAAGCCTGCGCCCCCTTGGATAAACTGTTCTTTCAATACTTGAGTAAATCCTTTTTCAGCTTCTGGAGCTGCATCCTGCAAAACCACCGCCGCAGCTGCAACTTTTGCACTTACTGTATTTGTACCTGCCACAAATAACCCAGCCGCTGCTAGGATAGAGAATGATTTTTTCATTTTTTTAAAACTTAATTTTAGTTAGTTAATGGGTTAAAGATAAAAAAAATTATAATACTTAAATAAAACTTAACTGCAGAGAGGAAGGGATTCGAACCCTCGATACCCTTTTGGGGTATACACACTTTCCAGGCGTGCGCCTTCGACCACTCGGCCACCTCTCTATTTTCAATGATTTCAGACGTCCAAATAACAAAAAATATATTAGTTAAAGAAATTTAGAACGTTATTTTTATTGCATTTCCCCTCGCAGCGATGTTTCATAGATGGTTTTGAACAACTTAGAAGAAACTTTATTTCCCAATATATACATCAATTTGGTAATTGCTGCCTCTGTAGTTATATCCTTTCCATTAATAACACCTAGGTTTTGGAGATGTTTACTGGTCTCATATTGTCCCATAATGACACTTCCGCCCGAGCACTGTGTCACATTCACAATAAAAATACCTTTCTCAATCGCCTTTTTCAGTTCCTGTAAAAACCACTCCTCCGTTGGAGCGTTCCCAGATCCATAGGTCTCCAAAACAACTGCCTTTAGGCGAGGCGAATTTAATACACTCTGCAATACAAATTTGTTAAAACCAGGAAATATTTTTAAAATTGCTACATTTTGATCCATATCCTTATGAACCACAAGCTTTTTAGAGCCTTTTGGCCGCAACAAGTATTCCTTATTTACTTTTAAATGCACCCCAGACGCTGCCAAAGCAGGATAATTTAAAGAAGCAAAAGCTTCAAAATGTTCTGCATTAATCTTGGTAGTCCTATTGCCACGGTACAATTTATATTCAAAATATAAACATACCTCCTGTATCACCGCCCTATTATCTTCCTGTAAGGCTGCTATCTGAATAGAAGTGATCAGGTTTTCCTTGGCATCGGTTCTTAAATCTCCTATCGGCAATTGCGAACCTGTAAAAACCACCGGCTTTCTTAAATTCTCCAACATATAACTTAAAGCAGAAGCGGTATAGCTCATCGTATCACTTCCATGAAGCACCACGAAACCATCATGAGAATCATAATGATCTTCTATAATAGTTGCTATGGTCGCCCAATGGCTACTATTCATATTAGAGGAATCTATAGGCGTATCAAAAGAAAAGGTATCGATCTTACAATCTATCTGATGAAGCTCTGGAATATGTTTAAGCAATTTCTTAAAATTGAATGCTTTTAAGGCACCGGTTTCATAATCCTTTACCATACCAATGGTACCACCGGTATATATCAATAAAATATTGGCCTGTTTTATCACATCGATGAAATTAAACATTTAAATTGTCAACCAAGTTATTCCTTCTATTACAATAACTTCTCACAGGGAACTTTTACCCTTCTAAACCTGCATAGCTATAAAGCTATATCCCAAACACTCTTTTTGAGTTTTCGGTCGTAATAGCTGCCAAGTCTTCTTTACTCCTATTATATATAAGCGACAATTTCTCGAGCACTTGTACCAAGTAAGCGCTTTCATTCCGTTTTCCACGGTAAGGAACCGGAGCCAAATAAGGCGCATCTGTTTCCAACACTATATGTTCAACCGGAATCTCCTTTAAGAAGGTATCTATTTTACCATTCTTATAGGTAAGAACACCCCCAATACCCAATTTCATATTATATGATATTGCCCGTTGCCCTTGTTCTAGGGTCCCTGTAAAACAATGAAAAATACCGAACAAATCGTCTCCCTTTTCTTCCTCCAGCACTTCAAAGACTTCATCAAAGCCATCCCGGCAGTGAATCACTATTGGGTATTTATATTTTTTAGCCCATTGAATCTGTAATTTAAAAGCATCTTGTTGTTGCTTTAAAAAGGTTTTGTCCCAATACAGATCGATCCCAATTTCACCTACTGCATAAAATTTTCGCTCGGCAAGCTTTTCCTCGACATGGGACAATTCTTCCAAATAATTTTCTTTGACATAGGTAGGGTGCAGCCCCATCATTAAGAATACATTCTTTGGATAGGCTTTTTCCAGCCTCAACATAGCTTCTGTATAAGTAGAATCTATAGCAGGAACAAAAAACCGGGACACCCCCATATCTATAGCCTTGGCCACTACCAAATCTCTATCCTCATCAAAGGCTTCACTGTATAAATGCGTATGCGTATCTGTTAATATCATAGTGCAAAAATAGAACTATCTTTGTTAAAAAGAGAACAAGATGCCCAGCCTTAAAAAATTTCTAAAGAAAAAGAATTACATCAAAATCCCATTACTCCTCACCAAGACCAATCACTTTGAAGTCACGGCACAAATAAACGGCATCAGCGGTCGTTTTATCTTAGACACCGGGGCATCCAACACCTGTATAGGTTTGGATAAAATCGATTTTTTCAAATTAAACTCCAAGGAATCCAAAATAAAAGCTGCAGGAGCAGGAGCCACGGAAATGTATACTAAAATCTCTACCAAGAATACCGTTGCCATAGGGACTTGGTCTAAAAACAAACAAAAAATAGTGCTTTTCGACTTAGTCCATGTAAACGAAGCCCTTACTTCGCACCAAGCCCTACCGGTCGATGGTATTATAGGTGCCGATGTCCTTAAAAAAGGAAAAGCCATTATAGACTACAAAAAAACGAAACTCTATTTAAAACTATAAGACCTGCAAGGTGCATCACACATTGCAGGTCTTAGTATCTAAAAAAATTAGACTTGTACTATTTGGTCACCCCTATAGTTCCAAGGCTTTTTTTACATTATTAGCCATAAGTAATTCTTCCGGATTTTCTAAAGCTTCCTTAATAGCAACCAAGAAACCAACAGACTCCTTACCGTCAATAATTCGGTGATCGTATGACAATGCCAAATACATAATAGGCGCAATTACCACTGCCCCATTTTTAGCAATAGGTCTTTCTACGATATTGTGCATCCCTAAAATAGCACTCTGAGGAGGGTTGATGATTGGCGTAGACAACATAGAACCAAACACCCCTCCATTGGTAATGGTAAAGGTACCCCCTGTCATTTCATCAACGGTAATATCGCCTTCACGGGCACGTATGGCCAGTCTTTTCACCTCTGCCTCTACCCCTCTAAAGCTTAGGTTTTCAGCATTTCTGATTACCGGCACCATAAGACCTTTAGGCCCGGAAACTGCTATACTGATATCACAGAAATCAAAGGTCACCATTTCCTTACCATCAATCATCGAATTTACGGAAGGATATAATTGTAGGGCTCTTATCACTGCCTGAGTAAAGAAGGACATAAATCCTAATCCTACGCCATGCTTACTTTTAAAGTCTTCCTTATACTGCTCTCTTAAGGCAAAAATAGCGGACATATCTATTTCGTTAAAAGTCGTCAACATGGCGGTTTCATTTTTAACCGACACTAAACGCTCTGCAACTTTACGACGAAGCATAGACAATTTGGTCCTGGTTTCTCCTCTAGAACCACCTTTTGGAGTTCCCATGGACGGCACTGCTTTTACGGCATCGTCTTTAGTAATTCTCCCATCTTTACCACTTCCTTTAATAGTAGCGGTATCGATATTTTTTTCTGCCAATATTTTCTTTGCTGCCGGAGATGCTGCTCCTGTAGCGTAAGATGTTTTTTCTTCTTTAGGTGCCGGTGCTTTTTCCTTAACCTCTTCCTTAGCCGCTGGTTTCTCTTCGCCTTTTGTAGCTCCACTTGGTTTTTCGGCCGACGTATCTATCAAACACACTACCGCTCCAACAGCAACAGCGTCGCCTACTTCTGCTTTCAAGGTAATAATTCCGCTTTCTTCCGCTGGCAATTCCAAGGTCGCCTTATCAGAATCTACTTCGGCAATCGCTTGGTCTTTCTCTACATAATCCCCATCACTAACCAACCATTCTGCAATCTCTACCTCTGTAATAGACTCTCCTGGCGAGGGCACTTTCATTTCTAAAATCATTCTTTATAATTTTAATTTATGTCTAGTCTGTTTTATATTTTCCTTTCTAAAAAAAAGAAATCCAACTCTAAACAATACGTATATATCGTCTAATTAATTATCTTTTTCTGGCTGTCTACTCATATTGTTTTTGGTCTTGTCAAAAACGTAATCGATCACTTGCTGGTGACGACGTTTAGAACGGACCGCACTACCTGCTGCCGGGGACGCATAAAATCTTCTAGAAGCCACCCTTAATTTATGGGCTTCGCTAAAATGCATGGTCATATGCCCCCATGCCCCCATGTTTCTAGGTTCTTCTTGAGCCCAAACCATATCATCGGCATTTTTATACTTATCCATGATAGCGATCATTTTCTTGGCAGGAAGCGGAAACAACTGTTCTACACGCACCAAGGCAACATCATTTCTATTATGCTCTTCCTTAAAGGCCAAAAGATCGTAATAAAACTTACCGGTACAGAACACCAAGCTTTTTATATCTTTCACCTCTGCGGAATGGTCGTCTATAACTTCTTGGAAACTTCCGTTCGCAAATTCTTCTACGGTAGAAACCGCTTTTGGATGTCTTAGCAAACTTTTAGGAGTAAATACGATCAACGGCTTTCTGAAGTTCACCTTCATTTGCCTTCTCAACATATGAAACAAGTTGGCAGGTGTACTTACATCGGCTATATACATGTTATCCCTAGCACATAATTGCAAATAACGCTCCATACGTGCCGAAGAATGCTCGGCTCCCTGACCTTCATAACCATGGGGCAACAACATCACCAATCCGTTTTGCAGTTTCCATTTATCTTCGGCAGCAGAAATATACTGGTCGATCATAATCTGGGCACCATTACTAAAATCTCCAAATTGTGCTTCCCAAATCGTTAAGGTATTAGGACTGGCCATTGCATAACCATAATCAAAACCAACCACACCATATTCAGACAATAGGGAATTATATATTTGAAAGGCTTCTGGTTTGTCAGAAATTTTGTTCAATAGAATTACCTCTTCCTCGCTTTCCTCTACTTTCATTACAGCATGTCTGTGAGAGAAGGTGCCCCGTTCTACATCCTGTCCAGACATACGTACACAATACCCTTCTTCTAGCAAACTACCAAAGGCCAAAAGCTCGCCCATAGCCCAGTCCAAGCTATCGTTTTTGAAAAACATATCTTTACGATCCTTCACCAGTTTCTCTACTTTACGCAAGAACTTTTTATCTTTAGGAAGTTCTGTCAGAACCTTGGCCACTGCCACCAATTTATCTTTATCGTAGGTAGTATCTATAGTCTCGAGCATCTCCCATTCGCGCACCGCATCAAAGCCTTTCCATTCATCCTGCATAAACGGAGTAATTACCGTCTTGGCTTCTTTTCTGGAATCTTCCAATTCTTCCTCTAAGGTTGCCTTGTATTCTTCCTCCAATTTTTTCACATAACCTTCTTCGATCACTCCTTGAGCGATCAGGATTTCTGCGTAAAGGTCTCTTGGATTTTTCTGTTTAGCGATTGCTTTATATAATTTAGGCTGGGTAAAACGAGGCTCATCACCTTCATTATGCCCATATTTACGATACCCTAAAAGATCTAAAAACACATCTCTTTTAAAACGCATTCTAAACTCCAACGCAAAATTAGAGGCATGTACCACCGCTTCGGCATCATCGGCATTGACATGCAACACAGGACTTAAGGTAACCTTAGCCACATCTGTACAATAGGTAGAACTACGTGCATCCAAATAGTTGGTTGTAAACCCTATTTGGTTATTAACCACTATATGAATAGTTCCGTTAGTTTTATAACCGTCCAAATTGGCCATTTGCACCAATTCGTACACTAAACCTTGACCGGCAATTGCCGCATCTCCGTGTACTACTATTGGTAATACCTTAGAAAAATCATCGGGATAATGATCGTCTTGTTTAGCCCTGGCAATTCCTTCAACCACAGCGCCTACCGTCTCCAAGTGGGAGGGGTTTGGAGCTATATTCATTTTTATATTATTGCCATTGGCTGCCTTGCGTACCGAGGTCCACCCTAGATGGTACTTTACATCTCCATCAAAAATTTCCAGCTCATAATCCTTCCCGTCAAATTCACTAAAAATATCTTTTGCTTTTTTGCCAAAAATATTGGTCAACACATTTAACCTTCCACGGTGAGCCATTCCCATCACAAATTGCTCTACCCCCATATCTGCTGCCTTTTCCACCATGGCATCCAAGGCAGGAATCAGCGATTCATTTCCTTCTAGAGAGAATCTTTTTTGCCCAACATATTTGGTATGCAAGAAACTTTCAAAAGAAACAGCCTCATTCAACTTATGCAGAATATGCTTCTTTTTTTCTACATCAAAATTAGGGTGGTTATCATTGACATTCAGCCAATTTTGTATCCACTCGACCCTTTCGGGGTTTCTAATGTACATATACTCGACCCCAATAGCGTCGCAATAGATGCGTTTCAAGTGTTCAATAATTTGACGCAAGGTACTTGGGCCAATGCCCAAAATATCCCCTGCAGTGAACTGGGTATCAAGATCGCTAGCCTGCAAACCGAAAGTCTCCAACTCCAAGGATGGAAAGTACTGACGTCTTTCCCTTACTGGGTTGGTCTTGGTAAACAGATGCCCTCTTGTTCTATAGCCATCGATTAGCCGCACCACTTGAAACTCCTTTTGAAGCGATAGAGGCACTTCTACATTTTGTCCGCCCTGGACGGACAATGGAGCTATTGATTGTTCTACACCCTCACCTGCTTCGGCACTTTCCATTCCAAAATCGAAACCTTGAAAAAATGCCCGCCAACTAGGTTCTACACTGTCGGGGTGTATTAAATACTTATCGTATAATTCTGCGAAATAAGAAGTGTGCGCAGCGTTTAAAAAGGAATATTTATCCATGTAAATTTTCTCTGTCTTTTGAACAAAATTTATTCAAAAATACAACATTTAAGATATCTAAGCTTATCTTAGTTATGAATAATGGAAAATTTTTAAAATATTTATGAAAAGCGGATTTCCCTTAGCCAAAATATCTTTTTTATTACTGTTCTTTAGCCATTTAACAACTAATCTGTTTAGTCAGGGAAAACTTCACAATTCCCCTTTTTGAAATAAAGTTCAATTCGTCGGAGGTTTTCGCCTAGGGTAGGGTGCCGCCTTACTTAAGACCGATATTTATTCCTAAACCATACCTTTTGCCATTCTCGTTTTAGAATTTCAAAAGTTACCTGCTCCGAAATCTCTACGACATCAATAACGTTTATTTCTTTTATTGCCTTCTCAGATACATCTATGACATACAAAAGATTCAAGTAATCGGTAAATTTTTCCAGGATAAGGTAATACACCTTTTCATGTATCAAAGTCTTTAAGTCTTTTGGAGATATTTCAGAGGGGATATCTATAAAAACATTGGCCAATCCAAAATCTTTTTGCAATTGTGCCACCAAATTTTGGAATAGCTTTTCGGCCACAATATGACTTAAGAGCTCGGAACTATTTGGGAAATTTACAACCATATATAATCTACGGGCTACGCCCTTAAACGGATCAAAAAACTTATCAGCTACACTTTTTAAAAGCCCCTTCTTGTTGATTCGCCATAGGACGACACTTGCTAATGGACAAAAAAATGCCCCTTTCCTAAGGAAAGAGGCATGTTTTTTTTTTACTTTCTAATTTTTTGTTCCCACAACCAAGCCGACTTCATGGCTTCATCTAGCGTAGATTGGGCTTTCCATCCTAAAACATTATTTGCTTTGGTAGTATCCGCATACGCCGTCATAATATCTCCAGGTCTTCTATCGACAATCTTATAATTAAGTTTTTTGCCCGATACCCTTTCAAAACTTTGAATTGCTTCCAATACAGAGCTACCCTTTCCGGTACCTACATTAAAAACCTCGTAATTTTCTTCATTTTTATCATTCAACAGCCTTTCTAAAGCCACTACATGGGCCTTTGCTAAATCTACAACATGAATATAATCGCGAATACAAGTACCGTCTTCTGTAGGATAATCGCCTCCAAAGACTGCTATTTGCTCTCTAATCCCTGCTCCTGTCTGAGTGATAAAAGGCACCAAGTTCTGTGGCACTCCTATTGGCAATTCCCCTATTTCCGTAGAAGGATGCGCTCCCATTGGGTTAAAATATCGAAGCGCTATGGCGTTTATCGCCGGAGTAACCTTACAGGTCTCCTGAATGATCTCTTCTCCGATTTGCTTGGTGTTCCCATAAGGAGATTCTGCTGCTTTTACCGGGGCGTCTTCTGTAATCGGCATTTTATCGGCCTGACCGTATACTGTACAAGAAGAACTAAATATAAAACTAGCCTTCTCCTTTTTAGAAAGCTCTTTTAGCAAGTACACTAGGGTACCTATATTGTTCTCGTAGTATAACAACGGTTTTTCTACACTTTCTCCTACAGCCTTAGAAGCTGCAAAATGAATGACCCCTGCAATATCTTGATGTCTTTTAAAGAAATCCTCGACCTTTGATTTTTCCTTTAAATCCAGTTTTTCAAAAATCGGCTTTTTACCAGTAATGGCAACAATACCGTCCAATACCTTTTCTGTCGAATTTGAAAGGTCGTCTATAATGACCACTTCAAATCCTTTATTCTGCAATTCTACTGTTGTATGGGAACCTATAAACCCCAATCCTCCTGTAACTAGTATTTTCATTTATAATATATCTATTAAATTACTTATAACTTTAAAGCATACCATTCCTGTCAAAAAAGGCTTCATTTTTTATAACCTCAGCTATTGAAAGGAAAACCCGATCCTTGACTATTGATTAACAAACTCAAGGATGGTCGATGTGATATATGCAATTTGCTCATCGTCTAATTCTGTATGCATAGGCAAGGAGATTACTTCTTTCACCAACTGATTGGTTACCTGGAAATTTTCTTCCTTATATCGTTCATCCAAATATGCCTTCTGCAGGTGCAATGGAATAGGATAGTATACCCCACATGGGATTTGAAGTTCTCCCAAGTGCTTTACACAAGCATCTCTTTGTCCGTTGGTAATCCGCAGGGTATACTGATGAAACACATGGCAATCGCAATTCTCACATTGTGTAGCACAAGTATTCACCAATGTAGGCACTATAATATTCTTATGTCCTTCCAGGGCCTTAGAATATTTCTCTGCCGCCTCTCTACGGCTTTTGTTATACTGATCTAACAAAGGTAATTTTGCACGCAAAACTACGGCTTGGATAGAATCTAACCTTGAGTTTACCCCAACAACATCGTGATGGTAACGTTCGTACATCCCATGATTTACTACTCCCCTTAGCGTATGCGCCAAAGCATCGTCATTGGTAAAAATAGCCCCACCATCGCCATAACAACCTAAATTTTTAGAAGGAAAAAAGGAAGTTGCCGCTACATGACCAAAAGTACCGGCTTTTTTCTTACTGCCATCTTTTTGGGTATAGCTTGCCCCTATCGCTTGTGCATTATCTTCTATAACATATAAGTTATGTTTTTCTGCTATTTCCATAATAGCATCCATATTGGCACATTGCCCAAACAAATGCACAGGTACAATAGCCCTGGTTTTTGGTGTAATGGCCTTTTCCAAGGCAACCGGATCTATATTAAAACTATCTAATTCTACATCTACCAAAACCGGAGTCAGGTTTAACAAGGCTATAACCTCTACTGTTGCTGCGAATGTAAAATCGGCAGTGATAACCTCATCCCCGGGCTTTAACCCCAGTCCCATCATGGCTATTTGTAAAGCATCGGTCCCATTGGCACAAGGAATAACGTGTTTTACCCCTAAATAGTCTTCCAATTCTTTTTGAAAGGCATGCACTTCGGGCCCGTTGATAAAGGCAGAAGTCTCCAAAACATTGGCAATAGAATCGTTTACTTGTTCTTTTATAGTTTGGTATTGCCCGTTAAGGTCTACCATCTGTATTTTCTTCATCGTCAGTATTTATTCAAAATAATATTACAAAAATAAGGATTCGCAGCCAATGGATATTATTTAAAGAAGTGTATTTTAGCCCCAAACGAAATTAGTGTGTTTACCATATATAATATAGCCATACAGATTAGCTCTTTTATTTTGCGATTGATAGCCTTGTTCCATCCCAAAATCAGACTTTTTACAGAAGGCAGAAAGACAGTTTTTTCTTACCTATACAGCCATGTCTCATCTAACGACCGTATTCTATGGGTACATACAGCCTCCTTGGGCGAATTTGAACAGGGGCTACCCATCATAGAACGATTAAAAAAGAAATATCCTACCCATAAAATTTTAGTGACCTTTTTTTCCCCTTCTGGCTATGAGATTAAAAAAAATACTCCGGCCGCAGATTTGGTTACCTATCTTCCTATGGATACCAAAACCAATGTTGCCAAATTTCTAAAAATTGTGCGTCCCGAACTAGCCATATTTGTGAAATATGAAATTTGGCCCAATTATTTAAATGCTCTAAAACAAAGTCAGGTTCCAACGCTCCTTATCTCCGCGATTTTTAAGAAAAAACAGATATTCTTTAAACCTTATGGCGGATTTATGCGAAAGGCCCTGCGCAATTTCTCCTTTATTTTTGTTCAGGACCAACACTCCATAACGGCACTCAAAAACATTCAATTAACCAATACGTCCATTGGTGGCGATACTAGGTTTGACCGGGTAGGCGAAATTCTCCAAAGAGACAATAGGCTAGCCTTTATGGAAGCCTTTAAAAACAACGTCAGTACTTTTGTAGCTGGCAGTACTTGGCCCGAGGATGAAGAAGCCATCGTCTCCTATATCAATTCAAGCGATGCATCTATAAAATATGTATTGGCCCCCCATAACATAAAAGAAGAACACATTCATAAATTGGCCGCATCTATACAAAAGAAAACAATATTGTATAGCCAAATCAGCGATCAAGAATTGTCGGAATTTGAGGTGTTGATCGTAGATACCATTGGGATACTGACGAAAATTTATAGTTATGCAGACATCAGTTATGTCGGTGGCGGTTATGCTACGGGCTTGCACAATACCTTGGAACCTGCGGCATTTGGCATCCCGGTAATTATAGGACCGCACTACCATGGCTTTAAAGAAGCCGAGGAATTGGTGGCCCTAAAAGGAGTATTAACAACAAACAACAAGACCGACTTCGCAAAAGTATTGGATAGCTTTATAAACGCCCCTGATTATTTGAAAACTACAGGAAGTATCAACAGCAGTTATGTAAGTCGTAATATGGGAGCAAGTACCCAGATCATGAACCACATTGGCACTATATTAGAGCGATAACCCTATGGTAGTAAGACTTATTAATTAGGGGATCCTATTATAGACAGAAACCAAGTTAGATTAGCACAACCATTCTTTTTCTAAGAAGGGGCTTTATCATTAGCAATTAACTCATTGGCAGCGCAGTAAAAAAGCACCGTTGGAATTACAACGACCGTTCTTCCGCATAACCTGCCGCATTCTAAATAAAGCCTCATTTTCAATATTTTATCCATTAAGACCACCACTTATCCTAAAAACATCTTATTTGTAGAACATTTAAACGAATTGGGAAGAGGACTGCAAATTATTAAACAAATATTTCCTAAATTGTAGTAAAAACTTAACGTATGAAAGATCTTTCTTTTGGTACTAGGGTGCTTAACGGATTCCTTAGCCTTATGGTAGTGGTTTTGGTCATCATTTTGGTATCGGTAGTCCTTTGTCTTATACTGGCAGCCTTTGGTTTCTTTAAGTAAGCCAAGGATTCTGTAAAAATACTATAATTATAAGCTTGCCAACCTAACCAACTGGAGTAATGGTTGTGTTTATTTGCCCACCTTAAAAAAGAAAAATGGCAGCCAGCCATACAAAAGAGTAAAGCTTTCCGACCATTATCTACGAATATCCAACTCCATCTAAGGATTATTTTCTCTTAAGGGCATCCAAACTGTCCTTTTCCTTCCTAAATCTTAAAATCATCAGACTATCCAGTTGCATTCCAATACTATCGCGCATTACGGACCAATTATCAGAATCCATTTCCGCGGCATATTTCATAATTTTATCAAATCTCGTAATATTGAAACGATTGGCTTGCCATGCGGCTTTTGTGCTTTTCTGGTGTTGTATGTCCTGAAGATAAATCCCTACCCCAAAAGCTAGGATCACCACCCCTAATACAACTATCCAAAACGTAGGTTTTTGCGTCATTTTTTTGGCATTTTAAATTAATTATACAATAATTAAAGTATTCATCCTATTGTATTACAGCCAGCTATTAAGTTACCTCCCTTCTATTTCTCCAGAAGACTACCTTCACTTAGGAATACCTCCCAAAATTCTAAAACAAATAGCATTGTTTACTGGGTTCGGTTGTTTTTGCAATAAGATTTTTGGTCGGTAAGTATGGTTGGTACAGATTATTATATAAAAAAAGTTACTATTAGCTATGAGATCTACAAAAAATACCCGACCAATTCGCATGAATTAGGATAAAATACCATCAAAAGGTCTCATGAAGCAGAATTCAAGAAATAAATAAGTATAAAGTAAATAAAAAGGAGCAAGACATTCAATTCATTCTAATTATCAAATAAGATTAGGCCTTTACCTTTAAAGTCTTCATCAATAAAAATCCTGGTTATGATCCCCTCCCCCTCTACTATGGCATTTGAGCCAATTTCCAATCGTTTTCGGCTCAATTATAGCAAAAAACAAGCCG
Source organism: Arenibacter nanhaiticus (assembly GCF_900141935.1). Taxonomy (GTDB): domain Bacteria; phylum Bacteroidota; class Bacteroidia; order Flavobacteriales; family Flavobacteriaceae; genus Arenibacter; species Arenibacter nanhaiticus. The sequence continues at coordinate 25,759 of NZ_FQYX01000011.1, read as the reverse complement.
ATTAATTGTCTTAATCGGCTCAACGAATGATCCTATATTGATTTAATTTAATCATTGGATATGCATTTATAAATTCTAAACAACCCAAAAGAAGACTTGTTCCATATACAATATTTTCAGTCTTGGTCTTACGCCAGGCCTTAAATTTCTTGTGTTTCTGTGGTGGTTTTAATTTTTTTCCGTCTTTATCAGTTGATGACATATCAACAATTTCGCAAACAACTTTTTCAACTTTTCCTGTGGTGTTGGTTTCTGTATTTTTTTGTTTTGAAGATTCTTTACAAGAATTTAAAAATAATGCTGTTAGGACTGCTATTGTTTAAATGTTTTTTGTCATTTTTTTACTTAATTATTTTTGATACCTAGTTGATTTCCCCGTTCGTTCAACCTATTACCACCAACGATTATTTGCCGATTCGAAAAAGAGCTTTACCCTTCCCCTCGTTTATATCCGCAGGTTTCAATCTCCCGTCATACAGCTCTTCTTATTCAATTTTTACCAGTAACTTGATTAGGCAAGATCCAAAATTGCTTTTACATAACTTTAGTCTTGGCTGGATTTGTTATTTTAATTCATAAAAATTTCTTTTCCCCACTTTAATCTTAGTTTCCTTTTCTAGTTGGAGATTTATGTAAGAATCTGTTATCTTTTTGTTGTTGATCTGAACAGCGCCGCTTTCAATGAGTCTTCTTATGGCAGATTTACTCAAGTCGTTTTTTAGATGGAAACATAAATCAATTAAACTAATGTTTCCGTTTTCAGAATCAATGGATTCAAGTAATACAGGTTCAAATACTTTTTCTTCAAATTTTTTGTTTTGAAATTGATTCGTGAAAAAGTCTTCGGCTTGTTCTGCTTCTTCCTTATTATGGTATTGCGTAATTATATTTCTGGCTATAAGTTTTTTTAGGTTCATAGGATTTTCTCCATTTGCCAATCGCGCTTTTAAATCTTCTTTTTCCTCCGCGGAAAAGTCAGTTGTCATATCCAAAAATTCTGTAATTAGAGTATCTGGTATTGACATTGTCTTACCAAACATATCATTGGGTTCGTCTGTTAAGCCTATGATATTATTTAAGGTTTTACTCATTTTTTCCTTGCCATCTAACCCTTTTAATAAAGGCATACACATTACAGTTTGTGGATTCATTCCGTAGGTTTGCTGTAACTGCCTTCCCATTGTACAGTTAAAAAGCTGGTCTGTGCCGCCCATTTCAATGTCACAGTTCACTCTAATGGAGTCAAAACCTTGCAATATAGGATACACTAGCTCATGCATGCCTATAGGAGTATTTTCGGAGAACCGCTTGTTAAAGTCATTTCGGTGCATCAACTGAGCAACAGTAACTTTAGATAAAATTTGAATGATTTCAGAGAAGGAAAGCTTGTCCAACCATTCTGAATTGAAAACTATTTTGCTTTTATTTACATCAATTATCTTTGACAGTTGCGCAATATACGTTTCAGCATTCAACAACACTTCTTCATTACTCAAAGGTTTACGGCTTTTATTTTTGCCCGTTGGATCCCCAATTTCTGCTGTAAAATCTCCAACCAAAATAACAACTTGATGCCCTAAATCTTGAAATTGTTTTACTTTTTTAAGGACAACGGCATGTCCCAAATGTAAATCTGGTGCCGTTGGGTCGAAACCAAGTTTTATAATTAGTTTCTTCCCGTTTTTATCGGATTGTTCCAATTTTTCCTTTAACCCGTTTTCTGGAAATATAATTTCTACGTTTTCTTTTAATTTGTCTATTGTATCCATTTCATTTTTAAATAAAAAAAGCCCGAGCAAATGCTCGGGCTTTAATAATGTTACTATTTATTGTTTATTTTAAATCAATTTCAAGTATGTATATAACCATTCCGAGCAGATATTATTAGATAATAATAAGTGCTGAAAAATGGAAGACGTAATATGCTGTTCAAAAATTTCATTGCTGGTTCAAAGCTAATAAATAATATTTTATATAAAACCTATTAAAATGTAAATCGAGGTTTGCTTGCCACTTATTTTAGCTTCCAATATTTTGGCCTGAAAAGCTTAAGAAATTATTAAGGGTAAAACGACGTTTCGTTCTTGGACTATCTCAGGGACGTATTTTTATATGTTATTTCAATTTTTCGAACTAAAAAGCAAAAACATCACATATCCCTTTCGGCTATAATTCTATTTGCTTACTTCTTCAATAAACAAAAACCACTCAAAAAACAAACAGTAACTATTTTTAAAACAAGTCTATGCCAGCTTTTAGCCTCTATTAATTAGACCTTTCGATTTCGTATAAATCGAGACCTTCTCCCCAATAATCTTTTTCGATTCAGTAAATGTCGTAGCCAAATTTCATAAAAAATCTATACGCATATTGAGCGGTTGCAACCATAAACTTATCTGCTCTTTTATCATTACTTAATATATTCAAACAATGTTCTACAGCCTGTTCCCCTATCCCTTTCCCATACTAATTTACATCAAAAAAAATCCACGTAATTCGCCCTGATTTATAATCTTCATTTATAAAATAGCCCGTCCCACCAACAATAGAATTCTCTATGACAGTGGTCAAATAATTTTCTAGCTTTTGCTCTCGATATTTTTTAAAATCATCAATTTCATTTTTGGCAAAATATTTTGGAATGTTTAAGCTAAAAATTTCCGACAACCTCTCTTTATCAGTAAGTCTGTACGGTCAGATCATAGTTTTTGAATTTGCATCTCAGGTTTTTTTATCTGGTTAGTTACGTGGATGACCACCTAAATTGGAAAATAAAAATCGAATAGAAAATACAAAAAGATTGTGCAAGAGATCACTGATCCACCAATGAGCAATACATGCTGCTGAAGGAATCCTTTCAATCGGCAGGAAGCTTTTCCAATGCAAAGCACTATAATTCTTATATTTATGGTAGCCTTAAATTTCACCCTTATGTAGAAAAGAAAGTGAATCGATAGTAGAGTCTTCTATAACAGAAGTTCCGGGCTTTGAAAGTCTTTGTAAAAAATCAAGAAACAGTTTCACGATCAATGGGACATTCATTTTAATCTATCTTTTATAATGGGATAAAAGAGTAGGATGTGTTTATTTGGGAAAGTAGTTTACAAGCTGAAAAGCAAACGCAAAAACAGTCCATTTAGTTAACCCCAAATTGGCCTCAAGACTCGAAATTATGGCTCAATAAAATAAAGTTTTGGTAATTTATAACCTAAAAGATTATCAAGGCCAAGGTTAGGAAAAATTTTAAAAAAACCTATGTCTAAATAGTTGCCTTCAAGGAACATATGTTTTTATGGCACATATAGAACCTATTGTTTTTTTTTTAATTAATTTTAACGTAATGCACGCTAAATCACAACACATATAACATACGGACCCAAATACTTACATAAGTTTTATCTACAGTTAGATAAAGTATGAAAATTAAACAATTGAATCTATAAAACTTGTAAATATGGAAAATGACAAACATTTCAACTCATTAGCCGGTGAAAGTAAATGTCCTGTAATGCATGGAGGAAATACATCAACCAAATCATCCGTAATGAGCTGGTGGCCAAATGCACTTAACCTTGATATTCTGCATCAACATGATACTAAAACAAATCCGTTAGGTGAAGATTTTAATTATCACGAGGAACTTAAAAAACTAGATACTGAGGCTCTAAAAAAGGATATGCATGCATTAATGACTGATAGTCAAGATTGGTGGCCGGCAGATTGGGGTCATTATGGAGGTTTATTCATACGCTTATCTTGGCACTCAGCTGGATCATACCGTATTTCTGATGGTCGGGGTGGTGGTGGTACAGGCAATCAGCGCTTTGCACCTCTTAATTCATGGCCAGACAATGTTAGTTTGGACAAAGCAAGACGATTGCTTTGGCCTATCAAGAAGAAGTATGGCAATAAAGTCAGTTGGGCCGATTTAATTGTATTGGCGGGTACTATTGCTTATGAAAATATGGGATTAAAAACCTTTGGATTTGGTTTTGGACGTAAAGATATTTGGCATCCAGAAATAGACACTTATTGGGGAGCTGAAAAGGAGTGGTTGGCACCAAGTGAAGGACGTTATGAGAATGTAGACAAGCCTTCGACAATGGAAAACCCTTTAGCCGCTGTACAAATGGGGTTAATTTATGTAAATCCAGAAGGAGTCAATGGAAAACAAGATCCTTTAAAAACAGCTGCTCAAATACGTGAAACATTTAAACGTATGGCTATGAACGATGAAGAAACTGTCGCTTTAACGGCAGGCGGACATACGATAGGGAAAGCTCATGGTAACGGTGATGCCAGTATTTTGGGACCTGTGCCCGAAGCGGCAAATTTAGAAGAACAAGGATTAGGTTGGCGTAACCCCACCAAATCGGGAAAAGGTCGCTATGCGGTAACAAGCGGACTTGAAGGTGCATGGACTACTCACCCTACAAAATGGGACAATGGCTATTTTAAAATGTTATTTAATCATGAATGGGAGTCTCGTAAAAGTCCTGCCGGGGCTTGGCAATGGGAACCTGTGAGTATTAAAGCGGAAGACAAACCAGTAGATGTAGAAGACCCAAGTATTCGTCTTAATCCAATGATGACAGATGCGGATATGGCTATGAAAGTCGATCCTATTTATCGAGAAATATCATTGAAGTTTATGAACGACCAAGAATATTTTTCAGAAACCTTTGCCCGTAGTTGGTTTAAATTGACACATAGGGATATGGGACCAAAATCAAATTACTTTGGTCCAGATGTTCCAAAGGAAGATTTAATTTGGCAAGATCCCATTCCGAAAGGGACCACTGATTATAACGTAACAGCTGTAAAGAACAAAATTGCTACATCAAGTTTGTCGATTTCAGACATGGTAACTACTGCTTGGGATAGTGCTCGTACCTTTCGTGGATCGGATATGCGAGGGGGAGCCAATGGTGCGCGTATTCGGTTAGCTCCTCAAAAAGATTGGGTAGGGAATGAACCAAAACGTTTGGCACATGTTTTATCAGTTCTAGAACCTATTGCTTCTGAATTTGGGATTAGTGTCGCCGATACAATTGTTTTGGCGGGTAATGTTGGCATAGAACAAGCTGCTAAAGCTGCAGGTTTTGAAATTATTGTGCCCTTTGCACCCGGTCGTGGAGACGCTACTGATGAAATGACAGAAGTAGAATCTTTTGAATACTTAGAACCAATAGCTGATGGGTATCGTAACTGGAATAAAAATGATTATGTTGTAAGTCCGGAAGAATTAATGATCGACCGAACACAACTTATGGGATTAACGGCACCAGAAATGACGGTACTTGTGGGCGGTATGAGAATGTTAGACACAAATTATGGAAAGACGAAACACGGGGTTTTTACTGATAACGTCGGAGCTCTAACCAACGATTTTTTTATCAATCTAACCGATATGGCTAACACTTGGAAGCCCACAAAAAATGGACTTTACGAAATTTGCGACCGCAAAACAGGAAAAGTGAAATGGACAGCCACTCGTATAGATCTCGTATTTGGTTCCAATGCTATTTTGCGTTCGTATGCTGAAGTTTACGCTCAGGATGATAATAAAGAAAAATTTGTCAATGATTTTGTAAAAGCTTGGTCAAAAGTAATGAATGCCGATAGATTCGATTTGAAATAAACCCGCTCTAATGAAAGATTGGTCCAATTAGGACTTTTTATAAATAGAAAAAGCCTCTAAACTCACGTTTAGAGGCTTCTCGTTGTACAGGCCCTAGATGCGATAGGATAAACTCCGAGACTCCTTTCGCTATGCCTTTTTTTCATATCAATAGATTTGGGACCACAAAGTTTATAACAAGTATTATAGAGATTTAAGAAAAACAAAGGGTGATAAAGGCGAATAATGGGTGTTTAAATGTAAAACTAAAGTGAAATTTAATTTTGGATAAAAACACTATTAATAGTCGAGAAGGTGAAGGCGAGTCTCACCCCTAGCCTTCTATGTTGTAATCCAATTTTTTTTATAAGCTTTTCTCCATCGGGAAGCATTGCATCCGAAGTTTTCTTCATTGAAAAAAGCATTACAGATTCATCACCCTAAAATGATTTTCAAAACCCATCGATTTAAAACCGCACCTTCGGTATCCTCTTGGTTTGATAATATGCAAATTATAAAAACAATCTTCTATCAACGGATCATCAGGCCGCATTTCCTTGTTTAATTTTCTATAATTGAAAGCAGCAGCAGCCTCTCATAAGAACGGATACATATTTTTGTTGCACCGCAAAGGTCTAGATAGCTGTCTTTCGGTAAATCCTGTTTTTATACAATTGCATATTTATATTCTGTTTGATTTTTAAGCACATATCTTATTCTGTTCAATAGCTTTTTCGCAATCCTGATTATTGCTTTCTTGAGCCTCATACGCTTACATAAATTACAAAATACTAATACCAATGCCGGATCAGTTCTTATAGAGATCCATGCACTTTCTATTATCATCCCACGTAAGTATCGATTGCTCCTTGGGGGAATGCTTCCCACCATTTCATTTCCGCTTGAGCTATTGGTTGTGGGCACCAATCCAATATACGAGCAAAGTTTATCCAAACTTTTGAACCGAAGAATAGACTCTAGCTCTGACTATAAGGTCATGACACTTATTAAGCCTATGCAGGAATACCGGTAAGCCATTTAACTTGTTGGACATATTCCTCTTGATTAGAAATTCTCCGTAATTCCTTTTGTACGTACAACAACCTTACCCTGAGCAGGGTGACAGTATCTAAAATACCGAGTATTATCGTATGCCCAAAATCAGTACTTAATTTTACTTCTCTCAACCATGTTGTAAGGTTAGAAGACCAATATTTTGAAGCCGTTGCCAGTTCGAATGGCACTTCAATCCCATGGCGGTATAAGAATGATTTTATCCTAGATTTGTTCCTGTAAATATCTTTTACCTGAACACCATATCCACAAAAACCTGCCTCATAAGCTGAAAAGTAGTTCCCATTAGAAAAGTTTTTCTTTAAATACAATGACAGCTCTTTAGCTTTCGGGTTCATTGAAAAAGTTTTGTAATATGCATCTTCTATCATAATGGTAACCCTCTAATTCTTCAAATGAGTGTCAATACCTGTATAGATATTTTTCCCATAAAAATTCATTTCTTTACTATTGACTTGCATAAGATATTGGATTTTAGTTATTATTTATTTTATCTACATAAATTTAACCATTAACATTGAGGTTTATGCTAATACTAACATAAGGCCTCTCACTGTATTCTATGACTAAAACAAATTATGTTTCACATTTTTAAAATTAATTTACGCTTCATATTTCATCAAATTTACATCAGGGAATTTTCTATTAATAGTAATCCAAAATTATTTTTTTTGCTATGCAACAAGGGCTGGACTTTAGGAAGTCCAGCCCTTGTTTTTTAAACTTACATACTTTATGGCATAGTGCCGACATTTTTTATGCAATAATTAATTTCATGTTACCCAAGCATTGTTTTAGTTTAAAGCTTAATAATTTAACTTAAATTTTGAAATAATTAAAAAATGATCTGATGGGAATCCATTTGGCCATTCCGATATTAATTCAGTCGAAAAATTTTTAATTCCCTTTCCTTTGTAATAAATCTGATCTATTCTTCCGTCCTCAATATGGCTATATCCAGGGTGCTCTTTTACATTAGGATATAAACTGCGATAAGCATCAGTAAATCCATTATTTAACAATTTTAAGGAAGCAGGACTGTCCCCTCCATCGGTATGGGGAACTGCATTAAAATCACCGCCAAATACCACTGGGACTACATTTGCAGCACTAAACCTGTCTTTATGGAAATCATAAACCTTAGGGAAGGAGGTCATCCCATACCAATTCGACATAGCATAAATTTCTTGACTTTCACTCAAGATTAGTTTGGCTCCTATGTTCATAAAGGAAGCTTCCAATGGTACGAATACTTCTTTGATAGGGTACCGGCTAATAATGGAGATGTTTGATCCTTGAAAACAATAATCCCAGTCAGATGCTGTAACAAAATAATAACCTAGCTCAGCAGCTATGAAATCTCCCGATGAATAGGTTTCCTGTAGTAAAACCACATCTAAATCCTTTTCTTTAATCATTTCAACAATACGCATGCGTGAATCCCAATTATCATTTTCAATTGTAAAGTGTTTTCCTCCGTGCCATATATTCCAATTGCCTATGTTTAAGGAATCTAATTTTGAATCAAATTTGAACGCAGTGGAATTTTTATATTTTCTATAAGTATCTAGTACTTCCGATGCGTTAAGGTTTTTATCCCAAATATAAAGCTCATCTAATTCAAATTCAGAAGGAAATAATTGTGTCTGCTGGCTAAAGGTGTGAGCTGTTTCCTTATGAATACGGACCTTTCCGTTATCCAAATAATAAATTTTACTTATAGGCTTTAGCTCGGTTAACTCCATAATTTGAAAAACAGTGTATGGGTTTTTCAACAATTCTTTTCTTATGTCATTTACACGCTTTAACGAATTAGATTGGTTAGAATTGGGGTTTTTACTAGTGAAAATTTGATCAGGATTGACGACCAAGTCAAGAAATTCATCATTTTTTAGGGTTCCGATGCCTAAGGAGTTAAATTCATCTACTAAAGCCTGTAACTTTACAGCTCCATCCTCAATTTGAGGCAGCAATTTATTGTTGTAATCAAAACCATTTTTCTTTGTCCCTATAACCAATGGTTTGTTATGATAAAAATCGAACCCTACTTTATAAATGGCTTTGTTATGCCCATCGTAATATAAGCGAACTTCAGAGGCCTCTTTGTTATACGTCATTGTTATTTGGTGCCATTCCCCATCAGATATAGGCATTTTGTCGCCATTTTCTCTTTCATAATTTAACCTTTTATCACCGGAACCAATACTAAATGCAAATGTTCCCCCAGAAGAGTACAATACCCAACCCTTATTTTTTTGTGAATTAATACTCTTGTCTGAAAATTCTTTTTGTGATATTAAAACAGTAGGTTTTTTTGAAAATGTCCTGACCCAGAATTGAACAGAGAAATCTTTAGAGCCATCTAACATGAGGTTGTTTAAAACTAAATGGTCAAAATTCTCATTGGGAGAAAAGGTTAAGGATTTCCCATTGATACCTTTTACAAAAGCATAATAATCGCCTTCGAATTTATAATTACCACTATTTAAGTTATTGTCAAAATTAAAATGAATATACCTATTTCTTTTATCTTGGGTATTGGCTTGTGAAATGCAAAGCTTGACTGATAGGAAGATGCAGATCTGCATATAAAATATTATTTTCATAATTGTTTTTTTTAAAATTATTTTTTATTTAATTATGTTGTCTTTTCATTGTTTGAAAGGAGTTTGGAGAATAAAAATAAATACTATCGCGTTAAAATTAAGAAGTATTTAGGAGAGCCTCGCTTTGTTAATTTCGAGGAAGAGTGTTTAGTAATTATGTTTAGTGCAAATACTACTTTTTGACATTATATTATCCTTGAAATGAAAGGTAATTTCCAATCAGTCTTTTTTTAATAAAAGCCATATTTCCCTTTTTATAGAGTAATTGTTTTTCTGTTCCTGACAATACCTGTTCACTTTTCTATTGGCAATCGTCGTTTGAATACGAAATAGGACAGCATTCAATCAAAAACCATAGGTATTAGAACTACTGTTAATCAGTTTTGTAATTTTATAAGAGTCCCGGTATAAACAAGTTATAGGAAGTGTATTTACTAATAACATCTTAACTAAAAGCTTAACAACCTGCTCTAATTTCTTTAAAGACTTTCCACTTGATTCAATCTGAACAGATCGCTCATCGTCTTCGATAAGCTCTGCATCAGGTTAATCCATAAAGCATAATGACTTCAAGATATATATTGCGGATCCCATGCCCTTTGAAATGGTCTTCATGGCTTCTACATTTACAGAATCCCCTGCCGACGAAATATCTTACTCTCCATCATAGGCAAAAGAAATAAAGGAGACCGCTATTCCGGTCTCCTTTGTAATATGGCCTATTTCTTCTGTCCATGAATTAGCTATTCATGATTGTCCTTACACTTTTGATAAATTCACAGGGTTCTTTTTAATTCCTTATAAGTATTTAATTATTATACTCATAAGAATATAGCTATAGGAACAGCTTAATTCCCATAGGTTCAAAACAGAATTGTATAGTTGACAACAATAAGTACTGGGCACAACAAAATATTTATTTTTGAAGAGTTATTGTCCATGTTTTAGTTCGTTTGCCACTTGCAGAAGAGACCGTGAATGTATGACTTCCCGTGGACCAATTACGGTACCCATCTAAAGCGGGTGAAATAGTAGAACCTGAAGTTAGCGTACAAGTAGCAAAAATTTCAAATAAATCAGACTCTTTTGTTACATTAGCTACAATCGTTCCTGATTCAGGATTTATTATCGGCTTACCAACAAGAATTGACTTTTTATCTTTTCCATATACTTTGAATGACAAAATTTCAGTTCTATCAAAAGTTGAAACGTCTTCAATTTCAATATTTTCGCATCCTACTAAGACCAAAACAAAAAGGACGGTGAATATGTTTTTTATTGTTTTCATTTATTATTTTTAAAAAGTTAAAATCCAGGATTCTGTTCTAAAACATTCATTCGGACAATTTCTGAACGAGGTATTGGATGGTAGTATAACCGGTCGTCCCAGGTTCGGGTATCCGTATTGGAAATGTAAAATTTAGTTGGGGATATAAACCGTACACCAGACATAACCCCTTGATTTGTTTTATTTCCGATTCGCCAACGACGAATATCCCAAAAGCGATGATCCTCAAAGGCAAGTTCTATTCGTCTCTCTTTACGTATTAATTCACGTAACTTTATTTGGTTCGTTTCTGTTAAATTAGGCAGTCCTACTCTAGATCGTATTTTATTAACAGCGGTTAATGCGCCTGTGATATCGCCTTTTTCCACACGAGCTTCTGCTTCATTGAGAATAACTTCTGCCAACCTGAAATATATCCAATTTATACTGTGGTCTTTACTGCTAGAACCAGCATAAGGGTAATTGTAGTTGTCATAATCAATCCATTTCCAAACATTATAACCGGTCATGGATCCATCTCCTTTATCAGGGGTATCCATGGTATAACGATCTACGGCTACTGGTCCTTTATCGCCATTCAACCAAATATTTGCGCCGTGAAAAACGATAGAAGCGTAAAAACGAGGCTCTCGATTTTCATATATCCCACTTTCATGAATATCGAAAATTTCGGTTTCAGGTTTACCGCTAAACTGTGGAGCTTGACTACCATCCTTTAATTCATATTGATCGATTAAATTCTGAGTAGGACCAAGACCACCCCATCCTCTGTCACCGTATGGATCATTGATATAAGTAACCATATGATAAATTAACATGGCGTTCGATACATCAGGGTTGCTGAATTGTTTGTCAAAGATTATTTCCGAATTATCCTTGTTAGTTGTCCACCAAATAGAGCGATATTGTTCTGGTGTTTGTCCAGGAACCAAATTATAACCTAATTTATATACTTCCTTTGCCGCTTCGATTGCCTCATCAAAACGTTTATTATAGAGTGCGGCACGCGATCGTAATGCCCATGCAGCTCCTTTTGTAGCCCGTCCTTTATCTTTGCCTTCCCAATAGTCAGGTAGAAGTTCGCATGCTTTTTTTAAGTCTTGAAATATAAAGTCATATGTTTCGTCTTCTGTGCTACGTGGTATTTCCCAGTTGTCTTTTAAGGAAAGTACTTCATTTAACAAGACAACGCCACCATATCTTTTTACCAATTCAAAATAGGTGAAAGCACGTAGAAAATAAACTTCTCCTTTGTAAGAATTAATTTCTTCAAGGCTCAACGAAGAAAGTTCTATTTTCTCTACAAAACGATTAAATTTCCTAATATTTTCATAAGATGTACTCCATGTAACTTCCGAGGGATTGTCTGCATTTTCTAAATTATAATTATATAAAAAAGAACTAGCGCGCCACTTATCGCGTTGCGAGTGCACCGAATTATCTGTACGCGATTCTCCTAATTGGTATTGTTGTAAGGGTAGGTTCGCATATAGGTCATTTATATAATAGGATACCAGAACAGGGTCATTCCAAAAGGCATCGTCAGAAATCTCGTTTAATGGACTTTTTTCAAGCACATCACTACACGAGGTAGCAAAGAATAAAAGGAGGAGTAGAATAGAATAATTTATAATTTTCATAAGTTTTATATTTAGAATGTTACATTAACACCTAAGGTGAAGGTTTTCATTTGCGGGTAAATCGTATTGCTACGTACTTCTGGATCAAGGTATTTCACAGCGGACCAGGTGGCTAAGTTTTGAGCAGCTGCATATATTCGAAATCCTTTGATAAGATTAGACTGAGCAAATGCTGTTGTTTTAAAATCATATCCTAATTCTATATTTTTTAAACGGAGGTATGACGCATCACGCAACCAAAAGGTTGATATTTCACGATTAATAGGACTACCGCCATAATATAAACGAGGAAATTCTGCACTTAAATTTTCTGGTGTCCACGAGTTACCGATATGGTGGTCAAAAAGTGTTCCTCCACGCCCTTCTAAATAAGGCTGTGCTAGAAAGCCGTTATAAATTAGATTGGTCATGCCTGCCCCTTGGAAGAACAGTCCTAAATCGAAGCCTTTATATTCCCCTTGGAGATTTAAACCAAAGATCAACTCCGGATAGTCGGTTCTACCTATAGCCACTCTATCCTCTGCATTAATTATTCCGTCTCCATTTTGGTCCTTATATCTAATATCCCCTGCTTTTGCCTGACCAAACTGCATTTGAGGGGTATTATCGGCCTCTTCGTTTGTTTTATAAAGGCCTATTGCCTGGTAACCAAAATACTGACCCATCGGATGACCTGTCCTTCTTTGCCTTGGGTTGTTTTTCTGACCTTCAGGTTCCAATAAATCAATAATTTTATTTCTCGCCCAAGTAAGGTTTCCAGCAATAGAATAGTTTAAGTCAGCAAAATTATTGCGGTGGGTAATATTTAGATCAATACCTCGGTTATCAACAACACCTACATTCGCAGCAGGCACTTTATAACCTAGAATATTAGGTATATCTGTTCGAGCAAGTAAAATGTCACGGGTAACTTTATAAAAGTAATCGGCCTCAAGTGTTAGCTTGTTTCTGAATAAAGCGGCATCGATACCCACGTTGAACATTTCAGATGTTTCCCAGGTAATGTTGGGGTCTGCAAAGCGTGTTTCAGTATATCCCATGGCAATATTTGGTGTTTGCCCACCGAATACGGCATTGTTGCCCACTCCATAAGCCGACATATAACTAAAACGCCCTATATTATCAGCACCTGCTAACCCCCAAGAGCTTCTTAACTTTAGATTGTTTAAAACATTGTCAATAGATTGCATAAATGGCTCTGAAGAAAGTCTCCATGCAACGGATACCGATGGAAAGAAGCCATAACGTCGATTTTTTGGAAACTTCTCGGAACCATCAATCCGACCATTAGTCTCAACCATATACTTCTCCTTATAGTTATAGGTTAAACGGAAAACCGTACCAATTTTTCCGCTTTCGGTGGCAGAACCACTATTATCTTTATCCTTTTCGGGTCCTGCAAAAAGTTGCGGAATTGTTGAAAACAGATATTTATAACGAGCGGCCCAAAAATTATTGGACTTATCCTCCGAAGCAGTATATAGGAATAAGGCTCCAATGTGATGATCTTCCGCAATACGTTTATTATAATTTACTTGGAGTTCGGCTGAATAAGACTGACTATTGCCGAAAGACTCTGTTAAATCAGAACCTTCTCGATTAGGGCTACTACCATCATATTGCTCTAAGGTTTTGTTCCAAATGTAATAATTAATAGGTGTCTCCCATTTCTTTTGATAGCTGAAGCCTTTATCAAAAGCAAAAACTCCCTTAACATTCAACCCTTCTACATTAGGAATAGATAGATCTACAATAAAGTTAGTATTGATGGAAGTTTTCTTATTATTAACATACCCTCCTTCAGTAATTAATCCGATAGGGTTATGTCCTAAAGACACCTTCCCCAGCTTACCATCTGGAAAACGCCCAGGATCGGTTTGTGGATTGCGATACATATTATGAAAAATGAAGTTTGTGGAGGAAGGAATTGTATTTCGATCTTCTTGACGCAACGCAATATTGCCTGATAATTTCAACAAATTATCTACAAGATTAGCATCTATATTAGCCCTTACATTATATCGTTTAAACCCTGTAGAAGGTGTATTTGTTCGAACATCACCATATAAAGCATCTTGATTGCTATATCCTAACCCTAAAAAGTACTGTACTTTTTCATTTCCACCACTCGCATTAAGACCATGTTGTTCCTGCCACGCGCGAGGTAGGAGTACTTCTTTTTGCCAATTTGTATTGGGGAAACCGTAAGGGTCAGAACCGTCTTTAAATTTCTGTAACTCTTCCTGTGAATAAATACCATATTGGCCTGGTTCATTTCCTAAATCCATTTCTTTATTCCGCCATGCATCGTTCATATAACGTGCATGATCATAGGAAGATGCTATTTTTGGAAGGCGAGTTGGTTCTCCAAAACCACCTTTAAAATTATAACTGACTTGATTACTTCCAGCTTTTCCTCGTTTTGTTTTTATCAAGATTACCCCATTTGCTCCTCGTGCCCCATATGGTGCTACGGCTGAAGCATCTTTTAAAATTGTCATGGACTCTATTTCGTCTGAAGTAAGTTGTCCCATACTTCGTCCAACAATGCCATCTACAACGATCAAAGGATCAGAAGAGTTAGGTGAACTAGAACCACGAATCATAATCTTAGGATTTTCATAACCGGCTTCGCCTCCTTGTTGTTGAATTAAAACCCCGCTTACTCGGCCTCCTAGTGTAGATGTTATGTTCGTGGAGGATGAGGATTTAATGTCATCCATTTTCATTACAGAGGCAGCGGCCGTCATTGTTTGTTTTTTCTGCACTCCATAACCTACAACAATCACTTCGTCGAGTGCCGCTGTTTCCGTTTCCATTACTATATCGATTTTGTTTCGATTGTCTACTTTAACTTGTTGGGAGGTGAAACCAATAAAACTTATTTCAAGGAAAGCATTGTTAGGGACCTCAATGGAATAGTTCCCATCAAAATCCGTCATAACTCCATTATAGGTTCCCTTTTCCAAGATATTGGCTCCTGGTATGGGCAGACCAGTATCGGCTTCAGTTACCGTTCCGGTTACCGTAATGGACTGTTGTATATTTATAGGAACGTCGTCCATAGTTAAGGATGGGTTCTCTTTTCTCGAAAGAAATATCTGGTTACCGAAAATCCTAAACGTGGTCTCGGTATTTCTGAATACCCTCTCTAAAACAGTATGGATATTCTCTTTGTAAGCTTTTATCTGCACCTTTCTATCCAAGTTCACATCGTTTATTTTATAGGCGAATAGGAAATCGGTCTGGTGTTCTAAAATTCCAATTAGTCGGGAAATTTTCACCCCGTCTAGGTCCAATGTCACGTTTTTTTGTGAATAAGAGGGGTTGGCCTGTATGCCAAAAAAGTTAATGATGAGCAACAGTATTGTTAGCTTCATTTTTAAGTCAAGTTTAAACAAGCGATATCTTGTTATACAATAGAATAGATTTTTCATACTTTTGAAGTAGTGATGTTAATTGATACTAGATTTTTAATTGACCACAATTATTGGTGGGGGATGCTACAACATTCCCCATCTTTTATGGTTTTTCTCATTTTCTTTTCATTTCACTTAAGTTTTTTGGTTAATAATTATTGTTCTCTGGTTTTCTTTGGTAAATTCTAATCCATAGGTCTCCTTAAAATAATTCAATATTCTATCCAGAGGTTCATCGGCAAATTTTGCGTTGAACTTTTCCTTGGCAAGATTTTTATCTTCATTGATTATTTTTACATTATAATGTCGCTCCATTTTTTTTAGGATGTCCTCAAAAGTAATTTCCACAAAGGCCAATCCGCCCTGCATCCAAGAAGTATAGATTTCAGTGTCAACTTCGCTTATATGTAAGCTGTTGTTATTTAGTTCCAAACTGGCAAGCTGACCAGGCTCAAGGATCGCACCATTTTGTAGATTTTGGCCAGTTTTCAGCTTTACCGAACCTTCCACTAAAACTACATTGGTTATGGAATCTTCACCATAGGCTGTAACATTAAATTCAGTGCCCAAAACTCCAATTTGAATATTCTTTGTGGTAAGCACAAAAGGGCGCTCTTTATCCTCGGTTACTTTAAAAAAAGCCTCTCCTGTTAAAGTAACTTCTCTTTTGCCCGTTTTGGGAAAATTCACGGGATATTTTAAAGAGGACCCAGCATTAAGAAAAACATGGCTTCCATCTGATAATTGTACTTCAAAACGCTTTCCGTACGGGATGCGAATCGTATTGTAGTTTACTTTTTCGGTTAAGGCTTCGGCCTTCTTATACACTAATTTATTTCCTTTTTTTCCTCCAATTATATTTCCTTTTTTATCCAATAAATCAAGATTTCCTTGCTCGGATAATTCCTGTAACTTTCCATCATCAGTTTCTAATAAAATATATTCCTTTACAACAATAGCTTTGTAGTTTTCCTGGGAATCGTTATAAAAACGTTCTATAAACGATCGGAAATAAATTATGCTCACCATTAATCCGATCAGTACAGCGGCCACTGCAGTATAACTAAGAAGATTCTTGTTTTTATATAGTTCCCTTTTAGTTTTGTTCTCTAATATTTCGGCCTTTGAAAGGATTTGGTCCTGTATTCTATGATAGGTGTTTTTGTCCATTTTAGGGATTATGTCCAAATTTTCTAAAACCTCCTCTACTTGTAAAAATTCAGCTGTTAGCTCTTCTTTTTTAAAGTATGCCACTAATTCTGCTACTTCTTCAGGGGAGCATTTGTTCTGTACAAACTTGTTTAATAAGTGTTTTATGCGTTGCCCTTGTTTCATTGGTAGAATAGATTTTCGTTACATATAATACAGTTGAAACAGGAACGACTACTATGTCTATCAGAATTATTTTTTGTTTTTTTTATGAAAAAGGCAAAAGGAAAGCGGAAAAAAAGAGGGAAAGATAATGTTTATGGAGTATGGCAAAGGAATATAAAAATTCGAAAAATATTTGAGAAACAAGTTTTTATCTCGTTTTTTCTACAAGCTTTTAGTATTCGGAGCGCTTTAAAAGGGAAATTTAAATGGCTTCTAATATCTGGCACATTCAATTAAGAATGCTAAAATAAAAACGATATCTCCGTTAGTGGAAAGAAATTCCTTTATGGTGGTTAGAGCCTTGTTTATTTGGTATTTTACGGTATTTACCGAAATATCTAGATCACGGGCAATTTCCTCATAACTTTTACCGTCGTTCCTGGACATCAGGAAAACAAGCTTGCACCTGGGAGGTAATTTTTCAATGGCATGATTTTTTAGTTGCTCATAATCGTCTTCCACAAATTTGTTGATGGCTGTATTATACTGTACTTGGCTTTTATAGAAAATGGCTTCCCTTAGTTGTTTATTATTTGCGCTTTTGACGAGGAGATTAAAAGCCAAATTCCTGGCAATAGTAAAAATATAAGCTTTTAGAGACAGGGAAGGATCTAATTTTTCACGGTTTAACCAAACTTTTAGAAATACGTCCTGTACGATTTCTTCTGCTTGTGGTTTGGACTTTAAAATGGCAAGACTATAGGCATAAATACTTGGTTGATACCTCTCAAAGAGCTCTTGAAATGCCCTTTTATCCCCCTTTTTAAGTTTTAATACGAGTAACTCTTTTAAATTATCCTCATTATTAGTCATTGTCCTATTCCTTATTGAAAAATTCGCCAAATTTCATAGAATTCCGGTTTTTTTTTATTTTATGCGTCGATTTAAATAATGTGCGAAATTTACAAATTATATTAGGAACTTAATTGTTAAGTTTTTTGAAGCATGAGAGAAATAGTGCTTAATTATATAAGAAGTATCCGGCTAGTCCATAGACCAGGGCTGAATATTTTGTTAAACAAAGTGTCTAAAAATAACAGTTAAGAACTAATCTTAACTAAAGAATCTTCTATGAAATTTTCCTTTTTCAGAAATAAAAGTACCTACCTAATGTTTGCTGTAACATTATATCACATTGTATCATGTTCAAATAACGATGAAACCAAAAATCCGATAAATGATAATTATCTTAGAATTCCAGATATACATTTTGAAACAAAATTAATTGAACAAGGCATAGATTCAGATGGTATCGTAAACCAACAAATCTTGAAGTCAGATGCTGAGGCAGTAAGCAAATTGAATTTAAACCTTGCTGCCAATCTTGGTGAAATACGTGATTTGACAGGAATCGAGGGATTTGTAAACATAACATTTTTGTCTGCCGAAGGACAACAAATTAAAGATATTGATTTAAGCTTTAACACTACGTTAGATACTTTATTTCTTAATGGAAATCACCTAACCGTTATTGATATTAGCAACAACCCTAATCTGATAGTATTGGAAGTCCAAGCAAATGAACTTAGTTCAATTAAAGGGCTATCAACATCGAAAAATTTGAAAAAGGTAAATCTATCCTTTAATAACTTTGAAGAAATTAGCATTAACAATGAATCTATTGAAGAGTTACTCGTTAGTCATAACCTATTAAAATATATTAACACTGATGATGCTTTAAACCTAAAAAACGTGCTATTAATACATAATCAACTTACCACAGTAGATTTTAGCGCTAATACATTGTTAGAGACCTTACTGATTTCTAGCAATAAGCTTCAAAGTATTAATCTTGAAAAAAATACTAGTTTAACACATCTATATAGTTCTAGCAATCTTCTTACTAGTCTCGACGTAAGCAACAATCACGAATTAATAGATTTGAGGGTGGATAGAAATCCAGATCTATCCTGTATTAAAATACTAAGTAGCCAGGAAATTCCAACCGTATCAATTTCCGATTATCAAGAATTAAATACAATTTGTAATTAAGCACAGTGGAAGAGTAGATGGAACTAGGAACCATAGCTATGACATTAGGAATGGTCAAAAAAGCAAGAAGTATTCTTTTGAAGGAAGAAGGATATCGGTTCGTTTTGTTCCAAGAGCAGGGATTCAAAAAACACAGATGAGCATATTCTCTATCCCTCGCCTCAGGCATCGTCAAATTGTTGTATTTTCCTTCTAAAGAATTTATTATCTACCTACCAATAGTATAATATTGAAACAACTATTAATAAATAACTGTTCCGTATTATTGCTGTAATTTAAAGTAATAATATCTCAGGGGACCGAATTCCGCTACAGGTACTACAGAAGCTCTACAATCATTCCGATATTAAGACTACCATAGAATATCAGCAGAATTTCATCAACAAAGACTTGGACGAGGCTCTGGATTTGGTTATAGGGGCTTGAAGTAAGAGTTCCATACGT
Source organism: Arenibacter nanhaiticus (assembly GCF_900141935.1). Lineage (GTDB taxonomy): Bacteria > Bacteroidota > Bacteroidia > Flavobacteriales > Flavobacteriaceae > Arenibacter > Arenibacter nanhaiticus. The sequence continues at coordinate 6,302 of NZ_FQYX01000011.1, read as the reverse complement.
TTGGGTTTTTCATAAATCGGTGAAGCTTGCCCAATAATTAGAAGGCATATATTGCTAATCCCATTGAAGTTTTTGAAATTCTTCTCTCATAGCGGGTCTGTTCTTGTATTGTTGAAGTAACGATTCTTTCAACTCTTTGGCAGATAACACTCCACCCTTAACACCTGCCATCTTATCTAAATATCGTACTAGCGCTTTATATTCGTTCCTACCGGTTTTTTTTGCTTCAATTTCGATGGCTGATTTATAACAGCCCAATAATTCTACCGAAAATTCAGGTTCTAGTAGATGGGTATATTCCATGATCATGTAAATATTGTTTGAATCCCCGACAAGTTGGAGCAGCTCGATGGTCATTTGTTCCTCTATTAAAATTTGGGCCATATCGTTCGGTGGTATCCCCTGATAATAGCGCTGTTGGCGGTTTTTCAACTCTGTAATCAAGCGATTTCGTTCAAATTTCCAGCCGCCATAGGGGAAAGTCTGCTTAAAGCATCTGTAATACGCTATCTCTGAGGTGTTCTCTATAAACAGTTCTCTAGCAAGGTTACGATATTGGATATCATCTCCCTGGTATTTATACACTTCAAGCAATTGCACTTTCCAATCATGAATCGTACCCGACTCATTTTCTTGACCTGCAATTTCAACACCTTTAAGAATTAACTCTTTGGCCTGATTATAATCATTCTCAGCCAGAGCATTATCTACACGGATTTGGCGGAATTTACTATAATTTAAATACTCGTCAATTATAGCATCAGCTTCTTTGGTTTCTCCTTCGGATTGCAAGAGGTTTATCTTTTGCAATAAATATTCCTGTAAATAATACTTTTTACTCCAACCTTCCGAATTGTTCAGTTCGTTGATTTTAAGATCAAGAAACTGATGGGCCTTATCCTGTAGGTTCAATACTATGGCAGTTTCAAAAAATAGCGCTTCTAAATGATCTTCTAGACCGTAATCCTTATAATCTGAGTTCTGTACTTGTTTATGTAGCCATTCAAAAATATGATCCTGTAAGGTTTTTGAATCGGTTGTATTCAGGATATTTCCAATCATTTCAAAAGATTCCGCTATGGCAACGCCGCATTGACCCAAGGAATCGTCCATGTATTGAATGGCTTTGACACCTTCCATGGCGATGGCAGCTACAATAGAAAATGCTTCGTTAAAATTTCCTTTCCCATAATAATCCTCGGCTAGGGTAAGATAATGATCGACATCCCGCATGGCCTTGTGACTATGGCGATAATCAATATACCCCCCATATTCATAATCCTCAAAAATCCCATTGACCTGGTTTTGGTAGTACCCAATAGTTTCGCGATGGTCTATAGTTTCAGGCTTTGAAAAGGTTGAAACGAGGTGCCGTCTGAAAGCTTCATTTTGACTTCCATAGTCACGCAAAAAGCTCCTTAATTCATCCGCATTGGTAGTTTCTATTAAGTGTTCCCAATTAATTTGTGGATCTGGTCGTTGATGCTCTATATCGGTGATGGTTTGTGTTTCTATTATTGCGATGGCAACTGCGGCAACATGTTTACAAATGACACCGTCATAAGGGCAATCACAATAGTAACTACGAACACTACCTACACCATCAGCTTCAATTTCTACATCATAATTTCCGTAGTTACCTGAAACCTCGGCACACCAAATCCCCTTACTTTTCTCATATAATTTTAAAACATGGTCATTTTCGAAGTACTCTTGGCCCCGGCCAAATATTATACTGGGTATTTTGTTAATAAACTCATCCATTTAACAACAACTATCTTTCTTAACAAATATAGCTATGTCCGTTGAATTATTGTAAACCTATTAATGGATGCCTAATCGTGATCATCCATCGTAGAATATCTTTGTAACCCGTATTAACCTCAATAGAAACTTGCGACAAATTGCCCTTAGAACTAATATTACCAAAAAACTCACTATGAACCTTGCCCGTCATTCGTTTGGCAATATCTCCAGGGACTGAATTCCGCCACAGGTACTTCAGAAGCTCCATAATCTTTCCGATATTAAAACCATCATTGAATAACAGCAGAATTTCATCAATAAAGACTTGGACGACGCTCTGGATATGGTAATCGGTCTTTAGTCCATTGAAGCAGTACTATAGATTGCGTTTAAATAGGATATCCAGCTAATATTTTAACTATGTTCTTTCATTTTAAAATAATTGAGTACCTTTGTTCATTATTTATACATGTTCACGTTATCGTGAACGTAAGAATTAAATGAACAATGAACAATCAAGGAATTGTGCAATACGCATTGGCCAACCTTAAGAAAACAGGTGAAATCGAAGCCAAATGGCTTGATAACGCCCCAGATAAAGTCTTAGATGGTACGATAGCCCTAACACTGAGCGACCGCACTATCAAGCTTAATATAGAAATTAAAAAAGAGCTGAGAAATATCCATCTGCCCAAATTAGAGGCATTCGCCAAGGAATATTATCCTTTTATGATTGTTGCACAAAGCATATTCCCCAAAATAAAACAAGAGCTCCGTAACAGGAACATCGCCTATCTTGAGGCTAACGGTAATATTTACCTAAACCAAAAAGAAACCTTTCTTTGGCTGGATGCCAACGAACCGATCACAATAAAACAAAAAATTACCAACAGGGCATTTACCAAAACTGGCCTAAAGGTTGTTTACCAATTCTTATTGGACGATACTTGGGTCAACAACACCTATCGTGAAATAGCGGAACGAACGGATACAGGAATCGGCAACATCACAAACATCTTTAACGGCCTAAAGGATGAAGGGTTTCTGCTTCCACTTACGAAGGATACGTATATAATGGAGAACAAAAAAAAGTTGCTCGAAAAATGGATTATGGCCTATGAAAAAAAGTTAAAACCAAATCTGGCCATTGGAACATTTCGATTTGTTGATAATGATACTTTTTTTAATTGGAAGGACCTTAAATTAAAACAGGGTCAAACGTTCTGGGGAGGCGAACCCGCTGGGGATATTTATACCAACTACTTACGTCCTGAGGAATTGACACTCTACACCACTGAACCAAGAAACGAACTAATGAAGAATTATAGACTTGTTCCCGATGAAGGCGGCAATATCAAGATCTATGAAAAATTCTGGAAAGTCGATATTGAAGGTACCAACGCCGTTCATCCGTTGCTCGCTTACGCCGATCTAATGATGCAAGGAGATAGAAGATGTACCGAAACCGCTCAAAAAATATATAATGAGTACCTACAGAATAAATTTTAAACAACTCCACCAACGTCCGGATTTCTCTGAGATGCTGGCTGCCTTGGAGCGCGCTTTTCAAAAACATCAAGTCGATTTTTATCTAGTAGGTGCAGTCGCCCGTGATCTATGGATGACGGCCATCCACCAAATTCCACCTAGTAGGATAACTAGGGATATCGATTTTGCGATCTTCATAGAAGACAAGGGAGTTTTTGAAAACCTAAAACAATATCTTGTTGAAATAGAACACTTTCAGCCTTCAAAAGAGAATGATTTCGTACTGCTGTGGCAGGGAAGAATGCAGATTGACCTACTTCCTTTCGGAAGCATTGTAGATAAAAATGTAAAGGTGAATTTTGAAGGCACAGGACTAACCAGTTTGAATATGCCCGGCTTCAAGGAAATCTATGATAGCGGACTGCCCGAAGTAGAATTGGAAGGGGAACATCGATTTAAGTTCTGCTCTTTGCCTGGAATAATTATCCTAAAGCTCATTGCATGGGAAGACCGTCCTGAAATCAGAAGAGATGACCTAAAGGATATCCTTAGTATCCTATCCCACTTTTTTAACATGTACACCGACCAGATTTATGAGCATCATTCAGACCTATTTGGCTACGATGATTTTGGACTTAATCTAATCGCCGCCCGTGTGATGGGTCGTGAAATGAAAAAAATAGCGATCAGGAACCAGAAGCTCCACGATAGGCTCTCCAATCTTCTAGCAAAAAATACGATGGATATCAATACAAGTCAAATGGCAAAGATTATGGCGAATTTGGCCGACATTACTATTGAAGAGAGTCTTAGACCATTATTGGAAATGCGACTCGGTTTTCAAGGCGATTAATAATTTGGTTTTCCACCCCACCCAAAATCTTACCATAACTTAACTACTCGTTTATCCTGCGGAGTTTTTTTAGCGGTTCCGACAGTTAAGCCTAGTTTGCTGGCCATACAGGCGTTAAAATGATTGCAATTATATCCATTTTATAATTACATTTTCTCAACAAAGAACTGTCATATCATTGTCAAATAACGTCAAACATAACGAAATAAAATTTCTAGTATTAGCTTCATCCTATTAGAACCGTATCATTTAAAAATATTGCACGTTGCGGATATTAGACCATTAGGAGGTCTCCAATACAGCCATTAACCTATGGTTGAGATATAATTTTTCTTTACCAACTTTTTCTGATCTTAAAAACCCAGCTTCCTCTAAGGCTATTAAATAGTTACCAACCGTTTTGGGTGTTCCCAATTGAGCGTCAATTAAATATTGTCTTTTTGTATATGGCAACCTAAATAATATCTCTACAAGCTCTTTTGTATAAACATTTGGCAAGGCTTCCTTTATTTCTGTGCTCATTAATTGCATTAAATCGGTTACATCCTTTAAACGCTGTAATCCCTTTTTAGCGGTATATTCTACCATTTCAAGCATATATAATATCCACGATTCCCATGCATTATTCTCGGTAACCTCTCGTAGTTTATTGTAATAATCAGCTTTATTTTTTATAATATACTCGCTTAAATATATAGCCGGGGTATCCAGCAATTTCTCAAGCTTTAGGTAGAGTAACAATAAAATACGTCCTGTTCTACCATTTCCATCAATAAAGGGGTGAATTGCTTCGAATTGATAATGCATTAAAGCCATTTTAATTAATGGATCTATTTCATCATCACCATTCATAAAGGTTTCTAGATTTGCTAATTTTTCTCTTATCACATTTTCACCTTCAGGGGGTGTGTAGATAGTTTCTCCAGTAGCATTTTTTAATGCTGTTCCTGGTGTTGTCCTAATACCTGCGGTATTTTTTTTTATACTTTGAACAATTTGAATACACAAATTGGTACTTATAAAAGGTCGTTTTTCTATGTCTCGAAGGCCATTCCAAAGTGCTTCTTTATAGCTTATCACCTCTTTTGTTGCAGGTTTTTCAAACTTCTTATCTGAAACTATAGATTTATACAGATCATCGTTAGTAGTAATAATATTCTCTATTTCGGAACTTGCTTTTGCTTCTTGTAAATGTATGGTGTCTAAAAATAGGGTTGGGTTCGGTAAATTGGTTAGCATACCCTTGAGTTGAGCTAATGCCCTACTAGCATCGATGGTCTTACGTAACACCTTAGTAGTTTCTAAGGTTACTTTTGGTGGCAACAAAGGTAGACTATTGTATGGTGTATTTTTATTAAATTCTGTCATATTGTACAAGGGTAACAATTACTCATGTTAGATTAACGAGGGTAAATATAGTTAAAAATTACCCTTGTTTACGCTGTGAGAGTAAATTTTACTCTTGTTCATTAGTTATATTAATCTATGTTCATATACTTAATTACCACCTTTATGGCTCCATATACCCAATTGCAATTCATAAAGAAAGCCAATTCCCTTTGTATTTGGAATAATCCGTAAACTCGTCCTTAAACCCGTTATAGGCTTCTTCTGGACTTGCAACAAAAAACTGGACAATTAGTTGAATGACTAAGCTGCTAATTCTAGGTTATACATATCTATTTCAAATTCTTTAATTGTTCTATTCCCTAAAAAGGAATGTCTTCTTTTATTATTGTACCATGTCTCTATCCATTGATAGATAGACAGTTCGGCCTCTGATCTTAATTTATAACTGTGCCTATAACCCCCCTCTACCTTTAAGGATTTAAAAAAAGGACTCTGCCACGGCATTGTCCTAACAATTCCCCTTACGGCTCATGGATTGTCTTACCAGACCATTATAGCTTTTACCGGATCAAGCACAAAAGTTGTGTGTGAATTGAAATAGGAGTTCGATATTTGCAGAAAAACGAACAGCATTGGAATTATCTATCGACCTATTAAAGCTTATACTGCCTGAACTATTAATAACCCACTTTAATCTTGTCTCCCATAAAACAGAAGATGGTACCCTTCATTTATATTTTGAAGAAAAGAAGGATACCCCTAAAGAGGAAAAACATCGCATTTTAATAGGTCATGGCTTTCATAAGGAGATCGTCGTCCAGGATTTCCCATTACGAGGAAAATCAGTCTTTCTCCACATTAAGCG
>NZ_FQYX01000067.1 GCF_900141935.1 Arenibacter nanhaiticus | reverse complement strand
TCAAGGCGTTACCCCTGCCCATAAGGGACTTGCACCCTCTAGATTAATTATCTACTTTGCAGTAGATAAAAGATGCCCATGCTGGGCACACACACACTATATAATTAATGGCCCAAATCAAATTAGCCTGAAAAGGGCCACTAATCATATAGCCAACGTTAGGTTTCATGTAAAAAGCGACACAGCCAACGCGCATTTGACACATTTACAAGCTCCAACACACTTGCTGATTCTTCAGCTTGTAAAAGAGCCAAATTTTTGCCAACGCACACACAGAATAAGATAGAATGGATTTAGACGAAATATATCAAGAAATACAAGAAATACTTCGAAAGCAACTAGCTTTGATTATCGGAACAGGAAGTTCAATTTCTGTTGACTTTGCTTTTGGTATGGGAGCTTTGGAATCTCATTTAAAATCAGTTATCCCTTCTGTTATTATAGGCGATAATCAAGCTGAATCCGAATGGAAGTTGGTGTTAGATAACTTAAATAGGAAAATTGATTTTGAAAACTCTCTAAATGTTGTGAAGTCAGGCTTTTTACTTGAAAGTATAATTGTAGAAACAGGAAAACATGTTGCGAAAGTAAATTATCAAAACATCTCAAAGATATCGATTGGCGAGATTCCAATTATTGCTCTTTTTGAACGGCTCAAAAATGCACTATCCTATACAAATCCAATAATTGACATCATTACACCAAACTACGATTTGATAATTGAGAATGCTTTGTCGCATTGTGATTTAGACTATAACGATGGGTTTTATGGTGGAGTACAAAAGAAATTCGATTGGGCACAATCAGAGCAATTATTCAATCGATTGGAAAATAATAGTAAAACGGGAAAGATTTATCCTAAAGTATATCCACATATTAGATTACATAAAGTACATGGCTCTTTAAACTATTTTGTGAAGAGTGATAATGTCTATCGGAATGACAGCCTATCTTATTTTGAGAACATCAAAGATTATGAACGGTTTATAATAACACCTGGAGAAACAAAACATAAAAGAATTGTTGAGAATAGGCACTTCTATCGCGAAATGGATAATGCAATTGATAAGGCTCAAACATATCTATTTGTAGGTTATGGATTTAATGATATTGACATTGATAAAAAAATATGTCAAAACATTAATCAGGTAAGCCGCAGAGCTATAATTGTAACTAAAGATTTAATAGGAAATGCAAAATCAATTTTAAGTGAAAATCCTGAAATAATTGCAATTAGTGATAATTATAAAGGAGGCGCATTAATTAGCTACAAAGGAAAAGAACTAGAACATAACAAACCGATTTGGCAAATTGACGAATTTGCGAATGAAATATTATAGATAATGGCGAACCTTTTTGATTTTAATACAGAAACAGATTACGTAGGAAAAGTAGTTTATGTTGACACAACTAAATTGAGTTTAGATGTTAAACCAAAAGAGCTTAAGCTTGCTAGAGTCGGTCGGTTGGTCGCGGTAAAAATCTCATCGGCAGTTGAAGAATGGGCAATTGCAATTGTTGAAAGAGTTATAAAAAATCCATCAACAGAGCAATTAAAAACAATAGTACAACCAAATGAGGATGAAGAAGCAAGTCCTGTAAGTGCAGATTCAATTCTAGAAAGAGTTTCAAATATTGTGACGATTGCGATTGTTGCGACATTTAAAGGAAAGAAAGGGACAGAAACAAATTACTTTTCACGTTCTATTCAAGAAATACCAGATATAGATGCCGAATCTTTTTCTATTGAAAGTGAAAACTTGGAGAATTTTATGGGCTTACTTTCGGCAAAATCTAAATCAGATGTTTCTCTTGATTTAGGTAAATATTCATTAAGTGAGAAGGCACGTGCTCAATTAAATGGCGATAAGTTTTTTCAGCGTCATGCTGCTATACTTGGGAGTACTGGTTCTGGTAAGTCATGGACTGTGGCATCTGTTTTAGAAAAAGCCTCAGAATTACCTTCAACTAAACTTATTGTATTTGATTTACATGGAGAATACAAACCTCTTTCATTCGCGAAGCAATTAAGAATAGCTGGACCCGATGACTTGGAAAAAGACGATGATAATGTATTGTTTTTACCTTATTGGTTGTTAAACTCAGAAGAAATGCAGGCAATGTTCATAGATAGGTCTGAGTTTACAGCACACAATCAAGTAACTATATTTCAAAAATTAGTCGGAGAAGAAAAAATCAAACATCTAACAGAAAATGATAAAAAGGATGTATTAAGCTCCTTTACCATTGATAGTCCTGTTCCATATAATTTGAATGCAGTTATTGAGGAGATTACAAGGCTTAATTCAGAGATGGTACAGGGAAAGACATCTTCGAAACAAGGTCCTTATTTTGGCAAATTTAGTAGGCTAATTACTAGACTTGAATTAAAAACTACTGATAAGAGGTATGGATTTTTATTTCAACACCCGACCGCTTTAGATAAATATGAAGCTTTCTCTAAAATCGTAAAGCAACTAGTTGAGTTTAATGGTTCCGAGAAAGGAATCAAAGTTATAGACTTCTCAGAAGTACCATCAGATGTATTACCAATTATTATTGGTTTAGTTGCTAGAGTTCTATATAATATTCAATTCTGGACAGAACAGGATGAAAGGCATCCTTTAGCTCTTGTTTGTGATGAAGCACATCTTTATTTACCTAAGAGAGGAGAGAATAATCCGAATGAAAGAAGAGCTCTTGAGAATTTTGAAAAGATTGCGAAAGAAGGAAGGAAATATGGTGTTAGTTTAGTTGTTGTTAGTCAACGACCTTCCGATGTGAGCGAAACAATATTGAGTCAGTGCAATAACATCATGTCATTGAGATTGTCAAATAAACAAGACCAAAATACAGTTAAATCATTTATGACTGATAATCTTACTGTATTTGCAGATATTTTACCTACGCTAGATGTAGGAGAAACAATAATCCTTGGAGATGCTGTGTTGCTTCCTTCAAGAATAATGCTTGACAAACCTAAAAAGGAGAATAGACCTTTAAGTGGTACAATTGATTTTTGGTCTGAATGGAATGAAAAGGACAAGAAGACGAATTATGATAAAGCAGTTGAAAATTATAGAAAGCAGAGTAGAAAATAGCCAGCCCTTCGCAACCATACACGTTGCCAAGTCGCACAAAAAGGCAAACACACAAACCAAAACTTGTCAAAGAGTATGGCTGCCCCAACACACGGGTAGACTGCGAAGATAAAGCACGAAAACCTAATCGAGTGGGTGGCTCCGCCATCTAATGACGGAGTGCACCCCTCACACCACCGTACGTACGGGTCTCGTATACGGCGGTTCGATAATGAAACTT